>NZ_PYBW01000011.1:156052-156406 GCF_003205575.1 Streptomyces tateyamensis
GCCGGCCAGCAGGTTGAGCGAGTCGGTGGTGGCCCGGGTGAAGACCACCTGGTCGTCCGCCCGCAGGTCGAGGAAGTCGGCCACGGTCCGCCGGCTCTGCTCGAACAGGTCGGTGGACAGCTGCGAGAGGTAGCCGGCGCCGCGGTGCACGCTGCCGTAGTACGGGGCGTAGGCGGCCACGTCGTCCCAGACCCGCTGCAGGGCGGGCGAGCTGGCCGCGTAGTCGAGGGCCGCGTAGCCGACCTTCTCACCGGAGACCAGCGGCACCTGGACATCGGAACCGAGTACGGCGAGCGGGGCGCAGAGGTCGGACAGGGGCCGCGCGGAGCGCGTCGAGGCGAGGGCGGCGGCGTG
>NZ_PYBW01000110.1 GCF_003205575.1 Streptomyces tateyamensis
GACCCGCTGAATACCCGAGGCCAGCCGCGCAACCGCGTGCCTGGCCACCGACAGCGCTACCGCGAGCAAGGACGACCAGGTTTCCAAGCTCTGGGCGGCGATGCAGACCACGGCCGCGCAGAGCAGCAAGAACGTTCAGCAGGTCATCCAACCGGCCGATACCGCCGCGAAGGCCGCGCCCTACCTGGCGGGTCTGGTGAGCCAGCACTGCGATCTCGTTGTCACCATCGGCCCTGCCTTCGACCAAGCGGCCGGCGCTGTAGCAAGCGGATCGGCTGCGACGCGATTCAGCATCGTCGGACCGGTAGCGACCGGCTCCCCTGCGAACGTCGAATCCGTACGCGCTGACGATGCGCCTACAGTGGTCTCGCAGCAGGTGGCCACGCTCCAGCACCGGCCAGGAAGTTGACTACAGCTCCACCTGCCGAGTGCAGGCTTGGTGTCAGAGGAGATGGTCCGCCTTCCCCGCCTTGATGTCCTGGATCAGGGCGCGGAGCGCAGCGCGGGAGTCCGTGAGTGGCCGCTCCTCCTGGCCGGCGACCGCGATGTACGCGTTGCCGGCGGCGTCCGTGCCCAGGCGGAAGCAGTTGTTGCCCTCGCCGCAGAAGGGGGGTTCCCAGGTGATGTCAGGCATCGGGGGCTCCTAGAGCTGGTGGGCGATGGCGTGTATGAAGTCGCGTGACTCGGTGGTGGGGAGGGCTGCGGCGGCCATCCAGTCGAGGTGTGCGCGGTACTTGGCCAACTGGGCCTCGGCTCCCAGGAATTCGGGGCCATGTGCGGAGTCGAGTTGCACCGTGTCGAGTTGGGGTACCGCGCCTTCCGCGTAGAGGAGGGCGTGACCGGCGCCGGGGAAGCTGCCGCACTCCACCGGGACGACGCGGATGGTGAGGTTGTCGCGCTCGGACTCGACGCAGAGGCGGTCGAGTTGGGCGCGCATCACCTTGCGGCCGCCGAAGTGCATCCGGAGGGCGGCCTCGTGGACGTAGCCGATGTACGGCAGCGGGGCCGCTCGGTCGAGAACCTGCTGACGGGCCATCCGATGGGTCACGCGCAGTTCGATCTCCAGACGGGACAGCGGCGGAAGGACTGCGGCGAAGATCGCCCGAGCATAGTCCTCCGTGTGTAGCAGACCTGGGACGTGGACGGTCTGCATGGTCTGAAGGCGCGCTGCGCACCACTCCAGTTCCGCGATGTCCAGCAGACCGGACGGCAGGGTGCCCCGGTACTGCTCCCACCAGCCCTGCTCGGAGCCGTCGGCCATGGCGGACAGGGCGTCGATGTACGCAGAGTCGGCACAGTCGTAGTTGCTGGTCAGTGTGCGCACGCGTTCCGGCGTGATGACGCGGATGCCTGACTCCATGTTGGAGATCTTCGTACGGTCCACCCCGAGCAGGCCTGCGGCGTAGTCGGTACTCACCCCGGCGGCAGTCCGGAGCTTGCGAAGTTCTGCGCCGAGGCGGCGCTGCCGCTCCGTTGGGGTCTGACGGGTAGCCATTCCATCCTCTCGGACTGAGGTTGGGGCCAGTGTGCCGTGGGTGGCCGGGTTCAGTCCAACTCAATGGTGGCAATTGCCACTGAATCGGTGGCGCTTTGCCCCGGGCGTGGCTAGCTTCGAGTAGCCACTGATCACAGTCGGCATTCGCCTCCCGCGAGGAGTCCGCCATGCCTGGAATCGAGATCCCCGCCATCCCCCGCAGTTGGCGGTTCCCCGCCCAGCTCGCCTCTGTCCCGCGCGTCCGGCGCGCGATCTTCGATGCGCTTCCCAAGCCCTGCCCTCCCCAGCTTTCCTACGAGCTGCGGCTGCTGGCCTCGGAATTGGCGACGAATGCGATCAAGTACGGTGCGTCGGCCGGCGAGGACGAGACGATCGAGCTCGTCTTCTGGACCGCCGACGGGTACTACTGGCTCGCCGTTTCCGATCCCGGGGAGGGGTGGCCGCGCCTCAGGACGTCCGATGGGGAGGCGAGTGGCGGACGCGGGTTGGTGCTGGTGGAGGCCCTGAGCGAGGTATGGGGCGTGGCCCCGCGTGCGGTGCGGGGGAAGGCCGTGGTGGCGGGAGTTCGGCGCACCGGGTGGTAGGTGCGGTGCTGGTGGTGTGGGTCCACCAGCACCGCGAGGGGGATGTCAGTCGGTGAAGGTGCCGCCCTCCGCCGCCAGCCGCTCCAGGAGCGGCGGCGGGGTGAACCGCGCCCCGTACGCAGCCGCCAGCTCCCGGGCGCGGGCGGTGAAGCCGGCGACGCCGCCCTCGTAGCCGTTGATGTACTGGAGGACGCCGCCCGTCCAGGCCGGGAAGCCGATGCCGAGGATGGAGCCCACGTTGGCGTCGGCGACCGAGGTGAGGACGCGCTCGTCGAGGCAGCGGACGGAGTCCAGGGCCTCGGCGAAGAGCATGCGCTCCTTCATGTCGGTGAAGGGGATCGAGTGGTCGGGGCGGGCGAAGTGCTCGCGTAGGCCCGGCCAGAGGGCGAGGCGGCTGCCGTCCTCCGCGTAGTCGTAGAAGCCGGCGCCGCCGCTGCGGCCCGGGCGGTCGAACTCCTCGACCATGCGGTCGAGAACCGCCTCGGCCGGGTGGGGCTCCCAGACACCGCCCGACTCCTCCACGGCCCGCCGCGCCTCAGCGCGGATCTTGCGCGGCAGGGTGAGGGTGAGTTCGTCCAGAAGCGAGAGGACCTTGGCGGGGTACCCGGCCTGGGCGGCGGCCTGCTCGATCGAGGCGGGCTCGATGCCCTCCGCGACCATCGCCACGCCCTCGTTGATGAACTGGCCGATCACCCGCGAAGTGAAGAAGCCGCGCGAGTCGTTGACCACGATCGGGGTCTTGCCCATCGCGCGGACCAGGTCGAAGGCGCGCGCGACGGCCTCCTCCCCCGTCCGCTCGCCGCGGATGATCTCGACCAGCGGCATCTTGTCCACCGGCGAGAAGAAGTGCAGGCCGATGAAGTCCTGGTCGCGGTCGACCGCCTTGGCCAGCAGGCTGATCGGCAGCGTGGAGGTATTGGAGCAGAGCAGCGCGTCGGGGGCGACGACGCCCAGCACCTCCTGGAACACCTGGTGCTTGAGCTCGACGTTCTCGAAGACCGCCTCGATGACGACGTCGCACCCCGCCAGGTCGGCCACGGAGGCGGTCGGCTTGATCCGGGCGAGCAACTCGTCGCGCTGGGCGGCGGTCTTCCGGCCACGGGCCACCGCCTTGTCCAACAGGCCTGCGGAGTAAGCCTTTCCACGCTCAGCGGAGTCGAGCGAGACGTCCTTGAGGACGACGTCCAGCCCGGCCCGGGCGCAGGAGTACGCAATGCCCGCGCCCATCATGCCGGCGCCCAGAACGGCGACCCGGGTGACCGGCTTCCCCTCGACGGCCGGCCGCGAGGCTCCCGCGTTCACGGCGTTCATGTCGAAGAAGAGCGCCTGGATCATGTTCTTCGCGGTCTGCCCGGCCGCCAGCTCGGTGAAGTAGCGCGCCTCGATGACGAACGCGGTGTCCACGTCCACCTGGCTGCTCTCCACCGCCGCCGCCAGGATGTTGCGCGGCGCGGGGTACGGCGCGCCGTTCAGCTGCTTGCGCAGGTTCGCGGGGTACGCGGGCAGCTGCGCGGCGAGGGCCGGGGTCGACGGGGTGCCGCCCGGGATCTTGTATCCCTTGACGTCCCACGGCTGCTGGGCACTCTCGTGGGCGACCACGAAGGCGCGCGCCTTCGCCAGCAACTCCTCAGGCGACGAGGCCAGTTCGTGGACCAGCCCGTTCTCGACAGCTGCGGCCGGGGCATACTGACGCCCAGTCAGCAGCCACTTCAGCAGCGCGTCCGCCAGCCCCAGCAATCGCACGGTGCGCACCACGCCGCCGCCGCCCGGCAGCAGGCCCAGCGTCACCTCGGGGAAGCCCAGCTTGCTCCCCTTCACATCCAGCGCCACCCGGTGGTGGCAGGCCAGCGCCAGCTCCAGGCCGCCGCCCAGCGCGCTGCCGTTGATCGCGGCGACCACCGGCTTGCCCAGGGTCTCCAGGGTGCGCATCGCCTGCTTCAGCTTCAGCGAGCCGGCCAGGAACTCCCCGGCCCGCTCGGCGTCCACCTTGCCCAGCATCTTCAGGTCGCCGCCGGCGAAGAAGGTCTTCTTAGCCGAGGTGATGATGACCCCGCGCAGGCCGTCGGTGGCGGCCAGCCGCTCCACCACCGCCACGAACTCCGCGGTGAAGGCGGCGTTCATGGTGTTCACGGACTGCTGGGGATCGTCCAGGACCAGGGTGACGATGCCCTCCTGGTCCTGCTCCCAGCGGATAACGGTCGTCTCGCTCATGAGAGTTGTCTCCAGAACAGAAGGGGTGGTCAGATGCGCTCGATGACGGTGGCGATGCCCATGCCGCCGCCGACACACAAGGTGGCCAGGCCGTAGCGCAGTTCGCGGCGCTCGAGCTCGTCGATCAGGGTGCCCAGGATCATCGCGCCGGTGGCGCCGAGCGGGTGGCCGAGCGCGATGGCCCCGCCGTTGACGTTCACCTGCTCGGGCGAGAAGCCGAGTTCGCCGATGAAGCGGAGCACCACGGAGGCGAAGGCCTCGTTGATCTCGACCAGGTCGATGTCGGCGGCGGTCAGCCCGGCCTTGGCCAGCGCCTTGCGGGTGGCGGGCGCGGGGCCGGTCAGCATGATGGTCGGCTCGGAGCCGGAGACGGCGGCGGAGACGATCCGGGCCCGCGGGCGCAGCCCGTACCGCTCGCCGATCTCGCGGTTGCCGATCGCCACCAGCGAGGCGCCGTCCACGATGCCGGAGGAGTTGCCGGCGGTGTGCACGTGGTCGATCTTCTCGACCCAGTGGTACTTCTGCAGCGCGATGGCGTCGAAGCCGCCGAGTTCGCCGATGGTGGCGAAGGCGGGCTTGAGGGCGGCGAGGGTCTCCACCGTGGTGCTCGGGCGCAGGTACTCGTCGCGCTCCAGCACCACCAGGCCGTTGCGGTCCAGCACGGGGACCACCGAGCGGTCGAACAGGCCGTCGGCCTGCGCCTTGGCGGCGCGGGCCTGCGACTCGGCGGCGTAGGCGTCCACATCGGCGCGGGAGAAGCCGCCGAGGGTGGCGATCAGGTCGGCGCCGATGCCCTGCGGCACGAAGTTGACGTCGAAGGAGGTCATCGGGTCCATCGCCCAGGCGCCGCCGTCGGAACCCATCGGGACCCGCGACATCGACTCGACTCCGCCCGCCAGCACCAGGTCCTCCCAGCCCGAACGAACCTTTGCCGCAGCCAGGTTGACCGACTCAAGGCCGGAGGCGCAGAAGCGGTTCTCCTGCACGCCGGCCACCGTGTCGGGCAGGCCGGCCGCGACGGCGGCGATCCGGGCGATGTCGGAGCCCTGGTCGCCGAGCGGGCTGACCACGCCGAGCACGATGTCGTCGATCGCGGCCGGGTCCAGGCCGGGCAGTCGGCGCTGGATCTCCTTGATCAGGCCGACCACCAGGTCGATCGGCTTGGTGCCGTGCAGGGCGCCGCCCTGCTTGCCGCGCCCGCGCGGGGTGCGGATCGCCTCGTAGATGAACGCTTCGGTGCTCACGGCTTCCTCTCACAGTGGTCAGGGTCCAGCAGAGCGGGGACGTGCCAGTCGCGGGCGACCTCGGCGGTGTCGGCGCCGGGTCGGGCCGGCGCGCGGCGCAGTGCCCCGGGGGTGACGGAGAACCGCGGCGCGGGGGCGGGCTGGGTGAGCCCGTCGTGTTCGAGATAGGTGCCGCGAGAGCTCAGGTGCGGGTCGGCGGCTGCCTGACGAAGTGTCAGCACCGGGGTCACGCAGGCGTCCGAACCGGCGAACACCGCGGACCACTCGGCTGCGGTGCGGGTGGCGAACCGGGTCGCGATCAGCGCCCGCAACTCCGGCCAGCGGGCCAGGTCGTACTGCGCCGGTGCGTCGGCGGGCAGTTCGAGCAGGCGGGCGAACTCGGCGTAGAACTGCGGCTCCAGGGCGCCGACCGCGAACCAGCCGCCGTCACGCGCCTGGTAGGTGGCGTAGCAGGGGGCGCCGCCGTCCAGCAGGTTGGCGCCGCGCCGCTCCTGCCACTGGCCCTGGGCCAGCAGACCCCAGAACAGGGTCGCCAGATGGGCCGTGCCGTCGACGATCGCGGCGTCCACCACCTGGCCGGTGCCGGTGCTGCGGGCGTGCTGCAGGGCGGCGAGCAGGCCGACCGCCAGGTAGAGCGAGCCGCCCGCGTAGTCGCCGAGCAGGTTGACCGGGATCGCGGGCGGACCGTCGGGCGGACCGATCATCGACAGCACGCCGGTCAGCGCGGTGTAGTCGATGTCGTGGCCGGCAGTGGCGGCCAGCGGGCCGTCCTGGCCCCAGCCGGTCATCCGGCCGTAGACCAGCGCGGGGTTGCGGGCCAGGCACTGCGCCGGGCCGACGCCAAGGCGCTCGGCGACGCCGGGGCGGTAGCCCTCGATCAGCAGGTCGGCGCGGGCCACCAGGTCGAGCACCGTCGCGGCGCCGCCCGGGGACTTGAGGTCGACCAAGACCGAGCGCTTGTTGCGGTTGGTGAGGTCGAGCGCCGGGTCGCCGGCCAGCGGCGAGCCGTGCGGGCGGTCCACCCGGACCACATCGGCGCCCAGGTCGCCGAGGAGCATCGCGGCGAACGGGCCGGGGCCGATGCCGGCCAGTTCGACCACCCGGACTCCGGCCAGCGGGCCGCTCGCGCTCTGCGGTGTCGGCACCTCGCCCTCGCCTCCCGGAGCATGACAGTGGAGCTGTAACACTCGGGATGGTATGCCGGTGACTCGCCAGTAACAAGGGTGGCGGGGGTCAGAGCGTCGCGGGACCTGGGCGCCGCAGCAGCTGGGGTCCCCCACGCCCCGCGCCCACCCCCGCACCCACCGGGATCAAGGTCCACTACCCTGACCGCCATGACGGACCTGGTGGCGGGCATAGCGGGACTCTGGCGGGGCCAGCGGTGGGTGGCTCGCCATCCGCGCTGGTGGGTGTTCGGGATGGTGCCCGCGCTGGTCGCGCTGGTGCTGATCGGCGCGGCACTGGCGGCGCTCTTCTGGTGGCTCGGCGACCTGGTGGACTGGGCCACCCCGTTCGCCGCGCACTGGTCGCCGGGCTGGCAGCGCTCGTTCCGCGACCTGGTCACCGTGCTGACGGCGGCCGGCGCGCTGCTGCTCGGCGTGGTCGCCTTCACCGGACTGACCCTGGCGATCGGTCAGCCGTTCTACGAGCGGCTGGTCCGCGAGGTGGCGCCGCCGCCCGGTGCGCCGGAAGTCGGCATCCTCGACTCCCTGGTCGGCGGGTTCAGGGTGGCGCTGCGGGCGGCCGGGTGCGGGGTCGGGCTCTTCCTGCTGGGCTGCGTGCCGGTGGTCGGCCAAGTGCTGGCGCCGGTGCTCGGGGTGCTGGTCTCGGGGTACTTCCTGACGGTGGAGCTGACCGGCATGGCGTTCGAGCTGCACGGGGTGCCGGCCACCGAACGGCTGCGCGGGCGGCGGGCGCTGGCGGTCGGGTTCGGGGCACCGCTGGTGCTGGCCTTCCTGGTGCCGCTGGCCACCGTCGTGCTGATGCCGGGTGCGGTCGCCGGGGCGGCGCTGCTCGCCACCGGCCTGAGCACCGCAGAGCGCCCGCACCCTACTCGCGGGTAGAGTACGGCGATCCGCCCGCCCCGATCCCCTGGTGACCCGCTGATGAACATCTGGACCCGCCCCGCCCTCTGGTGGCGCCTGGCCATCGTGCTGTCCGCCGGGCTCGGGCTGGCCCTGGGCACCAGCTCGCTCGTCTACTTCACGGTGGAGAGCAACGTGATCGCGCTCGGCACCTTCGCCGGCGCGGTGTACTGGATGGTCCGCCGCGGCACGGTGGACGCGCCCGCGCCGCGGCTTCGCGGGGCGGCCACGCTCTACCTGCTGATCACCGGGCTGGTCGCGCACATCCTGCTCAACCACGGTGCCAACCCGCTGCCAGGCCTGACCTCGGGGCCGGACCGGCTGCAGAACTGGTCCACCTTCCTGCTGCACTACACCACCCCGGTGATGGTGCTGCTGGACTGGCTGCTGCTGAGCCCGCGCAACGCCTCGCGGTGGCGGGACATCCCGCTCTGGCTCGCCTTCCCGCTCGGCTACGCCGCGGTGACGATGGCTCGGGCGGCGCTCTTCCCGGGGTTCGAGAACAAGTACCCGTACTTCTTCTTCGACCCCACCGAGAAGGGCTACGGCTACGTGTGGCTGCAGATCGCCCAGCTGACGGTGGAGTTCGTCGTCCTGGCCGCCCTCGTGGTGGGCCTGGACCGCCTGGGCACCAGGCTCCGCCGCGCCCCGCAGCCGCTCGAGCAGGTTCCCTAGATCCGCCAGCCGCGGATCCGGTCCGCGGCGGCGAAGACGTCCGCCTTGGTGTCGGCCACGTCGCGGGCCAGTTCGACCAGGGCGCCGTACGGCGGGTCGATGCCCTCCTTGGCGGCGTGCATGTAGGCGGCCGTGGCCATGCACGCGTACAGGTTGTTGCGCACCGGCAGCGGGCGCAGCAGGACGATGGTGTGCATCAGTGCCGCCGCGCACCACGCCGCGTCGGCGTCGTGGCCCAACTGTGCGGTGTTGACCCGGTGCCGGGCCACCGCGGCCTGCAGCGCGGAGTAGTCACGCACGCTCAGGTCCTCCGGCGAGGCCTGCTCCTGGACGTCCAGCAGCCACCGGATGTCGACACGCAGCATGGTCGTCATCGGTCAGGCCGCGCTGCGGTTGGCGCCGGGGGCGTCCTCGGGGAACGCGGCGTCGAACTCCTCCAGGTGCGCGTTCCAGAACGCCACCGCGTGGTTCACGAAGGTCCGGCGCTGCTGCTCACGCACGCTCAGATCGTGCACGTAGGCCTTGACGGTCTTTCCGTCGGCGGCGGCGGCCTCCCGGATGGCGGCCAGTTCCGCCTCGGTGTACTCGATGTTGAGAGCCGGCATGCGGCTCAGGGTACCGGAGCGGTACCGGGCCCGGCAGGGCCTCCCGGAAAGCCTGCGAAAACCTGCCCGATCCCTGCAACAGGACCGAACACCCATTGCGTTACCGAGGCATGGACCAGTCACCGACGATCGAGCAGGGCGAACCACCGGGTCCGCTGGACTTCCTGGAGTTCGCCAGGGCCCGCAGCCCCCAGCTGTTCCGCACGGCCTATCTGCTGACCGGCGGCGACGCCCATCTGGCCGAGGACCTGGTGCAGGAGGCGCTGAGCCGGATGTTCGTGCGCTGGCGCCGGCTCTCCCGGCTGGAGAACCCGGCCGGGTACGCCCAGACGGTGCTGGCCAACGCCTTCCTGTCGCTGCGCCGCCGGCGCAGCAGCACCGAGAAGGTGACCGAGGAGTTCCCCGAACTCGCCGTCACCGACGGTGATTCGGCACTGCGGCTGACTCTCCTCCAGGCCCTGCGGCAGCTCTCGCCGCAGGACCGGGCGGTACTGGTACTGCGATTCTGGGAGGACCGCAGTGTCGAGGAGACCGCCGCCGACCTCCAGCTGAGCTCCACCGCCGTCCGCTCGCGCACCCACCGCGCGCTGGGCCGGATGCGCGCGCTGCTCGGCGACTCCTTCGCCTCCTTCGCGGACGAGCCCGCCCGCCGCTGAGCCGGGGCGCGAGACTTCACTTCACCGATCCTGAAAGCGGTGTTCCACCATGCCTTCTGAGGACGAGACTCCTTTTTCGGACTTTTCGGACGAACTCAGTGATGCCCTGCGGGCGGCAGCCGCGGCCTGCCCAGTCCCGCAGCCCGAACAGCTGGCCACCGGCGCGCACCGGCGCGGCCGGCGCAAGAAGCTGCACCGCGCCGTACTGGCCAGTGCCGCGGCCGTGGCCGTGGTGGCCGGCACCGGGGTGCTCGCCACCCAGCTGCGTCCCACCGGCCCGGGCCACCGGCTGGTGGCGGCCACCTCGCCGAGCCCCGGCCCGTCCGACCCGGCCGCCTCCCCGCCCCCCACGCCCGCCAAGCTCGCCGACCCGGTGACCGCCGCCCAGATGCTCGACCTGCTCAAGCAGCAACTGCCGCGCGATGCCAAGCTCTCCGACGGCACCGCCCAGGGCGCGGTGCACGACCCCCAGCTGAAGGTCGACGGGCCGTTCGCCCAGTACACCGTCACCGACGGCCAGGGCTCCGGCCTGATCTCGATCAACGTCCGGGCCTACCCGAGCCCGCTGGACCTCGGCGTCAAGGGCCTGAAGTGCCCCGAGAAGCCGGTGCCCACCCTCACCTGCGAGCGCACCACGATGCCGGGCGGCGCGTACCTGCGCGACATGACGACCAGCAGCCAGCTCAACGGGCACACCGCGATCGACTGGGAGGTCCAGCTCCAGCAGCCGGACGGGGTGGTGGTGACCGCCGCCGCGCACAACACCGGCCGGGACATGGTGGTGACCCGCCCGGAGCCGCCGCTGGGCCTCCTGCTGCCCGGTCTGGCCAAGAACCCGCTCTGGCTGACCGTCACCACCGGGGTGCACAGCGACCCGATCGCGCTGGACCCGGCGGCGCACCTCTGGCTCCCCCTCCCGCTGCAGCAGATCCTGCAGACCACCGCCCCGCTGCTGCCGGCCGGCCTGACCGAGCTCCAGGCGGGCGGCGAGGACTCCTTCGCCACCTTCCAGGTGGACGACGGGCACGGCCGGAGCCTGGTGCGGGTGAACGTGGAGGACTGGAGCGTCTACCAGCAGAGCCCGTACACCGGGGGCGACATCGCCAACCAGTTCACCGACGCCACCACCCAGCCGGACGGCACCAAGGTGCTGACCACCGATCAGCAGCCGGAGTTCTCCGGGTACCCGGGCGTGATCCACAGCGAGGTGTCGGTGCTGCGCCCGGACCACCTGCTGGTCCGGGTGGAGAGCTTCAACAGCACCGACTACAAGGGCTCGGTGACCCGCGCCGAGCCGACCCTGACGGTGAACCAGCTCAAGGCGATCGCCCTCAGCCCGAACTGGCACGGGCCTGCCAAGTGACGCACCGCCAGGGCTGAGCCGGGTGACGCACCGTCGGGGGGCCGGCCCGCCCGGCCCCGGGCCGGCCCCCGACGGCCGTTACAGCGGATCCACCGGCGCCAGCCCGGACTCGTCCAGCCGCAGCCACCGGGTGGGCCCGAGCCGGCGCAGGAACTCCGCGTCGTGGCTGACCACCACCAGTGCGCCCCGGTAGGACTCCAGCGACTCGGTCAGCTGCCGCATGCTGGCCAGGTCGAGGTTGTTGCTCGGCTCGTCCAGCAGCAGCAGCTGCGGCGGCGGGTCGGCCAGCAGCAGGGCCGCCAGGGTGGCCCGGAACCGCTCGCCGCCGGAGAGCGTGCCGGCCGGCTGCTCGGCCCGGGCGCCGCGGAACAGGAACCGGGCCAGCCTGGCCCGGACCAGGTTGTCCCCGATGCCGGGGGCCAGCGCCTTGACGTTGTCCACCACGCTCAGCGCGTCGTCCAGCAGGTCGAGGCGCTGCGGCAGGTAGCGGGTGGCCGAGATGGTGTTCACCACGCCTTCCAGCGGCCGCAGTTCGCCCGCGATGGTGCGCAGCAGGGTGGTCTTGCCGGCGCCGTTCGGGCCGACCAGGGCGATCCGCTCGGGGCCGCGCAGCTCCAGCTTGACCGCCGCCCCGGTGCTCAGCCGCAGGTTCTCGGTGCTCAACACCGTACGCCCGGAGGGGACTTCGGTACGCGGCAGGTCGATCCGGATCTCGGCGTCCTCGTGGAACGCCTCCTCGGCGGCAACCAGCCGCTCCCTGGCCTCGGCCAGCCGCTCGGCGTGCAGCCCGCGCACCCGGCCCGCGGTGTTCTCCGCCTTGCGCTTGAACGCGCCGGCCAGGATCTTCGGGTCGTTGCGCTGGGCGGACTTGCGCTTGCCGTAGCTGGCGCTGCGGGCCAGCCGGACGTTCGCCTCGACCAGGTCCCGCTGCTGGCGCTGGACATCCGCCTCGGCATTGCGGATCAGGCGTTCGGCGGTCTCCTGCTCGGCCGCCACCGCCGCCTCGTAGGCGGCGAAGTTGCCGCCGTAGAGGGTGACTTCGCCGTCCCGCAGGTCGGCGATCTGGTCCATGTACTGGAGCAGCTCGCGGTCGTGGCTGACCAGCAGCAGCGCGCCGCCGAAACTGCTCACCGCCTCGTAGAGGCGCTGCCGGGCCGAGCGGTCCAGGTTGTTGGTCGGCTCGTCCAGCAGCAGCACGTCCGGGCGGCGCAGCAGCACGGCGGCCAGCCGCAGCAGCACCGCCTCACCGCCGGACAGTTCGCCGGTGGTGCGGTCCAGATCGAGCTTGGCCAGGCCCAGCTTGTCGAGCGCGGCGCGGGCCCGCTCCTCGACGTCCCAGTCGTCGCCGAGCACGGTGAAGTGCTGCTCGGCCGCGTCACCGGACTCGATCGCGTGCAGCGCCTCGCGCTGGGCCCGGATGCCGAGGGCCTCGTCGACTCGCAGCCCCGTCTCCAGGGCCAGGTCCTGCGGCAGGTAGCCGACCTCGCCGCCGATCCGCACGGTGCCGCTGGTCGGGGTGAGCCGGCCGGCCAGCAGGCGCAGCAGGGTGGACTTGCCGGCGCCGTTGAGGCCGATCAGGCCGGTCCGGCCCGGGCCGACGGCCAGGTGGAACCCCTCCAGCACCGGCTTGCCGTCGGGCCATTCGAAGCTGAGGTCGGTGCACAGGATCGCGGTGGTGGTGCTCGGTGCCAAGGTGGCCTCCTACGGGGTTGCTGACAAGGGGATGAGCAACACGGGAGACACCGCAGCGGCGGGAAGGCTGACGCAGGACGGCCGGGCCGCAGAAGGCCTCGTACCGAGATCGCGAGCACACTCCGGAATCACCGCGCGACTCAACAGCGCGGGAGCGGTGTCTCAGGACCTCAGTAGAGCAACGGCCTTCTCCGATCAGAAAGGGGCAACGGGATCGAGAGTACGAGCCCGCCCCCGGGGACGCAAAGGGTTTGCGCGCCGCCCGATACGATCGAGCCATCATGAGCGCCACTCTCGTCACCAAGGACCTCGCCGCCGGCCACGGTGAGCGCACCCTCTTCACCGGCCTGGATCTGGTGGTCGCCCCCGGGGAGGTGGTCGGCCTGGTCGGGGTGAACGGGGCCGGCAAGTCCACCCTGCTGCGCCTGCTGGCCGGCCTGGACCAGCCGGAGGGCGGCTCGATCTCGCTCAGCCCGCCCACCGCCACGGTGGGCCACCTGCCGCAGGAGCCCGACCGGCGCCCCGGCGAGTCGGTGCGCGCCTTCCTGGCCCGCCGCACCGGGGTGGCCGACGCGCAGGCCGCGCTGGACGAGGCCACCGAGGGCCTGGTCGAGGGCCGCCCGGGCTCCGACGACGCCTATGCCGAGGCGCTGGACCGCTGGCTGGACCTGGGCGGCGCGGACCTGGAGGAGCGGGCCGAGCAGGTGGCCGACTCGCTCGGCCTGGCGGTCGGACTGGACCAGCCGATGACCGGCCTGTCGGGCGGCCAGGCCGCCCGGGCCGGGCTGGCCTCGCTGCTGCTCTCCCGCTACGACGTCTTCCTGCTGGACGAGCCGACCAACGACCTGGACCTGGACGGGCTGGAGCGGCTGGAGGCCTTCGTCCACGGGCTGCGCGCCGGCACGGTGCTGATCAGCCACGACCGCGAGTTCCTGGCCCGCACGGTGACCCGGGTGGTCGAGCTGGACCTGCACCAGCAGCAGGTCAACCAGTACGGCGGCGGCTACGACTCCTACCTGGAGGAGCGCTCCCGGGCCCGCCGGCACGCCCGCGAGGACTACGAGGAGTACGCCGACACCAGGGCCGGCCTGGAGGCCCGGGCCCGGATGCAGAAGGCCTGGTCGGACAAGGGCACCCGGAACGCGCTGAAGAAGAGCCCGGACAGCGACAAGGCCCGCAAGGCCGCCGCCGTCTCCTCCTCGGAGAAGCAGGCCGCCAAGGCCAAGCAGACCCAGCGGATGATCGAGCGGCTGGAGGAGGTGGAGGAGCCGCGCAAGGAGTGGGAGCTGAAGATGGAGATCGCCGCGGCCCCGCGGTCCGGCTCGGTGGTCGCGACGCTGCGTCAGGCTGCCGTGCGGCGCGGTGAGTTCGCCTTCGGGCCGGTCGACCTGCAGATCGACTGGGCGGACCGGGTGGCGATCACCGGTGCCAACGGGGCCGGCAAGTCCACCCTGCTGGCCGCGCTGCTGGGCCGGCTCGAACTCGACTCCGGCCAGGCCGCGCTGGGCTCGGGCGTGGTGATCGGCGAGGTGGACCAGGCGCGCGGGCTCTTCCTCGGCGAGGAGCCCCTGCTGAGCGCCTTCGGCCTGGCGGTGCCGGAGCTGAACCCGGCCGACATCCGCACCCTGCTGGCCAAGTTCGGGCTCAAGGCGGTGCACGTGCTGCGCCCGGCCGGCACCCTGTCGCCCGGCGAGCGGACCAGGGCGGCGCTGGCCATGCTGCAGGCCCGCGGGGTGAACCTGCTGGTGCTCGACGAGCCGACCAACCACCTGGACCTGGCGGCGATCGAGCAGTTGGAGCAGGCGCTGGCCTCCTACACCGGCACCCTGCTGCTGGTCACCCACGACCGGCGGATGCTGGAGACGGTCTCGGTGAACCGGCGGATCGCGGTCGCCGACGGCAGGCTGACAGAGGTTTAGACCACAGCGGGGCATCGAATACTGCGTCGTATGACGACCTATCCGACCGTCCCGCTCCGCCCGCACGCGGTCCCGGCCCACCAGGCCGCGGACCGCGCCCGGAGCTTCCACCAGGTGATGGCGCAGCGCCGCACCGTCCGCGACTACTCCCGCCGCCCGCTGCCGGACGGCGTGCTGGAGTGGGCGATCCGCACCGCCGCCACCGCACCCAGCGGCGCGCACGTCCAGCCCTGGCGCTTCGTGGTGATCACCGATCCGGAGCGCAAGCGGCGCCTGCGCGAGGCGGCCGAGGCGGAGGAGCGCGAGTTCTACCAGCACCGCGCCTCCGCCGAGTGGCTGGCCGCGCTGGCCCCGATCGGCACCGACTGGCACAAGCCGTTCCTGGAGGACGCGCCGGCCGTGATCGTGGTCTTCGAGGTGCACAAGGGCCCCGACTCGCCGCGCCCGTACTACACCAAGGAGTCGGTGGGGATCGCGGTCGGCCTGCTGCTGGCAGCCCTGCACCAGGCGGGACTGGCCACCCTGACCCACACGCCGAGCCCGATGCGGTTCCTCAACGAGGTCTGCGACCGCCCGCCGCAGGAGCGCGCCGCCTACGTGATCCCGGTGGGCTACCCGGCGGACGGCGCGGTGGTGCCCGATCTTCACCGCAAGGAGCTTGACGAGGTGCTGGTCCGGCTCTGACGCCCCGTGAAATTTCCTGGTCGGCGGCGCGGTCCTGCTGCGATGATTTCTGTCATGAACGACTCTACCGACGGCCCTGTCAGCGGCACCGCACCGCCGACCCCCACCTCGGCCGCCGTCCCGCCCCCCGAGCTGATCGACCTGCCCGGCGGGTACCAGCTGCGCCGCCGCACGCTGGCCGACGTACCCGCCGTCAACGCGGTGATCGTGCGCAACATCGACCACCTGCGCCCCTGGATGCCCTGGGCCACCGAGGTGCCGAGCCTGGCCCGCACCGCCGAGATGACCAAGGCGGGCTGGCAGCTCTGGGAGGACCGCACCGACTTCCTGTACGTGCTCAGCCACCAGGCCGAACCCGGCAGCGTGCTGGGCATGTTCGGCCTGCACCGGCGGGTCGGGCCGGGCGCGCTGGAGATCGGCTACTGGATCGCCAAGGAGTACACCGGCCGCTCGCTGGCCACCAACGGCGCGGCAGCGCTGACCGAGGCCGCCCTGGCGCTGCCCGACGTCGACCGGGTGGAGATCCACTGCGACCAGGCCAACGCGGCCAGCGCCGCGGTGCCGCGCAAGCTCGACTACCGGCTGGACCGGGTGGTCGAGAGGGTGCCGGCCGCGCCCGCCGAGACCGGGCAGAAGCTGATCTGGATCAAGGAGCGGGCCGGCTGCTGACGCCGGCCGGCGGCCGGCCGTCTTAAGGGGGGCGTAACACAGTCTTCGGCGCCGGATCGAGCCTTGACGTGCCGAGTCGGCCTGGGCCATTTTTGGTGCACCCCACGACCGACGGCGCTGCACCGGCTGACGTTGCGTCAGCCGCCCCGAAACTCCGGCCCGCCGGCCCCCACCCGGCGGGCCGGACGCGTTCGCGGCCCCCGTGCCGGGCTCAGCCGGCCATCCGGGCCCGCGCGAGGATGCTCTCCGTGTCCACCCCCACCGGCAGCGTGCCGAATGCCCCGCCGTGGTCCCCCGCCACCCGCGAGGCGATGAACGCCTCCGCCACCGCCGGCACCGAGTGGCGCACCAGCAGCGCCGCCTGCAGGGTGACCGCCATCCGCTCCACCAGCCGCCTGGTCCGGTACTCCACCTCGGCCAGGTCGCCCAGCTCCTTGCGCAGTTCGGCCACCGCCTGGTCCAGCCGCCGGTCCGCGCCGGCCACCGCGTCCAGCTCGCCGAAGTACGCCTGCACCGACTGCGGGCTGCGGGCCATCGCGCGCAGTGCGTCCAGCGCGGCCACGTTCCCGGAGCCCTCCCAGATCGAGACCAGCGGCGCCTCCCGGTACAGCCGCGGCAGCCCCGACTCCTCGACGTACCCGTTGCCGCCCAGGCACTCCAGCGCCTCGGCCGCGTGCATCGGGCCGCGCTTGCAGACCCAGTACTTGGTGACGGCCAGCGCCAACCGGCGGAAGTCGGCCTCCCCCTCGTCCCCGGCCAGCGAGCGGTCGGTCGCCTCGGCCAGCCGCAGCGCCACCGTGGTGGCCGCCTCCGACTCCACCGCCAGGTCCGCCAGCACGTTGCGCATCAGCGGCTGGTGCACCAGCTCGGTCCCGAACGCCCGCCGGTGGTCGGCGTGGTGGACCGCGCGCTGGACCCCGTAGCGCATCCCGGCGGCGGCGCCCAGGGTGCAGTCGAGGCGGGTCATGTTGACCATCTCGATGATGGTCCGCACCCCGCGCCCCTCCTCCCCGACCAGCCAGCCGACCGCCTCCTCGTACTCCAGCTCGGCCGAGGCGTTGGACCGGTTGCCCAGCTTCTCCTTCAGCCGCTGGATCCGCAGCCCGTTGCGGGTGCCGTCGGGCAGCACCCGGGGCAGCACGAAGCAGCTGAGCCCGCCCGGCGCCTGGGCCAGCGTCAGGAACACGTCGGACATCGGCGCGGAGGTGAACCACTTGTGGCCGGTGAGGTGGTAGCTGCCGTCCCCGGCCGGCAGCGCCACCGTGCTGTTGGCCCGCACGTCCGAGCCGCCCTGCTTCTCGGTCATCGACATACCGGCGATCAGGCCGCGCTTGCCGTGCGGCTCGCGCAGGCCGAAGTCGTAGACGGGGGAGGCCAGCAGCGGCTCCAGCCAGTCGGCCAACGCGGGGGTGGTGCGCAGCGCCGGCACGGCCGCGTAGGTCATCGAGACCGGGCAGCCGTGGCCGGCCTCGACCTGGCTCCACAGGTAGAACTTGGCGGCCCGCGCGGTGTGCGCGCCGGGTCGCGGGTCTCGCCAGGGGGCGGCGTGCAGGCCGTGCTCCACGGCGACCGTCATCAGCTGGTGCCAGGCGGGGTGGAACTCCACCTCGTCGATCCGGTGCCCGAACCGGTCGTGGGTGCGCAGCACCGGCTCGTGCTCGTTGGCCAGCCGCCCCCACTCCCAGGCCTGTTCGCTGCCGCCCAGCGCGCCCAGCTCGCGCAGCTCCGCCTCGGCCCACCCGGCGCCGGACCGGTGCAGCGCGGCGAGCAGGGCCGGGTCCTCGGCGGTGTTGTGCCCGTAGGGCAGCGGGACCTGGTTGGTGACCTCGTGGGTGTGCGGCACGGTCGGCTCCCTACTCGTGAGGAAGACCCTCCGGCCATTGGGGGGTGGATGAAGGAGCGGCGTCCGGGCCGAGTCTGGGCGGCGCCGACGAAGGAGTCCATGCGGAGCATCGGCGACTGAGGAGAAGCCGTCCAGGCGAGAGTCCGGGCGTCGCGACGCCGCCCCCCAATGGCCGGAGGGTCTAGGTGTCGGGTTCACTGTGCCCCATCGACGCACACGAGCGGTACCCCCGGCCGCAGCGGGGTCAGCTGCTCGATGTCCCAGCGGCGGCGCAGCGCGTCCACCGCGCCCTCCGGGGGCGGGCCGTCGGCCAGCAGGTCCAGGAGCTCCTCGAAGTAGCGCTCGTGGTCCGGCGGCGGCGCGGCCTGGAAGAGCATCCGGGCGGGGGCCGGCCCGGCGTTGGCGAAGCCGTGCGGCACGCCCGCGGGGATGTGGATCAGCGCGCCCGGGGTGCCCCGGCGGACCGTCTCGCCCTCCGCCGAGCGCCAGTGCTCCCAGCCACCGGCCGTGCGTACCTCGGGCTCGAAGGCGAACATGTCCACCTCCCCCTCCAGCACGTAGAAGAACTCCTCGCTGCGCTGGTGCCGGTGCGCCCCGACGTCGAAGCCGACCGGGACCACCACCTCGAACAGCGAGCCCACCGCGCTGCGCTCTCCGGTGATCTTGAAGGTGACGTGCTGGGCCGGCCCGATCAACTTCCGCCCGCCCCCCGGGGGCAGCACCAGCCCGCTCACCAGGCCACCGGCAGCTCACGCGGCCCGCGGATCAACTCACCCCGCCGCCACGGCACCTGCTCCGGCGGCACGGCCAGCCGCAACTGCGGCAGCCGGTCGAGCAGGGTGGCCAGCAGCACCTGGGTCTCCATCCGGGCGAAGGCCGCGCCCACGCAGTAGTGCGGTCCGTGGCCGAAGGCCAGGTGCGGGTTGGGCGCCCGGTCGAAGTCCAGCTCGTGCGGGCGCTCGAAGACCTCCGGATCCCGGTTGGCCGCCACGTACGAGGAGTGCACCGCCTCCCCCGCCCGCACCAGCACCCCGCCCAACTCCACGTCCTCGGTGGCGATCCGCGCCTGGCCGACGGCGTTGCGGTGCGGCACCCAGCGCAGCAGCTCCTCCACCGCCTGCGGCACCAGCGCCGGCTCGGCGACCAGCCGCTGCCACAACTCGGGCCTGGTGAGCAGGGTGTAGGCCATGGTGGAGCTGTTGCACCGCACCGCCATCATGCCGCTCAGCTGCATCAGCACGGCGAAGCCCACCAGTTGGTCCCGGGTCAGCTCCCCCGCCCGCTCGCCCTCCAGGAGGTGGCTGATCAGGTCGTCCTGCGGCTCGGCCAGCCGCTGGTCGGCCAGCCGGTCGAAGTAGGCGCTGACCTCGTGCTTGGCGCGCTCGCTCACCTCCGGCGGGTTCGCGCCGCTGATGATCTGACCGGCCCAGGCGACCAGTTGCTCCCGGTCCGGTTCCGGGATGCCCATCAGCTCGCTCATCCCGTGCATCGCGAACGGCGCGTACACCCGGGCGACCAGGTCGGCCGGTGCCCCGTCCCGCACCATCGCGGCCACCAGATCCGACGCCAGCTCCCGCCACCTCGGGCGCAGCTGCTCGATCCGGCGGTGGGTGAACGCCTGCGAGGCGGAGCGCCGCAGCCGGGCGTGCTCGGGCGGGTCGGCGAAGCCCACCGCGTCGTGCAGCGGGACCGGGTTGGGCGCCAGCCGGGTGACGTTCTGCCGCAGCAGCGCGGCCCGGCTGAACCGCGCGTCCGAGGTCACCCTGGTGACGTCGGCGTACTTGCCCGCCAGCCAGGCCTCCCCCTCGCCGTGCGGCAGCCGGACCAGGCCCAGCCGCTCGCGGGTCAGCGCGTCCGCCATCACCGGGTCGTAGGCCAGCTCGTCCAGGTCGTCCACGGTCCACTCGGTGACCGGCCCTCGCTCCATCGGTAGCCCTCCGCTCACATCGGCCGGTTGCGCCGGCGGTCGGTCCACGTGCCCAGCGCCACCTCGGCGGTGATCCCGGGGCCGAAGCCGGCCAGGATGCCCCGGTGCTCGTCCAGTGCCTTGCCCTCCTCGAAGAGGCGGCCCAGCGCGTCCAGCACCACGGCGCTGGCGATGTTGCCGTACTCGGTGAGGGTGGCCCGGCTGTGCCGGAACGCCTCCCTGGGCACGTCCAGGAAGGTGCCCAGGTCGTCCAGGATCCGCGGGCCGCCCGCGTGCACCACGTAGAAGTCCAGCTTCGAGGCCTTCCACTGCTGCTGCTCGGCCAGCTCCACCAGCACCGGGGCGAGCGGCTCCATGGTGCCGGGCACCCGCTTGTCCAGCTGGAAGTGGAAGCCGGTGGAGCGCACCGCGTAGGAGATCCACTCCTCGGTGTGCGGGATCAGGTAGGAGCCGTTGCGCTCCAGCCGCACCCCGTACCCCTCGTTCTCGCCGCGCACCACGGCGGCCGCCACCGCGTCGCCGAACAGGCCGTTGGAGAGCAGCTGGCCGACCCCGAGGTCGGTGGGCTGGTAGCAGAGCGAGCAGAACTCGCAGGCCACCACGAGCGCGTGGCGCCCGGGGTAGGCAAGGCAGAAGTCGTGCGCGCGGTTGATCGCCGCACCGCCGGCCGCGCAGCCGAGCTGGGCGATCGGCAGCTGGCGGGTGTGCGGGTCGAACCCCAGCTCGTTGATCAGCCAGGCGGTCAGCGAGGGCATGCTGAACCCGGTGCAGGAGACGAAGACGATCAGGTCGATCTCACTCGCCGTCAGCCCCGCGTGGTCCAGCGCCCGGCGGACCACCGGCGGCACCCGCTTCTTCGCCTCGCTGGTGAAGAGCAGGTTGCGCTCCTCGAAGCCCGGGTGGCTCAGCGTCCGCTCGACCGGCTGGATCAGGTGGCGCTTGCTCACCCCGGTGTGGCTGATCAGCCGCAGCACCAGCTCCAGGTCCGGGTGGTCCCGGTGCAGGTCGCGGGCGATCGCCAGGGTGTCGTCCATGGTGATGACGTGTTCCGGCACCTCGGTCGCCGGCCTGCAGAGCACTGCCATACCTTCAGCCTCCTCGGCCACAGCCATATCACCTGACACATCACCATAAGCATACGGTGCGCATACGGTGAGTGACGGGCGGCGCCACCGCGCCCGGTCCGCGGACTACGATCGCCCGATGACCGAAACCGCTGAGCTCAGCAGCCAACCCGAGGACCGATTCCCCGCGCTCTTCGCCCCGCAGCGCTGGGAGTGGGGCGGTATCGACGCGCAGTTCGCAGTGGTCCTGCCGCCGGACGAACTGATCACCAACATCCACCTGATCGGGTTCACCCCGAACGGCCGGGTGGTGCTCTGCCGCGACGCCAAGAACCACTGGTTCCTGCCCGGCGGGACCCGGGAGTCGGGCGAGTCGGTCCGGGACTGCCTGGTCCGCGAGCTGCGCGAGGAGGCCGGCGCCCGGCTGCTCGGCGAGCCGGTCTGGCTGGGCGCGCACCGCGCGGTGACGGACCGGCCGGTCCCCTACCGGCCCTGGCAGCCGCACCCGGAGAAGGCCTGGCTCTGGGGCTGGGCCGAGGTACTGGTGGACACGGCGCCCACCAACCCGGACGACGGCGAGGAGGTGGTCGAGGTGCGGGCGGTGACGGTGGCCGAGGCCGCGGCGCTGCTGGAGCACGAGGGCTGGCGGGCCGAGCTGATCACGCTGGCCGCCGAACAGTACGGCGGCTGACCGCACCCGGGGGGGCGCGAGGCCGCTGCCCCGCGCCCCCCCGGCGGCGTCGGCCTACTTGCCCAGCCCGGCCCGCCGCAGCGCGTCCGCCATCGCACTGTTGGCCACCGGCGCCGGCGCGGCGGAGCTGCGCCGGTCCTGCCGCGGCGGCCGCGGCCCGCGGTCACCGCGCTCGCCCCGCTCCCCGCCCCGGTCGGCGCGCTCGCCCCGGTCCCGGCCGGAGCCGCCGCCCTTGGGCGTCTCCTCGTCCAGCCGCAGGGTCAGTCCGATCCGCTTGCGCGGCACGTCCACCGAGACCACCTTGCAGGTCACCACGTCGCCCGACTTCACCACCTCGCGCGGGTCCTTGACGAACCGCGAGGAGAGCGCCGACACGTGGACCAGCCCGTCCTGGTGCACGCCCACGTCCACGAAGGCGCCGAACGCGGCCACGTTGGTCACCACCCCTTCCAGCACCATGCCCACCACCAGGTCGCCGATGGTGTCGACGCCCTCCTTGAAGGTGGCGGTGCGGAAGGCCGGCCGCGGGTCGCGGCCCGGCTTGTCCAGCTCCCCCAGGATGTCGGTCACAGTCGGGATGCCGAAGGTCTCGTCGGCGAACTCGGACGGCCTGAGCGAGCGCAGCACCGCGCCGTTGCCGATCAGCTCCTTGACCGTGCCACCGGTTCTGGCCAGGATCCGGCGCACCACCGGGTAGGCCTCGGGGTGCACCGAGGAGGCGTCCAACGGGTCGTCACCGCCGGGGATGCGCAGGAAGCCGGCGCACTGCTCGAAGGCCTTCGGGCCCAGCCGGGCCACGTCCTTGAGCGCCTTGCGGGTGCGGAACGGGCCGTTCGCGTCGCGGTGCGCCACGATGTTCTCGGCCAGCGTGGCGGTCACGCCCGAGACCCGGGTGAGCAGCGGGGCGGAGGCGGTGTTCACGTCCACGCCGACCGCGTTCACGCAGTCCTCGACCACCGCGTCCAGCGAGCGGGACAGCTTGGCCTCGCTCAGGTCGTGCTGGTACTGGCCGACGCCGATCGACTTGGGGTCGATCTTGACCAGCTCCGCCAGCGGGTCCTGCAGCCGGCGGGCGATCGAGACCGCGCCGCGGATCGACACGTTGAGGTCCGGCAGCTCCTGGGAGGCGAAGGCCGAGGCGGAGTAGACCGAGGCGCCGGCCTCGGAGACGATCGCCTTGGTCAGCTTCAGCTCGGGGTGACGCTTGATCAGGTCCTCGGCCAGCTTGTCGGTCTCCCGCGAGGCGGTGCCGTTGCCGATCGCGACCAGGTCCACCTGGTGCTTGGCGGCCAGCGTGGCCAGGGTGTGCAGCGCGGCGTCCCACTTGTTGGCCGGCTGGTGCGGGTAGATGGTGTCGTGCGCGACCACCTTGCCGGTCGCGTCCACCACGGCGACCTTGACGCCGGTGCGGAAGCCCGGGTCCAGGCCCATGGTGGCCCGGGTGCCGGCCGGCGCGGCGAGCAGCAGGTCGCGCAGGTTGGCGGCGAACACCCTGACCGCCTCGTCCTCGGCCTCCTGGCGCAGCCGGCCGCGCAGGTCCAGGCCGAGCCGGACCAGGATCCTGGTCCGCCAGGCCCAGCGCACCGTGTCGGTCAGCCACTTGTCGGCGGGCCGGCCGCGGTCGGCGATGCCGAACCGGGCGGCGATCCGCTGCTCGTAGTCGTTCTCGCCGGGCAGGTCGCCGCCCTCCTCGCCGTCCACCGGGGAGAGTTCGAGGTCGAGCACCTCCTCCTTCTCGCCGCGCAGCATGGCCAGGATCCGGTGCGAGGGGAGCTTGGTGTAGGGCTCGGCGAAGTCGAAGTAGTCGGCGAACTTGGCACCGTCCTGCTCCTTGCCGCTGCGGACCTTGGCCACCAGACGGCCCCGGGTCCACATCCGCTCGCGCAGCGAACCGACCAGGTCGGCGTCCTCGCCGAACCGCTCGACCAGGATCGACCGGGCTCCGTCCAGCGCGGCGGCGGTGTCGGCCACCTGCTCGTTCAGGTAGCCGGCCGCCACCGCGGCCGGGTCCTGGTCCGGGTCGGCCAGCAGCGTGTCGGCCAGCGGCTCCAGGCCGGCCTCGCGGGCCGCCTGGGCCTTGGTCCGGCGCTTCGGCTTGAACGGCAGGTAGATGTCCTCCAGCCGGGCCTTGGAGTCGGCGCCCAGGATCTGGGCGCGCAGCGCGTCGTCCAGCTTGCCCTGGGCCTCGATCGACTCCAGCACCGCGGCCCGGCGTTCCTCCAGCTCGCGCAGGTAGCGCAGCCGTTCCTCCAGCGTGCGCAGCTGGGCGTCGTCCAGCTCGCCGGTGACTTCCTTGCGGTAGCGGGCGATGAACGGCACGGTCGAACCGCCGTCCAGCAGCTCGACGGCCGCCCTCACCTGCCCCTCGCGAACCCCGAGTTCCTCGGCGATCCGTCGCCCGACTGCTTCTTCGGCTGGCGTGGTCACGAAGCCGGTCACCTTCTCCAGAGTTGCCTTGCGGGTACGCCCTGCATTCTGGCAGCTATAGGGTCCCGGTATGGATGAGGCGCTGTTGGAACGGCTGGGCCGCGGCAAGTACCTGCTGGTCACCTCGTACAAGAAGGACGGCACGCCGGTGGCCACACCGGTGTGGGTCGTTCCCGACGGTGCGGCGCTCGGGGTCTGGACGGTGGCCGACAGCTGGAAGGTCAAGCGGATCCGGCGGCGCGCCGAGGTGCTGGTCGGGCCGTGCGACGTGCGCGGCAACCCGACCGGGGAGTCGGTCCCGGCCCGGGCCGAACTGGTGGACGCGGCCGGTTACCGCAAGGCGCTGGCGCGCAAGTACGGGCTGCTCGGGCGGCTGACCCTGCTGGGCAGCCGCCTGCGCCGCGGGCTCGGCGGTACGGTCGGGATCCGCATCACGCTTCAGGGCTGATACGGGCTCAGTTCCGCCCGCTTGGGCGGGCGGCCGTCGCCGGAGGAGCGGCCGGTGATCCGGCGCAGCACCCAGGGCCCGACGTGCACCCGCAGCCAGCGCAGGTCCGCGCGCAGCTTCGCCGCCCGGCCGACGGCCTCGGCGGCGGGCAGCGGGGCGCGCCAGTCGAAGGCGGGCTCGCGGCCGAGCGCCTGGCGGACCGCCTCGGCGACCCGGCGGTGGCCCTCCGGGGAGAGGTGCAGCCGGTCCTCGGCCCAGAGCCGGCGGTCGTCGAAGACGGTGGCGGTGAACAGGTCGACCACGGCCACCCGGGGGTGCTCGCCGAGCTGTGCCACGAAGGCCCGCAGGCGCTCGATCGCGGGCATCAGGCGGGCGCTGCCGGCCATCCGGCGGGTCGGGTCGGTGCTGGTGAAGAGCACCACGGTGGCTCCGGTGGCGAGCAGCCGCTCGACCGCCCCGCCGAGCTGGGCCTGCACCTGCTCGATCTCGCAGCCCGGGCGGAGCACGTCGTTCAGACCGCCGGCCAGCGTCACCAGCTCGCCGTCCAGGGCCAGCGCCGGTTCCAGCTGCTCGGCCCGGATCTGGCCGATCAGCTTGCCGCGCACGGCGAGGTTGGCGTAGCGGAAGTCGGCGGGGGCGACTTCCCGGGCGAGGGCCGCGGCGAGGCGGTCGGCCCAGCCCCGGTAGTGGCCGTCGGGCAGGAGCTCGTCGCACATCCCCTCGGTGAAGGAGTCGCCGAGGGCCACGTAGCTGGTGAAGGTAGTCATGGCGGACCGATGCTACCCGCGGGTTCGGCGCACCTCAGTGCAGGGTGGCGCCCGCACCCGTGACCCAGTGCTCGCGCACCGCGTCGGTGGGCCGCTGCTCGCCCAGGGCGCCCAGCCCCCAGTCCCCCAGCGCCGCCACCACCTGGCGCAGTTCCTCGCCCCACGCCGTCAGCTCGTAGACCGTGGCGTTGGCCGGCCGCTCCAGCCGGCGCCGGGCCACCACCCCCTCCGCCTCCAGCTGCTTGAGCCGGGCGGCCAGGATGTCCGTGCTGACCCCGGGCAGATCGGCGTGCAGGTCGGTGTACCGGCGCGGCCCGCCGAGCAGTTCACGGACGATCAGGAGGCTCCACCGCTCTCCCACCGCGTCCAGGGCCCGGGCGATCGCGCAGTACTGGTCGTAGCTTCGGCGTGACATGCCATCAGCATAGCCAATAGGTTGGACTTTCCAAGCAGCTACTTGGTAGAACAAAGCAAGAGCACACACGGTTCGGGCCGGGAGGCAGCAGTGGAGTTTCGGCAGTCCAGCAAACTCGCGGGCGTGTGCTACGAGATCCGCGGCCCGGTGGTCGACCAGGCGAACGCCCTGGAGGAGGCCGGCCACAGCGTGCTGCGCCTGAACACCGGCAACCCGGCCCCGTTCGGCTTCGAGGCCCCGGAGGAGATCCTCCAGGACATCATCCGCAACCTGCCGAACGCGCACGGCTACAGCGACTCGCGCGGGATCCTGCCGGCCCGCCGCGCGGTGGTCCAGTACTACCAGCAGCGCGGCGTCACCGGCGTCGGCGTGGACGACGTCTACCTCGGCAACGGCGCCTCCGAGCTGATCCAGATGTCCGTCCAGGCCCTGGTGGACGACGGCGACGAGGTGCTCGTCCCGGCCCCGGACTTCCCGCTGTGGACGGCGGTGGTCCGGCTGGCCGGCGGCAGGGCGGTGCACTACCTCTGCGACGAGCAGGCCGACTGGTACCCGGACCTCGACGACATCGCCGCCAAGATCACGGACCGCACCAAGGCGATCGTGGTGATCAACCCGAACAACCCCACCGGCGCGGTGTACCCGAAGGAGCTGCTCACCGGGATCCTGGACCTGGCCCGCCGGCACGGGCTGATGGTGCTGGCCGACGAGATCTACGACAAGATCCTCTACGACGGCGTCGAGCACCACTGCCTGGCCGCACTCGCCGACGACGTGCTCACCCTCACCTTCAACGGCCTCTCCAAGGCCTACCGGGTGGCCGGCTTCCGCAGCGGCTGGCTGGTGGTCTCCGGCCCGAAGGAGCACGCCAGGGACTACCTGGAGGGCCTGACCATGCTGGCCGGCATGCGGCTGTGCCCCAACGTGCCGGCCCAGTACGCGGTACAGGCGGCACTCGGCGGCCACCAGTCGATCCACGACCTCACGCTGCCGAACGGCCGGCTGACCGAGCAGCGTGACGTGGTCTGGCGGGCGCTCAACGAGCTGCCGGGGGTGAGCTGCGTCAAGCCGAAGGGGGCGCTGTACGCCTTCGCCAAGCTGGACCCGGCGGTGCACCGGATCCACGACGACGAGCAGTTCGTCCTGGACCTGCTGCTCCGCGAGAAGATCCACATCGTCCAGGGCACCGGCTTCAACTGGCCCCGCCCGGACCACTTCCGCTTTGTCACGCTGCCCCGCGCCCAGGACCTGGAGACGGCGATCAGCCGGATCGGCCGCTTCCTGGCGACCTACCGTCAGTAGCGCCTGCTCCGGCCGGGGCTGACGGACATTCACTCGAAAGATCCTGCGCACCCGTAGGCGCACGCCTCCCCCGCGCTGCCGTACGCGGCTTACCGGCCGTCGATCTTCCACTGAGACTGAGGAAGATCGACGGTCGACTCATGCCTGGGGGGCTCCCGTGACCACGCAACCGTTCCAGTTGCCGGACTTCTACCTGCCGCACCCGGCCCGGCTCAACCCGCACCTGGAGGCGGCCCGGGCGCACACCCGGGTGTGGGCGCGCGAGATGGGCATGCTGGAGGGCTCCGGCATCTGGGACCTCCAGGACCTGGAGGACCACGACTACGCGCTGCTGTGCGCCTACACCCACCCGGAGTGCGACAGCACCGCGCTGGATCTGGTCACCGACTGGTACGTCTGGGTCTTCTTCTTCGACGACCACTTCCTGGAGACCTTCAAGCGGTCGCTGGACCGGGTCGGCGGCAAGGCCTACCTGGACCGGCTGCCGCTCTTCATGCCGATGGAGTGGACCCCGCAGGACGGGTCCGCCGGCTTCCCCGAGCCGACCAACCCGGTCGAGGCCGGCCTCGCCGACCTGTGGGCCCGCACCGTGCCGCACATGTCGATGGACTGGCGGGCCCGGTTCCGCGAGTCCACCGAGCACCTGCTCAACGAGTCGCTCTGGGAGCTCTCCAACATCAACGAGGGCCGGATCGCCAACCCGGTGGAGTACATCGAGATGCGCCGCAAGGTCGGCGGCGCCCCCTGGTCGGCCGGTCTGGTGGAGTACGCCGCGCGCGCCGAGGTGCCCGCCTCGGTGGCGCGCAGCCGCCCGCTGCGGGTGCTGCGCGACACCTTCTCGGACGGCGTCCACCTGCGCAACGACCTGTTCTCCTACCAGCGCGAGGTCGGTTCCGAGGGCGAGCTGAGCAACGGCGTGCTGGTGCTGGAGACCTTCCTCGACTACTCCACCCAGCAGGCCGCCGACGCGGTCAACGAGCTGCTCACCAGCCGCCTGCACCAGTTCGAGAACACCTTCTTCACCGAGCTGCCCCCGCTCTTCGCCGAACACCGGCTCAGCGCACCGGAGATGGCCCGGGTGCTGGCCTACGCCAAGGGCCTGCAGGACTGGCAGTCCGGCGGCCACGAGTGGCACATGCGCTCCAGCCGCTACATGAACGACCGAGTCGGCAGCCGAGGTTCGTCCTTCTCGGCGGTCCCGGCAGGCCTCGGGACCTCCGCCGCCGACCTGCGCCGGCTGATCGACCCCCAGGTGCTGCGCAGCTTCAGCCACGTCCCCTACCAGCCGGTGCCCGAGTACCGGGTGCCGGCCATGTACCAGCCCTTCACCCCGGCGCTCAGCCCCCACCTCGAAGGGGCCCGGCGCGCCAGCGCCGCCTGGGCCCGAGCCCGCGGCTACCTCGACTTCCGCCCCGGACTGGCGGATTCGGGCGTCTGGGACGAGCGCAAGCTCGCCACCGCCGACCTGGCGCTCTGCTCGGCGGGCATCGCTCCGGACGCCACGCCGGAGGAGTTGGAGCTCTCCGCCGAGTGGCTGATCTGGGGCACCTACGCCGACGACTGGTTCCCGATCGCCTACGGCCACCCCGCCGACCTGGCCGGGGCCCGCGCCTGCGTGGACCGGCTGGCCCGGTTCACCCCGACCACCGAGGTCACCGCCGTCCCGCAGCCGGTCACCCTGCTGGAGCAGGGCCTGGCCGAGCTGTGGGCCCGCACCGCCGGGCCGATGGGGCCGGCGGAGCGCGAGCCCTTCGCCGCAGGGATCCACCGGATGCTGGAGAGCTGGGTCTGGGAGATCGCCAACCGCGCCGAGAACCGGATCCCCGACCCGGTGGACTACATCGAGATGCGGCGCGACACCTTCGGGTCGGAGATGACCCTGAGCCTGACCAGGCTCGGCCGCCGGCGCTCCACGCCCGCCGAGGTCTGGGCGAGCGGCACCGTCAAGGCGATGGAGCAGGCGGCCGCGGACTACGCCTGGCTGATCAACGACCTGCACTCCTACCGCAAGGAGGTGCAGTTCGAGGGCGAGCTGCACAACGCCGTGCTGGTGGTGCAGAACTTCCTCGGCTGCGACCTGGAGCACGCGCTGCGGGTGGTGACCGACCTGCAGACCTCCCGGATGCGCCAGTTCGAACACCTGACGGCACTCGAACTCCCCCAGCTCTACCGGGACTTCGACCTCACCCCGGAGCAGTGCGCGGAACTCGACGCCTACGTGGGCGATCTGCGGAACTGGATGAGCGGCATCCACGTCTGGCACCGGAGCGTGGCCCGGTACCACGACTCCGAGTTCGAGTACCAGCCCGCCGCCCACCGGGCCCGGGTGGCCGCGGCCGCCGCCGGTGCGCCCAATACCGCCGGTACCGCCGGTCCCGTCTTCCGGATCCCCGGCCCGAACGGCCTCGGCACCTCCGCCGCGCAGCTCCTCACCACCCTGCTCACCAGCGGCGCCCGGCGCTGAACCGAGGGTGCGGCGGGCCCCGGTCAGGCCCGCCGCACCCTCGGGTGACCGAGCGTCAGCTGCCGCCCCACCGCCCGGCGCCGCCCCAGAGCATCCCCATCGATCCGGTGTTCAGCGTGCCGTTCCCGAGGCCGGTGTACAGCCGCAGGTCGTTGTTGGCGTCGATGCCCGCGATGTCGGCCTTGCCGTCGTGGTCGAAGTCGCCGGCCGTGATCGCCCCGAAGCCGCCCCACTGGCCGCCGCCGGGCCACATCAGGCCGCCTGACGAGGTGTTGATCGTCCCGTCGCCGTTACCGGCGTACAGCCGCATGTCGTTGTTGGCATCGATGCCCGCGATGTCGGCCTTGCCGTCGCCGTTGAAGTCGCCCGCCGCGAGCCCGTGGAAGTTGACCCAGTTCCCGTTGCCCGCCAGCATCTTCCAGCCGCCCGTGCCGGTGTTCAGCGTGCCGTCGCCGTTGCCCAGGTAGAGGCGCAGGTCGTTGTTGGCGTCGATGCCCGCGATGTCGGCCTTGCCGTCACCGTTGAAGTCACCGGCAACGATCGCCTTGAAGCCCTGCCAGAGCCCGCCGCCCGGCCACATCAGCGCGCCGCCGTTCAGGTGGCCCTGGCCGTCGCCGGTGTACAGGCGCAGGTCGTTGTTGGCGTCGATGCCGGCCAGGTCGGCCCTGCCGTCACCGTTGAAGTCACCGGCCGCAATCGCCTTGAAGCCCTGCCAGAGCCCGCCGAGCGGCCACATCTGGGCGCCCGGGCCGATATTCAGGGTGCCGTCGGCATTGCCGGGGTAGAGCCGCAGGTCGTTGGTGTCGCCGACGACCGCCAGGTCCGTCCGGCCGTCGCCGTTGAAGTCCCCGGCCGCCGTCAGCACGGAGCTGCGCAGCGGCGGGCAGGTCCGGGCGGGCGCGGGCATCGCGGCAGGCTGGTCGGCCGTGAACGCCAGGTTGTAGAAGGCCAGCAGGCCGGCGCCGTTGTCGTTGGTGATCCAGTTCCCCGGACCGTCGTGGCCCAGGTAGCTGACCCCGGTGGCCCCGGTGGCCGGCCCGCTCAGCTGCAGCACCACCATTCCGGGCTGGACGGCCACCGAACTGACCTTGGCCGTGCTGCCGTTGACCAGGAAGTCGTCGGCCGGACCGCAGGGCAGGTTCAGCCGGTCGGTGCTGTTGCGCAGCGCGATGGAGATCCGGCTGTGGTCGGCGGCGGAGAACCAGGCGGTGGCCGGGCTCGGCGGGGTGGCCGCGGTGGCGCTGCCGCCGTACAGGTCGTACGCGACGGTGGCGAAGTCGTGGTCGGCCAGCGCCTGGTAGCCGCCGCGGTAGTAGAAGTGGCAGTTGTTGTTGGGCATCGCGTCCAGGCCCTGGCGGTCCACTCCGTCGGTGCTCAGCAGCGTCACCCCGGGCAGGTCGCTGTAGCCGCGCTGGGCGTCCCGCTCCTGGTAGGAGCGCTGGAAGGTGGTGGAGCCGTACGGCATGCAGCCGTTGCGGATCTGGTGCGGGTAGACATGCTGCAGGCCGGGGTAGTCCTGCTGCCAGGCGGTCAGCACGGTGCCGAAGCCGGACGTCTGGGCCGCCACGTCGTTGTTGTCCGACTCGCCCTGGTACCAGAAGATGCCGCGCACCTGGTTCTGCACCCCGGCCCGCTGCGCCCGGCTGAGCAGTCGGCCGTAGTTGGTGCTGGTGTCAGCGTGGTTGGCCGGGTTGGGCTTGAAGACGTCGATCGGCATGCCGTCCTGGCTGCCCTGCAGGACCGCCACCGGGACGCCGTAGGTGTCCACGATCCGCCTGCCCATCCGCACCGCGTACTGGCCCACCACCCCGGCGTCCTGGTAGCCGTCGCCCGTGGCCTGCCGCCAGGTGTTGTCCGCGGCGGAGGCCGCGCTGTCAGCGGTGGAGGAGCCGAAGGTCCGCACCCAGGGCGACTGGTCCGGGGCGCTGCTGTTGTCCGCGGCGCCGTCGTAGCGCTGGCGGGCCGCGCCGTTGGACTGCCCGTCGTCCAGGTAGACGTCGCCTGCGACGACGTCGGTCCAGCTGTTCTGCAGCACGGTGGTGCTGCCGACCGCGTAGAGCGAGAAGGTGTAGGCGGTCAGGCCCGCGGTGATGGTCGGGGCGAAGGAGAACGCGGCGCCGGTGCCGGCCACCGGGACGGTGGTGCTGGAGAACGGCGAGCCGTCCCTGGTCACGTCCAGTCGCATCGCGCTCGGCTGACCCTGCGTCACCTGGCCGGCCACCCGCACCACGGCGGTGTTCGCGGCCGGGTCGCGCGGATAGAGCTGATGCGTCGTCGGCGCCTGGCTGTAACTCACCGCGGTCAGCGTGTCCGCGGCGACCGGCCCGGCCGCCGGCAGCAGGCCGGCCAGTGCGAGTACGGCGGCCGAAGCCGTCAGAAAGGCGGTACGACCGCGAATCCGGCCGCGCCGGAGCGAAGCGTGCAGCACGTGAACGTCCCCTAGTGGATCGATCCAACACGAACGGGCGTTCGCCAGTATGACGGGTGACCGATCAGGAACCGCTGGAAGACAGGCCCTAGGATCCGGACCATGACCGTCGCCCGCTCCGCCCTGCTCTTCCTGCTCGCCGCCCTGCTGGAGATCGGCGGGGCCTGGCTGGTCTGGCAAGGGGTGCGGGAGCACCGGGGGTGGGGCTGGATCGGGGCGGGGATGGTGGCGCTGGGTGCGTACGGGTTCGTGGCCACCCTGCAGCCGGACAGCCACTTCGGCCGGGTGCTGGCGGCGTACGGCGGGGTCTTCGTGGCCGGGTCGCTGGCCTGGGGCGTACTGGTGGACGGCTTCCGGCCGACCCGCTACGACGTGCTCGGCGCGCTGGTCTGCCTGGCCGGGGTCGGCGTGATCATGTACGGCCCGCGCCGCTGACGTCTGCTCAGGCCGCTGCCACCGCCCGGACCGCCGCCGCCAGCTGACCGGCCACCACCGCCGGCTCGCCGAGCGCCGCGCCCACCATCGCGCCGTCCCGCAGCAGCATCAGCATCCCGGCCCGCTGCTCCGGCTCGCCCACCCCCAGCTCCGCGAGCACCCGCACGAACAGCGCGCGCAGCCAGGCCCGGTGCGCCGCGATCGCCTGCGCCACGGGGCTGGCGGCGTCCGGGTACTCGGCGGCCGCGTTGATGAACGGGCAGCCGCGGAAGCCCGGCCGGCACATCTCCTCGCCGAGCCTGGTCACGAACAGCTCCAGCGCCCGGTCCGCGGTCAGCCCCGGGAAGGCCGCCGCCACCTGGGCCCGCACGCCGGCGTCCCAGTGCTCGACGTAGCTGCGGACCAGCTCCTCCTTGCTCGGGAAGTGCCGGTAGAAGGTGGCCCTGGTGACCCCGGCCTCGGTGACGATCCGGTCCACCCCCACCGCGTGGATGCCCTCGGCGTAGAACAGCCGGGTGGCCGTGTCGAGCACCCGGTCACGGGCGGCGGAAGGTGTACTCACAAGGTCGACCGTACTACCATCCCCAAGGGAGAACGAACGTTCTGTCTAGCAGCCGCCCAGTCGGCCGCTCCCCTTCCCGGAAGGACCGCACCATGGCCAAGTCCCCCGAGCTCGGCGCCCCGGCCCCGGACTTCACGCTGCCCGGTCTGCTGCTGGGCGAGGACGGCGCCGAGCGCCGCGACTACCGGCTCGCCGATGCCAAGGGCCACCCGCTGGTGCTGGTCTTCTACCCCGGCGACAACACCGCGGTCTGCACCAAGCAGCTCTGCTCCTACACCTCGGACCTGGACCGGTTCCGCGACCTCGGCGCAGCCGTCTGGGCGGTCAGCCCGCAGGACCTGGACAGCCACGAGGGCTTCGCCCGCCGCTACGACCTGCGCTTCCCGTTGCTCGCCGACCCGGACCGCACCGTGGCCAAGGCCTTCGGCATCGCCGTCCCGGGCCTAGGCCTGCGCCGCTCGGTCTTCATCCTGGACGGCGACGGCACGGTCCGCTGGCGCCACATCGCGCTGGCCGGGCTCACCTTCCAGAACACCGACACCCTGACCGAGGCCCTCGCCGCGCTCTGACACCGTGTCATCCCCGGACCGGGATCCCTCCCGGGCCGGGGTGACTCACCCGCGGCCTCAGACCCGGGCGACCAGCTCACCGATGGTGCTGCTCGGCCCGTGCCCCGCGTGCACCGCCGTGTCCGGCGGCAGGTCGAGCAGCCGGTCCCGGACGGTCTGCGGGTCGGCCCCGGCCCCCGGCCCGTCCGCATCCAGCGTCTGCCCGGTGAAGACGGCGTCCAGCGCCGGCAGGTAGATGCTCACGCTGCCCGGAGTGACCCCCGGGGTGTGCCGGACGTGCAGGTACAGGCCGCCGACCACCAGGCGCTGGCCGTCGCGCAGCTCCTCGTCCGGCCGGTCGTCGGCCGGCCAGCGGAACAGGTCGGCCGGGTGCAGGTGGATGGGGGCACCGGTGATCGCCGCCAGCGACAGCACCGCCTCGACCTGGTCCGGCTCGGCCCGGGTGCACAGGATCGCCAGCACCTGACGGTCACCCAGCCGGTCCGCGATCAGCTCGGCGTCGTGCGCCGGATCGATCACCACCGCCTCGTCCTCGTTGGCGATGATCCAGACGTTGCTCTCCACCGGCCGGCCGTCCGGATCCGGGTCCCCCGCCGTGACCAGGTGCTCGATCTCCGGTTCCGGGGGCAGCTGCCGCATCTTCCAGTCCTGACTCTTCGTTCACCGCGCGGGACCGGACGGCCCCTCACCAGCGATTCTCCCTCACCCGGCGTCAGCCGGTGACCGCGGCGGCGCCGGCACCGGCCGGCACGGTCAGCCGGTGGCCGCCGCGAGCGCCCGCCCGGCCACCCGTCCGGAGAAGAGGCAGCCGCCCAGGAAGGTGCCCTCCAGCGAGCGGTAGCCGTGCACCCCGCCACCGCCGAAGCCGGCCACCTCGCCCGCCGCGTACACCCCCGCCAGCACCGAGCCGTCGGCCCGCAGCACCCGCCCGTCCAGGTCGGTCTCCAGGCCGCCCAGCGACTTGCGGGTCAGGATGTTGAGCCGCACCGCGATCAGCGGCCCGGCCTTGGGATCGAGCAGCCGGTGCGGGGCGGCGGTGCGGATCAGCTTGTCGCCCAGGTAGCGGCGGGCCCCGTGGATCGCGGTCAGCTGCAGGTCCTTGGTGAAGGGGTTGGCCACCTCGCGGTCCCGGGCCTCGATCTCGCGGCGCAGCGCGGCCTCCTCGATCAGCGGCTCCCCGGCCCCGTCACGAGTGGTCAGCGCGTTCATCCCGGCCACCAGCTCGGTCAGTGTGTCGGCCACCACGAAGTCCGCCCCGTGCTTCTTGAACGCCTCCACCGGCCCGGGCGCGCCGGGCAGCGCGCGGCCGAGCACCTGGCGCACGCTGCGGCCGGTCAGGTCCGGGTTCTGCTCGGAGCCGGAGAGGGCGAACTCCTTCTCGATGATCTTCTGGGTGAGCACGAACCAGGTGTGGTCGTGACCCGTCGTCATGATGTGTTCCAGCGTGCCCAGGGTGTCGAAGCCGGGGAAGAGCGGGACCGGCAGCCGGTTGCCACGGGCGTCCAGCCAGAGCGAGGACGGGCCGGGCAGGATCCGGATGCCGTGCATGGCCCAGATCGGGTCCCAGTTCTCGATGCCCTCGGTGTAGTGCCACATCCGGTCACCGTTGATCAGGTGGCCGCCGGCCCGGCCGGCCGCCTGCTGCATCAGCCCGTCCACGTGCGCGGGCACGCCGCTGAGCAGCTTGGCCGGCGGGGTGCCCAGCCGGGCCGGCCAGGCCTGGCGGACCAGTTCGTGGTTGCCGCCGATCCCGCCGGAGGCGATCAGCACGGCCTGCGCCCGCAGCTCGAAGGCGCCCTCGACCTCCCGCGAGCTGGCCGCGCCGCGCCGCACCGCGCTGGGCACCAGCAGCTCGCCGCGGACCGTGTCGGTGACCCCGGCGGTGGCGGCCAGTTCGGTGACCCGGTGTCGGAACCGCAGCTCGACCAGGCCCTTGGCCACCGCCGCCCGCACCCGGCGGCCGAACGGCTCGACCAGCCCGGGTCCGGTGCCCCAGGTGATGTGGAAGCGCGGGACCGAGTTGCCCGGGCCGCTGGCCAGCAGCCCGCCGCGCTCGGCCCAGCCGACCACCGGGAAGAACCGCACCCCCTGGGCCCGCAGCCAGGCCCGCTTCTCGCCGGCCGCGAAGTCCACGTAGGCCTCGGCCCAGGCCCGCGGCCAGCGGTCCTCCGGGCGGTCGAAGCCGGCCGTGCCGAGCCAGTCCTGCCAGGCCAGCTCGGGCGAGTCGCGGATCCGCAGCCGGCGCTGCTCGGGCGAGTCGACCAGGAAGAGGCCGCCGAAGGACCAGTGCGCCTGACCGCCGAGCGAGGCGGCGGGCTCCTGGTCGAGCAGGATCACCCGGCGGCCGGCCTCGGCCAGTTCCGCGGTGGCGACCAGCCCCGCCAGGCCGGCGCCGATCACGATCACGTCGGCGTCCACTGCCATCGGGGCTCCTCGGAGGTGGTGCGGGGTCCTCCGGTGATCCTCGGGCTTCGGCGACTACGCGTCAATCTCTTGACACTCCAACAGAACCGCACTGTCATATGTGATGTTCCATTCGGATCCGTTCGATTCTGTTCGTTCGTCACCCCGACCTCCCGCTGGAGAGGACCCCCATGGACGTTCCACTGCGCCGCAGAATGACCCGCGGCTCAACGGCCGCCACCACCGCACTGGCCCTGTTCACCGGTGGCGGCGCGCTCGCGGTCGGTCTGCAACTGGCCGCCGCCCCACCCGCGCTGGCCGTCGACAACGGGCTCGACCTGACCCCGCAGATGGGCTTCAACAACTGGAACTCGACGCACTGCGGCACCCAGTTCAACGAGGCGATGATCGAGGGCATCGCCGACCTGTTCGTCAGCAAGGGCCTCAAGGCGGCCGGCTACCAGTACGTCAACCTGGACGACTGCTGGGCGCTGCCCGACCGGGACGCCGGTGGCAACCTGGTCCCCGACCCGGTCCGCTTCCCGCACGGGATCAAGGCGCTGGCCGACTACGTGCACGGCAAGGGCCTCAAGTTCGGCCTGTACTCCAGCGCCGGCACCCACACCTGCGACGTGCAGGGCTTCCCCGGCGGGCTCGGACACGAGCAGCAGGACGCCAACCTGTGGGCCTCCTGGGGCGTGGACTACCTCAAGTACGACAACTGCAACAACCAGGGCCAGGACGCCCAGGCCCGGTACCGGACGATGGGCGAGGCACTCAAGGCCACCGGCCGCCCGATCCTGTACAGCATCTGCGAGTGGGGCTCCACCTCGCCGTGGACCTGGGCGCCGCGGGTCGGCAACTCCTGGCGCACCACCGGCGACATCAGCGACAACTGGTGGTCGATGATCTCCCGGGCCACCGCCAACATGGGCCTGGCGCCGTACGCCAAGCCCGGGGGCTTCAACGACCCCGACATGCTGGAGGTCGGCAACGGCGGGATGACGGGCACCGAGTACCGGACCCACTTCAGCCTCTGGTCCGAGATGGCCGCCCCGCTGATGATCGGCACCGACCTGCGCACCGCGGCGCCCGAGACCCTGGCCATCCTGACCAACACCGACGTGATCGCGGTCGACCAGGACCCGCTGGGCAAGCAGGGCTCGGTGGTCTCCAACGCCGACGGACTGGTCGTCATGTCCAAGCCGCTGGCCGACGGCGGCCGCGCGGTGACCCTGACCAACGAGGGCTCCTACGACGCGACGATCAGCGCCGGCACGGCCCAGCTGGGCCTGGCCGGGGCCACCGACTACACGGTCAAGGACCTCTGGTCCAAGCAGACCAGCCACGCCACGGACACGGTCAGCGCCACCGTGCCCGGCCACGGCACCGTGATGGTCCGGGTCACCCCGAACCGCCCGGTGCAGCCGGCCACCGGGATCGACTACCTGAGCGACCTGTCCTTCGCCACCGAGACCAACGGCTGGGGCCCGGTGGAGCGCGACCAGAGCGTGGGTGACTGGCACCCGCGGGACGGCCGCACCCTGGCCCTCCGCGGCACCCGGTACGACAAGGGGCTGGGCGTGCACGCGACCAGTGACGTCTCCTTCCTGCTCGGCGGCGCCTGCAAGGACCTGGTCACCGAGGTTGGCCTGGACGACGAGACCGGCGGCAACGGCTCGGCGCAGTTCCAGGTCTTCCGCGACGGCGTCAAGGTCGCCGACAGCGGCGTGCTGACCGGCAGCGACCCGGCCAGGCGGCTGACCGCCGACCTGTCCGGGGCCCAGCAGCTGCGCCTGGTCGTGCTGCCGGGGGCCGGCGCCAACACCTGGGACCACGCCGACTGGGCCGGGGCGAGGATCGCCTGCGGCTCCGGTCCGGCGGCCGGCCCGCACCAGGTCTCCGACCTCGTCTGGTCCTCGGCCGGCAACGGCTGGGGTCCGGTGGAGAAGGACATGAGCGTCGGCGAGGACTACACCCGCGACGGCGGCCCGCTGACCGTGCACGGCACCGGCTACGCCAAGGGCCTGGGCACCAACGCGCCCAGCGACATCGCCTACTACCTGGGCGGTTCCTGCCACTCGTTCAGTACCGACCTGGGCCTCGACGACGAGACCCGCGGGCGCGGCTCGGTGGACTTCCAGGTCTGGGCGGACGGCGTGAAGGTGGCCGACTCCGGCCCGGTCACCCCGGCGAGCGGGGTCAGGCACCTGACCGCCGACCTGACCGGAGCCGACGAGGTGCACCTGGTGGTCACCGACGGCGGTGACGGCAACAACAGCGACCACGCCGACTGGCTGGCGCCGCAGCTCGGCTGCTGACCGCCGCAGGAGCCGACGGGCCGGCGGGGGCACCCCCGCCGGCCCGTCGGCTCAGCTGCCGGCGTCCCGTCGGCTCACTCGCCCTCGGGCAGCCCGGCCGACCACTTCTGCTCCACCCGGCCGAACTTCCAGAAGGCCAGCGCCCCGGCCCAGGTGACCACGAACAGGCCCACGATCGCGAAGCCCACGTTGTTCAGGTCCAGCGAGGCGACCCACCCGATCGGGCCGCCGGTGATCTCCAGCCGGTCGGCCAGCAGCCCGGTCAGCTCGATCAGCCCGATCACCAGCGCGACCAGCACCGAGAGCCCGGTCACCGTGAGGTTGTAGTAGATCTTGCGGACCGGCTTGGCGAAGGCCCACTCGTAGGCGAAGTTCATGAACGAGCCGTCGATGGTGTCCAGCAGGCTCATCCCTGCCGCGAACAGCACGGGCAGCACCAGCAGCGCGTACCAGGGCAGCGAGAAGGCGGCGGCGCCGCCGGCCAGCACCAGCAGCGAGACCTCGGTGGCGGTGTCGAAGCCGAGGCCGAACAGCAGGCCCACCGGGTACATGTGCCACGGCTTGGTGACCGCCCGGGTCACCCGGCCCAGGATCCGGTTGAGGAAGCCGCGCTTGTCCAGCTGCTGCTCCAGCTCGGCCTCGTCGTAGGCGCCGCCGCGCATCGTGCGGAACACCCGCAGGATGCCGTGGAAGGCGCCCAGGTTGATCAGGCCGATCAGCAGCAGGAACACCCCGGAGACGGTGGTGCCGATCAGGCTGGTCGTCCGGTGCAGGGCCGAGTCGTCGGCCTCCACCGAGGTGGCCAGTTGGCGCACGCCGAAGGCCAGCAGCGCGCACAGGCCGAAGACGATCGAGGAGTGGCCGAGCGAGAACCAGAAGCCCACCGAGAGCGGGCGCTTGCCCTGCCCCATCAGCTTGCGGGTGGTGTTGTCGATGGCGGCGATGTGGTCGGCGTCGAAGGCGTGGCGCATGCCGAGCGTATAGGCGGTCAGGCCGAGTCCGGCGCCGAAGGCCTGGTTGCCGATCGAGTAGTGGTGCGGTGCGATCACGGCGAGCAGGGTGAACCAGCCGACCACGTGCAGGGCGAGCACGAAGCCGCCCATGCCGGCCAGGCGCAGCCACTCCTCCCGGGTCAGCCGACTGGTCCACCGGGTGGTGCCGCTCATCTGACTCTGCTTTCGGTCCGTCGGTGGGAACCGCTACATCCTTATGTAGTTGCAAGTCATTCGCAACTACATCCTGATTGCCGACTCGTGAAACAGCTGCGGGCAGGTCCCCGACCGTCGGTCGGGGACCTGCCCGCAGCGGGCCGGGGTGCGCTACGGCACCGGGTACTGGTCCGGCGGAACGGTGCTGGTGCTCGCGTTGCCGCCGATGGCGGGCTTGAGGGTGAGGGTCCAGGTGGAGTAGGTGCTGGAGGTGGTGGTGAAGTCCAGCCCGTCGTCGAACTTGGTGAACGCGCAGCTCTGGGTGAACTTCTTGGTGCCGTCGTCCCAGTCGAAGCCGCCCGCGAAGTACACGTCGTACTTCCCGTCCCGGATCCCGGTGATCTTGGCGGTCTCTCCCTTGACCACGTAGAACGAGTAGGCCGCCTGGCCGCTCTGGGTCAGCGTCAGCACCGCGTCCACGCTGCCGCCGCCGTTGTCCACGGTCAGCTCGCCGTCGCCGTTGGTCTGGCCCTCGCGGATCTTGTGGCCGTTGTCCAGCGCCCGGTGCTGCAGCTGGCCGGTCTGCGGCGCCGAGAAGGTCGCGGTGTACCCGGCGGCGGCCAGCGCGGTCACCGCGGTCTGCACGTCCTTGAGCCCCTGCACACCGCCGGCCTCGGCCAGCGCCGAGGAGGTGGCGCAGACCTTGTTGCCGTCGATGTCGCCGCTCACCGTGGAGTAGTTGGTGGCCAGGGTGTCCATCGCCACGTAGAGCTGCCGGTTCGCGTCCCCCGCGCCGGACGGCGGGTTGAGCCCCTGCAGCCCGGTGGCCGCGGAGGTGGCCGCCCGCTGCACGTCGTCCAGTGCGGTCTTCACCTCGCTCAGGCTGCCGGCCTTGGGCAGTTGGGCCAGCGCGTCGTTGACCGGCCCGACCAGGGTGTTCAGGCTCTCCCCGTACGGGGTCGGCGTCGGGCTGGGCGTGATCACGGTGCCGATCGAGTCCTTGCCGGAGCCGACCGTGTGGTGCGGGCCCGAACTGCAGGCGCTGACCACCAGCACCGCCCCGGCCAGCAGCGCGGTGCCGGCCAGCCGGCGGTGCTGCGCGGTGGTGCGGCGGTTCCCCGTGTCGTGGTTCCCCATGAGCAACTCAAGCCCCCCAGGCGCTGTTTCGTGGTGCGCGTGCGCAGTCAGCGTCCCGCAGCGGGCGCACCCGGGTCAACTGCGTACCCGGCGCCCGGAGCCGGGGGCGGCTCTCAGCTTCCTCCCAGGTCAACTAGGATCACCGGGTGCTCGCCTTGACCGGAATCCCGCTGCAGATCGTCGCCTGCCTGCTCGCCGTGCTGGCCTTCGCGGCCACCATGTGGCTCTGGCCGCGCCTGGGCGGGAAGGGCTGGAAGGCGCTGCTCGCCCGGCTCGGCGCGTTCTTCGGCACCCAGGCGCTGGTACTGGTGGCGATGGCCCTGGTGGCCAACTCCTACTTCGGCTTCTACACCACCTGGACCGACCTGCTGGGCACCGCGGGCGGCCCGGGCACCGTGGTGGACCACAAGCCGAGCAACGCGCTCTCGGTCACCGGCGAGCAGAAGGTCTACAGCTCGCAGGGCTCGGCCAAGGAGCGCTCCGGCGTGATCCAGCAGGTCCGCCTCACCGGTGCCGCCTCCGGGCTGAGCAGCGACGGCTACGTCTACCTGCCGCCGCAGTACTTCCAGCCCGAGTACGCCGGCCACCAGTTCCCGATGGCCCTGGTGCTCTCCGGCTACCCCGGCTCGGCCGAGAAGCTGATCTCGCTCATGCAGTGGCCGGCCAGCACCCTCAAGGCGATCGAGGCCAAGCAGCTGCCACCGACCGTGCTGGTGATGATGCGGCCCAGCCCGGTCGCCAACCGGGACACCGAGTGCATGGACGTGCCCGGCGGCCCGCAGGTGGAGACCTTCTTCACCGAGGACCTGCCGCGCGCGCTGGCCACCGGCTACCGGATCGCTCCGCAGGCCACCGCGCACGCCGCGCTCGGCGACTCCACCGGCGGCTACTGCGCGCTGAAGTTCGCCCTGCGCAAGCCGCAGTCCTACGGCGCCGCGGTCTCGCTCTCGGCCGACTACAGCGCCTCCAACGACCCGACCACCGGCGACCTGTTCGGCGGCGACCCGAAGCTCAAGCAGGAGAACGACCTGCTCTGGCGGCTGCGCAACGCCCCGCCGGCCCCCGTCTCGCTGCTGCTGGCCACCAGCCGCGACGAGGACAACTACCCGGCGACCCAGCAGATGATCGCCTCGTTCAAGGCCCCCACCAGGCTCTCCACCATCACGCTGGACAGCGGCGGCCACAACTTCCACACCTGGAACCGGGAGATCCCGCCCGCGCTGGAGTGGCTCGGCAAGCAGTTCGCGCTGCCGCCGGCCGCCGCCTGACCCCGCGTCAGCCGACCGGCCCGGGAGATCACAGAGCGCTCACAGCCGGGGTTCATCGCTCTCTCAGGCACCCGCCCGAGCGTATGGGGCATGACCTCGACCAGTTCCGTTCCCGAGAGCAGCGTGCCGTGGCCCGAGGCCGCGCACTTCCCGCCCCCGGAGCCGCTCGCCCCGGCAGCTCCGGAGCCGATCTTCCCGCCCGCCGGGCTGCCGGCGACAGGCCCCAAGGGCCCGGGCAGCTGGGCCGGCCGGCTGCGGACGCTGCCCGGACGGGCCTGGCGCGGCCGACCCGACGACCCGGCCTGGGCCCGGCCCGCGCTCTGGGCGCTGCTGCTGCTCACCGCGGTCCTCTACTGCTGGAACCTGACCTCCTCCGGCTGGGCCAACGCCTTCTACTCGGCGGCGGTGCAGGCCGGCAGCCAGAGTTGGAAGGCCTTCTTCTACGGCTCCTCGGACGCGGCCAACTTCATCACGGTGGACAAGCCGCCGATGTCGCTGTGGCCGATGGAGATGTCCGCCCGCCTCTTCGGGCTCAGCTCGTTCAGCGTGCTGCTACCCGAGGTCCTGATGGGCGTGGCCACGGTGGCCGCCGTCTACGCGACGGTGCGCCGGCGGTTCTCGGCAGTGGGCGGCCTGGTGGCCGGCGCGGTGCTGGCGCTGACCCCGGTGGCGGCGCTGATGTTCCGGTTCAACAACCCGGACGCGCTGCTGGTGCTGCTGATGACGCTGGCCGCCTACGCCCTGGTCCGGGCCACCGAGCGGGCCGGCACCCGCTGGCTGCTCTGGTGCGGGGCCCTGCTCGGCTTCGCCTTCCTCACCAAGACGCTGCAGGCCTTCCTGGTGCTGCCCGGTTTCGCACTGGTCTACCTGGTGGTCGCGCCCACCGGGGTGTGGCGCCGGGTGCGCCAGCTGCTGGCGGCCGGACTGGCGATGGCGCTGGCGGGCGGGTGGTGGGTCGCGATCGTGCAGCTGGTACCGGCCAAGGACCGCCCGTACGTCGGCGGCTCGCAGGACGACAGCTTCCTCTCGCTCACCTTCGGCTACAACGGCTTCGGCCGGCTGACCGGTGACGAGACCGGCAGCGTGGGCGGCGGCGGCCGGGCCGGCGGGCTCGCCGGTCGGGCGGTGGAGGCACTGGGCGGCGGCGCGCAGGGCGGCTTCGCCCCGGGCGGCGGCCCGGGTGGCGGCGGCCGCGGCGGTGGCGGCTGGGGCAGCACCGGGATCACCCGACTGTTCGGGGGCGACATCGGCGGCCAGATCGCCTGGCTGCTGCCGACCGCTCTGCTGCTGCTGGTCCTCGGGCTCTGGGCGACCCGGCGGTACGCCCGCACCGACTCGGCCCGCACCGCCTTCCTGGTCTGGGGGAGCTGGCTGCTGGCCACCGGCCTGACGTTCAGTTACATGTCCGGCATCTTCCACCAGTACTACACGGTGGCGCTGGCCCCGGCCGTGGCGGCGCTGGTCGGGATGGGCGTGGACGGGCTCTGGCGGGCCCGGCGCCGGCTGCCGTACGCGGCGTTGCTGGCCGTGGTGGTCGCGGTCACCGCTCTCTGGGCCTGGGTGCTGCTGGGCCGCAGCTCGCAGTTCCTGCCGTGGCTGCGCTGGGCGGTGCTGGTCGGCGGCCTGCTGGCGGCCGCCGCCCTGGTGGCGGCAGGCCGGGTGGCCGGGCGGGCCGGCGGGCGGCTGGCGGCGGTGGCCGGTCTGGTCGCGCTGGCGGCGGCGCTGGGCGGGCCGACCGCGTACGCGCTGGACACCGTGTCCACGGCCCACACCGGGTCGATCCCGACGGCCGGGCCACGGGTGTCCGGCGGCGACGGCGGGCCCGGCGGGTTCCGGCCGGGCGGCTTCACCCGCGGCAACCTCAAGGGCGGCGGGGGCCTGCGGGGCGGGTTCCCGGGCGGCGGCAGGGGTGCGGGCGGCGCCGGGGGCTTCCCGGGTGGTGGCACCGGCTCGGGTGGCTTCCCCGGCGGCGGCACGGGCGGCGGCATGGGCGGCGGCACGGGCGGCGGCACGGGCGGCGGCATGGGCGGCCTGATCGACGGCGCCAAGGTCAGCACCGAGCTCGCCGACCTGATCAAGGCCGACGCCTCCCACTACACCTGGGCGGCCGCCGGGATCGGCTCGCAGAACGCGGCCGGCTACCAGCTCGCCTCCGGCGTCCCGGTCATGGCGCTGGGCGGCTTCAACGGCTCCGACCCCTCGCTCAGCCTGGCCGGCTTCCAGCAGTACGTGCAGCAGGGGAAGATCCACTACTTCGTCGGCGGCGGCGGCTTCGGCGCCTCCCAGGGCGGCTCCTCGGACAGCTCGCAGATCGCCAGTTGGGTCGCCTCGCACTTCACCGCGAAGACGGTCGGCAGCGCCACGGTCTACGACCTGACCGCCCCGGCCGGCGGCAGCACCACCACGACGGGCTGACCCGCCCCGGCGGCCGGTGGCCGAGCGCCTCCCGCGCGCTCGGCCACCGGGCCGTTGCTCCTGTCCTGGCCGCGCCGTCCCGGTCAGCTCCGCTCGGCCACCGGGCGGCGCCGCTGCGCGGGGTCCAGCAGCGACTGCGGCCGCCAGACGCCGTCCGGCGGGTAGAGGTCGGTGCCGGGCGGCACGATCTCGTCGATCCGGTCCAGCACCGCTTCGTCCAGCGCGAGTTCACCGCCCTTCAGCAGGCCGGCCAGCTGCTCGGGGGTGCGCGGCCCGATGATCACCGAGGTCACCGCGGGGTGCACCAGCGGGAAGGCGACGGCCAGTTCGGGCAGTGTGCAGCCCAGTTCCTCGGCCAGCTGGGCCAGTTGTTCGGCGGCCGCCAGCTTGGCCGCGTTCTGCGGGATCGCCGGATCGAACCGTGCGGGGGTGAGCGCGGCCCGACCCCGGCTCAGGTCCACCGGCGCCCCGGCCCGGTAACGCCCGCTCAGGTAGCCGGAGGCCAGCGGACTCCAGGTCAGCACGCCCATCCCGTACCGGCGGCAGACCGGCAGCACCCCGGCCTCCACGCCCCGGGCCAACAGCGAGTAGGGCTGCTGCTCGGTCCGCGGCCGGGCCAGCATCCGCCGCTCGGCGGTGTGCTGGGCCTCGACGATCTCGTGGGCCGGGAAGGTGGAGATCCCGAAGCTGCGGATCTTCCCGGCCCGCACCAGGTCCCCCATCACCGACAGGGTCTCCTCGATGTCGGTGGTGTGGTCCGGCCGGTGGACCTGGTAGAGGTCGATCCACTCGGTGTCCAGCCGGCGCAGGCTCTCCTCCACGGCGGTCAGGATCCACCGCCGCGAGTTGCCGCTCCGGTTGCGCCCCGCCCCCATCCCTTGTTCTTCGCAG
>NZ_PYBW01000111.1 GCF_003205575.1 Streptomyces tateyamensis
ACGCCGGGGAGGAGTCACGGGGAAGTGCACCTTGGAGGCCAGCACCACCTCGTCCCGGCGCCCCTTGAGCGCCTTGCCGACGATCACCTCGCTCTCCCCGGCCGAGTACATGTCGGCCGTGTCCACGAAGTTGATCCCGGCCGCCAGCGCCTGCTCGACGATCCGCCCGCACTCCTGGTGGTCCGGGTTGCCCACCGCCCCGAACATCATCGCCCCCAGGCAGACCGCACTGACCTCGATGCCGGTCCCCCCGAGACTGCGGTACCGCATGCTGACGCTCCCTCACTCGTTCGCCTTTCGACCCGCGCCACGCTAGGACCTCGAGTGGGCTCTCACGCAAGTCCGGCTCCGGACCGGGCCCGGCCGCGACTGACGCCGGGTCAGCTGTCGGTCGGGCAGTGCGTCCCGGCCGCCGGCATCGTGCCGTCGACCAGGAAGGAGTCGACGGCCTTCTTGATGCAACTGCTCTTGCCGTACCCGGTGTGGCCGTCGCCGTCGCGGGTCAGCAGGGTGGCGTCGGCCAGGCCCGCCGCCAGATGCTGGGCCCAGGCGTACGGGGTGGCGTCGTCGCCGGTGGAGCCGACCACCAGGATCGGCGCGGCGCCCGCGGCCTTGATCACGTGCGGGGCGGTGCTCGGGTGGTAGGGCCAGTCCCGGCAGTCCTGCGCGTTGAGGTCCTCGGCGGTCATCCGGGCCGTCAGGTACTTTGCCTGGGAGTGGAGTTGGGCCAGCGCCTGGTTGATCCGGTCGTCCGAGGGGACCGGCGCGCCGTAGTCCGCGCAGTTGATGGCCACGTTCGCGTCGGCCATGTTCGTGTAGTGGCCCTGCTTGTCGCGGCCGTTGTAGTCGTCGGCGAAGGCCATCAGGTAGTCCGCCTTGTGGGCCTGCATCGCCCACTCCATGCCGTTGCGCAGGTACTCCCAGGACTTGGCGTCGCCGTAGAGCATCTCCAGCGCGCCGGTCCAGCCCTCGGCGGCGGTCAGGGTGCGCCCGTCGGAGGTGGTCATCGGGTGCTGCTCCAGGCCGTCCAGGAAGGCGGCGGCGCGCTGCGCGGCGGCGGCCGGGTCCTTGCCGAGCGGACAGCCGGAGTGGCTGGGGCAATCGGCCGCCCAGCGCTCGAAGACGCCCTCGAAGCCGACCAGTTGGGCCACGTCGGCGTCCAGCGGGTCGTTGCTGGGGTCCATCGCGCCATCCAGCACCAGGCGGCCGGTGCGGTCGGGGAACTGCTCGGCGTACTCGGCGCCCAGGTAGGTGCCGTAGGAGAAGCCGAGGTAGTCGAGCTTCTGGTCGCCGACCGCGCCGCGCAGCACGTCCAGGTCGCGGGCGGCGTCGACGGTGCCGACGAACGGCAGCAGCTTGCCGGACTTGGCCCGGCAGGCGTCGGCGAAGCCCTGATCGCTGCCGGCGTCGGCGTGGTCCTGGGCGTTGAGCTTGTCCCGGGCGGCGTCGTCCAGGCAGTGCACGGCGGTCGACCGGCCCACCCCGCGCGGGTCGAAGCCGACCAGGTCGTAGCGCTGGTTCAGGCTCTGGAACCGGCCGTTCGCACCGCCGGCCACCTCCTCGATGCCGGATCCGCCGGGGCCGCCGGGGTTGAGGAAGAGCGAGCCGAGCCGCTGGTCGGCCTTGGCGGCGGGCTTGCGGATCAGCGCCAGGTCGACGGTGTCGACGGTGGGGTGCGCGTAGTCCAGCGGGACGTGCGCGGTGCCGCACTGGAAGGTCGACATGTCGACGTTCTTGAGTGCCGGGTCGGCGGCGCAGGGCGCCCAGCCGATCTGCTGGCCGTAGAAGGACTTGAGCGCGGGGTCGGCCTCCCCGCCGGGCCGCAGGCTCGGGCTCGGGGCGGCCGAGGTCGGGGGTGCTGCGGTGACCGCGGGTGACGAACCGGTGCCTGCGGCCGGCCGTGTCCCCCCGGAACCGCTGCACCCGGCCACCACGGCGATCCCCAGCACGACGGGCAGGATGCGGCGCGAGACGCGCGCCAGAGCAGAGTTCACCGCACAGGAATATCACCCGCTCTTCACACTGCCCCAGCTCGGGGCCGCCTCAGCCGCCGATCGCCGACATCGGCCGGGCCGGCCGGACGAACTCGGCGGAGTTGATCTCGTGGCCCGGGCCCTTGCGCGCGATCGTGTTCCGCCAGGCCCGCTCGATCTCCGCGTCGTCCGCACCGCCGCGAAGCAGCGCCCGCAGGTCGGACTCCTCGGTGGCGAACAGGCAGTTGCGCAACTGGCCGTCCGCGGTCAGCCGGACCCGGTCGCAGGTGCCGCAGAACGGCCGGGTCACCGAGGCGATCACCCCGATCACCTGCTCGGTCCCGACGATCCGCCACTCCTCGGCGGGGGCGCTGCCCTCGCGCCGCACCGGCTCCAGCGGCCACCGGGCACCCAGCACCGCCACCAGCTCGTCCGCCGTGACCATCGCGGACCGGTCCCAGGCGCCCTGCGCGTCCAGTGGCATCGACTCGATGAACCGCATCCGGTACCCGTGCTCCAGGGCGAACTCGGCCAGCGCCACGATCTCGTCCTCGTTCACCCCGCGCACCGGCACCGCGTTCACCTTGACCGGCGCCAGGCCGGCCTCCCGGGCCGCGGCCAGGCCGGCGAACACGTCGGCGATCCGGTCCCGCCGGGTGATCTCCAGGTACCGCTCGGGGCGCAGGGTGTCCAGGCTGACGTTGACCCGGCGCAGCCCGGCCGCCTTGAGCGCGGCGGCCGTGCGGGCCAGCCCGATCCCGTTGGTGGTCAGCGACAGCTCCGCGCCCACCTCGGTCAGCCGGCCCACCAGCTCGGGCAGCCCGCGCCGCAGCAGCGGCTCGCCGCCGGTCAGTCGCACCGTGCCGATCCCCAGCTGCTGGACCGCGATCCGCACCAGCCGGACGATCTCCTCGTCGGTCAGCACCTCGGCCTTGGGGAGCCAGTTCAGGCCCTCGGCCGGCATGCAGTAGGTGCAGCGCAGGTTGCAGCGGTCGGTCAGGGAGACCCGCAGATCGGTGTGGACCCGGCCGAACCGGTCGACCAGCGGGGAGGGAGCGGTGTGCATGGTGGCCAGTAGAAGCCCGCGCGCGAGTCCGGGTCCAGCGGCGGATGGACTGGGCTCCCGCCGGGGCCGGGGCGGCGCTGTTGGGTGATCACACAACTCCACGGGCTCGCGCCGGGGGGCATCGTGGTGGCATGCCCGAAACCCCGATCCCCGCCCTGGTCCTGGCTGCCGGGGGCGGCCGCCGCCTGGGCGGCCGCCCCAAGGCCCTGCTCGACTTCCACGGCCGGCCGCTGGTCGAGCACGCCGTCCGGGTGGTCCGCGAGGGCGGCTGCCACCCGGTCGCCGTGGTGCTCGGCGCCGCCCGCGAGCAGGTACTGGCCAGCGCCGAGCTGGCCGGCTGCACCGTGGTCGCCAATCCGGACTGGGCCGAGGGCATGGGCTCCTCCCTGCGCGCCGGGCTGGCCGCCGTGGCGGCCGGGGCGCCCGCCGTGCTGGTCTTTCTGGTGGACACCCCCGGCGTCACCCCGGCCGCCGTCGCCCGGCTGCTGGCCGCCCACCGGGCCGGCGCCCAGCTGGCCGCCGCCGGCTACCACGGCCGGCGCGGCCACCCGGTGCTGATCGGCGCCCGGTACCTCGCCGAGGCCGCCGCGGGCGCGGTCGGCGACGCCGGGGCCCGGGCCCTGCTGGCGGCCCGTCAGGCCGAGCTGGAGCTGGTCGAGTGCGCCGACGTGGCCCGCCCGGACGATCTGGACACCCCGGCTGATCTGGCCCGCTGGCAGGCGGGTTGACACCCGCTCGGGCGGTACCCGAGTACCACGCCCGACCCTGAAAATGCCCTGATCCTTCCGGGCATTCACTGCCATCGGAGGCCTCGATCGGGGAGCATGGGAGGGGACGAGCCCACTCCAGCCGAAACGGACGGTGCGCGCCTTGCCCGGTCCCTTCCTCCCCGACGACTTCTCCGGCGCCGGCCGCCCCGCCGACCTGCCCGAGGCTGCCACCAGCCCCGCCGCCGCGCGCAGCATCCGCTGCCCCGCCTGTCGCCGCGAGCACGTCTACGAGCCGCCGGTGCTGCCCTGTCCGTGCGGCGCCTCGCTCAAGGTGCCGCTGCTCAAGGGCGGCGTGCCGGTGCAGGTCAGGTTCCGGTCCTGGGAGGACTCCTGGCTGAGCATGCGCTGCCCCAACTGCGGGCGCAACGACCAGTGGCCGCAGCCCGAGTTCACCTGCAACTGCGGCGCCACCGTGCGGCTGCCGGTGGACCGCTCGCCGCGCCGCGGCGGCAGCTCGCCGCAGGGCTCGCGCGCGCTCGGCGCCCGCCGCCCGGAGCCGCCGGCCCCGTTCTACGCCGAGGGCCCGCGGCCGGCTCCGGCCGGTCCGCCCACAGCCACCGGCCCGGTCGCCCCCGTCCCGCCGGCCACCCCGCCCGTGCCGGCCGGCGCGCAGCAGCACCGCCGGCACCGCCCGCCGTTCCGCCCGCACCCGATCCGCAGCGGCCAGGACGCCGTGCTCGCCGCCGCCCGCTACCTGGAGTGGCTGGGCTTCACCGACCTGGAGCTGACCGAGGGCCAGGAGCGCGAGGCCGTCACCCTGCTCGGCGACCGTCTGGTCGCCCAGGTGGACACCTGGCCGGAGCAGGCCGACCTGCGCTCGGTCGAGTGCCTGTGGCTGCAGACCCTGCACGCCGAGGAGATGGCCGCCGCGATGTTCACCATGGCCGGCTACTCGCACCAGGCCACGGTGCGCGGCGAGCAGCTGCTGGTGGCCCTCTTCACGGTCGACGAGTCCGGCCTGCCGCACCCGGTCAACGGCGCGGCCGAATCCCTGCTGGAGACCGGCTGGACCTCCTGACAGCGCCTCAGCGCTGCACCCGGCCGCGAAAAAGGTCGCGCTCGTGATCTGGTGCACAAGCTCGCCCCCGTGTTGAATTGCGGTGCTCCGCGGCGGTGCCGTCGGGGCGGCATGGCCGTGGGCACCGCGCACAAGGAGGTGGCGTTGTCGGAGCACGGAACGGCCCCGCTGAGCGGGGGTTGGCGCCAGGGGGGAACCGGCGACCGTCCACGGGGCGGGCCACCGGGGGTGCCACCGCACGGCGGTGGGCTGCATCCGGGCGCCGACGGCCACCTGGACGAGATCACCAGCGGCGCGGTCTGGCGACTGCGCTCCCGGGCCTGCTGGCAGGAGGCCGCCGAACTGCTGATGCCGGCCGCGGAACGGGACCCCAGGACCGCCCTGTGCCGCGCCGAACTGCTGATCGAGCAGTGCCTGTTCACCGCCGAGCACTGGGACGCGGCGGAGGGCGCACTGCGGCTGGCCGAGGCCGGGGTGACCAGCACCGAGCAGCGGGCCGGGGCCGCCTGCGCCCGCGGCTTCCTCGCCTACCTGGGCAGCGTGCTCGGGCCGCGAGACCGGCTCGACGAGGCACAGGCCGCCCTCGGGCGGACCTCCGCCCTGCTGCCCCCGCACGCGGCCGGGCGGCCGCTGCTGGACTTCCGGCGCGGGCTGGTGGCGGAGAACCTGCTGCGCGACCAGACCGCCGCCTGGATCGCCTACCGCCGCGCGCACGACGGGGCGCTGGCGCACGGGGACACCCTGCTGGCCTCCTCCACCTGGCGCCACCTGGCCGCGCTCGCGCTGGCCGGCGGGGACCGGGCGCGGGCCCGCGAGGGGTTCGCCGCCTCGCTGCGGCTGCGCGAGGAGCTGGGGTTTACGGTCGGCGTGGCCCCGGCGCTGGCGGCGCTGGCCGAGGTGAGCGAGCCCGAGGAGGCCCAGCAGCTGCGCGCCGAGGCCGGCCGGCTGGTGCACGCGCTGGGCGGGGTGCCGGTCTGGCTGGTGGGCCGCCTCGGCGAGGACGCGGCCACCGGCGGCCCGCCCGGCGCTCCCCGCGGCGCGCCGCCCTCGGCCCGCCCGGGCCTGCCGGGCACCCGCCGGATCAGCCAGGTCCCGCCGTCCGCGGCGGCCGGCTGACCGGCCGGCGGGTGCCGCTCCCCCGAACGGCCCTGTGATCAGGGGCTTTGGACGGCACGTCAGCTAAGGTGAGGCTAACCTGATCGGGCGAGGCGCGCGCCGCCGCACCCGACCGGGTTCCGCCGCACCCGGGCTCCCGCGAGCTCCGGCCGACCGCTGGGGGCCCGCCATGAGGACCGCGCGCACCGTCCGCGCTCCCTACGCCGGCGCGTACACCGCGTTCGCGCAGGTCTTCCCCGAGCTGCGGATCCGGTTCGCCCCGACCCGCCCCGAGCGGGGCTGGCTCCCGGTCGTCCGGCTGCTCGCCGACCCCGCGCTGCGCGCCCGGCTGCTCGCCGCCGAGGCCCGCGCCGACCGGGCCCGCTACGGCACCGCCCCGCGCCCCGACGTGGCGGCCGGCTTCTGGCTGCACCGCTTCGCCTGGCCGCTCGGCCTCCTGCTCACGCTGCCCTGGCTGCTGGAGCGCCGGGTCCCGCTGCCCACCGTCGACCAGCTCGCGTTCCGCCCGGCCGGCCCGCGCGGCGGCCCGGTCCGGCTGGCCCTGCTGCCGCCCGGCCCGCACCGCTTCGCCTGCCTGCCCGAGGACCCGGCCGCCCACCACCCCGGCGCCGTACCCGTTCCCGACCGCGCCGCCCTGGACGCCGCGCTGCGCACCGGCTACGCCCAGCTCCTGACCCCGCTGCTCACCGCGCTCCGCCCCCAACTGCGGCGCGGACCGGGCGCCTTGTGGGGCCTGGCCACCGACGAGCTGGTCGAGGGGCTGTGGTACGCGGCCGGCCTGCTCGGCATCGAGCCGTGCGCGGTGACAGCCCTGTCCGCCCTGCTCCCCGGCGGCACCGCACCGTTCACCGGCGGCGCGAACTTCCACCCCAGCGGCGTGAACCTGGAACGCACGCGGGTCAGTTGCTGCCTCTTCTACACCGTGCGCCCCCAGGAGGCCTGTGCGGGCTGCCCCCGCCGCACTGCCGCCTCCGATCCCGCTCGCCTCGCTGAACTATCATCACATCATCGGCCTGACTAAACGTCAGTTCGCTCACCCATCCGGGTAATTGCTCCCGACCCGCCCGCGTTTCGGCTCGCCTTCGGCCATGATGGACCTCCTCGCGGTGGCCCCCGCCGCCGCGACCGCCGAGAGCGAGGCTGGTGCAGCACCATGAAACTGTCGGACATACCACTGGGCTGGGCCGTGGTGGCCGTCGCCGTGCTGCTGCCCGCCGCGGTCCTGCTGGCCTACCTGCGCAACCGCGGCACCACCGTCGCCGCGCGCGGGGCCGATTCCTGGGAGCGCACCGAGGATCGGCGCCACCGCAAGGAGTCGCTCTACGGGGCCGCCTCCTACCTGCTGCTGTTCTGCTGCGCGGCGGTGGCCGCCGCGCTCTCCTTCCACGGCCTGGTCGGCTTCGGCACCCAGAACCTGGGGCTCAGCGGCGGCTGGGAGTACCTGGTCCCGTTCGGCCTGGACGGGGCGGCGATGTTCTGCTCCGTCCTCGCCGTCCGCGAGGCCAGCCACGGTGACGCGGCGCTCGGCTCCCGCCTGCTGGTCTGGCTCTTCGCCGGCGCCTCCGCCTGGTTCAACTGGGTGCACGCCCCGCGCGGCTACGGACACGCCGGGGCGCCCCAGTTCTTCTCCGGCATGTCGCTCTCGGCGGCCGTCCTGTTCGACCGGGCGCTCAAACAGACCCGCCGGGCCGCGCTGCGCGAGCAGGGCCTGGTCCCGCGCCCGCTGCCGCAGATCCGGATCGTCCGCTGGCTGCGCGCCCCGCTGGAGACGTACGCGGCCTGGTCGCTGATGCTGCTCGAGGGCGTCCGCAGCCTGGACGAGGCGGTCGAGGAGGTGCGCGACACCAAGCGCGAGGCCGTGGCCAACCGCGAGCGCCGGAAGCTGGCCAGCCGCCGCGAGCGGGCCGAGATCCGTGCCATCAACCGCCAGCACAGCGGCTGGGGGCGGGCCCGCGGCGCGCGCCAACTGGAGTCCGCCAAGGCCGCGGAGCCTGCCATAACGGCCCCCGCCACCCCGGACCAGGCGGCCCCCGCCGGCCCGCCGGCCCCCACCACGCTGCCGGCCCGCCCGGGCCGGCGCACCATCGACCTCACCCCGGAGGAGGACACCATGACCCTTCCCCGCCTCGACTCCCTGGAACAGAAGCTCAAGGACTTGGAGCGCCAGTTCGGCTGACGCCCCCGGGTGGCGGCCCACCGGCCGCCACCCGGGCGGGCGGCGCGGGTCAGTCCTCGCCGCCCGCGGTCAGCTCGAACCACATCCGCTTGCCCGAACCGCGCGGCTCCACGCCCCAGGCGTCGGCCAGCGCCTCGACCAGCATCAGCCCCCGGCCCGAGGAGGCCTGCTCACCGGGCGTGCGCCGCTTGGGCCACAGGTCCGACTCGTCCTCCACCTCGATCCGCAGCCGCGGCTCCCGGCCGTCCTCGCGGTACAGGCGCGCGGTGAACATCGCGTCCCGGTCGGTGTGCCGGATCGCGTTGGTCACCAGCTCGGAGGCGAGCAGCTCGGCGGTGTCGATCAGCTCGGCCACCCCCCATCGCCGCAGCGCGTCCCGCAACTCGCCGCGCAGCTCGGCGACCCGGGCCAGGTCCGCCTGCCCGATCCGGCGCCGCAGCTGCTGGGCGGCCAGCCCGCCCTCCGGGCCGTCCCAGCGCAGCAGCAGGAGCGCTATGTCGTCCTCGCGCTCGGCCGAGTCCGCCGCCCGGGCCGAGATCCGGTCCGCCAGCACCTCGATCGGGTCCGCCGCCTCGGGCTCCAGCTCGCCGGCCACCGCCTCGCACAGCCGCGCCATGCCGGTGTCCACGTCCATCGTGCGCGACTCGACCAGCCCGTCGGTGCACAGCACCACGGTCTCGCCGGGGTCCAGGCTGAACCGGGTCACCTGGTACTCCTGGTCGGTGGAGATCCCCAGCGGCAGCCCGCCCACCACGCTCTGCACCGCGCTGCTGCCGTCCCCGCGCCGCACCACCGGGTCCAGGTGCCCGGCCCGCACGGCGTACACCACGCCGTAGTCCACGTTGACCTCGGCGTAGGTGCAGGTGGCGAAGTGGTCGGTGTCCAGGTCGGCCAGGAACCGCGAGGCCCGGGCCATCACCGCGGCCGGCGGGTGCCCCTCGGCCGCGTAGGCCCGCAGCGCGATCCGCAGCTGGCCCATGATGCCGGCCGCGTGCACGTCGTGCCCCTGCACGTCGCCGATCACCAGGCCGACGTGCCCGCCGGGCAGCGGCACCACGTCGTACCAGTCGCCGCCGATCTGCAGCCCGGAGCCGGCCGGCAGGTAGCGCACCGCGGTGGTCACCCCGGGCACGGCCGGCACGGTGCGCGGCAGCATCACCCGCTGCAGGCCGGCCGCCAGCTCGTGCTCGGCGTCGTGCAGCCGGGCCCGGGCCAGCGACTGGGCGACCAGACCGCCGAGCGTGGAGAGCAGGATCCGCTCGTCGGCGTCCAGCTCGCGGGCGTCGTCGAAGCTGACCACGCACAGCCCGATCGGGCGCCCGCTGGCCACCAGCGGCAGGAAGGCCCAGGCGCTGCGCCCGGTCCGGGAGGCCTGCGGCCAGGCCTGGGCGAACCGCTGCTGGTACTCCTGCGGGCTGGCCAGGAAGACCGGCAGCCGGGTGCGGATCGCCTCGGCGGCGGGCTGGAACGGCTCCAGCGGGGTGCGGTCGTAGGCGGAGACGTACTCGCCGCGGTAGCCGCTGGCGCCCAGGATCTGCAGTCGGCCGGTCTCGAAGGCGGCCAGCACCAGGCCGTCCGGCGGCAGGCCGGGCAGCGGCAGCTCGGTGAAGACCCGGGCCACGTCGCGCACGGTGACCGCCTCGGAGAGCGCCCGGGCGGCCTCCTTGATGAACCGCGACCGCTCCTCGCGCAGCGCGGCCAGCCGGCCGGCGTCCTCGCGCTTGTGCAGTTCGGCGGTGGCGTCCCAGACGAAGCCGACCATCCGGGACGGGCGCCCGAAGGCGTCGGCCAGCACCCGGCCGCGGAACCGGACCGCGTGCAGCGTGCCGCCGGGGAAGACGGTGCGGTAGTAGGCGCCGCACTGGCCGAGCTCGGCCACCGCGCGCTCCACCCGCCGGCGCACCACCGGGGCGTCCTCGGGGTGCAGCAGGCTCAGGAAGGCGTCCGAGCTGAGCCGGAAGCTGCCGCCGGTGATCCCGATGATGGCCGCTGCCCGCTGGTCCGCCTCGATCAGGTCGCGCCGGATGTCCCAGTCGAAGGAGCCGATGCCGTTGGCCGCCATGGCCGGTTCCAGCCAGTCGGGCGTGGAGTCGGCGGTCCGGGCGGCGACCGGCTGGACCACGGGTAGCACGGCGGGCACGGCGATCCGGCCCGCGGCCAGGCTGCTGCGCAGCCCCGCCCGGCGGCCGCCGTTGGCCGGCGGGGGAAGCGGGAGGCGTGCGGGCCCCTGCGGCTCGGGCTCAGTCGCCATGGTTCTCCTGCCCTGGTTCGCTGCCTTGGCGGGTCGGTCGGCCGGCTGTCGCCGACGCTCTGCCGACCCTCAGCCGGTCGGGTGCACTGCCTGGCGGCTCCCGAGCTGGCGGAAGTCCGTCCGGACACACATTCTCACTATCCTGTCGAATGTTCGGCCCGGGAGCAATGCCGCCACGACCTGCACGGCCAGGTCCGCTCCTCGCGCCCACGGCCGGGCGGCGGTGCCTACCGGGCGAGCTCGAACCAGGTGGCCTTGCCGGCCCCGGTCAGCCGCACCCCCCAGTCCTCGGCCAGCGCCTCCACCAGCAGCAGTCCGCGCCCCCCGGTCGCCGGTTCGCCCGCCGGCGCCCGTCCGCGCGGCCGCGGCAGCCTGGGCGAGCTGTCCGCCACCTCCACCCGCAGCCGCCCGGGCCCGCTGGGCCGGGCCGTGAACACCGCGCCGGCCGGGGTGTGCCGCAGCGCGTTGCCGACCAGCTCGGTGGCCAGCAGCTCGGCGGTGTCCGACAGCTCGGCCAGCCCCCACTCCCCCAGCGCCGCGCGCAGCCGGGCCCGCAGCGGGGCGAGGGCGGCCGCCTCCCCCGCGGCCAGCACGATCCGCAGCTCGGCGCCGGCCTGCGGGCGGGCGCCGCCCGGCCGGGCGTCGAGCTCGTGTCCGTTCTCCATCAGGCTCGCCCCCCAGCTGTGCCCGGACCTGTTGATCCATCGTCAACGCCGCCACCCACCCGCCGCAACGGTGCACGAGGCGTCGGTCGTGGTGCGCGGGGGGCTCGCGGCGCGCAGCCTGCTGACATTCCGTCAACACCGCCCCGACACTCCTGGCGGTCGCCCAGCGGGCGGAACCCGGCACGCCGGGCAAGGCTGGACACGACGACCCGATCCGGGTTCAATGGCCAGGACCCACGTTTGAACGCCGTTCTAAACTCGTCACACCTACCCACCCGCCCCCGCGTCCACCCACCGCGTCCACCACAGCGAGGCACCGTGCGACTCACCCCCACCGAACGGGACCGGCTGCTGATCTTCACAGCCGCCGAACTGGCCCGCGCCCGCCGCGCCCGCGGCGTGCGGCTCAACGTCCCCGAGGCCACCGCGCTGATCGCCGACACCGTCTGCGAGGCCGCCCGCGACGGCAAGCGCCTGCACGAGGCGATCGAGGCCGGACGCACCGTGCTCGGCGCCGACGACGTGCTGCCCGGCGTGCCGGACGTGGTCACGGTGATCCAGGTCGAGGCCGTCTTCGAAGACGGCACCCGGCTCGCCGTGGTCAACGACCCCTTCCAGGGCGCCGGCTCGCTCGGCAGCCAGGCCCCCGGCGCCGCCCTGCCCGGCTCCGGCGCCGGCTACGACCCGGTCGAGGAGACCGTGCTGCTGCCGGTGCACAACACCTCGACGGTGCCGATCTCGGTCACCTCGCACTACCACTTCTTCGAGGTCAACCCCCGGCTCGCCTTCGACCGCGGCGCCGCCTACGGCACCCGGCTCGCCGTCCCGGCCGGCTCCTCGGTGCGCTTCGACCCCGGCGCCGTGGTCGAGGTCGGCCTGGTCCCGATCGGCGGCGAGCGGATCGCCATCGGCTTCGCCGGACTGGTCGACGGCCCCCTCGACGCCCCCGGCGCCCGCGAGGCCGCGCTGGCGAAGGCGCGGGCCACCGGATACCTGGTCACCTTCGACGACGCGGAGCCCGAATCATGAGCGCGATCACCCCGCACGACTACATCTCCGTGCACGGACCCCGGGCCGGCGACCGGGTCCGGCTCGGTGACTCCGGGCTGATCGTCCGGGTCGAGTCCGACTCCCAGGCACCCGGCGACGAGTTCCTGGCCGGCTTCGGCAAGACCGCCCGCGACGGCCTGCACCTGAAGGCCACCACCGTCGCCGCCACCTGCGACGTGGTGATCAGCAACGTGCTGGTGATCGACGCCGTCCAGGGCATCCGCAAGACCTCGATCGGCCTGGTGGCCGGCCGGATCGCCGCGATCGGCCGGGCCGGCAACCCGGACACCATGGACGGCGTCGACGTGGTGGTCGGCACCGGCACCACGATCGTCTCCGGCGAGGGCCTGATCGCCACCGCCGGCGCGATCGACACCCACGTGCACCTGCTCTCGCCGCGGATCATGGAGGCCTCGCTGGCCGCCGGCGTGACCACCATCATCGGCCAGGAGTTCGGCCCGGTCTGGGGCGTCGGCGTCAACTCCCCCTGGGCCCTGCGGCACGCCTTCAACGCCTTCGACGCCTGGCCGGTCAACATCGGCTTCCTGGGCCGCGGTTCCTCCTCCGACCCCGGCCCGCTGGTCGAGGCGCTCGCCGAGGGCGGGGCCAGCGGCTTCAAGGTGCACGAGGACATGGGCGCCCACACCCGGGCGCTGGACACCGCGCTGCGGGTCGCCGAGGAGCACGACGTCCAGGTCGCCCTGCACACCGATGGGCTGAACGAGTGCCTGTCGGTCGAGGACACCATCGCCGTCCTCGAAGGCCGCACCATCCACGCCTTCCACATCGAGGGCTGCGGCGGCGGCCACGTGCCCAACGTGCTCAAGATGGCCGGCGTGGCCAACGTCATCGGCTCCTCCACCAACCCCACCCTGCCGTTCGGCCGCGACGCGCTCGCCGAGGCCGCCGGCATGATCGTCTCCGCCCACGACCTCAAGCTCGACCTGCCCGGCGACGCCGCCATGGCCCGCGACCGGATCCGGGCCGGCACCATGGGAGCCGAGGGCGTGCTGCACGACCTCGGCATGATCGGCATCACCTCCTCCGACGCCCAGGGCATGGGCCGGGCCGGCGAGACGGTCCGCCGCACCTTCGCCATGGCCGGCAAGATGAAGGCCGAACGCGGCCCGCTGGACGGCCACTTCGGCACCGCCGAGAGCGGCGACGACAACCACCGGGTGCTGCGCTACATCGCCAAGCTCACCATCAACCCGGCCATCGCCCACGGCCTCGCCCACGAGGTCGGCTCGATCGAGGTCGGCAAGCTCGCCGACATCGTGCTCTGGCGCCCCGACCACTTCGGTGCCAAGCCGCAGCTGGTGCTCAAATCCGGCTTCCCCGCCTACGGCGTGGTCGGCGACCCCAACGCCTCCACCGACCGCTGCGAACCCCTGGTGCTCGGCCCGCAGTTCGGTGCCCACGGCGCCACCGCCGCCGACCTCTCGGTCGCCTTCGTGGCCCGCGCCGCCGTCGAGAACGGCGACCAACTCCCCACCCGCCGACGCCGGGTGGCCGTGCGAGGCACCCGCGGCATCGGCCCGGGCGACCTGGTCCACAACGCCCGCACCGGCCAGGTCGGCGTGGACGCCGCCACCGGCCTGGTCTCGCTGGACGGCGAACCGCTGCGCTCCGAGCCCAGCGAGAGCGTCTCGCTCAGCCGCCTCTACTTCCTCTGACCCCCTCCGCCCCTTAGGACTTCCCCCCATGACCACCCCCGCCTCGCTCGGCTACCGGATGCCCGCCGAATGGCACCCGCACGAGCGCACCTGGATGGCCTTCCCCACCCACAACCAGACCTTCGAGACCCCCGAGCAGCTGCACGCCGCCCGTCTCGCCTGGGCCGCCGTCGCCAACACCGTCGCCCGCTACGAGCCGGTCACCCTGGTCGCCAACCTGGGTGAGGCCAAGGCCGCCCAGGAGTACGTCGGCGCGGAGGTCACCGTCGTCGAGCGCCCGCTCGACGACGCCTGGATGCGCGACATCGGCCCCAGCTTCCTGCTCGGCCCCGACGGGCAGCTCGGCGCCGCCGACTGGGTGTTCAACGGCTGGGGCGCCCAGTCCTGGGCCAGCTGGGAGCAGGACCAGCACATCGCCGAGCACGTCAGCGAGCTGACCGGCGCCCAGCGCTTCGCCTCCCGCCTGATCAACGAGGGCGGCGGCATCCACGTCGACGGCGAGGGCACCGTGCTGGTCACCGAGACCGTCCAGCTCGGCGAGGGCCGCAACGCCGACTGGACCAAGGAGGCCGTCGAGGCCGAGCTCCA
>NZ_PYBW01000112.1 GCF_003205575.1 Streptomyces tateyamensis
AGCACCACGTAGAGCGCGGCCGCCAGCACCAGCAGCCGCCACGCGTAGCCGGCCGTCTTCTGCAGCCCCGGCCCGACCTGAGCACCCGTCGGCCGCGGCGGGCGGCGGATCACGGGGCCGTCGGGGCGGGTCGGGTGTCCATGGGTACCACTCTGCGGGCAGCCGGGCCGCCCCGCCCGCCGGGCAGGGCGGTCGGGGCGGTGGGGCGGGCAGGGCGAGTGGGGCGGGTGGGGCAGTCTCGGGAGGCCTACGGCAGCGGGGTGGGCGCCGCGAGGTAGGACTGGGTACGGGTCACCCAGTAGCCGAAGTCGCCCGGGCCGCTCTGGTTGGTGCCGACCATCTCGGGCACCCCGTAGGTGGCCGTGCCGGTGCCGGCCCCGAACAGGATCGCCACCACCCCGGCGGCCGCCGCCTCCGGCAGGTGCGAGCCCCAGGTGACGGTGGATCCTCCCCCGGACTCCGTCTGGGGGGACCCCGACACCGAGACCTTCGGGTCGGCGCCCGGGTTGCTGCCGTAGAAGGCGAGGCTGTTGCCGCTGCTGGTGAAGGAGTCGCCGTAGAAGAAGGTCGAGGCGGAGTCCTCGTCCTGCTCGGTGGTCACGTCGTCCAGATCGGGGAAGGTGCCGGAGGCGTTCCAGTAGGTCGGGCTCGGCGTGCGGGTGGCGTTGAGGTGGCCGACCGGAATCTGCCAGAGCACGGCGGGCAGGCCGAGCGCCTGGCGGACCGTCTGCACGTAGAGCAGGTAGTTGCTCCAGTGCGCGGCGTTCAGGTAGCGGATGTCGCCGGCCGGGTTGGGGTCGCGCAGGATGCCGAAGTCCTGGCCCCACTGGTCGAAGGCGAGGAAGTCGGCGCGGTACCCGAGGTCGGCGGTCTTCAGGAAGGCCGCCACCTGGTTGCCGGTGTTCACGACCGACTGGCGCCCGGCGGTCCAGCCCTGGGTGTCGGTGTCCTTCAGCGCGTCCCGCACGCCCCAGGTGTTGACCTGCCAGCCCAGGAACGCGCTCGGGTCGTACTTCTTGACGGTGTAGCTGATCGCCTCCACCAAGCCCTTGAGGCTGTTGGCGAAAGCCGGATCGGTGCCGCTGCTGAGCACCCCGGCGGAGTAGGCCGAGCTGGTGGCGGCCGGGAACCGGGTGGCGTCGTTGCCGTACTGGGCGCCGTAGTTCTGCTGCAGGTAGCCCAGCATGTCGGGCTCGATCACCCAGCCCACCGGCTTGCCGGGGGCGGCCGCGTTGGCGGCACTGGCGGCGTTCTTCAGCGCCTGGAAGTAGGAGCTGACCCAACTGGCGTTCTGCATGTTGGTGTAGTCGACGCTGGAGCCGTCCACGTTGCCGTTCATGCCGTACTCGACCAGCACCGGTGTCATGCCGAACTGGGCCGAGTGCTGGACGAAGGTGGTGGTGGTGCTCGCCCAGTTGGGGAAGTCGCCGCCGATCAGGTACTCGTAGCCGTAGTCCGGCAGTCTGCCGTGCGTCTTGAGGGTGCTGAAGAACGAGTCCACGGTGGAGCCCGGGGTGTAGACCGAGCCGATCGCCAGGTAGTTCGGGTGCCAGGCGCTGCTGCCGCCGCCCCCGCCGGTGGCGGTGGTGGCGCTGACCGGGGCGCTCTTCGCGGACTCGTGGCCGGCCGCGTCCAGCGCGGAGACGGCGTAGCTGTGGGTGCTGCCGGCGGCCAGGCCGCCGACGGTGGCCGCGGTGGTGGTGCTGGTGGCCACCGCGGTGCTGCCCTCGTACACCTTGTAGGAGGTGGCGGCGGTGCCGGTGGCGGGCTCGGTCCAGCCGAGCGAGATGCTGGAGCCGGTGGTCGCGGTGGCGGCCAGGGCGGTGGGCACCGCCGGGCCGGTCGCGCCGCCACCGCCGCCACCCGGACCGCTGAGCACCACGTCGTCGGCGTAGTAGCTGCCCTGGCCGTACCAGCCGTGCAGGTAGAGGGTGACGGAGGTGGTGTTCGCGCCGGTGCTGAAACTGGTGCTCAGCTGCTGCCAGCCGGTGGCCGAGGGGGTCCAGGCCGGGTTGCCGAGGCCGGTGGCGCCCAGGTAGACGTAGGCGCCCTGCACGTAGGCCGACAGCGTGTAGCTGGAGTTGGGCTGGACGGCCACGGTCTGGGTGCACTGCGCGTCGTCGGAGCCGGTGGCCGCGCCTTTGAGGGCGGAACTGCCGCTGAGCACGGGGCTGGTGACGGTGCTGCCGGTGCCGGCGTCGCAGCTCCAGCCGGTCAGGCCGCTCTCGAAGCCGGGATCGGTCACCAGATTGGTCGCGTCGGCCCGGGCGGCGGTGGCCGCCGCGGCGCCGCCGAGCAGCAGCGCGAGCGTGGCGGTCAGGGCGGTCAGCGCCCTGGGTGGGCGAATGTGACGGGTGGTCATCGGTGGTCCTCCTGCAGCGAACGGTGGGGGCGACGCTGGGACAGGTGGTGCGATGCCGACGATGGACTAGACCTGTCGAGCGGTCAAGTGGCCGCTCCCGCCGGGCGCTTTCCTCGCGCGGCGATCACCCTGCCGGCACTGCCGCCGCGCCTGCGGCCTGCGGTCAGCTGGATCTACCCCGAACAGGCCGAACAGGCCGGCCGGCCCGAGCAGGCCGCAGCTGAGGCACTTCTACTAGCCTCCTCGGCATGACCGCGCTGCTCTTCCTGGACGTGGACGGCCCGCTGCTCCCCTTCGGCGGGCCGCCCGGGCAGTACCCGGCCGCCGACCCGGGGGATCCCAACCCGCTGCTGGCCCGGCTCGACCCCGGGCACGGGCCGCGCCTGCGGGCGCTGCCCGCCGCGCTCGTGTGGGCCACCACCTGGGAGGACCAGGCCAACGAGGTGCTCGCGCCCCGGCTGGGGCTGCCGCGACTGCCCGTGGTGCACTGGCCCGAGGAGGACGAGGACGAGCCGATCGGGCAGCACTGGAAGACCGGGCCGCTGGTCGGCTGGGCCGCCGGCCGCCCGTTCGCCTGGGTGGACGACGAGCTGACGGACGCCGACCGGCGCTGGGTGGCCCAGCACCACCCGGCTCCGGCTCTGTTGCACCGCATCGATGCGCGTTACGGGCTCCGACCGGACGACTACGCGATCCTCACCGCCTGGCTGACCCGCTGTCAGGCCTGACTCGCCACCAGGGCAGCAAGCCGCTGGACCCCCTCCTCGACCTGGGCGGCGGTCAGCAGGCTGACCGACAGGCGCAGTTGGTGGGCCGCTGGTGGGGTGTCGTCGAAGTGGCGCATCGGGGTGAAGAGGAGGGCGTGGTCGCGGGCGGAGTGCTCCAGGAGGGTGTCGTCGACCGGGAAGGGGACGGTGACGACCAGGAAGAAGCCGCCGGCCGGGGCATTCCAGCTGACGCCGGAGCCGGGCGGGAAGGCGGTGGCCAGGGCGGTGAGCAGGGTGGCCAGGTTCTCCCGGTAGCGGGCGATCTCGCGGTCGTTGGCGCGCAGCAGGCTGCAGTCGTGCTCCAGCAGCTTGCCCGCGATCACCGCCTGGGCGATGGGTGAGGTGTTGACCGTCAGCATGCTCTTCAGCTTGGCCAGTTCGTCCGCCAGCAGGCTCACCGTGCCGTCCGGGGCCGCCACGCTCTGGTCCGCCACCAGGTAGCCGACCCGGGCGCCGGGCAGGCCGGTCTTGGCGAAGGAGCCCAGGTAGACCACCCGGCGGGCGGTGTCCAGGGCCTTCAGGGTGGGCAGCCGGTCGGCGGAGAACAGGCCGTAGGGGTTGTCCTCCAGCAGCAGCAGGTCCTCCTGTTCGGCCAGTTCGAGCAGCGCCCGGCGGGCGGCCAGGTCCAGGGTGACCCCGGAGGGGTTGGAGTTGTCGGCCAACAGGTAGCAGGCGCGCGGGCGCAGCCCCTCGGTGCGCGCCGCCCGGACCGCCGCCGCCAGCTCCGCCAGGTCCACCCCGGCCGGCCCGCCCCGTACCGCCCGCACCGGCAGGTCCACCAGCCTGGCGGCGCCGGTCAGCCCCACGTAGGTGGGCGTGACGGCCAGCAGCACGTCGCGCTCGTCGCTGCGCAGCGCGCGCAGCACCAGGACCATCGCCTCCTGGCAGCCGACCGTCACCACCACCGCCTCGGGGTCGACCTCGATCCCCTCGTCCACCGCGAGGTTGCGCGCAACCAGTTCGTGGATGATCCCCTTGGTCCGGCCGTACTGCAGCACGGTGCGCCGGATCTGATCGGGCGCCAGCCCGCGCTCCTCGGCCAGGTACCGCTCGTACCGGGCCAGGTAGCGCGGCACCGCCGCCAGGTCGAAGTACTCCTCGTACGGCCGGCCCGCCGCCAGCGAGAGCGCCTCCGGGTAGCGGCCGGCCACCTCGTTGAGGAAGTTCATCGACTCCAGCGCCGGATCGGACAGCGCGGAGTGCAGCTCGGTCAGGGCGAGTTGGGCGGCGAGCTCGACGGTCTCGGACACACGGGTCTCCAGCAGCCGGATCTGGCAGGTCGAGCGCAGGCTACCGCCCCACCCGCCCCGCCCGTCCGGGCTGTCCGTTCCCGGTCCGCCGGGGATCCGTGGCGCGGGGTCCCTTGACGAACCCGGGTCAGACCGCAACCCTGTACCGCATGCGTGCATGTTAGTAACCTTTACTAACTCCACGCCAGCTGTCGCCCTCCGATCCGGACTCCCCCGCCGAGGAGATTGCCTTGCGCATCCGCCAACTCCCCCGCCCCGGACAGCGACTGGTGGCCGCACTGGCCACCACCGCGCTGCTCGCGCTACCCCTCACCGCACTGGCCGCCGCCCCCGCCCAGGCAGCCACCGCGAGCCACCCCTTCCCCAGCCACACCACCTACAAGCTCGGCGTCATGCCCTCGGCCTCCCAGGCGAGCCGGGACGCCGCCGTGCAGAAGCAGTACGACACCTGGAAGGCCAACTACCTGGTCCACGGCTGCGCCTCGAACGAGTACTACGTCTCCACCAAGGGCGACGGCGACGCCACCAACAACGGCCCGGTCTCCGAGGGCCAGGGCTACGGCATGAACATCGTGCCGCTGATGGCCGGTTACGACGCCAACGCACAGACCGAGTTCAACGGGCTCTGGCAGCTGGTCAAGGACCACGAGGACCAGTACGGCCTGATGCAGTGGCAGTTGGACGGCAAGACCTGCAAGTACTACAGCAGCGGCACCCCGGACGGCGCCACCGACGGCGACCTGGACATCGGCTACGGCCTGATCCTGGCCGACAAGCAGTGGGGCGGCTACAGCGCCGACGCGATGGCCTGGCTGTCCGCCTTCTACGCCCACGACGTGGCCCCGGACGGCCACCTCAAGTGCGAGGACGACGGCCCGAACACCGACACCCGCCCGTCCGACTTCATGCTCGACCACCTGCGCGCCTTCGCCGCCTACGACACCACCCACGACTGGAACAAGGTGGTCACCCGCACCGAGGCGGTGGTCAACGAGTTCACCTCCTCCTACTCCGCCACCGGCGGCCTGCTCAGCGACTTCGTGGTCAACGCCAACACCACCAGCCCCAGCCCCGCGCCCGCCAACTACCAGGAGAGCCAGCCCGACAACATCGTCGGCTACAACTCGATCCGGGTGCCCTGGCACCTGGGCACCGACGCGCTGCTGTACGGCGGCTCGACCGCTCTGGCCGTCGCCAAGAAGGAGTCGGCCTGCCTGAAGGGCGAGTCCGGCGGCAACCCGCAGAAGATCTACCCGCACACCAAGCTGGACTGCACCGCCTACTCGACCACCGACCAGGCCGAGGAGGCCGGCGACGCGGTCGGCCCGGCGGCGATGGCGGCCGGCGACCAGGCCTGGACCGACACCCTGTGGAACTACCTGGCCACCAACCCCTTCGGTGACGGGTACTACGGCGAGTCCATCAAGATGCTCGTCTACCTGGTGATGTCCGGCGACTACTGGGCTCCGAACGGCAGCAGCTCCCCGGCCAACGACTTCTCGGTCAGCACCTCCCCCGGCAGCGGCACGGTGACGGCCGGTCAGGCCGCGAGCACCACCGTGAGCACCGCCGTGACCTCCGGCTCCGCGCAGTCCGTCGCCCTGGCCGCCACCGGTCTGCCCAGCGGCGCCACCGCCGCCTTCAGCCCGGCCTCCGTCACCGCGGGCGGGTCCGCGACCCTGACCGTCAGCACCGGCGCCGCCACCCCCGCGGGCAGCTACCCGATCACCGTCACCGGCACCGCGGCCTCCGGCAGCCACAGCACCAGCTACACCCTGACCGTCTCCAGCAGCACCGGCGGCGGCTGCACCGCGGCCCAACTGCTGGTCAACCCGGGCTTCGAGGGCAGCAGCGCGACCCCCTGGACCCAGACCTCCACCCTCGGCTTCCAGCCCATCACCGCCTCGACCAGCGCCGAGCCCGCCCATGCCGGCACCCACATCGCCTGGTTCGACGGCAACGCCACCGCGGACACCGACAGCATCGCGCAGACCGTCACCATCCCGGCCGGCTGCACCGCGACGCTGACCTACTGGCTGCACGTCGACACCACCGAGAACACCACCACCGCGAAGCCGGACACCTTCAAGGTCCAGGTGCTGAACACCGCGGGCACCGTGCTGGCCACCCCGGGCAGCTTCTCCAACCTCAACCACAACACCGGCTACGCGCAGCAGACCAGCGACCTGAGCGCCTACGCCGGTCAGACCGTGACCCTGAAGTTCACCGGCACCGAGACCGACACCAACGGCGGCACCACGAACTTCGTCATCGACGACACCGCCCTGAACGTCAAGTAAGCGCCTGCCGAACGGCTCCCGCACCCCTGGGCGGGAGCCGTTCGCCCTCCCCCACCGAGGAGCTCACATGGTCCCCCACCGCCGACGGTTCGCCGTCGCCGCGCTCGCCCTCGGGCTGGGCGCGCTCTCCCTGCAACCCCCGGGCGCGCTGGCCGCCGCCCCGGCGAGCCCGCTCACCGCCTCCCCGCACGCCGATCCGCCCACCGGCTCCTCGGCCGTGGCCGACCTCGGTGCCACCGGCGGCTGGAAGGTGCTCAGCAGCGCCACCGCCACCCAGACCGGCGCGCAGATCTCCACCCCGGGCTTCGGCACCGCCGGTTGGCTCAGCGTCAGCAACGACGGCGGCGGCGCGCCCGGCACCGAGATCGCCGCGCTGCTGCAGAACGGCGACTGCCCCAACGTCTTCTTCGCCACCACCATGAAGACCTGCTACGGACAGCTGACCAAGGTCGGGGCGGACACCCTGGCCCAGTTCTCGGTGCCCTGGTGGTACCGGACCGACTTCGCCTCGCCGCCGGCCGGGCAGAGCGCCCGGCTGGTGCTGAACGGCGTGATCGGCTCGGCCGACGTCTGGCTCAACGGAACCAAGGTGGCCGCCGCGAGCACCGTCACCGGCGGCTACGCCAAGAACATCTTCGACGTCACCAAGCTGCTGCGCGCCGCGGGCAACTCGCTGGCCGTCGAGGTGCACCCGAACAACCCCACCACCATGCTCACCGTCGACGACGTGGACTGGAGCCAGATACCGCCGGACAACAACACCGGCATCCAGTTCCCGGTGCAGTTGGAGACCGGCAGCCCGCTGATCGACGGCGATGCCCACCTGGTGCAGAACACCGCAGCCGATCTGAGCAGTTCGGCACTGACCGTCAAGACCACGGTGACCAACACCAGTTCCGCCGCACAGACTGGCACGGTGAGCGCCACCGTCACCCCGCCGAACGGCGGCGCCCCGATCACGGTCAGCCAGAACGTGACGGTGGCCGCCGGCGCCACCAAGTCGGTCAGCTTCACGCCCGCCGCCTTCCCCGCGCTCACCCTGGCCGCCCCGCAGATCTGGTGGCCCTACCAGCTCGGTGCCCAGCCGCTCTACACCCTGGCCACCTCGGTGGCCCAGGGCGGCACGGTGCTGAACTCCACCAGCTCCACCTTCGGCATCCGCACCGTCGACTCCTCGCTCGTCGGGCCCTCCTCGGGTGTGCCGCAGGGCGTGCGGAGCTTCAAGGTGAACAACGTGCCACTGGTGGTCCGCGGCGGCGGCTGGTCCCCGGACCTGTTCCTGCGCTACGACCCGGCCGACACCGCCCAGCAGATCGGCCTGCTGAAGTCGATGGGCGTCAACACGGTCCGACTGGAGGGCCACTTCATGCCGGCCGACTGGTACCGGCAGATGGACGCGGCGGGCATCCTGGTCAACGCCGGCTTCCAGTGCTGCGACTTCTGGGAGGCGACCAGCTACACCGCCGCCCAGCAGTCGCTCTACCAGCTGACCGCGCAGACCGTCGGGCAGCAACTGCGCGACCATCCCTCGGTGTTCAGCTTCCAGTGGAGCGACAACGCGCCCACCGCGACCCAGGAGTCGCTGGCCCTGGCCGGCTTCGCCGCGGCCGACCTGAACGTGCCGTTCATCTCCTCCGCCGAGTACAACTCCAGCCCGAAGCTCGGCGTCTCCGGCGAGAAGGAGGGCCCGTACGACTGGGTGCCGCCCAACTACTGGTACGACACCGCGCACTACGCCACCGGCGACGCCACCCAGACCAACGCGGGCGGCGCCTGGGGCTTCGACAGCGAGCAGGGCTCCGGCAACACCATCCCGACCCTGGACTCGATCAACCGCTTCCTGTCGGCCGCCGACCAGTCGGCGCTCTGGCAGTCGCCGGGCGCCAACCAGTACCACGACAACTACGAGGGCACCAAGCACACCGGCTACGCCTTCGGCACCAACTACAACCTGGACACCGCGATCACCAACCGCTACGGCGCGCCGACCAGCCTGGGCCAGTACGTGGAAGAGGCCCAGCTGCAGAACTACGAGTCCACCCGGGCCCAGTTCGAGGCGTACATCGCGCACTCCACCAACAGCTCGGCGCCCTCCACCGGCACCGTGTACTGGCAGCTGAACAAGGGCTGGCCCACCCTGCTCTGGTCGCTCTACAACAACGACGACGACCAGGCCGGCGCCTACTTCGGGGCCCAGCGGGCCAACCGGCCGCTGCACGCGCTCTACACCCTGGACAGCCACACCGTCACGCTCGACAACCTCGGCGGCGCCACCCGGTCGGGGCTGACCGTGGAGGCGAAGGTGTACTCCACAGCCGGCGCGCTGCTCAACGACCAGACCTCGGGCACCCTGAGCCTGGCCCCGCAGCAGGTGCTGGGCAAGGTGCTGACCCCGGTGCTGCCCAAGACGGCGGGCACGACGTACTTCGTCGAGCTGCTGCTGCGCCAGAACGGCACCCTGGTGGACCGGAACACCTACTGGGACTCCACCACGCCGGACGCCGTCAACTGGACCAGGACCATCGGCCAGCCGCAGGCGAGCATGAACTCCTACGCCGACCTCAAGGCGCTGCGCAGCCTGCCGCAGGCCACCGTCTCGGCCACCGCGACCACCACCGACCAGGCCGGTCCGAACGGCGCGGACAAGCTGGTCACGGTCACGGTCACCAACACCGCCAGCACGCCGACGGTCGGCCTGCTGCTCCGGGCGGACCTGCGCCGCGGCACCGGCGCGGGCGCCGAGCTGGCCGGGGACAACCAGGTGCGCTCGGCGATCTGGGGCGACAACGACGTAACCCTGTGGCCCGGCGAGTCCGAGACCCTGACGGCCAGTTACCGCTCGTCCGACCTCCAGGGCGCGACCCCGGTGGTGAGCGTCTCCGGCTCCAACGCGGCGAAGATCGACGTACTGGGCTGATCCGCCGTCAGCTGCCGGTGGCGGTGCGGGCCCTGCACCTTCACCGCCACCGGTAGCACAGCTCCGGGCGCCCGACCTGACCGTACCGCGGCTCACGGACCGCCAGGCCGGTGTCCACCAGGTGCTCCAGGTAGCGGCGGGCGGTGATCCGGGAGACGCCGGCCGCAGCGCCCGCCGCCGCGGCGGAGATGCTCCCCGGAGCCTCGCGCAGCACCCGGGCGACGGCGTCCAGGGTCGGCACGCTCAGCCCCTTGGGCAGCACCGAGCGCTCGGCCGTGCGCAGCACCGCGAAGGCCTGGTCCACCTCGGCCTGCCCGGTCGCCTCGCCGGCCCGGGCCAGCGTCTCGCGGTAGCGGGCGTAGCGCTCCAGCCGCTCGCGCAGGGTGGCCGCGCTGAAGGGCTTGAGCAGGTACTGCACCACGCCGGCCGAGACCGCCTGACGGACCGTCGCCAACTCGCGGGCGGAGGTGACGGCGATGATGTCCGCCGCGTGCCCGGCTGCCCGCAGCCGTCCCGCCAACTGCAGGCCGTGCCCGTCCGGCAGGTGCAGGTCCAGCAGCACCAGGTCCACCGGCGCCCCCTCGGCCCGGGCCCGGTCCAGGAACCGCAGCGCCTCGCCCGCCCCGTGCACCGTGCCGACCGCCTCGAACCCGGGCTCCCGGCCGACGTACAGCGTGTGGGCGTCGGCCGCGACCGGGTCGTCCTCCACCACCAGGACCCGGATCACCGCGCCTCCCGCCGCAACGGCAGCCGCACGGTCAGCACCGCGCCGCGCTCGCGGCCCACCTCGACCGTGCCGCCGCCGCGCCGGGCCGCCTGCGCCACCAGGGCCAGGCCGAGCCCGCGCCCGGCCCGGTCCTTGGTGGACCAGCCGCGCCGGAACACCTCGGAGACCGCGTCCGGCGCGATCCCGGCACCGGTGTCCGCGACCCGCAGCAGCAGCTCGCCGCCGTCCGCCCGGGCGGTGACCGTCACCTCGGGCGGGCCGTCCCAGCAGGCGCTGTGGGCGATCGCCGCGTCCATCGCGTTGTCGATCAGGTTGCCCAGGATGGTGACCAGGTCCCGGGCCGACAGCGCCTCGGGCAGCACCCCGTCGTCGATCCGACTGTCCTCGGTGAGGGTGAACTCGACGCCGTTCTCGGCGGCCTGGCCGGCCTTGCCGAGCAGCAGCGCGGCCAGCACCGGCTCGCTCACCGCGCCGACCACCCGGTCGGTGAGCCGCTGGGCCAGCTCCAGCTCGGTGGTGGCGAACTCCACCGCCTCCCGGTAGCGGCCCAGTTCGACCAGCGAGACCACGGCGTGCAGCCGATTGGCGGCCTCGTGCGCCTGCGCGGCCAGCGCGTCCCCGAAGTCGCGCACCGAGTCCAGTTCCCCGGCCAGCGCCTGGAGTTCGGTGTGGTCGCGCAGGGTGACCGCGCGGCCCAGCTGCTGTCCGTCCCGCTCGATCGCCGAGCTGTTCAGCACCACCACGCCGGTCGCGGTCAGGTGCACCTCGTCGTGCACCGGGGCCGGCCCGAGCACCGCCGCGGTCAGCGCGGCGGGCAGGGCGAGTTCGCGCAGCGGCGTGCCGACCGGGGCGGCCACCCCCAGCAGCTCGCGCGCCGCGTCGTTGCACAGCACCACCCGCCCGGCGGGATCCAGCAGGATCAGCCCCTCGCGCACCGAGTGCAGGGTCGCCTGGTGGTACTCGTACAGGTGGCTCAGCTCGGCCGGGCCCATCCCGTGGGTGTGCCGGCGCAGCCGGGCGTTGGCCAGGTAGGTGCCGGCGCCGCCGAGCGCCAGCGCCGCCGCCGCGACTCCCAGCAGGAGCAGCAGCGGCCCTTGCAGGCCCCGGCTGATCGCCTGAACCGTGATGCCGGAGCTGACCAGCGCGACCACCCGCCCCTGGTCGTCCAGGACGGGGGTGACGGCCCGGACCGAGGGGCCCAGGGTGCCGGTGTAGGTCTCGGTGAAGGTGCGGCCCTGCACCGCGGGGTCGATGGTGCCGAGGAAGCGCTGGCCGATCCGGCTCGGGTCGGGGTGGGTCCAGCGCACCCCGTGGGTGTCCATCACGGTCACGAAGTCCACGCAGGTGTCGGTGCGCACCCGCTCGGCGAAGGGCTGCAGCACGGCGCTCGGATCGGGGGCCAGCACCGCCCGGCGCACCGTCGGGGAGTCGGCCACGGTCCGGGCCACGCCGGTGACCTGGCGCCGGGCGGTGGCCTCGGCGCGGTCCGCGGTGACCCAGTAGGCGAGCAGCGCGCTGCCGGCCACCACGGCGGCCACGATCACCACCTGCACCAGGAACAGCTGGCCCGCCAGGCTGCGCAGCAGCCGCCGCGCGGGCGGCAGGGTCGGGACCGGTGGGCGAACGGACATGCCGGACAGTCTGCCCCAGCCCGCGGACGTGAACTCTATGAACGCAAACGTGACGACCGTCACGGTGCGGCCGGATAGTCGGACGACCCCCGAAGGCTCGTCCCCGGCAAAGGAGCCGCATGTCCTCCCCCGCGTCCCCCACCCCACCGCCCGCCAGGCCCCGCGCCGACCGCACCCACCTGCTCTACCTCGCGGTGCTGGTCGCCGTCGCGGCGGGCATCGGGCTCGGTCTGGCGGCGCCGCACTTCGCCGTGCAGCTGAAGCCGGTGGGCACCGGCTTCGTCAACCTGATCAAGATGATGATCAGCCCCGTGATCTTCTGCACGATCGTGCTGGGCGTCGGGTCGGTCAGCAAGGCGGCCAAGGTCGGCCGGGTCGGTGGTCTGGCGCTGGGCTACTTCCTGGTGATGTCCACCATCGCGCTGGGGCTGGGCCTGGTGGTCGGCAACCTGCTGGAGCCGGGCTCCGGCCTGCACCTGACCCAGGCGCTGGCCAAGGCCGGCCACGCCCAGGCCGCCCAGGGCACCGGGAGCACCACCGACTTCCTGCTCGGGATCATCCCGACCACCCTGGTCTCCGCCCTCACCCAAGGCCAGGTGCTGCAGACCCTGCTGGTCGCGCTGCTCGCGGGCTTCGCGCTGCAGGCGCTGGGCCCGGCCGGGGCGCCGGTGCTGCGCGGGGTGGAGCACCTGCAGAAGCTGGTCTTCCGGATCATGGCGATGATCATGTGGGTGGCTCCGGTCGGCGCCTTCGGCGCGATGGCCGCCCTGGTCGGCGCGACCGGCGTGGCCGCGCTGAAGAGCCTGGCCGTGATCATGGTCGGCTTCTACCTGACCTGCCTGCTCTTCGTCCTGGTGGTGCTCGGGCTGCTGCTGCGCCTGGTCGCCGGGGTCAACGTGTTCGCGCTGCTGCGCTACCTGGGCCGAGAGTTCCTGCTGATCCTCTCCACCTCCTCCTCGGAGAGCGCGCTGCCCCGGCTGATCGCCAAGATGGAGCACCTGGGCGTCAGCCGCCCGGTGGTCGGCATCACGGTGCCCACCGGCTACTCCTTCAACCTGGACGGCACCGCGATCTACCTGACCATGGCCTCGATCTTCATCTCGCAGGCGATGGACAAGCCGCTCGCCCTCGGGCAGCAGCTCTCGCTGCTGGTCTTCATGGTGATCGCCAGCAAGGGCGCGGCCGGCGTCACCGGCGCGGGCCTGGCCACCCTGGCCGGCGGCCTGCAGTCGCACCGGCCAGAGCTGGTGGACGGCGTGGGCCTGATCGTGGGCATCGACCGCTTCATGTCCGAGGCCCGGGCGCTGACCAACTTCGCGGGCAACGCGGTGGCCACCGTGCTGATCGGGCACTGGACCAAGGAGCTGGACCACGAGCGGACCCGCCAGGTGCTGGCCGGCCGGCTGCCGTTCGACGAGACACTGCTGGCCGACCCCGCCACCGCCCCGGTGCCCGCCCAGGCCGACGCCCCGGCGACCGCGGGCGTACCCGCCTGACCGCACGCCCGACCCCCGGTGCCGCGCGGGCCCGAGCGCCTGTCACACCCCCGGCCTAGCCTCAATACCAGTGACTTAAGGATCTTTGCTGGTAGACTGCCTGTCCAGGAGGTGCC
>NZ_PYBW01000113.1 GCF_003205575.1 Streptomyces tateyamensis
CCGCCAGCGCACCGAGACCAGTGCCGCCCAGCGCGCCATCCTCGCCAAGCTCGGCGTCACCGAGCCCAAGCGCATCATCACCCTGGAACCCGGCACACCCGCCTGACCAGCACCAACGCCCCCGCCTAGACACACGCCGCCCCGGCGTGCGATCACGCGTATCCGCAGGTCAGCCCACATATTCGTGGACTAGAACGACACCTCAGCTGCGGAACTCAGGGACGGGGGCGTGCGGCTGCTGACCAACACGCTGGCCTCGGTCGGTGCGCTGGGGGTGCTGATCCTGCTGTTCGGCCCGGTCTCCGGCGGGCACCTCAACCCGCTGGTCACGCTCGCGCTCTGGTGGCACGGGCGGGGCGGCGCGCAGGCGCTGCGGGCCCGGGAGGCGGTCGGGTACGCGGCGGCGCAGCTGGCCGGCGCGGTGGGCGGCGCCGTGCTGGCGGACCTGACGCTCGGTCACGGCCGGCTCGCGGCGGCCCGCCAGGTGCACACCGGCGCCGCGCAGTGGACCGGCGAGGTGGTCGGCACCGCGGTGCTGGTGCTGGTGGTGCTCGGGCTGACCCGGGCCGGGCAGCAGCGGTTCGCGGCCGTCACGGTGGCCGGTTGGATCGCCGCCGGGATCTGGGCCACCGCCTCGGGCTGCTTCGCCAACCCGGCGCTCACCGCGGGGCGGGCGTTCAGCGACGGCTACACCGGGATCTCGCCCGGCTCGGTGCCCGGTTTCGTGGCCGCCCAGCTGGCCGGGGCGCTGCTCGGCCTCGGGCTGGTCCGGCTGCTCTTCGGCTCCGCGCGGCGGGTCGAGGGGAGCTCGGTGCCGGGCCCGCCCGAAGGGGCTCAACGCCCGGTCCGGTCCGCCTGAGGGCGGGTCAGCGTCTGGTCGACACCGGTGCCCGGCCGCGGGCCCGCCGCCCCGAGCCGGGGCTCGCGGGGGCCGGCAGCGCCACCGGGGTCAGCTCCAGGGTCGGCCGCTCCCTGGTCGCGGCCGCCCGCTCGGGCACCGCGCCCCCGCCGCGCCCGCGCCGCTTGCGGTTGCGGGACCGCGGCTGCTTGGTCGGCCAGAGCAGCACGTAGGCCGTGGAGACCACCACGAAGGCGAGCCGGATCATGCCCTTGGCGGCGTCCGAGGGGATCAGCAGCGTGCCGCCGTACAGCGAGGCCAGCGCGATCCAGCTCCACCACGGGACCAGCCGCTTCTGGCCGACCGCGTCCCACAGCAGGGTGCCCAGCAGGATCGAGGCGGTGTAGTACGTGTAGACGCTCGGGTCGAGCAGGATCCGGGCGTTCGCCCCGACCAGCACCACGGCCGGCCAGCGCCCCCGCCGCACCGCGAGCGCGCCCAGACCCATGCCGATCGCGAACTGGGCCGGCCGGTCCCACCACGGGGTGGACGGGTCCGAGACGCCCAGCCAGCGCAGCGAGGAGGCGGGCTGGTTGGGGATGGTGAACTTGGCCGCCTGCAGCGAGCCGAGGTTGCCCAGGTAGAACGGCAGCCAGACGACCGCCACCAGGGCCGCGAACCAGATCAGCGCGCGCTTCCAGTCCTTCCTGGGCAGCGCCAGCACCAGGGCCACGAAGGAGATCGCCCACGGTTTGGAGTCCACCGCCAGGGCCAGGAAGATGCCGGTGGCCGCCGCCTTGCCGCGGACCAGCGCGTTTATCGCGAGCATGGTGAAGAACAGCGCCAGCACGTCGTCCAGGTGCGCGAACCGCACCGAGACCTCGACCCACATCGGGATGAAGGCCAGGCCGGCGACCAGGATCCGCTGCTGCAGCCGCCGGTGGTTGGTACCGGTGCCGCGGTAGTACCAGGCGGCGGTGCGGCCGACCAGGACCAGCATCACCAGGCCGAGCGCCGACATGGTGCCCTCGGCCAGCAACTGGCCGGTGCGCTCCGGGAACGGCGCGAACAGCCGGGCGGCCGCCAGGCTCACCGGGCCGATCTGCAGCTCGGGGTGGTGGGCGTAGAGCGACAGGCCGCCGCCGGTGCCACCGCTGAACAGCAGCTGCTCGCCCTGGCGCAGGTAGTGCCAGGAGAAGCCGCCGCTCGGCTCGACGATCAGGAACCAGAGCACGGTCCAGGCGACCAGCAGTGCGTGGTGTCTGCGGACAGGCAGGATCCAGATCCGGCCGGTCTTCGCGCCGTAGTCCGTCGCTGCTGCCTCCGCGCTTGCTCCGCGCACCTGTTCCTCTTCCCCGCACCGGCCCCCTCGGCCGGACATCCTATGCGATCAGTGCGAACAGCCGACCTGTCGGAAATGGACTGGAATCGTCCGGTTCCGCAACGGCCGACGGCCCGGTCCACGCGGGGTGGACCGGGCCGTCGGCCATGACGTGGCTACCGGATCAGGCGTGCCGGCCGGCCTGCTTGCGGCGGCGCAGCACCACCAGGGTGCCGATACCGGCCGCCAGCACGGTGGCACCGGCGATCGCCAGCGGCGTGGCGTCGCTGCCGCCGCCGGTGTACGCGAGGTCCTTGTCCTCCGCGGCCTGCGCCTGCTGGACGGCAGCGGTCGGGATCGGCACGGTGACGGGCTTGGGCGGGGTGACCGGGAACGGGGTCACCGGCGGCGCGGTGTCCGGCGCGCTGGGGGTGGCGACCGGGGACGAGGAGGTGCTGGAGGGCGTCGGTGAGGCCGTGGTGGCGCTCGACGAGGGGGTGGGCGAGCTGGTGGTGGGGCTCGACGACGGGGTGGGCGAGCCGGTGGTGGCGCTCGACGACGGGGTCGGCTTGCCGGTGGTGGCGCTCGACGAGGGGGTCGGCGAGGGCTTGTGGGTGTGGCTGGGCGACGGCGACGGCGACGGCTTGTGCGAGTGGTCGTTGTCGCCACCCCCGCCGATGCAGAAGAAGGCGGGCTCGCTCACGGCGATCTGCTCGAGCGCCTCGCTGCTCTGGCCGGCCTCGGCCGCCGGGAGCCACAGACCGAAGTACTGGACGTAGGCCGGGCCGGTCGGCGCGTCGTCCGGCAGGCCGAGCCGGACCTTGATGGAGACCGACTTGCCCGCCTTGACGGGGACCAGGCTGGCCGGCACCTGCGGGACGCCTTGGTCGTCCTCGGGGCCGAACACCCGCACGTCCTCGAAGTACGCGGGGATGGTGCTGTGCTGCCAGTCCGCCTTGCCGCGGCGGTAGTCGAGCTGGAACGAGTCGTTCGCCAGGTCGCCGGCCTTGGTCTGCACCCGGATGAACGGGATGAAGACCAGGTCGGCGCCGGTGCGGTTGGTGAACTCCACGGTGAACTCGGTCTGGCCGCCGGCGTCCACCTCGTGCCGCAGGCCCTCGACCTCGAGCTTAGGCTCGGCGTTGGCCGGCACGTTCTGACCGGCCGCGGCACCGGCCGACCCGGTGCTCGCGGTGGCGGTCGGCGACGGGCTGGCCACCACCGCGAGGGCGCTCTGGGCGCCCGCCAGGGCTGCGCCGGAGACCAGCGCGGTGGCCGCCAGCAAGGCGAGGGGACGACGCATCAGTTCAACCTCACGGGTATCCGCGCCGACCGGATGGATCCTGGCGGGCGGGCTTTGGGACCGGCGGACCCGGAGCGGGCCAACGACGGAGATGTCGCCGGAGAATATCTGACGAACTGAAGGGTATGAAAGACGGGTTCACCATCTTCGCGGAAAACTAAGGGCGAAGCCCGATAGCCGGACGCAGCGGACCGCCGTACCGGACGGCACGGCGGTCCACGGTCAAGTTCTCCGAGGTCAGCTTCCCTGCGGTGGCCGGGGGTCTCAGCCCACCGAGCTGTTGTAGCTGTCGACCGCCGGCTGGATCTCCCTGGCCGCGTCGGCCAGCGCCTGCTGCGCGCTCTTGCTGCCGCTGATCGTCTGCTCGATCGCGGTCTCCACGCCCTTGCGGGCCTGCGGCATCACGCCGAGCAGGCAGCCCGCGTTGGCCGGCGAGGGCTTGGCCGCGTGCAGCTCGTCGATCGCGGTCTGGAACTGCGGGTACTTCGCCAGCCAGGCCTTGTCCTTCGGGTCGTCCAGCGCCTTCCGGTTGACCGGGAAGTAGCCGGTGCCGGTGTGCCAGGCGGCCTGCTGGGCCGGCTCCCCGAGGAACTTCTCGAACTCCCAGGCCGCCCGCTGCTCGGCCGCCGAGTGGCCGGGCCCGTCCACCCAGAGCGAGGCCCCGCCGATCGCCGGGCCGCCCGGGTCGGTGGCGTCGATCTTCGGGTAGGGCGCGGTGGCCACGGTGAACTTCGCCGCCTGGGTGTAGCCGCCGAGCACGCCGGTGGACTCCAGGTTCATCGCGGCCCGGCCCGCCTTGAACGCCGCCTGGGCGTCCGCCGTGGTCCGCCCGGTGTTGACCGCGTAGCCGCCCTTGACCAGGTCGGCCCACCACTGCACCGCCGCGGCGCCCTTGGCCGAGTCGTAGACCACCTTGCCCGCCTTGGCGTCGCGCCCGTTGCCCTGGTCGCAGTAGAGGGTGCCGGACTCGGCCAGCAGCTCCTCGACGAACCAGCCGTAGATCGCGGCGCCGAAGCCGTACTGGGTGGTCTGGCCGCCGGCGTCCTTCACGGTCAGCTTCTTGGCCGCCTCGCCGATCTCCGCCAGTGTCTGCGGCGGCTTGGCCGGGTCCAGGCCGGCCGCCTTGAACGCGTCCGCGTTCAGGTAGAGCAGCGGCATCGAGGAGTTGAACGGCATCGAGACCAGCTTGCCGCCCACCGTGTAGTAGTTGCGGATGCCCGGCTCCAGGTCGTCCAGCGAGTAGCCGTCCTTGTCGGCGAAGGCCTGGGCCGACACGGTCTGCCTGGAGTCGATCATGAAGCGGGTGCCGATGTCGTAGACCTGCACCAGCGAGGGGGTGCTCTTCTGCTGCACCGAGGCCTTGTACTTGGCGATGACGTCGTCATAGGTGCCCTGGAAGACCGGCTTCACCTCGATCTTGCCCTGGTGCGCCTGGTTGAAGGCGTCCACCAGGCTGTTCAGCACGGCGGCGTTCTGACCGGTCATCCCGTGCCAGAAGGTCACCGTGGTCACCCCCTGGGCGTCCTGCAGGGCCTGGGCGCCCGGCGCCCCGCCCGCGGCGTCCGAGCCGGAGCCGGACGAGGCGGACGGGGAGGAGCTGCAGGCGGTCAGGGCCAGGGCGGCCACCGCCGTCGCGACCAGCAGCTTGCGCACGTTTCTGTCTCCTTCGGAGGATCAGTCAGGTGTCGAGGTGTCAGCGAACGGCACCCGCGGTCAGGCCGCGGACGATGAACCGCTGCCCGAGGACCACCAGGGCCAGCGTCGGCAGCAGCGAGAGCAGCACGCCGGCCAGGATCAGGCCGGGGTCCGCGGCGTCCGCGTAGCTCAGGCTGGTCAGCCCGATCTGCACGGTCTGCATCTGCGGAGTGCGGGTGATGATCAGCGGCCAGAAGTACTGGTTCCAGGCCGACAGGAAGACGTAGATCGCGATCGCCGCCAGCGAGGGCTTGTTCAGCGGCACCAGGATCCGCCACAGGAATCGCCAGTGGCCCGCGCCGTCGATCCGTGCCGCGTCCCGCAGTTCGGCGGGGAACTGGCGGAAGGACTGGCGCAGCATGAAGGTGCCGAAGCCGGAGGCCAGGAACGGCAGCACCAGCCCGAAGTAGCTGTTGGCCAGTCCCCAGTCGGAGACGGTCAGGTAGTTGGGGATGATCACGGCCTCCCACGGCACCATCAGGGTAGCCAGGAAGACGCCGAAGACGGCACCGCGCCCGCGCAGCGGCAGGAAGACCAGCGCGTACGCCGCCAGCACCGAGGTGAGCAGCTGGGCCGCGGTGATCACCCCGGCCACCAGCACCGAGTTGAGGTACTGCCGGGCCAGCGGCACCGCGCGGGCGGCGGCGGCGAAGTTGCCGGTGGTCAGGTGGTGCGGGACCACGGCCGGCGGGTAGACCGCGAGGTCGCCCGGGCCCATGAAGGCGCCGACCAGCACGTAGTAGACCGGCAGCAGCACGGTCAGCGCGGCCACCCCGAGCAGCAGGTAGGCGGCCAGGCCGCCCAGGACCCGGTTCACGCGTAGTGCACCTTCCGCTCCAACACCCCGAACTGGACCGCGGTGCAGGCCAGCACCACCACCAGCAGCACCACCGCGCGGGCACTGGCCGCGCCGAAGTCGCTGGAGCCGTTGGCGAAGGCCTTGTCGTAGACGTCGTAGACCAGCGTGCTGGTGGCATGGTCCGGGCCGCCCCGGGTGAGGATGTTGATCTGGCCGAAGCTCTGCAGCGCGTTGATGGTGGAGACCACGACCAGGAAGAACAGGTGCGGGCCGAGCAGCGGCACGGTGATCGAGCGGGCCAGCCGCCAGCCGCCGGCCCCGTCGAGCCGGGCCGCCTCGGTGATCTCCGATCCGATCGAGCCGACGCCGGCCGAGAGCACCAGCACGTTGTAGCCCAGGTTCAGCCAGACGGTGGCCAGGGCCACCGAGACCAGGGCGTGGTGCGGGTCCGTCAGCCAGGCCGCCGGGCCCAGCCGGAGGTGCGACAGCAGCCCGTTGAGCACGCCGGTGGCCGGGTTGTAGAAGACCCCGAAGACCACGGCGGCGCTGGCCACCGAGAAGGCGAACGGCAGCGCGAAGGCCGAGCGCAGCACCCGCACCCCGCGCAGCCGGCCCTCCAGCAGCAGCACCAGGACCAGCGCGCCGAGCACCCCGGGCACCACGGTGAGCAGCACGAAGAGCGCGGTGGTGAGCAGGGTCCGGTAGAACTCGGCCGAGCCGAACAGCGCGGTGTAGTGGTCCAGGCCCACGAACCTGGTGGGCGCGCCGAACAGGTCGTTGCCGTGCGCGCTCAAGTAGAAGGTGCGGTAGAGCGGGTAGCCGAGGAAGAGCGCGAAGACGGCCAGCGAGGGCAGCAGGTACACCCAGGCCAGCACCTTCTCGGCGGGTGGGCTGGACGACGGCGGTCTCGGCATCCGGTGCATCCTCCAGGCTCCCCGTGGCGTACGTCCGAGTGTCATGCCCACATCCAAGAGGCACCGAACCCCCCGGCCCGGGGCGGCTGCCCGCCCGGGCCGGCGGGTTCGACGGATCAGAGCTGCTGAGCCTTCTTCAGCAGCGCCTTGCCCTGCGCGGTCAGCTGGTCGGCCTGGTCGCCGTCCACCTTCTGGTGGTCGAACGCGGCCTGCTGCAGCAGCTGCCCGATCTGCGCCACCAGCGCGTCCCGCTCGGCGCCCAGCGCGGTGATCTTCACCGTGCTCGCCTTGTACTGCGCGTCGTCCGCACTGTTGGTCAGGATGCCCTTGGTCGAAGCCTTGAGCGTGGCGGTGGCGAACTCGCCCACCCCCGCGTTCAGCTGCTTGTAGACCTCGGCCAGCTCCTCGTAGTCGTAACCGTGCTGGCCGCGCAGCGCGGCCGGCCGGGCCCAGTTCTCGACGTACTCGGTCAGCACCCGGCCATCGGAGGCGTACGAGTCCTTCAGGCCGAGCAGCGCCAGCATGGTCGGCCTGATGTCGGTGTGGTCGGACCACACGTCGCCGGTCTCGCCCAGGTTGCGGATGCCCGGACCGACCAGGCCCAGCCAGGTGGTGTTGATGTCCGGCGCGAAGTCACCGTGGTTCCAGGCGTAGCCCGGGCCCAGCGCGACGCAGGTCGGGGTGCAGTTGCTCGCGCCCGCGTACACGAAGTAGTCCGGGTTGGCGAAGGAGGTGAAGGTCGGCGTCCGCAGCGGGTCACCCGTCTGCATGTGCAGGATCTTCTGCTCCGCCTGGTCCGCCAGGTAGTTGGAGATGGTGTCGGTCTTGCCGGTGATCGGGTTGACCGCCGTCACCTTGCCCCAGGCCTGCTCGAACGCGCGGGTCTGCGGGTCGTTCGGGCCGGGCCGGCCGTTCAGGTAGAAGTTCGGCGCCGAGTCGGCGTGCACCTGGAACGGGGTGGTGACGCCCTGCTGGGTGGCCAGCAGGCCGCGGGCGTTGGCGTTCACCTCGCCGAGCTGGCTGTAGGTGCACGGCACGGTGACGCCGTCGCAGTCGGCCGGGGTCGGTTTGCCGCCCACGAAGTGGTCGTTCTCGTCGGCGGTGACCACGAACAGGGTGTTGTCCGCGTTCAGGCCGTCGTGGTGGATCCGGTCGAAGAACTTGGCGAAGGCGTCGTCGTAGGACTTCAGCTGCGCCGTGTAGTTGGCGTCGCCCGGGCCCATCGCGCCGCTGTTCGCGCCGTGCTGGTCGTGCGCGTCCGAGATGTAGGCGTAGGTGACCGGCACGCCGGACTCCTGCATCTGGGCCACGTAGCCGAGCGAGTTGTCGGCGGTCATCGCGTCGAAGCCCGGAAAGCCCGGGTTGCCCTTGGGGTCGGTGATCTGCTTGCCGGCGGTGGAGCGCACCACGCCGTCCGCGCTGATCGCCGGGTCGACCGCCTTGGCGCCGAACAGCGCCTGGTAGCCGTTGTAGCCGCCCGGCTCGTCCGGCAGCAGGTCGGGGCTCTGGGTGCCCTTCGCGCAGACCTTGGAGTCCTTGGCGCAGTGCACGCCGATGCCGACGAAGTCGGCCTGGGCCCGGGCCGGGTCGGCCTTGGCCTCGGCAGCCTCCGCGGAGGTGGGACCGAAGACCTTGTTGATGTCTACGGTGGTGTTCTCCAGGATGGTGTTGGCCGTGGAGACCGCGCCGAAGTCGCAACCCGCCTTGGTGAAGGTGGTCCACGGCGCCGGGGCGTTCTTGCCGTCCGGGCCGACCATGGTCGGCGCGGTGTCGGCCGGGGCCGGCACCGAGTTGTCGGCCACGCCGTCGGTCCAGTAGGCGAAGCTGCTGGCCGAGTTGGAGTTGCCGTCCGGCTTGTAGTACCGGTACGAGTTCGAGACCGCCTGGCCGTGCTTGTCACCGTAGAGACCCGTGATCGAGGTCAGGATGTCGTTGCCGGTGTGCGCGATCAGCGGGGTGTGGTGGTTGGTGGACAGCGTCCCGTTGCTCTCCAGGAAGTCGAGCAGATGCGGCATCTGCTCGAGGTCCGAAGGCACGTTGGGGTTGTCCCGGGTGAAGTGCACGTTGTCGAACTGAAGGTAGATCACGTGCTTCACGTCCCGGCCGTCGGCCGAGATCTGACAGCTCGTCTGCTGCTTGGGGCCTCGCGGCCCCGGATCGGTGGCGCTCGCCGTGGTGGCGGAGACCATGGCCAGGCCGAGCCCCGCCGTGAGCGACAGGGCCAGCACCTTGCTCTTGCGCATCCTGCTCCCTCTCTGGGCGCGATCGCGCGCCCGCGACGGGAACGCGCGTAGATCGCCGATGGGGAAGCACTGCGGCCCCCCGTCGTGCGTGCCACAGGCTGCCACAGTGGGGCCGAACGCAACAGGAGGCGTGTGCGGGCAGGGAGTTAAGTCGGGGTGAACAGGGGTGGGCTCAGGCCGACGGTCCGGGCCCCGGCCAGTCGGCCACGGGGCGGTCGGCGTACAGGTGGGCCCACTCGTGGCGGAACGGGTCGAAGCCCAGCCCGTGGTCGATCAGGCCGAGCCGCTCGGCCACCGCCCGGGAGCCCTGATTGTGCGGCAGGATCATCGCGAGGACCGGCAGTTCGGGCCGGTGCCGGTGGGCGGCCGAAATCGCCGCGCGGGACAGCTCGGTCGCGTAGCCGCGCCCCCAGTGTGCGGTGTCCAGCCGGTAGAACAGGTTCCAGTTGCCCCGCCCGGTAAGCTGCACCCCGCCTATGCCGATCACCTCGGGGGCATCGCGCAGCCGGACCGTCCAGTAGCTGAGCCCGTCGTCCGCCCAGCGGCCGGCCGCGCGCTGGATCCACTCCCGGGTGGTGGCCGGGACCAGATGCCGCCCCGCCGGGTCGTGGGCCCAGCCGCCGGGGTCGGCGTTGATCCGGTGCAGCGGGTCCAGGTCGCCCAGGTGCACCGGGGTCAGCGCCAGGCGCTCGGTCAGCACGGCTCGCGGGTCGTCGGTCATCCGTCGAGGGTAAGCAGCGACGGGCGACGGGGGCCACCGGCTTTCCCGAGGCTCTGCGGCCGGCTAGGACCGCGACAGGAACTCCGGGCGGTCGGTGCCCCAGGCGGTCGGGCCGGCGGCCCAGTTGTCGTGGCCGGGCAGCGGCGGGCGGGGGTGGTGCAGCACTCCGTAGGCGCTGGGCGTCTCGGTCAGGTACGGGGATGGGTCCGCCTCGGCCGCCTGGTCAGCGCCGGCGGCCCGCCCCATCGGGGTGGTCAGCAGCCAGTGGGCGGTGCCCGCCAACGAGTACCGCAGGTGGGCGCCCGCCCCGGTGCGCTGCCGCTCGGCCAGCGCGCGCAGCACCCCGGCCGCCGCGAGGTAGCCGGTGCCGTGGTCCAGTGCCTGGGCCGGCAGCGCCCCCGGTGCCTGCGCCGTGCCCTCGCGCAGCGCGATCCCGACCCGGGCCTGCACCAGGCTGTCGAAGCCGCGCCGCCCGGCCCACGGCCCGCGCCAGCCCCAGGCGTTCAGCTGCACCAGCACGGTGCCCGGCAGCTGCTCCGGGGTCAGCCCGAACCGGTCCAGCGCCCCCGGCCGGTACCCGGTGACCACCACGTCCGCCGCCGCGGCCAGCTCGCGCAGCACCGCGAGCTCCTCGGGGCGGTCCAGGTCCAGCAGCGCGGAGCGCTTGCCGAAGCCGGTGTCGGCGTGCGCGTCCGCGGTCTCCGGCAGCCGGGGCGAGTCGATCCGCAGCACGTCGGCGCCGAGCAGGGCGAGCGTGCGGGTGGCCACCGGTCCGGCGATCACCCGGCTCAGGTCCAGCACCCGCGCCCCGGCGGCCGGCTGCTCGGCCGCGGCCAGTCGGCGCCCGGTGCCGGGCAGCGCCGAGCGCTCCACCAGCGGCAGACCCGGCTCGGGTTCGGCGCTGCCCACCGCGACCGCGAGCCCGCCCGCCGCGTACACCGCCTCCTGCACCTGCTCGGCCGCCCGGCCCGCCAGCAGCTCCGCCAGTACGGCGGCCGACGCGTCCGGCGCCAGCCCGAGCGCGCTCAGCAACCGCTCCCGGTGGTGCGGGTAGTTGGCGTGGGTGCGCACCCAGCCGTCGGCGGTGCGCCAGAACCCCGAGTGCGGCGCGAAGGTGTCGCTCGGCCGCCCCGCGATCCGCAGCAGCTTCTCGCTGCGGAAGGCCGCGGCCACCGCGCCCTCGTCCACCAGCAGCCCGGCCACCGCGGCCCCGCCGCGCGCGTCCCGCAGCTCGGCGGCCGCCAGCGCACAGACCGCCACCGCTGCCCGTGCCGGCTGACGCACCGGCAGCCGGGCCGCCAGCGCGCCGGGCACCTCCCGGTAGGAGATCCGCTCGACCAGTTCCGCCGGCCCCCCGAGCACCGCCCAGGCAGCGCGGGTGAAGTCGTCCGTCATCTCACCAGTGTGCGGGCCTGACCAGCCCGTCCGGCAGCCGGGTCGCTCCGTCGCCCTTGGCGGCGTTCAGCTGGCTCTGGGTGAGGAAGAAGGCGCCCGTCAGATCGGCCCCGGCCAGCCGGGCGTCGCGCAGGTCGGCCCCGATCAGGTCGGCCTGGCGCAGGTCCGCGCCGGTCAGGTCGGCCGCGATCAGGTAGGCCCCGCGCAGGTCCGCGCCGCGCAGCTCGGCCCCGCGCAGCTTGGCGCCGATCAGGTCCGCACCGCGCCGGTCCCGCTTCCTGCCCGGCAGCTGGGCCCGGACCAGCTCGCTGGTACGCAGCAGCAGCACGTTCACCTTGGCCCGCTGGGCCGGCACGTCCAGCTCGGCCAGCTGCTCGACGGGCAGCTCGGTGAGCTCCTCGGTCTCGGTCAGCAGTGCGCGCAGCTCGGGGTGGACCGGGGCGGCCGCGGCCAGGCCGAGCGCCTCGTCCAGGTAGCGGACCAGCTCGTGCAGCTGGCGCAGCACCGGGAAGGCGCGGAACATCAGGGCCCCGCTCTTCGGGTCCTCACGCCAGCTGACGCCCTGGAAGGTGCCCTGGGACAGGTGCTGGCCGGCGCCGAAGCAGTCGTAGACCGTGCAGCCGGTGAAGCCCCTGGTGCGCAGGTCCTGGTGGATCCCGCAGCCGAAGTCCTGGCGCAGGTTGCGGCAGGGCCGGCCGGCCTCCTTGTCGATCGCGAAGTCGGCGGAGCGGGCGAACGGCAGCGCCACGCAGCACAGGCCGAAGCAGCTGGAGCAGTCGGCCAGCAGGTTCAGGCGCGTCTCGGTCACGGCGGCGGGGTCCTCTCCACAGGGGCTGCGTCGAGTAGAGCCCAGGACCGGTCCGGCGGTCCAATCCGGCCCGGTCCGCCCGGGTCCGGCCGCCGCGGGGCGGGTGGTGCGGGCCGCCGCGGGGCGGGTGGTGCCGACGCCGCGGGGCCGGTGGTGCCGTCGCCGTGGAATGGGGTGCCGGCCGCCGCAGAGCCGCGGCCGGCACCTTGGTCACATCTGGTCGGGGTGCGGGACGTAGCCCGGGTTGCCCGGCTGGCCCGCGTAGCCCGGACCGGGCTGCTGCGGCGGGTAGGGCTGGCCCTGCTGCGGCGGGACCGGCTGTCCGGCCTGCGGCGGGAAGGGCTGCCCCGCCTGCTGCGGGAAGGGCTGGCCCTGCTGGGCCGGGAACGGCTGGCCCTGCTGGGCCGGGAACGGCTGGCCCTGCTGCGGGAACGGCTGGCCGGCCTGCGGCGCGAACGGCTGCGAGCCCGGGTCGATCGAGCCGGCCGGGAAGGCCACGCTCAGCTGGTCCAGCTCGTCGCGCCAGTACCGGTGGATGTTGAGCCGGCTCGGCTTGCTGTCGCTCGGCAGCTGCAGGTACATCGAGCTCCACACGGTGGCCCGCTTCACCCGGGTGACCGGGAACGCCGCGCGCGGGTAGACCGCGACCACCTCACCGGGCCGGTTGGTGAACCGGCTGGCGGTGTTGACCACCACCGAGCTGCTGGTCAGGGTCAGGAAGTAGAACTTGCGGGTCAGCGCCACGATCAGGCCGAGCCCGGGCACCTCGTCGAAAATCGCGTTCAGCCACGGGCTCGGGCCCGTCTCCACGTGCACGCAGGCGATGAAGGTCTCCCCGGGCGGTGCCACCTGGGAGAGCTGCTCGATGACCTGCTTCTTCTGCGTGGCCCGGCGAATTGCCATAGTTCTGTCCTTTTGCCCCGTCTTGTCCAGCAATTGCTGGCGCGTCGAAATCGGCTGAGATTAGCAGGTGTTGACGACTTCTCGAACGCCACGTCCCCCGGCGCCGCACGGGCACCGGGGGACGTGGTCCGACGGGCGGCGGAGCGGGTTTCCGCGCCGCCGCCCCGGACCGTCACTTCATGCTGGAGGTCATCGCGTTGACCAGGGTGCCGGACGGGTCGTCAGCCTCCAGGGAGTAGGCGAAGATGCCGCCCAGGCCCTTGGTGGAGGCGTACGAACCGCGGGCGGTGATGGCCTGCGGGGTGTCACCGGTGAAGAAGTTGGTGCCGTCGTAGAGCCACGAGCTCTGCGTGGTCGGGTCCCAGTGCACGTTGGCCGCACCGGTCTTGCCGGTGGCCACCAGCTCCTTCCAGAACGCGACGCCCGCCGCCTGGCTGGTGGACTGCGCCGCGGACGGGCCGGTGGCGGTCGAGTACAGGCCGCTGTTGGCGCCGGCCGGCACGCCGGTCCAGCCGCGGAAGTAGAACGGCACGCCCAGCACCAGCTTGCTCGCCGGGAAGCCGCCCTTGATGCCGTAGGCCGCGTCCCCGTTGACGAAGGCGTTCACGCCGTTGTCAACGGTGTACTTCTCGGTGCCGGGCGCGATCGCCTTGCTCGGGTCGTTCGGGCTGTTGTACAGCGGGTCCTGCAGGTTGGTCGGGCCGGTCGCGTCCCAGGCACCGTGCATGTCGTAGGACATGATGTTGCCGTAGTCCAGGTACTTGCCGAGCTGGTCGGTCTGCAGGTTGGCGATCTTGTCCTGGCCGCTCGGCAGCGCTGCGGTGAGCAGGAAGTGCTTGCCGACACTGGCCCCGTAGGCGTCCAGCTCGTTGCGGAACTCGGCCATCAGCGCGGTGTAGTTGGCGGTGTCGGCAGCCGAGTAGTGGTTGCCGGTGTGGCCGCCCGCGGAGGCCGGGTACTCCCAGTCGATGTCGATGCCGTCGAAGACGCCGGCGCCCGAGCCGGTGCCGCCGGAGGCGTCGCCCGAGACGCCGGTGGGCAGGTTGCCCTTGATGAACATGTTGATGCAGGAGGAGACGAACTTCTTGCGCGAGGCGTCGCTGGCGGCGACGTCGGAGAAGTACTTCGAGTAGGTCCAACCACCGAGCGAGACGGTGAACTTGAGGTTCGGGTACTTGGCCTTCAGCTCGCGGATCTGGTTGAAGTTGCCCTTGATCGGCTGGCTCCAGGAGTCGCTGGTCCCGTCGACGCTGATGTCGCCGGTGTAGCCCTTCTGGTAGTCCGCGAAGGCGTCGCCGCCGCCGTCACCGGCGCTCGGGTTGGACTCGTTGGCGTCGGTCGCCTTGATGGTCTCGAAGCAGCTCAGGTTGGTCGGGTCGATGTTCTCGAACGCGTAGGTGACCGTGTTCAGCCCCGCGGCGGCACCGGTCTTGGCCAGGCTGCTGGGGTAGTAGGCGTTGCCGTAGATGCCCCACTGGGCGAAGTAGGCGGACTTGACCGCACCGCTGGGCGCGGCGCCGGTGGTCGCGGCGACCGGCGCGGACTGGGCGCTCGCGTGGCCGTCCTTGTCGTACCCCTGCACGGTGAAGGTGTAGGCGGTGTTCGGCAGCAGCGAGCTGACGGTGACCGAGGTGCCCATCGAGGTGGCCACCAGGTTGGCGCCGCTGTACACGTAGTACGCCGGGACGTTGCCGTTCTGCGCGCCGTCGGTCGAGCCGGACCAGCTCAGCGTCACCGCGTTGTTGTGCACCACCGCGGTCACCCCGGCCGGGGTGCTCACCAGGCCGTCGCCACCCGGGGCGGTGCCGCCGGTGGCGGTCGCGGTCGGGGTGGGCGTGGGGGTGGCGCTCTGGGTCGGGCTGGCGCTCGGCGAACTCGACCGGGTCGGCGAGGCGCTGGCCGTCGGCGAGCTGGACTGGGTCGGCGAGGCACTCGGCGAGGCGCTGGTGCTGCTCGCGCTCGGCGAGGCGCTGGTGCTGCCGCCGCCCGGGCCGGTCAGCGACAGGTCGTCCGCGTAGTAGGTGCCCTGGCCGTACCAGCCGTGCACGTAGACCGTCACCGAGGTGGTGGCGGCACCGGTGGTGAAGGTGGTGTTGAGGTTGGACCAGCCGGCGCCCGAGGTCCAGGTGCTGGGGTCGGTGGTGCCGGAGCCGCTGACCCCGAGGTAGGTGTAGTTGCCCTTCAGCCAGCCGGACAGGCTGTAGGTGGTGCTCGGGGTGACCGTGACGGTCTGCGAGCACTGGGCGCTGTCGGAGGCCGAGGCCGCCGCCTGCAGCGCGTAGCTGCCGGAGTGCGGGGCGCTGGTGGTGACGCTGCCCAGGCCCGCGGAGCAGGTCCAGCCGGACAGGTTGCCGGTCTCGAAACCGGCGTTGGTCAGCAGGTTGACGCTCGCGGCGCCGGCCGACCCGCCGAGCAGCGTGGTCAGGCCGGCCGCACCGGCGCACAGCGCGGTCGCCGTGGCGAGCGCGGTCGCGTTTCGAAGGGGACGTCGAGCGGACTGGGTCCGCTCGACCGGCCGCGCAGCGGTGGCGCGTTCGGGCATGGTCGCTCCAAAGTCGCGCCCGGACTGTGGGGGAACGAGCGCTGTGGGGGGAGGGGTACCTGGGCCCGGCCGGGTGCGCACCCGACCAGCCCTGCTTCCGCGGATTGGCGCTGAACGTAAGGCCTGGACCAGGCCCCGGTCAACAGGTCTGTACCAATCTGCAACGAAGGAGGCAGCTCCCACCGGCCAAAACGTCCCGATTCACCGGACATTGAGGTCATCTGACGCAGCGGTGGTAGAGGCCAATCGAGGATGTCTCGGTAACGCTCGGTCAGCTCGGGGGCCTTCTGCGCCCGCGCCCGCCTTGCTCCTGTCCGCTCCCCCTCCCCCGTTTTCCGCCCCGCGCCCCCCTCCCCTCTCCCCTCCCTTCCCCTTCCTCCCCTCTCCCCCCTCCCTTCCCTCTCCTCTCGCCCCTCCGAGCCGTCCGCGAACGGGCTCGCGGGCGGCTCGCCGATGCGAGAGACTGCGACGATCAGCCGTCCCGCACCCTTCCGTGGAAAGACCGGTCCATGACGACTCCTCCACCCCCGTTCGACGCCCCGGGCCAGCCGCCCGTCCCGCCCCAGCCGGCCACCCCGCCGAACGCGGGCGTTCCGGTGTACGGCTACCCGATGCCGAGCCCGGAGTACGGCTACCCGCAGCAGCCGCCGGCCCCGCCGGCCGCGGGCTACGGCTACCCGGCGGGGCCGCCCGCCCCGCCGGCCGGCCAGCCGCTGGTCACCATCGGAGACATCGCCGTCACCAGCACCGGGATCATCACCCCGGCGGGCCCGATACCGCTGCAGGGCACGGTGTGGACGGCCACCGACCTGTCCCGCACGGAGGAGCGGATCGCCCCCGCCGGCATCGTGCTGGCGATCATCTTCTTCCTGTTCTGCCTGATCGGGCTGCTCTTCCTCCTGATGAAGGAGAAGAGGACCACCGGCCACGTCCAGATCACCGTCTCCGGCGGCGGCCGGTACCACACCACCTCGATCCCGGTCAGCTCGCCGCACCAGGTGATGGACCTGATAAACCGGGTCAACTACGCCCGTGGGCTCTGTATCTGAATGACGGTCAGGACATTCGTGAGAGCCTCAGGATGCACTCCCGCAGCTCCGGAAACTGCGGGAGCCGCAGACCATTCGGTCTGCGGCTCCGGGCCGTTCGGGACTGTCTGACTGTCAGTTGACGGCGAACTGGTAGTCGTAAGGGGCGAGTTGCACGCCGTCCTTGGTGGTCAGGTATACCTCCACGACGTACCAGCCGCTCTGGGTCGGGGTAAAGGAAGCCTGCGCCACGCCGTGGGCGCCTGCCTGGACCGTCACCGGCGTGCTCCAGTTGACCGTGTAGGTATTCTGGCCACGCCGGCCGACTTGATCTTCGGGGTGAAGTTGAACGTGCCCGGTACTCCGACGCCGCCACCGCTCCCGTTCTCCAGGTAGACGTCGGAGGCCACGGTCGGCGTGGTGTTCCGGTAGCCGCTGGTCCACCAGGTCGGCCTGCTGGTCCAGCCGTTCGCGCTGGTCGTGCTGACCAACAGCATGTCTCCGTAGGCACCGTTGAGCGTCTCGGTCACCACCGCGGTGCCGTTGCCGGAGGCCGGGACGGTCTCGGTGGTCGGGCCCTGGTCACCCCAGTGCTGCACGATGAAGCTGACCACCGGGCTGGCGGCCTGCACCCCCGGGTCGGCCGTCAGCTTGTACGCGGCCGGCTTGCCGAACTGCGGGCTGTGGCCCTGCTGGTTCACCGCGGGGCCGTCCGGCTTGACCACGATCTGGAAGTACGCCACCGGGGACTGGTTGAGGGCGCGGTCCAGGCTGACCACGCTCAACTGCAAGTACGAGCCGAGCCCGGCCGGCGGGATCAGGCTCACCGTTCCGGAACCGCCCAGGGCATCCGCCCGGACGACGTACTTCGACGTGGTGAACGGGTCCTGGTACTGCGGAACCCCGTGATCGCCGATGGTCGCCCCGCCAAGCACTCCGAAGCTGCCGGACCAGCTGAACTCGTAGCCGGCCACGTCACTCACCCCGTTGGCGCCGAACTGGAGCTGGATCGGCGCGCCGCCCTGATTCGCCTTCCCCTGCGGGTAGTTGGGCGAGCTGATGGTCGGGGCCTGAGCCGGCGAGGTGTTGTCCACGGTCAGGTAGCAGGGCGCGGTCCAGTCCGAGGCGGCGCCGGTGGCGTCCACCGAACGGGCCTGCCATGCGTACGTTCCGCCGTCGACCAGGGTGCCGTTCCCCAGCCGGACGCCCGCCTCGTTCCCGTGGTACGCATTCGGGGCCGCGCCGGTGATCAGCTGCGTCGGGTCGCTCACCGGGTACAGCTGGAACTGCTCGGTGACCCACAGCGCCGTGGGGTCTGTGGTGGCCGGGATGCCCTCGACGTCGACCCCGAGGCGGGCGTCGGTGACGACCGGGGCGTTCGCGTCGGTCGAGCAGGCCTGCAGGTTGTTGAACAGCTCGGTCGGAGTCACCGGCACGCTCACGTCCGCACTCGCAGGCACCGCCCCCAGCACGGCCAACCCGATCGCCGCCCCGGCCGCCACCGCGACGCGAGCACGCCCAACCACGGTTCTCTTCACGTCTTCCCTCCCGGGAACCCGCACACAACCCCCATTCTGGAGATCATCCGCACGAGCGCCGGGAATGCTACTGCTTCCGCCTGCCACCTCCCCCGGAATTTCCGCGGCCGACGACCTGCGGCTGCGTGCCTGCTCTTCCTGCTGCCCAGTCGGCCGCCGAGGGCAGGACGGCCTCATGTCGGCGCGCCGTCCGGCCGCCCCTCCGAGCGGCCTGCGCTCACAGGGCCGCCCAGATTAGAAGACGGGGTAGTAGTCGGTGGTCGAGTCGAACCATTTGGGTTGGGGATGGCCTGCTCTTCAGAGGCGGGGGATCCCATGCTCCAAGTAGGAGGTCGCCGAGCGAGCTCGGGCGTCAAGGCCGGCGTGGACCCGTCGAGCCAGGCGAGGGATGAGGAGCGCGTCGATCTGGTCGGCGGTGTGGAAGGCGTACTCGCCGATCTCCACTCCGTCCAGGTTGATCTGAGCTCGCTCCTCCGCCGGGAGGATGCCCCCGTCGAAGACGAAGAGCAACTTGTCGCCCTCAGTCGGGTGGGGCGCCCAGTCCGCCACGAGGAGGCGGCCGATGGGCGGGGAGATGCCAAGCTCCTCCTTGACCTCTCGGGCCGCGCCCTCGCTCGGGGTCTCGCCGGGGTGAAGGTAGCCGCCCGGGATCTCCCAGCCCGGCTTGTACGTGGGCTTCACCATGAGCAAGCGGTCGGCTTCGTCGAAGAACAGCACGCCGGCGGCGGTGCGCGGCCGGGCAACAGCCTCGGTGGCGTCGGAGTCGCCCATGACCATGACTGTAGCTTTCCGCCCCGGGCTACCCCAGGATGCGCAGCCGCTGGGCCAGGCCCGCGAGCTGGCGGCTCGGCTTGCCGCGCTGCCGCCGAAACCCGGTGGTCATCAGGAGCCGTGGGATGAATGGTGGCGGACTTTGTTTCGGGGCCAATTCCTCGGCATCCCGTACCAGGCAGGGGCCTCGCCCCTGTGGTTCTGCGCACTGTAGCTGCGGGCTATTTCGAGGTCACGAACGGAAGCCCGCAGTTCCACTCCTAGCCGAGCTCGGAGCACGGCCGTGGGCCCTCCCTGGTCAAGGCGGCTGCCGGTGCAGGAGCTAGGTCCAGACAAAGCAAAAGCCCCAGGTCACAGACCCGGGGCTTTCCTTCTGAGCGGGCGACGAGAATCGAACTCGCGCTATAAGCTTGGGAATCTCACAAGCCCAAGGGCTACGCGCTCGCCTACCGGAGTCCCAACTTCGGTCCTGAGGTGATCGGTTGAAGCCGCCGATGGATCAGATGCCGATCCGCGAAGGTAGTAAGTGAGGACGATAACCTGCTCCGCTGTTGACCGCCGCATACCGGCCCTACTGGTGCGCTAGTGGTGCGGAGGCTCGGCATGACAGACCTTCAGGATGGTCAGCACGCTTGTCGCTTGGGTAGCGACCGTCCTAGTTCACTCCCCGTCGCGAGACACGACACTCCGAGTGCAACCGATCCGAGCACCCTTGGCTCGAAGCAGCCGACCGCGCAGGCGGTCGGTGCTCTCGCGTTTCGGGCGGTTCAGCTGTAGAGGCCAGCTCCCAGTGCGACCAGTTGCTGACCTGCGCCGGTTGCGACGGCCGTGGTGAGTGCGGGGCCAGCGAGGCGCACGATCCGGCGCCAGATCCGGCCGCCCTGCTCAGGGTCGTGGCCGTCCCGTTCGAGGGTCTCGACCTCGGCCGTGTAGTCCTCGGCGTCGACATCGTCCAGGCCGAGCTGCGGAGCGACCTCGCGCAGGCCATGAACCAGGTTGGCCAGTGCTTGGGCGTCGATCCCGTTGCCGCCGTTGATCGTGTTGTGGTCGCCGGTGGAGACGACCCCACCGCTCATGCCACCGTTGATCACATTGCCGTAGTTGTTTGTGGTGGTCCCAGCGGTGTTCTGGCTGTCCATGTAGCTCCTGACGGGGTGGCCACTGCGGATGCAAGCGGTGCCGGCTGCGGTGATGCACAGCCGGTACGGGTCGTTGTCGTCTCGGGCGGCCTCGGATTCCGCGAGGCCGTGCTCGATGAGTTCCGCGACAGCACCCGCGATCTCGTCGATTGTCAAGGCGGTGCCCGCAAAGAAGGCAATGTGGGCGTGGGCGAACTCGGCGGGCTCGATCGGGGCGTCCTGATCGTAGAGCCAGCGCAGGAACGCGTTGCACGAGTAGTTGGCGCGGCGCACGCGGTCACCAGCGAGCTTCTTTAGCCGCCACACCTCTATCCGGCCGTCATCCGTGAGGAAAACCTCGGCGCTGGGCACCAGACCTTGGGCACTGCGGACGAGGCCGTGCTGCTCCAGCTGGAGCGCGAGGCCCTTGGCCTCCCCCTGCGGGACCTGCTCCCGCTCGGCGAAGTCGACTAGGTCCTGGACATATCCAGGCTCCTGTACGGCTCGCTCGTCCAGCCACAGCAGCGCCTTCGACAGGTACGGATCGTCCTCGATGCTGCTGTGAGTGCCGAAGCCATCGGGCAGGCTCGCACCGACGGGCACCTTTACCTGGTGGCGCTGAGCGGCCTGCTCGATGCTCTTCTTGATCTCGCGGACGAACTTGTCGATCTCGTGGTGGTTGATGCTGAATCCGGCCAACTGCGGCTCCTTCCAACGGGCCCCCGCAGCCAGGCTATCGGCCTCGGCTGACATCAACGTCGATGCTGCGGTGGAAGGTCATCTGGTCGGTGCAGTTGATCACCGCGTGTCGGCGTCGGCTTCCCGTCACCGCTCGTGCGGGCGGAAAACCTGGAGTGACGGAGCAGGAGTGGTTGGACAACCTGGAAGCGCAGCTGCCGAAGCGGGGCCTGGAGTAGGTCACGGACCCGGCCCGGATCTACTCAGAGGAGTACCCACCGAGCCAGCCGCCGACTGGGGACAGGTAGGACGCGCCGCTCGTAGAAAGCTCCCCCGACATCGCTGCCGCCCTGTCCTCCAGCGTCGGGCACTTCGCGATCAGAGCCGATGTCATCGGCCAGTTCAGGAATCGACAGTGTCGATCACGTCGCCGAAGAGCATGTCCTCGGGTACGCGGTCCGCCAGCAACCGCTCAAGCGCAGTCCAGCGTTCGGGGTTGGTACCGCAGAGCTGGATGACGAGCTGGGCTCTGACCTCCGGGTCGGAGTGGAGCAGTGCTTGGCGGGCAGGAACGTCGCGCAGCAGGTCCTGGGCTGGTGACGGGAGCGCAGAACGGCGTCGTAGAGGCGGTGGCTGTCGAAGCCGATATGGCCTGCGGCTGCGGCCAGCCACTGCCGGAGCAGGCTGGCCGGGTCCGGGCGGGTATCAAGTTCGTCGTCGGTCAGGATCCGCAGGACACCATCATCGTTCTGCGGTGGCAACGCCTCGTTGGCAGCGTTCCGGTACCAGTCGGGTGCCTGCGGGCTGTGGGCGATCCAGGCCAACTCGGCCGCGTGGAGTCCGGCCAGCACTTCCTTCAGCGCGGCATGCTCGGCGGCCGGGTTCGCGGCCAGGTGGACCAGGGCCCGGACACGGTGGTCTTGGTGATCGCTTTCGAGGCGGCGCTCCGGGGTGTCGATCACCTCGGTCTTCGAAAAGGGCAGCGTGCTGGGCCTGTGCACCACCACGGTGGGGGAAGGCAGCCCGATCAGCAGGCGAGCTGCCCGCGCAATGTGGGTCGAGTCAGCGGTGACCTGGGCCAGGTCACCGGCCAGGGACGTCACCACGTACACCTGTGCCGCGTTGCGGGGTGTTGCAAGAAGCCGGCCCCGGCGCACACAGGCGTCGACTGCTTGTGCGATCTGTTCCGGGATCATGTCCCCCAGCGTGGGATGGCGCCCGACCCGGGCAGCGATCAGGCGCAGCCGCTCACGGGCGACGACGCTCGGTTTCGGCAGATCGGCGAGTTCGGGGGCAGTGGCGACCGGAAGGCACAGACGTAGGACCGCCTCGGGTAGCGCCTCGGCGTGGTCGAGCAGGACATGGCATGCAGCGGCCCCCAGGGTGGGATGCGAAGCGAAGTACTCCCATCGCTCGGGGTGCTGCTCCAGGCACCTCCAGGCGTCAGCGCTCTCCGCATGCAGCCACCCGCCCCCGCCCAGCCCGTAGGAGAGGGAGCGCTGCCAGTCCGCGTCCGCTCCTGGGTCAGCTACGACCGCAGCGGCAGGTCTCAGCAAGAGTTCGCAGACCGCGTCAACCAGTGCCTCGGGAACCGGCTGGCCATCCCAGCGCCCCAAGACCATGCTCAACTCGTGGCGTGGCAACCGCTCAAGGAGGTCGATCGCGACCTGCAACTGTCCGGGAAGATCCGCGACAGCGGTCACGAGTTCCGGCCAGACCTGGTGCCCTCTGGTGATCTCGTCCAGGTCGGCAACGGTCAGGAAGCCACTCACCAGCCCGGCACAGAGGTGCTTGCGCTCCGCCCGACCGATCAGCGCCCGGCGCACCTTCGCATCGTCGGTGCGCGCCAACAGGTTGGGGAAGGCGTCGCCGAACGCCTTGGATCGGCTGTGGTCCAGGTCCCGATAGATGTCGTCACTACGGTCGACCCCACGGTTCAGCCCCGCGAGCACCACCGGAACCGCCGCTGCCGGAAGATCGCTGCGGATGGCCAACTGACGCCATAGGAACACCGTACTGCGGTCCACGGCGATGACCTCCAACTCACCTTCAAGGGCGCTTGCTTGCCCCGGTGAAGGAAACGGTACGCGCCGACTGCGACGGCTGTCCGCCGTTCATCGATACCCCTCGGCGCTCCCCGCCGAGCCCGGGGCGTTTCACCACAAGATCCGCGAGTGTCACGGCCAAGGTGGCAAGGAGTGGCGTCGCTCATCCGCTCCCCAGTGAGGTAGTCAGCATTGCCACAGGAACGCCGCCTGCTCGCAGGGTTCGCACGCGAAGGCGTAGGCGCTGCCGCAGCCGCCGAAGTTCATCGCGGTGCTGTGGTCGGGGCCTTCCTCCAACTGGGCGATCAGCGGCATCGCCTGGGCGCACGACGGGCAGGCGGGCGTCTCGTCGTACTGGACCCAGGAAGGCGCTCCGCCGACCTGGCCGAGAATTTCGAGGCGGGAGCGACCCGCCTGCTCAGCCCACGCCTTGCCGGCCTGGTCATAGTCCGTGTCGGCAACGGCCTCGAAGGCAGCCGCGTGGACCGCGCCAAGCAGGATCGTCTCCCGATCATCCTCGCCGAGTTCGGGCAGCGTCATCGGCTGAACTCCGTCGGTCGGGAAGAGCAGAGCGCGGTTGCCACCGGCGGTCGGACTCCACTCGTCGCACATGCCCGGGTCGTTCTGGCACATGAACACCACGAGCACGCCCCTGCGCTGCTGGGTGCCCTGACCAACCTGGCGGTCCAGGTCCTCCAGAAGGATCTGCGCCAGGAACTGCATCGGCCCCGAGCAAGTAGCGCAACGCGGCCATACCGTCCCGGCCGGCGCCAGCGGCACCCCGCCGGTCCGAGTGAGCAAGGCATCCTCAGCAGCAGACTCGGCATCGATCATCAGTGTGGTCACGGAGGAGCACTCTAGGACGGACCTCCGACACGGCCTGCAACACCCGGTGACGCCTCGGCCCGCAACCGATCCCCTTAGCCGAGAGAGCACTCGGAAACCGTATCCCGCGTCGGTGCGAGACACCGGCAGTCGGGGCGTGATCGGTCGCCCCCCCGAAGGGTTCTCCCATTTGATGATCACGTGCGTTTCCAAGGACGACGTTGGCCCGTTCCTTGCCGCCTCCAGCCTCGCGGCCGGTGCGACGAGACGGAGAACCAGACAGTTCCCAGACGATCTTGGCGCGATCTGTCAGTTCACGCCACGAGGCGAAGCCTCAGGAATAATATTTCGCCCCACCGGTCATCATTGGTCACTCCCGCGAGCCACACGCCGGCATATGTGAATATTTGCCACGGAGAGCCACCTCTTGCCCGAAGGTTGGTCGTGCCCTACCCTCCGAGAAGTTCAATGAGGCGACAGGGGGGTCTGTGGCGGTGGATGCGGACGGTGGAGGATTTCCGCGTGAATCCCAGGGGGCTCAAATTTCCAATGAGACAGAAAGGAGGCTCCAGGAGGAGTATCGAAAGAAGGTAAAGGATTTCGATGAGATCGAGGAGAGTCTTCGAGGGGTACGAGCTTTCCAGCGGGCGTACATCCTCATGGCGACGGGCGGGCTCGCCCTGACCGCTCTCCTCGGCTACACGGTGGTCGTCGGCCTATGGGAGACACAGCCGCAGTTCCTGCGGTGGGCTGGGCTCCTCATCGTCACCGCCCTGTGGGTGTCGGCCGGGTGGGCGTTCCTGCTCAACCGCCCGAAGATCGTCGCGAGAGCGGGTGCACTCCGCAACGCTCTCCAGGACCGGCAGTCGGCTGCCGCCAAACTACCACTGGACTCCCCGTCCGGATTGCGGATCTATCGGGAAGCATCACTGGAGATCATCGACCAGTACCGCAGGGGTGCGAATAAGAACCGCAGGGTTCACAACTTATTCCAGGCGGTTATTCTCACCGGATCGATTGTAACGTCATCCCTCACCGCCATGAACCAGGGAAACAGTGCCGCCCTGAGGTCGGTGACCATCGCGCTCAGCGCCTTAGTCGGCATCTCCGCAGCCGTCACCGGATATTTCAAGTTCCGCGAGCGCGGTTACAACCTCCAGTCGACGGCTGACGAGATCGAGAAACACTACAACGCCTCCCAGTTCATGCTCGACGAGTACGCGGGCAGCGACCCCGCGCACCCACTGTCCGAGCCCGACCGGCTCCGGATGTTCGCCCGGTACGTCGAGAAGCTCAAGGAGGAGCAGCGCAAGCGCGAACTCCAGCTGGAGCAGTCCAGCTCCGCCAGCGAAGAGCGCTCCAGTTGAGAGAGAGGGGGACCCCGTGAGGAGGCGCTATCTGCGATGGCTGCTCGCGCCGATCCAGCACCACCGTGCCCGTCGGCTCATGAAGGTGCACGGCTCGATGCCGTACGCGACTGCGTGGTGCCTGGTCATGCTCGCGCAGTCACCCTCGGAACTCCCCTACGTCCAGAGTGTCGTTGCCCGTGCTCCAGAACTCGGGCTGCCAAGAGCTGGAATCTGGGCGGATTCCTGGTATGCCCTGGAAGACGGCGAGCGTCGCCGCCGACTCCTGTGGTTGGACCGGCATGGGGCGACGCCGCTGGCGTTGTTGGGGGTCCGGAGTCGGGGGATCGAACTCACGGGGCTGCATGTCACGGAATGGGGACTGCCACCGGGGCACTGGGCGAACTCCGCCACCGACGCGTGACCGGTCGTTTCGCAACCAGTCGATCAGATGCGGGCGGTACTGGACCTTTTTGAGGCGTCGCCAGGTAACGGTTGGCGACGCCCAATGCGGCATCGAGGTCCTTGCCAGGCGGGCTGTGGCGAATCGGCCATCTCGTCTTCGTCAGATCAGGAAGAAGGCGGCTCGCTCGTCCAGCTCCGACGCCGCCGAGACGCCGCGACTCTTGAACTGGGCCAGGCTCTTGCGCATCTCGATGACCGCGCGGCGGGTCCGGACGGACTGCACGCCGGCCATCGCGTCGAGCGCCCGGTTCCAGGTGCCGCATGCCTGCTCGATGCCGCCGTCGGAGAGTTCCATCTTGGCCTGGGCGACGAGGTCGAGGGCCTGGATGCGGGCATACGTGGTGGCCGGCCTGGTGGCTGCGGCTGCCGCGTAGTTCTCCGCAGCGCCCTTGCGGTCGCCGAGGCGCGCGAAGACTTTCGCGGAACGGGAGTTGACGGTCGCGCGGGCGGGACCCCAGGAGCGTGCCCAGTACGGCATGTCGTTGCTGTCGGCGGCCTCCAGCAGGTCCCGGGCGCGCTGGACGGCCTGAACAGCAGGCCGACGCTGGTTGGTTGCTGCCAGGCCGTGAGCGTGGGTGATGGTGAAGAGGGCCTCGGTCGCGGCGTCCACCCGGCCGATAACCCGGGACAGAGCCGTGTCGGAAAGCGCGAAGGTCTTGGCGGGGTGGCGGAGTTTCATGCCCTGCTGAGCCAGCGTCCGTAGCACGAAGGCGTCGTGCCCGACGATCCCCGACTCGACCGCGAGGGCGTAGGACTGGTGGTAGTACCGCTGGGCGAGTCCCTGCTCCCCGGCGTCATATGCCTTCCAGCCGGCGAGGTGCACGCCGACGGCTGCAGCAGACAGCATCTGCTGCCGGTCGTCGTGGGTTCGGAACGTTCCCCGGCACAGCGCGGCCACGTCGGTGCGGAGGTACTGGATCAGGGCTGATCGTCCGTGCTGGCCGCCGTGGCGTTCGTCGATTCCGGTGAACATGCTGATCATGTCGCGGACGGCAGCGACCTCGGCGACACCGGCCACCGAGCCGCTGCGGACGGCAGCAGCCCGTTCGGCGCCCTCGCGCACGTACTCCAGTGGCAGGTGCATCGCGGCGACGGAGTACGCCGAGGCGGCCAGGAACTTTCGACGGTCCAAATCAGCTCTCCACACCCCTGCGAGGACGCCCACCGGGTCGGAGCCGATGGACAGCCCCAGGCCCGGATCGGATTCTTCCACCGACCGTAGCCCGAGTTCGGCCGGGGTGTAGATCCCTCCCGTCTTACGGAACAGGGCCTCGCAGATGAAGGCCGGGGTGTCGCCGTCAGGGTCGGCGCCCCGCAGCCACTTGTGGACCGTCGAGGGGTTCGTCCGCAGCGGGACGCCGACTTCGGCAGCCACCCGAACCACGCCTCGTGCGAGCGCGTCGAACGTCATCTCCGCGTCGATGATGGCTGCTTCGAGCTGGTGGTTCGTCACGGGTTGGGCCATGGCCAGTCCCTTCTCAGCGCCGACGGGCGGTAAACACGGTAAAGACAACAGAGCCTTCGCAGCAGGGTCTTGGACGAAGGATCGTCGGTTGACTTGGTGTCAGCCGCTCGGGATCGCGAGTCGACACCGACTCCGGGGCAACCCCGGGCGGCTGCCTCCGACCGCTGCCGTCCGGACAGCCCCCGCTGCCCGGGGCCGGCAGCCCTGGCGACCAGGAGCGGACCGTGACGACCAAGGTGCTGACCAGAACGGACCCACTCGCACACCCTGCGATGGCATTCCTGCCGTACGAGCCCCAGTCCGCCTCGGCGGCCCGCGAGTTGGTCCGGGGAAAGCTCGCAGACTGGCGGCTGGAGCACCTGGCCGACGACGCCAAGCTGCTCGTCACCGAACTTGTCTCCAACGCCGCCAAGACCGGCTGCCTGACCACCATGCGAGTCACCGTCGCGCGGGTGACCAACCGCGCGGGCCGGGCCGTACAGATCGCCGTGCGAGACGGCTCCCGCGCCCTGCCGGTCCTCATCGCCGCCGCGCGCGACGAGGACCAGTCGGGCCGGGGTCTGGTGCTGGTGGACCGCCTCTCCGTCATGTGGGGCGTCGAGGTGGACGCCTGGGGCAAGACGGTCTGGGCCGACCTCGCCGTGGAGCGGGTGTGAGCGGCCGGCGCCGGGGCGAGCACCGCGACCCTGTGGGCGCTGCCCTGACCACGCTGTGGGTGCTCGGCCACGCCGTCGTCCTCGGCCTGCTGCCGGTTCTGATCCAGCACAACCATCAGGCAGGCGCCGTGAGCCAAGCCCGGGTTCCAGAGGCGGCCCCGGACACACCGCCGCCGGCCTGACCCCTGTTCTCCCCGCCCTGGCACTCCCAGCACATCGGCCTGCGGCGGGGCCGGGCGGCTCCGGGTGCTCCCCCGCGGCTGGAGCCGCCCATCTTCAACGGCCCGGCATCAGCCGGGCCGCCACCCCATCGCGCCGAAGGGAGATTCGCCGTGCCGCAAACCGCCGCACCGATCTTGGAGGCCCCGCAGCCTCCCCCGCCCCCGCCTCCTCCGCCCCCAGCGCCGCCCATCCCGCAGCCGCCCTTCCCGGGCAGTCGGTAGCTGCCCCTGCTGATCCCCGGCCGGGGGCACCACAGCCCCCGGCCGGGGCCGCCCGCCGTTCCAAGACGTTGCAGCACCTCGCGGAGGAATCTCGTGTCCATCTCCCCTGAGCACGGCCCTTTGCCCACCCCGCCCACCACAATCGCGTTCAGCGGGCCGGACAACGTGGGCAAGACCAAGCAGATCGGCATCCTGGCCCGCCGGATCGGCCCGGCAGCCGCCACCACCGGCCCGCTGGACGACTGCGACCCGCGCTGGAGCGACATCAAGGCGGCTGGCATGGGCGCCTGGTGGTTCGAACGCGGACCCATCGAGGAGGTCGCCGACGTACTGGCCAGCTCCTACCTCAAGCGGTCCCGCAGGCCGGCCGCCGCGGCCTTGCGCTTCATGGACCGGGGCATCCCGATGCTGGAAGCCTCCCTCGCTGCCACCGTCGCGGTACGCGAACGCACCGGCCCCGAGGAAGCCGCAGACCGGGCCCGCGCGCTGCTGGAGCCCTTCGCCACCGATCTGCGGACAGCCGAGGCCGCAGAGCACGGCATCGTGCTGCTGCACGACGACGACCCGGTGATCGGCACCGCCCGCAGCCTCTCCCACGAACGGAGCGTCACCCCCACCTACGCGGAGTACCAGCGCCACCTTCACCTGCAGATCCACCGCCTCGTCGGCGAAGGCAGGTGGGCCGAGACCATCGTCATCGGCGAGCGCCGGGTGATGGCCGTACAGGACGAGATCCGTCAGCGCCTCCACCCGCTGACACCCCTCGTCCCGCCACGCGCCCTGCCCAGCGTGCAGGTGCTCGCGCTCGCCGGCATGTCGGAGAGCGGCAAGAGCACGGCGGGCGAGTACCTGCGCACCCGACACGGCTACGGCCGCCTCAAGATCGGACACCTCATCGAGGATGCCGCCCACCGGGCGGGCATCGCCGACCCGTACGAGGTCGCCGCCGTGGTGCGGGCCGAGCTGCTGGTCGACGCCCTGGACCGGTACTGCGCGGCCCACCACTTCCTGGACCGGGTCACCATTGAGTCCGTGCACGACCACGACGCAACCGCCGAGCTGCGGCGCATGCTCGGCAGGCAGCTGACCGTGGTCTACCTCGACACCGCGCCCGACCTTCGCGCCGAGCGCGGCACAGCCGGACCGGACGACGTGGTGGAGCGCGATGTGGTGAAGGCCCGACGCGGCGCGGCCGGGATCGTCTCGCTCGCGCACGAGGTGGTGGACAACAACGGCAGCCGGCTACGTCTGGAGAGGCGCCTCGACGGGATCGCGCTGGCCCACCGCTGGCCGCTGCGGCAGCCAGCCACCGTGCCGGTCAACGCGCTGGGCCTGCCCGTCAACCTGGAGTCCTACCTGTCAGCGCTGCTGGACCGCACCACCGTCCAGCAGCCGCCCGTGATCGACCTCCTCGCGGTCACCGGCAGCGGGGCACGCGGCAAGTACCAGCACGGCTGGTCGGACCTGGACGTGTTCGTGATCGCCGACCAGGACAGCATCCCGAGGCTCCGGCAGGCCCTGGCCGAGTTGGAGGCCGAACTCGGCGGCGTCAAGCTCGGCCTGACGGTGCTGACTCAGGACGAGTGCCGCACTGGGGTGGTCACCTCCCGCCTGCTGCACGTCCTCGCGCTGATCGGCTCCGGCGCTCTCGTGCCGTTGTGGTGCCGCCCCGGCCTGGCCGTGCCCGCCCCGGACGCGGCCACCGACGTGGCAGCCAGCGTCGAGGCCGGTGTGCAGGCCGCCGTCGAGATCCGCCGCCAGCTCCTCAAGGGCACCCCCGACCTGCGGGCACTGTTCAAGATCACCGCGTTGCTGGCCAAGGTGATACTCCGCTTCGAGGGTGCAGAGTGCGCCTCCGACGACGACGCCCTGACCGTCTTCCTGGAACGCGAGCCGGGCATCGGCGGCGACCTAAGGCGCCGGGCCCGCGAAGACCGGGACAAGGCGGTGGAGCTGGCCAACACCGTACTCGGCCACTGGCTGGCCACCCTCGCCCTGCCCACGAGCCGCGCATGAACACCCCGACCACGGCGAGGCCGGCCTTCCGCAAGGTCCTCGACCCCGCCAAAGCCGACGCCGAAGTCCGGGGCTGGCAGGCCGCCGCCCACGCACTGCCGGTGCCCGACCTGCTGGGACGCGTCCAGCTGTCCGGCAAACACCTGGTCGCCTACGAGGACGTGTTCGCCAGCGGCCGGTGCACCATGCTCCTGGGCGACGTCATCGCCACCGCCGACCGCGACCCGGCCGCACTGCCCCGGGTCAACGCCCTGATCGACGCCGTCTGCGACAGCCTGCTGGACGCGGTTTCCGCCAGCGGGCACCCCGAACCGCTGTCGGCCTGCGTCCCCGGCCTCTACCTGGACCGCATCCGCCCCGGCGGCCGGATCGACACCTGGTACCTGTCCGGCCGGCTGGCCATCCCCACCACCTGCACCGGCAGCCCGCTGTCGCTGAGCACCCTCACCGGCCACACCTTGATCGTCAACGGCATCGCGCTGCGGTTCGACCTGCCCAGCACGGTGCGGGAGGCCCGGGAAGCCCTCTACCCCGGCCGCCGGTGGATCACCGCCCTCACTCAGGGCGACCCCACCGAACCCAACATCGCCGACCCGCTGTGCTGGCTCGACTTCGAGTACGCCGGACGCAACACCATCGCCGGCGAGATCGCCATCCTGCTCTGGTACCTGCTGGGCATGGGCGGCTGGCTCGTGCCCACCTACCAACCCGACGTCTACACCCGCACCCTGCCGCTCCACCTGCCGCCCGTCACCACCCCGCACCTCGAACACGTCGACCACGTCGAGCGGCACCGCCGCCTGGAGATCCGGTACACGTGGCCGGTCGGCGCAGGCCGACAGGCCGCCATCACCCGCCTCCTCGACCGTGTCCGGGCCGATCTCGCCCCGGCCGCCGGCCTCAACCCGGACCGGTTCCTCGCCCAGATCCGACACTTCCTCACCCTGCGCATCCTCGGCGTGATCCCGCCCGCCCGCCTCACCGGCCACGACCTGCTCCTGCTGCTGGCCAAACTCGCCGAGGCACAGCACCCCGAAGCCGTCGGCGAGGTCTTCACCCGCACCCACCCCGCTCCCGCCACCGGCCCCGACGATTGGACCGACGATGACCACAGTCGCGCTGCTTGACCTGCCCATCGCCGCGCTACCCCTCCAGGGAAGGGTGGCCCTGGTCACCGGCGGAGCCACCGGCATCGGCGCCGCGATCAGCCGGGCCCTGGCCGCCGCCGGGGCCACCGTCGCCATCAACCACCTCGCGCAGATCCCCCAGGCCCGCGCCGTGCTCGGCGACGTACGCCGCGAAGGCCGCAGCGGAATCGAGGTCAGCGCCGACCTCACCGACCCGAGCGCCGTCGCCATGATGACCAGCCAGGTCGAATCCGAACTCGGCCCGATCGGCATCCTCGTCAACAACGCCGGCGCCTACCCCCGCACACCGTGGCACCAGCTCGGCGAGGACGAGTGGGCCCGCGCCATCGAGTCCAACCTGACCATCCACTACCGCACCTGCCAGGCCGTCACCCCCGGCATGACCGCACGCCAGTGGGGCCGGATCGTCAACCTCGGCAGCATCAACGCACGAGCCGGACGCCCCGGACTGACGGCCTACAGCACCGCGAAGGCCGGACTGCTCGGCCTCACCCGCTCACTGGCCAGGGAACTTGGCCCGGCTGGAATCTGCGTGAACACTGTCCTGCCCGGGGCCATCCAGGTCGAGGCGGAGAACGACCTGCCCGCCCACCATCGCGCCAAGCCCGAGGACCAGATCCGACGCCAGTGCGTCCAACGCCGAGGCCGGCCCGAGGACGTCGCCGCAGCAGTCACCTTCCTCGCCAGCCCCAGCGCGTCCTTCGTCACCGGCCAGTCGTTGCACGTCGACGGAGGCTGGCTCCTCCACTGACCGGCCCAACCCCGCCACACAGAAAGCAGACAACCATGCAAGAGCGCGTCCGAGCCGTCCTCCTTACCCCCAACGACACCCTGCTGCTGATCAAGCGCATCCGCCCCGGCATCGACCCGTACTGGGTCATCGTCGGCGGCAAGATCGAGACCACCGACGCCAGCCCCGAGGACGCCCTGCGGCGCGAGGTCCGCGAGGAGATTGCTGGAGAGGCCGAGATCCTGCACCTCTTGCACACCATCGAGACCGACGACGAGCGCCAGATGTTCTACCTGGCCCGCATCGAGAAGTGGAACTTCGCGGACCGCACCGGGCCCGAGTTCAGCCAGGAAGGCCGCGGCGAGTACCTCCTGGAGGAGATCCCACTGACCGGCACCGCGCTGGACGCCGTCAACCTGCTGCCCAAGGAGTTCGCCACCGTCCTGCGCGAGGCTGTGGAGCGGGGCGAAGTCCTCACCGTGAGGTAGAGGGCACTCTCCACGGGACGGACCCGGCCAAGGTATCTCTCGGCGCCAGACCTGGATGTGATCAAGACCGCTAGGCCGAACGCCCTTTTGCGGAACTGCCCTTGTGCTACGTTCCGTTGTCCCAACAGAACATAGGTGACCCCGGCGGTGCGCTAACACCCCGGGGTCCGGCAACAGGAGTGCGACCTCCAGATGCGTATCCATCGTAGCGCCCACGTGCGCTCGTTCACCGTGCTGCCCAACGTCCTCCTGCAGGACCGACGGCTGAGCTACACCGCCCGCGGCCTGCTGGTCGACCTCCTCTCGCGCCACGACGGCTGGCGCGAGGACGGACGGGCGATGGCGGACAGTAGCCCGCAGGGGCGCGGGGCGATCCGCAAGGCCCTGAAGGAGCTGACCGAGGCCGGCTACTACCAGGTCGTGAAGCTGCGGATGCCAGACGGGACGATCCGCAGCGAGGCCCACGTCTTCGACACCCCGCAGCGACCGGACCTGCCGGGTGTCCCCCGTCCGGTCTCCGGTGAAGCGACGACCGGCCGTGCTGACGTCCCTCTTGTAAAGAACCTGGCCAAAGAACCCTCCCTCCCCGTCGGAGCTGCCGACGAGCCGTCAGTCGACGCCGAGGCCGGCGGCGAGCCGGGCGGGCGGGAGGAGAGCCACGACATCATCCGCGACGCTCCGGCAGTGCCGGATGAGCGAGCCCGAGCGGCTGCGGTGACGCTGTTCAGGGTGATCAAGGCTGAGCCTCGCCTGCGACTCGGCGAGGCCGAGGCGATGGATCTGGCACCGCTGGTGGCGACATGGCTGGAGCGCGGTAGCACGCCCGGCGAGCTGGCCCAGGCCCTGCTGCCCGGCCTCCCCGCGATCGTGCACTCCCCGACGGCGATGCTCCGCGACCGCCTGCAGCGCAAGATGCCACCCGTCCACATCACCGAGCAGCCGCCGACGGCCCGGTACGCCGAGTGTGCGAAGTGCCACGACCCGGTGCCGCAGCCTGGCATCTGCAAGGTTTGCTCCGGGCTCGGCGAACGACACGTCGTGGTCGGCGCTGGTGAAGCCGCGACTCGCAGCGGTGCCGCCCGCGCCCGGGAAGCGATGCGCGCTGCCAAGACCGGGCTCGGCATCGGCGCACTCGTCCCAGCCAGCCGCTAGACCAGGACGGCGGACGGATGGACGACGCGAGCCTGCGGACCGTCCGTCCGCGCTCTGCGGACCGAACCTGCGGACCGTCCCGACTCAGCCGTCCGCCCGTCCGCGTCGGCGGACCAGTGGACCAGCCGTCCGTCCACGTCAGCGGACCGGCAGACTGACAACCTTCGGGCCGACCACGGCCTGCCGCCCGGATCGCGACGAACAGCGAGACACCCGCCGTCGACCGCCACGCGGACGATCTGAACGCCGCGACCGCGGAGCTGGCAGTCCCTCGGGATGGCACCGCCCAGGAACGGCACCGCGAGTCACTCCTGGAATCGCTCCGCGAGTGACTCCTGGAGTCGCTCCGCGAGTCACTCCCCGAACGGATCACGGATCACGGATCACGGATCTACTACCCCTCCGGGGGGCGGCTTCGCCGCACCCGATCCCCTCCATGCCACCTCCCCGAGCAGCCGCCAGCGGCCCTGCATGCCGAGTGCGCGAAGTGCCACGACCCGGTGCCGCAGCCGGGCATCTGCAAGGTCTGCTCCGGGCTCGGCGAACGGCAGGTCGCGGTCGGCGGCGGTGTAGCCGCGACCCACGGCGGTGCCGCCCGCGCCCGAGAAGCGATGCGCGCCGCCAAGACCGGGCTCGGCATCGGCGCACTCGTCCCAGCCAGCCGCTAGACCAGGACGGCGGACCGACGACGGACGACACGAGCCTGCGGACCGTCCGCACCATTGGACCGGACTGCGGACCAGCGGACAAGGCAGCGGACCGCCCCGGCTCGTCCGTCCGTCCGTCCGTCCGTCCGCGGACCGAACCAGCGGACCGTCCGCACCCGCAGACCGGGCAGCGCCCCGGCAGACCAGCGGACCAGACCAGCCGTCCGTCCGCGCTCTGCGGACCGTCCGCTCCAGCGGACCGGACAGCGGACCGCCCCGGCTCGGCCGTCCGCCCGTCCGTCCGTCCGTCCGTCCGCGGACCGAACCAGCAGGCCGTCCGCACCCAGCTGTCCGTCCGCACCTGCGGACCGTTCCCACTCGGCGGACCGAACCTGCGGACCGTGCCCGCTCGGCGGACCGTCCGCGTCGGCGGACCGAACCAGCGGACCGTCCGCACAGATCGGGGCCGGGCGCCAGTGCATCGCACGCAAGACCGTGATGATCTCGTGATCAAAATGCGGGAACGACTGAAGCGCGTCCAGCGTTCGTCCCCTCACATCCCCCATCCATGCCGGCCGCCCGGCCACCGTCGCCTGCCTCCACCCAGGTCCGCACCGGTCGGCCGCGTCATCATCCACCTCCGAAGGAGAGCCCTTCCTGAGCCACCACTCGCGCCTCCCCGACAACACCACCACCGACTCCAAGCAGCTCGCGAAGTCCGTTAAGCTGGACGACCGTTGGCGCCTAGAGACGAACAGCCTCACCCCGGGCGGAGCAAGCAAGTGGCAAAGCCCGTCCTACGGCCGGGATTTGCCAGAAGCCCTCGCCCAGGGGGGCGAGGACGGTCCGGAGCTGCCGCGCGCGAGGGCGCACACGGCATCACCGGACCTGCACCGCCAGCCGGCGGTGCAGGAGGAGAAGCCCACCACCGCACCCGCCATCGCGCCTCCCGCTGCTGCCGCCGACGCACTCGCGCTCACCACCGTCAGCACCGCCGCCGCCGTGTCGTGCGACCAGCCACGCCCTGTGCGTGAAGCCGCCATCGCCACTCAGCGCCGCAAGCCCAAGCGCCGCCCGCGCGATGCCGAGAACGTGAAGAGCTGCAAGCGCACCGTCCGCTTCAACGCCGACGAGGACGCCGCGATCCGTCGGCACGCCGCCGCGATGGGCATCTCCGTCTCCGCGTACATCGCCCGCAAGGCCCTGGCCCAGGACACTGCGGACATCACCACCCGCGACGAGCAGCTGGACGCAGGCATCGACGAGCTGGCAGCGCAGCGCCGGCAGCTCTCCGGCGTGGCCAGCAACGTCAACCAGCTCGCGCGCGACTTCAACTCCGGCGTCGACCTGGCGCCCGGCGTAGTGCGCGATGCCATGGCCGCCACGATGGCCGTGCTCGACGTGACCCGCACGGCCATCGTGCAGCTCGATGCGGCGGCGATGCGCCTGGCGAAGGCGAAGCGCCGTTGATCAGCAAGCCGCGTCCCGGCTCCAAGACCATCGGTGCGCTGGCGTACCTCTACGGCCCCGGCAAGGCCAACGAGCACACCGACCCGCACATCGTGGCCTCCTGGGACGGCTTCACTCCCGACCCCGGCCGTGACCCGGGTGTCACTCTCACCCAGCTGCGCGATGCCCTGGACCTGCACGTCGTCCAGTACGGCAAGTCGGTGAAGCAGCACGTCTACCACCGCCCTGTCCGTGCCGATCCAGGCGATCGGATCCTCAGCGACGAGGAGTGGGGCGAGATCGCCCGTCGGCTCGTGGCGGCAGCCGGCATCGCGCCTGCGGGCGACCCGGACGGCTGCCGCTGGATCGCGGTGCGCCATGCCGACGACCACATCCACATCCTGGCCACCACCGTGCGCGCGGACCTCACCCAGGCCAACCTCTGGAAGGACCAGTACCGCGTCGAGGACGAACTCACCAAGATCGAGCACCAGTACGGGCTGCGTAGCCTCGCCGACACCAGGACCAGGGAGTACCGCGCCGCGATCCCCAAGCGCCCGACCGGCGCCGAGCTGCGCAAGGCCGAGCGCCTGGGCCTGGGCGAGCCGCAGCGCGTGAGCCTGCGCAACGCGGTGCGCCAGGCGCTGGCCGGGGCCGCCGACGAGCAGGAGTTCATCGCCCGGCTCGCCGCACAGGGCGTGCTGTTCGACGTCCGCCGCGCGCCGTCCGGCGACGCGACCGGCTACAAGTTCGCCTTGCCCGGCGACGTCGGCGGCTCCGGGCCGCTCTGGTTCTCCGGCGGCAAGCTCGCCGCCGACCTGAGCCGGGGCAGGATTCTGGCGCGCTTCGCCGCTGGCATCGACCGGCCCGAGCACCACAGCCCGCAGTCTCGTCCGGCCTCCGGCCGGCGCCAGGCCAGCAGCACCGTCGACCGCGCCCTGACCACCCTCACCGACACGGACAGTGGTGATGACGGCCGCGCCGCCGCGACCATCAGCGGCGCCGTAGAGGTCCTGGATGCCCTTGCCGCCACCAGCACCACGCTCACCAGGAAGGAGTCCCTCCAAGCCGCCCGCGCCCTGGAGCGCACCGGCATCGCGCATACCCGCGCCGCCCGCAGCGACCTGCGGGCCATGCGCTCCGCCGCCCGCGCGATCCTCCAGGACGGCAGCGCCACGGGCGGGGGCGAGGAAGGCGCGGCAGCCGCCACCATCCTGTCCAGCCTCCTCCTGCTCGCCATCCTCATCGCGAAGTGGCACGCCGCACGCGGCCACGAGCACCAGGCCGACGCCGCCCGTGCAGCCGCCCAGCATCTGCGCACGGCCTACGCCCGGCATGCCGCCGCACCGCTCGCCATCCTCGACGCCGAGGGCCGACGCCTGGCCCAGCCCGTTCAGGACCAGCAGGCCGAGACGGTGCGCCGCGCCCTGCCCGCCGACCAGGCCACCAGGCTGCTGGCCGAAGACGGCTGGACCGCACTGGCCGCCACCCTCGCCGAGGCCGAAGCCGCAGGCCACGACCCCGAGGCACTGCTCGCCCAAGCGAGCAGCCGACGCGAACTCGCCACCGCCGACTCAGCGACCGCCGTGCTCACCTGGCGCATCCGCCGCGACGCCGGACTCCCCCCGGCTGCGGCGAAGCGCAACGCGAGGGCCGGCGCGGCACGGGCCCGGACGGCCACCACCGACCGTTCCCGCCCCACCACGACGGTCCCCGCTGTCCAGGACCAGCCCGTCGCGTCGCCGATACTGCGCCCAAGGCGCTGATCGAACATCAGCTGTGTGGCACAGGAAGCCTCCTGTGCCACACAGCTGATGTCGTTTTGATGTCTTCTGTCATAGTTGGGAACGCTTGCAGCCTGGTGTCCCTTGTCGTGTTGCCACCACAACCGACCAGCCAGAAGGACACCCATGACCGACCACGCCAACACCGAACACGACCTCGCCGACCGCCCCGTCACCCGCGCCGTCCCACACCCCGAACCCCTGAACCCGCGCGGCATCGTCATCACCTGCGCCGCCTGTAGCGCCTCCCGAGACTGGCTCCTGATCCAGGTCCGCACCCTCGTCTTCGTCCGCTGCCGCTGCGCTCACGAATGGCAGGCGCACGACCTCGGTGCTGGAGACTTCGATGGCTCCTACAGCGGACCGGAGACGGAGTGGGACAGCTTCGAGCAGATGTACCGGGGCCTCGGCTTCGACGGGCTCCTTCGAGGCTGCTATCTGGGATAACGAGCGGTGTTGCAGCAGGTGCAACATCCAGCATGGGCGGCACGTGCCTTCGGCCTACTCCTTCCTGGGGGATCGACCTCGAGTCGGTCCCCCGGCCGGTTCTCGGGCCGGGGTCGTAGCTGATGCAACGATGTTGCGGTGGATCAGGCGCTGCCAGGTCCGGTCTCGGAGACGGAACGTTCGGGCTGCCCGTCAGCATGCTGGGCTAGCGCCTCGAGTACGTCGGCGGTCGCGGTAAGGAGACGGGCGAACTGTTCGTCGGGCGTCAGGCTGTCGAGCCCGGCCCGGGTCAGGGTGGCTTTCCAGTCCCGGGTCCGGGAGTGGGCAGCTCCGGCGGAGCGCAGGCCCTGAAGGATTCGCAAGGGCGCGGTGAGCACGTCGGGATCGCCGCCGGTCACCTTCACCCAGGCATCAAGGGCGTTGATGGTGGGGGCCTTGGGATCGCTGCCGGGCAGAGAGCGGATCGCCTTGACGTCGAGGTAGTCGATGACGCCCTTCGTCAGCGTCAGGATCAGCGCGTCGGCCGCGCCCTGCTCACTGCTCGTGGGCAGGTGAAGGCCCTCGAAGGCGATACGGTCCGCGGGGTCCCAGTCTCTGTAGACGGGGCGGTCGGCAAGTCGGGACAGCGAGGTGCTGAATCGCCTTCGGCCTTCGAGCAGGCGGCTCACTGGATCGGGCGGACCGTCGACCCACTGTCCGAGGATGTCCCGGCGGTGGCGGGTTTCGTCTCGGCCGCCCCTGGGAGGAACGTTGAAGCCGAGCCAGTGGTCCCGTTCCTCGCTGGGGAGCTTGCTTCCCAGGTCTCCGAGTCGGGTCTCGATCAGGCCCTCCGGGTTCCTGCCCAGGGGCAGGAGCCATAGGCCCAGGCAGCTGAGCTGCTCGCTCGTCACGTGGTAGCGGGAGGGCTCGGAGGTGTAGCGGTTGAGGACTTCGCGCCGGAAATACACCTGGGTCAGGTAGTGCGGGGTTCCCCGGTCCTCGAAGTAGGTGCTGAGCTTCTTGGGGTCGCAGGTCGAGGTGATCTTCCCGCCCGTGTCGGGGTCGACGGCGATGGTGAACTCGGGAAAGCGGTCTTCCCTGGGATGCGAACGGGCTAGTACTACAGGGATAGA
>NZ_PYBW01000114.1 GCF_003205575.1 Streptomyces tateyamensis
AGGCTCACTTTCCGCCCTCTGAGTTCTTCCTCGAAGACCGCCACCTGGCGCAGGAACAACCGTGATGCCCCGTTGGACGGGTTCCAAAGGGTTTCATCGCCCATGTTGTAGTACTGGCTCACCCGGCACCTCCCAGCTTGTTCGACCGGCTAGCCTAGCCCGATGCCCTCCAGGGCACGGAGGGATTACGCCGTGATCAGGCGGCGATAGCAGATGAGCACGGAGCTGATGCCGGCGGAGGCCAGGAAGTGTGGCATCCGGGTGAGCGGGGAGTTTCATGATCCATGTTGGTGGACAGCTACTTTCCGGCTCTTCTGACGTTCCTGTGGGTGTGATCATGCGGGCCGGCGGCGGGGCAGGGTGGACCGACTGTCGCCGGGTAAGAGCAGCAAGCGGAACGGTGGCCATGCCGCCCTCGGCGAGCCCGTCGACGTCGGAGACCTGACAGCCGTCCGGCCGGACTCGGGGCTCTCTGTTCGGACCCGCCCACCCGCTGGGGCGGCGGCCGGGGGAGTAGGGTTCGGCGGATGATGACCATGCGGTGGACCCTGCTGGCGACGGTTGTGACGATCACGTCTGTTGTGGTGCTGAATGTCGGGTTCGACCTGGACTCACACGTCGCGGCATACATCTCGACCGGCATAGCGATGGCGCTGATCGTCGGTCGGCGGGTGGTCGTGACGAGGCGGGAGATTCGGGAACGGGCCGCGCAGTTCGAGCGGCCGGGTTCCGTCGAGTGGGACGAGTGACGAAGGTCAGGCCGCGGTCGTGAGATGTTCAGCGAGCCGGCCGGCGCCCAGGACCGGCACTGCGTTCCCGACCTCCCGGCCCTGCGCGGTCTCCGAGCCGTACAGGACATGGTCGTCGCGGTGCCCACCGAAACAGGAGCCGGCCACGTGACATCGGAAGTGGTCAACTGAGTTCGCAGCGGGTCTCCTTGGGCGAGCCGGGTCTCGACAACCACGTCTCTACCGAGAGGCCCGAAAATCCTGTTCCGGTATGACCTTTCGCCACCTGTCCGAGCGTGCGTTTCGATGTAGTTCCAGCCAGCGCGGTCTGACTGCGGGCTGGGGCAGATTAGCGAGCCGTCATCCGAGGAGGCGGCGCAATTCGACCAGCGTGAGCCATGTTTGCGGATCGATTCCGATGTAGGCCGCACGAACGGCGTAGAGCCCGGGCTCCAGGTCGACCCGTACGTGGTCTTGCTGGCGACACTCTTCGCCCGTCCAGGCCGAGTCGAATAGAACGATTGGCCCCGGCACCTGCCAGGTCAGCTCCGGCTCCCATGAAGCGGCACGCATCGCCGCATCCACGCGGCCCAGCATGGCCTCCTCGGACTCCGCCGCCGACCAACGCACGGAGACTCCTTTCGCCGGAAGGTAGGCCGTCGAGGCGGGTTCGTCTCCCAGGACCAGGCCATCGGCAGAGCCGATCTGGACCAGGCCGATGTGGCCCTCAACGGCACAGGCCCGGTCGTAGTCGTCAACGGCATCGTCGTTCCCAGTCGATCCCGACCATGCCTCCAGCACGACCTCGGGAACCACGATTAGCGGCCCTCCCAGGGACTCCACCCATGTGACCGCTCCAGGCTCGTACGTGACCATGCGCGCAAACTACACACCAGGGCTGACGACCGGCTGCTGAGCTTGACGTCGGCTGCGGTGACAGATTGGAAACCGGTGCGTTCCGCCGCTCAATGGGGCGTGCTGGTGGGTCAGTTCGCGTCGGGGTTCGGTATGACTATTCGTGGGCGACCTGAAAGGCTGTTAGAACAGGGCTGAATTCCGGTTTCCCTAGTTGTCAGCGTCACTGCGGCGGCCGTCGGGCCGAGACCGTATGAGCCAGCCCACTACCCGCCCCCTCGCCCCCGCCACCGTCCGGTCCCTCTTCGCCCGCCCCGACGCGGGCCCGCAGAGCGGCGAGCCGCGCCGGGCCCGCCGGACCAACCCGCCTGGCGTCCCGCTGTCGGTCTGGCTGGGGGAGCCGCTCTCGGGGTGTTGCCCCGCCTGCGAGCCGCCAGCCGACGCGGCCTGCGCTCACCGCATCCCCGTGACGCTCGCACACCGGATCGTCGACGCCTTCTCCAGTCGCGGCGACCTTGTCTTCGTTCCGGAGGCCGGGAACGCTAGCTGCCTGATCGCCGCGGTCAAGTCCGGCCGCAAGGTGCTCGCGTACGCGCCCAGCAACCACGGTGCCGACCTCGCCTACGAGAACCTGCACACCCACGCGGCCCAGATTGCCTCGCTCGCGGTGCTGCGCCGGGGGCGCCCCGGCGCATTGCCGGCCGCCCCTGACGCGATCGCCTCCGCCCAGGTGGCGATCGTCGCCCCGCACAACGCGACCACGCCGGGGCAGCTCGCCGCGCTCGTCAGCGTCAGCGCACGGGCGTTGACGCCGGGTGGCGTCCTGGTCGTCACCACTCGGCAGAGCAGCGGTCAGGAGGCCGCCGGTCAGCTGGTCGCCCAGGCCCGCGCCGCGGGACTCGTCTACCTCCAGCACATCGTGGTTGCCGAAGGAGTCGTGAAGGAGCAGCAGCTCCCCACCGCCGCGAGCCACCGGTCCGGCTGCGCCTGCCACTTCCCGCAGGTCAACCCGGGCCGCCACCTCCTGGCGCACCACGACCTCCTGGTCTTCACCAAGCCCTGAACCCTCCGGACCGCCACCCCCAACCGGAGCACTACACAAGGAGCCGACGTTGACCACTTCGCACACCTCGCACCCCCGCACCTGCGCCGGACCCTCCGTCCCGCCGCCGCGCACCCCCGGTGTCACCGCCCCCGTGACGCTTGCCTCGCTGCCGACGTCCGTCTGGGTCACCGCCCAGAAGGACGCCCGCAACCAGCGCCGTGGCCGCTACACCCCCGTCTCCGCCGCCCACCCCGCCAAGATGCTCCCCGCGATCGCCGCCCACGCGGTGGCCGCCTACACCGCCCCGGGCCAGCTCGTGCTCGACCCGATGTGCGGCATCGGCACCACCCTGGTCGAGGCCGTCCACCTCAGCCGCGACGCCATCGGCGTCGAACTGGAGGGCCGCTGGGCGGCCGTGGCCCGCGCCAACCTCAACCTCGCCGGCACCCAGGGCGCCACCGGCACCGCCGGCGTGACGACCGGCGACGCTCGCCACGCCCATACGCTCGTCGACCCCGAGCATCGCGGACAGGTGCAGCTCCTCCTCACCTCCCCGCCCTACGGCGCCTCCGTCCACGGCCAGGTCCGCGCCACCCGCGAGACCGGCCAGCAGGGGATCGGCAAGTTCGACACCACCTACGGCAACAACCCCGCCAACCTCGCGCACGCCCCCACCGACGACCTCCTCGACGCCTTCTCCAAGATCCTGGCCAGCTGCCTGCCGCTCCTCGCCCCCGGAGCCCACGTCGCCGTCACTGCCCGCCCCTGGCGACACCATGGCGAACTCGTCGACCTGCCCGCTGCTGTCATCGCCGCCGGCCAGTCGGTCGGCCTCACTCCGGTCGAGCGGTGCGTGGCCCTGCTCGCCGGAGTCCGCGACGGCGAACTCGTGGCCCGTCCCTCCTTCTTCCAGCTCAAGAACGTCCGCGCCGCCCGCGAGGCCGGTGTGCCCATGCACCTGATCGTCCACGAGGACGTACTCGTGTTTCGCCGCCCCTGACCCAGACCGCGGCGGGAAGTCAGCTTGATCTGACCGTCGGCAGCAAGGCGGCGTGGCGATGTGCTCCTGCGGGGCCGACCCGACCCCGCAGGAGCTTTGCTCTCAACAGTGGAACCAGGCGGCATCGTTGCAGGTCAGCGCCATCAAAGGGGGATTGATCACCATCGCATCCGACAGCCCCGCACGGCGGCTTGACGAACGGTCGGCAACCAAGCGTCCATCGACGCATAACGGATCGAACCAGGACATCGCGGCGAAGCGCGGCAGAAAGGGAAAGCAGGCGAGCGGGCCGGAACTCATCGTGCCGCTCCGCGCGACCGAGCACTACATCGTCCTGTACGGCGACGACGCAGACTCTCTGTACGAGCGTCAGCTGCAGGCGATCACGCATTTGGTCGCCTGGCTGGCCACAACCCCCGTGCGTGAGCCGTGAACCTGGGATCGAGCCGGTCGCGAACCGTTGGCACACAGTAGGGAAGAGCAATGACCGACGCTCAGGTCGTGGACGGCCCCTGGGGTCCGCCTCAGCTACACCGGCCCTGGTCGCCTCAGCAACCGCCGGCCGCCACCGAGGTTCCGGTGGCGGTCCCGGTCGCTTGGCTGGGGCGCACCTCGGACGAGGACGCGCAGGACCCCACGCTGTCCCTCCCACGCCAGCTCCGGAACGCGCGAGCCGCGCTCCCGCCGGGCTGGGTGATCGTGGCCCACTTCTACGACGTGGAGTCCGGTCGCAAGGACCTCGCCGACCGAGGCAGAGGGAAGGCGCACGAGCGGTTCGACATCCAGATCCCCCGCGATGGCGGCATCGCGGACCTCCTGGAGGAGGCGGCCAGCCCCGGGCGCCGGTTCGCGGCGGTGATCTGCGAGTCGATCGAGCGGGTGGCCCGGCGCACCTACTTCGGCACGAAGATCGAGTACGAGCTGGAGCGCAACGGCGTCGCCCTGTGCGCTGCGGACGAACCGATCAGCACGGACGGCCGGGCCAAGCGCGCAACCCCGACGCTCACCCGGCGCGTCAAGCAGGCGGTGTCCGAGTGGTACGTCCTGCAGATGCTGGAGCTGTCCTGGGACGGCTTCTGCGAGCACACCCGCCAGGGCTGGAACATCGGCAAGCCCCCGTACGGGTACCTCGCGGACAAGGTCCCGCACCCGGTGCCTGCACGGCGGGCCGAGGGCCGAACCAAGCACCGCCTGATCCCCGACCCGGTAAGGGGAGCGGTGGTTACGGAGATCTTCCGACTGCGTGTCCTCAGTCGGCTGAGCTACTCGGCGATCGCCGCACGGCTCGACGCGGACCGGGTCGCCTACCCGCCACCGGAGGCCAACCGACCAGACGCCACGGTCGGACGGTGGACCCCCTCGTCCGTGCGCGGAATCCTGGAGAACCCGAAGTACACCGGATACCAGGTCTGGAACCGCCGGGCCCGCAAGAAGGGCGGCAAGAACAACCCGCCCAGCGAATGGATCTGGTCCCCGCAGCCGACCCACGAACCGCTGGTCACCCGGGAGATGTTCGACGCTGCCGTCCCCATCCCCGGCACCCGGCAGGGGTCACGCAGTGGCGCCGAGCAGAATTCGCATCCGGCCACCGGGCGGAGCTACCTGCTGCGCTCCTACGTGTGGTGCGGCTTCTGCGGGCGGCGGATGTTCGGAAAGTTCAGCAAGGGCTCGGAGTACTACGTCTGCCAGCCCAAGAAGCAGGTCCACCTGAAGGAACCCTGGTACGAGGCGCACCCGAAGGCGGTCTGGGTGAGCGGCACGGCGCTGACCGACCTGGTCCACACGTTCTTCGCTGAGCGGATCTTCGGGCCGGACCGACAGCAGATGCTCGCCGAGGACCTGATGGCACGCCAAGCCACGCCGGCCACGGAGCACGACAGGAAGCGAGCCGCGCTGGAGAAGGTGATCGCGGACAACGAGAAGCGCCAGCGCAGCCTCGTCCGGCAGCTAGCGGACCCCGACGATGACGACGACCCGGAACTGTCAGCACGGTTCCGCAAGGAGATCAAGGCGAGCTTCAAGGAGCTCGAACAAGCCACCCAGCTGCTGCGCCAAGAGCTGAAGGACCTTCAGGCGGAGTCGGACGGCGACGACGGTCCCCAGGATGCGGGCTTGATCGACGCCATCCCACAACTCCGCACCCGCCTGGCCGGTGTGCCGGAGGAGCTCCAGCGTGAGTTGTACGACGCCTTCTAGCTGGAGCTGCGCTTCAACCGGGAGCGGCGCGAGGTGGAGATCCAGGTCACGATTGCCCAGGCGGCCGCCAGCGCGCTCCTGGAGCTGGCGGACCGCGTCGGCCGCTCGGGGCCGATGGCCGGGACGGGCCTGCCGGCGGTCGACCTCAGTGATCATGACCGCTGTGAACATGGTTGGTCGAACGACCAGCCATGTTCTGCGTGCCCCCGGCAGGACTCGAACCTGCGGCCAAGTGCTTAGAAGGCACCTGCTCTATCCGCTGAGCTACGGGGGCGGGCGGGCGTGCGGCCGTCGGGGGTCCGGGGCGTAGTCCCTGGGCGGGGGTGGGGGTGCGGCCCTTGGTCCTGCCGGGGACAGGATAAGGGGGTGCCGCTGCCTAGCTCGGCTTTCCACCGGAGGTGCTGGTGTGTCGGCCGTGCGATAGCGGTCTGATAATCGCAGGTGGACTCGCGGAGTGCAGCGTTGGGAGCACTGTTGCCGCCGGACGTTGTGCAGTCGTTACGGCGATGTCGCCCCACCCGTTATGCACTTGCGGCGCTGGTAGCGGGGTGTGCGGGGAGCGTGACCGTTGAGTACCGGCGGCGGGGCGGGATATCGGTTCCTCCGGTCGGATGACTCGGGCAGAAGTCCTTGCGGCCACTCGTTCAGGGGTGGGTGGCGACCCCCTGGCGGGGTTTTGTCATGCACGCAGTTGGTTCGACTCAATGTGAAAAGCATATCGTTAAGTTCGGCGGAATTATCCACAGGTGGCCACTTATCCACAGGAATTCTCAAGGCCGTGGATTGCTGGATTCCCGTCCGGCACCATCGTTGTCGACCGGTCGATTCCCCACTCAAGAGGACCACGAGAAATGTGAGGCCCATGGTGAACGAGACGATGGTGACGATGATCGGAAACGTTGCCTCCCCGGTGAACTACGCGCAGACGTCGTCCGGGGTGCCGACGGCGAACTTCCGGTTGGCCACGACCGAGCGCCGGTACGACAGGGCGCGCGGCGAGTGGGTCGACGGCGACACCAACTGGGTCACGGTGATCGCCTGGCGGCGGCTGGCGACCAATGTGGTGAGTTCGCTCAGCAAGGGCGAGCCGGTGGTGGTGAGCGGTCGGCTGCGGGTGCGGGAGTGGGAAGACGAGGGCAAGCGCCGCACTGCGGTAGAGGTGGATGCCCGGGTGGTGGGCCATGATCTCGGGCGGGGTACTTCGGCGTTCCGCTGGGCGGTGCACGCGCGCGGCGAGGGCGAGCCGCAGGCGGCCGGCCTGGCGTCGGCGGGGGAGGCGGTGCCGGACTGGATCGCTCGGGCGGTGCGCGAGTACCGGCGTTCGAAGGGCGGTGGAGAGGCTCAGGGGGCGCTCGCCGCAGGTGAGTTGGGTGATGGCTCGGAGTCCGAGGCGGCCGGGCCGGTGCTGTTGCCCCCGGGGGCGGTTGGGGTGACGGTCGGTGCTGGGCGGATGGCCGGCTCCTCGTCCGTGGCGGCCTCCGGAGCGCCGGGTGAGCCCGTGGAGGGCGCGGCGGCCCCCAAGCGGCGTGCTCCCGCTGCCCGGGGTGCGCGCTCGCCCGCCGACTCCACCGCTGGCCCCGTGGCCGGGCCGAGCGAGTCCTCGGTGGAGGGCGGGGTCGGGGTCGAGCGCAGGCCGGTGGAGCCCTTCCCGGAGGAGGTGGTGGGCGCGGTGCTCACCGGCTGAACGCCCGAGGTCGGTTCGCACGTGGTGTGAGAGGGTGGCGGCCGCAACCCGGTGTGGCCGCTACCACTCACCGTGGTGAGCGTTGGTTGAGCAAAAGTTGAGCATTTGACGGTCCTTCCGCTTCTCTGTCGTGCGGGTTCACGTAGGCAAGTCGATAAAGTGACCGAGTGACCGTAATCTGTCGCCCCGTCAGATCTGCGGGGAAGCCTGCTCCTTGATAACAATTCTGATACGGAACCGGTTAATTTCGACCCGATGGTTTGCCTCGGGGTGGTTCTCAATATGATGCATCAGGTTCACACACGTGCGTCAGCGCCACAGGGAGCGCGGCATTGCGCGGCGGGCTGCGCAGCGCGCGGCTCCGCCCGGAGGGGTTCACTACATGTTCCAGATGCAACGGCGGGGTACGTCCCGGATAGCCACTGTCATGCTCGCGTCGAGCCTGATCGTGGCCGGCGGTGTCGCGGCGGCGGGTGTCGCGGTGGCCGACAGCGGGACGGGTGTGACCGCCAAGTTCGGCGGGTTGGTTCAGGACAAGTCGGGCAACATCAAGATCAACAACAGCGACCACGAGTTCGCTGCCGGCGGTCTGATCGCGCTCAACACGAGCGACGGCAAGACCCTGCTCACCTACTGCATCGACCTCAAGCACGAAACCCGCGACGACGCGACGTACCAGGAGACCGGCTGGGCCTCCAGCTCGCTGGCCAGCAACCCGGACGCCGGCAAGATCAACTGGATCCTGCAGCACTCCTACCCGCAGGTCAGCGACCTGAGCGTGCTGGCCAAGGAGGCCGGGGTCGCCAAGCTCGACACGGCGCAGGCCGGTGCCGCCACCCAGGCCGCGATCTGGCACTTCTCGGACCACGTGGCCGCGGTCCCGGAGGACAAGGACGCTGCCAGCCTGACCACCTACCTCGAGAAGAACGCTGCCGACGTCCCGGAGCCGACCGCCTCGCTCACGCTCTCCCCGGACACGGTGTCCGGCAAGAGCGGCGCGCTGCTCGGCCCGATCACCGTCACCTCGAGCAGCGACTCGGTCACCGCCTCCCTCGACGCCGCCTCCAGCGCGGCCGGCGTGGTGCTGACCGACAAGGCCGGCAACGTCCTCTCGGACAAGAGCGGCAGCCTGACCAAGCCCGCCAAGAACGGTGACGCCCTCTACGTGAAGGCTCCGGCCGGCGCCAACCCGGGCTCCGCCACAGTCGCGGCCTCCGCCTCGCTGCAGGCCCTGGCGGGCCGCGCGTTCACCGCGGAGAAGAGCCAGACCCTGATCCTGGCCGGCAACGTCCCGGTCACCGCCTCCGCGAAGGCCAAGGCCAGCTGGGTGCCGAACGGCCCGGCCCCGGCGATCACCGCCAAGGTGGTCTGCGAGCAGAACTCCGTGGTGGTCACCGTCGCCAACACCGGCGACCAGGACTTCACCACCACCGTCACCCAGGGCAGCTTCAGCAAGCCGGTCACGGTGAAGCCGGGCGCCACCCAGACCGTGGCGGTCCCGGAGACCGAGGGTGCGCAGTACACCATCTCGGTCCCCGGCCTGGCCGGTAAGACCTCCACCTTCACCGGCACCTTCAACTGCCACGTGGCCAGCTCCGGTGGCAGCACCGGTGGCACCACCCCGAGCAGCTCGCCCAGCCCGAGCAAGTCGGCCACCCCGGCCCCCTCGACCACCGGCGGCAGCCTGGCCTCCACCGGTGGCGGCAGCGGCACCGGCCTGATCGCCGGCATCGCGGGCGCGCTCGTCGTCGCCGGTGGCGCGGGTGTCTACCTGATGCGCCGTCGCGGTCGGCACAGCCGCACCGCCGCCTGACGCACAACGGGTAGCAAGCGCAGGAAGCAGTAAGAAGTAGCAAGAAGTAGTAAGCAGTACGCGATACCAGTAGGAACAGCAGCAGTACCGGTGGCCTGGTCCCGATTGGGGTCGGGCCACCGGCCGTTGGTAGCACCACTGCGGACCCACCGCCCCGTCGCCATCCGCCCCATCGCCCCCGCCTGGCCGCCCAGTGCGCGGAGGTTGCTCGGCCGCCAACCGGAGCAAGCCCCGGGCCCGCCCGCCCCCGCGTGCCCCCGTCGAGCCCCGGCCCTGCCCCCACCAAGCCCCCGCCCCGCCCCCCGCGCGGCCACGCGGGTTCGGGCCGACCGCGCCGGTGCGGCACAATGGAACGCTGATACGCGGTAAACCCAAACTCCTCGACGACGCCGGAGCGATCTCACGTGGCGGAATTCATTTACACCATGCGCAAGGTGCGCAAGGCACACGGCGACAAGGTCATCCTTGACGACGTGACGCTGTCCTTCCTCCCCGGGGCGAAGATCGGTGTCGTCGGTCCCAACGGCGCCGGTAAGTCCACGGTGCTGAAGATGATGGCCGGTCTGGAGCACCCGTCCAACGGTGATGCCTTCCTGAGCCCGGGCTTCACCGTCGGCATGCTGCTGCAGGAGCCGCCACTGGACGAGTCCAAGACGGTCCTGGAGAACGTGCAGGACGGCGTCAAGGAGACCAAGGCGCAGCTCGACCGGTTCAACGAGATCGCCGAGCTGATGGCGACCGACTACTCGGACGCGCTGCTGGAGGAGATGGGTCAGCTCCAGGAGAAGCTGGACCACTCCAACGCCTGGGACCTGGACGCCCAGCTCGAGCAGGCCATGGATGCGCTGGGCTGCCCGCCCGGCGACTGGCCGGTCACCAGCCTCTCCGGTGGTGAGCGCCGCCGGGTCGCGCTCTGCAAGCTGCTGCTCGAGGCCCCCGACCTGCTGCTGCTCGACGAGCCCACCAACCACCTCGACGCCGAGTCGGTGAACTGGCTGGAGCAGCACCTGGCCAAGTACGCCGGCACCGTTGTCGCGGTCACTCACGACCGGTACTTCCTGGACCACGTCGCCGAGTGGATCCTGGAGCTCGACCGCGGTCGCGCCTACCCGTACGAGGGCAACTACTCCACCTACCTGGAGACCAAGCAGGCCCGTCTCAAGGTCGAGGGCCAGAAGGACGCCAAGCGCGCCAAGCGGCTCAAGGAAGAGCTTGAGTGGGTCCGCTCCAACGCCAAGGGCCGCCAGGCCAAGTCCAAGGCCCGCCTCGCCCGGTACGAGGAGATGGCGGCCGAGGCCGACAAGATGCGCAAGCTGGACTTCGAGGAGATCCAGATCCCGCCGGGCCCGCGCCTGGGCAGCATCGTGATCGAGGTCGACAAGCTCAACAAGGCCTTCGGCGAGAAGGTCCTCATCGACGACCTCTCCTTCACCCTCCCGCGCAACGGCATCGTCGGCGTGATCGGCCCCAACGGTGCCGGCAAGACCACGCTCTTCAAGATGCTGCAGGGTCTGGAGACCCCGGACGCGGGCAGCGTGAAGGTCGGCGAGACCGTCAAGATCAGCTACGTCGACCAGAGCCGTGCCAACATCGACCCGAAGAAGACCCTGTGGGAGGTCGTCTCCGACGGTCTCGACTGGATCAACGTCGGCCAGGTCGAGATGCCGTCCCGCGCCTACGTCTCGGCCTTCGGCTTCAAGGGTCCGGACCAGCAGAAGCCGGCCGGCGTGCTCTCCGGTGGTGAGCGCAACCGGCTGAACCTGGCGCTCACCCTCAAGCAGGGCGGCAACCTGCTGCTCCTCGACGAGCCCACCAACGACCTCGACGTCGAGACCCTCTCCTCGCTGGAGAACGCGCTGCTGGAGTTCCCCGGCTGCGCCGTGGTCATCTCGCACGACCGCTGGTTCCTGGACCGGGTGGCCACCCACATCCTCGCCTACGAGGGTGACAGCAAGTGGTTCTGGTTCGAGGGCAACTTCGAGTCCTACGAGAAGAACAAGATCGAGCGGCTGGGCGCCGACGCGGCCCGTCCGCACCGCGCGACGTACAAGAAGCTGACCCGCGGCTGATCGTCCGCCAGCCGGCGGGCGCTAGGCAGTTGTTGGCAGCCGATCCCGCAAGCGATCGGCTGCCGTTGGCCGGCTGACGGATCGATGGGCCCGCGGAGACGGGGGAGCGGCCCGGCCGGGAGCCTTGAGGGCGCCCGGCCGGGCCGACCGATGAGAGCAAGAGGAGTGAACGGCTCGTGGCACGCCACATCTACGCCTGCCCGCTGCGGTGGTCCGACATGGACGCCTTCGGTCACGTCAACAACGTGGTCTTCCTGCGCTACCTGGAGGAGGCCCGGATCGACTTCATGTTCACCCAGGCCGCCGAGGCCGGCGCCGGGGAGTTCGCGGGCGGTTCGGTGGTGGCCCGGCACGAGATCGACTACAAGCTCCCGCTGGTGCACCGGCCCGCGCCGGTGACCATCGAGACCTGGGTGACCAAGATCGGCGGCGCTTCGGTGACCGTCTCCTACGAGGTCAAGGACACTGCCGAGGACGGCACCGAGAAGGTGTACGTGCGCGCCTCTAGCGTGGTTGTCCCCTACGACCTGCAGGCGGCCCGCCCGCGCCGGATCTCCCCGGTGGAGCGCGCCTTCCTCAGCCGCTTCCTGGAGGGTGCCCCAGGCACCAACGGGGCTGCTAAGGCTCCCCAGGGCGTCAGCGCCGCCGCCGAGGCTGCCAAGGCCGCCAACGCCGCCGAGGCCGCCAAGGTCGCCGCGTGATCAGTACTGCCCGGCTCGGCCTGCAGGACCCGCGCGAGGCGGCCGACCTGGCCGCCTTCCTGACCCGTCTGCTCCGCTTCGACCGCGCCGCAGCAGTGCGGTTGCAGGTGGTCGGCGCGCCCGGCGCCCAGGTGCTTGCGGTCTACGGCAGGCTGCCGCTGGGCAGCACGGGGGTGCTGGCGCTGCGGACGGCCCGGCTGGCGGCCACCCCGGACACCGCGGCGGACAGCGCGCCGGGCACCGGTGCCGTAGCCAGCGCCGTAGTCGGCGCCGTGGACGCGACCGTGTCGGCGGGCCAGCTGTTGGAGGGTCTGGACGAGGAGCAGGGAGCGGTGGCGCTGCCGGCCCCGGTGACCGGTCCGTCCTGGGCCGGCCTGCTGCCGCCCCGGGTCGGCTGGCAGCCGCTCGGGAACGCGTCGGTGGATCAGGTGATGCCCCAGTTGCTCGCCTCGATCGAGGAGTTCAAGGAGCGCAGCGCCGCGGTGCCGGAGCAGCACCGCACCCGCGCGGTGCTTGACCCGATCGCGGACGAGATCTGGGCGCGCCCGCTGGCCGCGCTGCCCGAGCTGCCGCTGCGCGCGGTGCACGCGGCGTACCGGATCGGCTTCCTGCACCCGGGCGCCCAGCTCACCGCCCACCGCACCGCCGCCTGGCTGCGCCTGAGCGCGCCGCACGGCACGGTGGTGCTGCGCACCGCCGCACCGGGCGCGGGGTTGGGCCTCAGCCCGCTGCTCTGAGGCGCTCGGCGGACGGGCCCGCTACCCCGGACCCGCCCCCGCCGCCCCAGTCCGTTCGCCCGTTGGCCGCCCCCGCCCGCTACCGGTCCGGGTGGTCGTCCGGCCAGACCGAGATGTGGTCCGCCGCCAGGTCCACCGCGACCCGGTGCTCCATGCCCAGCGCGGCCAGGAACTCGCGCGGCAGCTGGACCCGCCCGGTGCGGTCCAGCATCACGTACTCGCGTTCGCTCACCGACTCCGTCCCGTCCTCCCCGGTGAGGGTGGACCGCAGCACCTCGGAGCTGGTGCGCCCGTCCCGGATCGCCACGGTGCGGCGCACCTCGCCGGCCACCATCGGGTCGTGGGTCACGATCACCACGGTCGCCCCCAGCTCGCGGTTGACGGTGCGGAACGCGTCGAAGATCGAGGCCGCTGTCTCCGAGTCCAGCTCGCCGGTCGGCTCGTCGGCCAGTACCACCGAGGGGTTGTTGGCCATCGCCACCGCGATCGCCACCCGCTGCTGCTCGCCGCCGGAGAGCTGGGCCGGTCGCCGGTCGGCCAGGTGCGGGATGCCGATCGCCTCCAGCAGTTCGGCGGCCCGGGCCGCCCGGCGCTTGTTCAGCCCGGGCGCTCGGCGCTCCCCGTTCAACTGCATCGGCAGCGCCACGTTCTGGGCTGCCGTCAGGAAGGGCATCAGGTTGCGCGCCGTCTGCTGCCAGACGAAGCCGACCACCTCGCGCCGGTAGCGCAGCCGCTCCTTGGCGTTCATCGTGAGCAGGTCGCAGCCGGCCACGGTGGCCGAACCCGCGGTCGGTACGTCCAGCCCGGCCAGGATGTTGAGCAGGGTGGACTTGCCGCTGCCGGAGGCGCCGACCAGGGCCACCAGGTCGCCCTTGCGGACCAGCAGGTCCAGCCCCTGCAGCGCCTGCACTTCGATCCGGTCCGCGGTGAAGATCCGCACCAGCCGGTCGCAGGCGATCACCGAGTCGTGCCCGTACCCGGGCGCCTGCTCGGCGGCCCGCGCCCGCCGCTCCAGCGACCCGTAGAAGCCGGCCCGCTCGCTGCCCGCGTCAGCACCGCGCCCGGCACCGCGCTCGGCATCGCGCCCAAAACCCCCCGCGGCACCAGCGACCGGCTCTCTGCCGCCCGCCAGAATGTCTGACATATCCGATGTGCTCACCGCTGGTCACCCGCTCTCAACTCGGTATTGATCTGTCGTCGTCCGGCCAGTGCCGTCTCCGCGACGACCACCAGGGCGGCCAGCGCCGCCAGGATCCCGGCCTGCTCGGCCACCGCCCAGGGTGCGATCCGCAGCCCGCCCGGCACCTGGGCGCCGACCATGGCCGACAGGTCCACCGCCGCCCCGAGCAGCGGCGCGCTCAGGCAGGCGACGCCCGCCCCGGCCAGCGCGGCCAGCAGGGCCTGCGGCAGCACCTCGATCAGGATCAGCACCAGCCCCTCCCGCGGCCGCAGGCCCATGGTGCGCAGCCGGGCCAGCAGCGCCGCCCGTTCCGGCGCCGCCCGCAGCAGGGTCAGCAGCAGGGACAGCAGGCTGTATCCGGCCGCCCCGACCACCGCCGCCCAGAACAGCCGGGCCGCCGACTTCTCCAGCGGGTTGTCGCCCAGCCCCTTGGCGAAGTCGTACCGGGTGACGATGTTGTACCGGGCGTCGGGGGAGGTGGCGCCCGGCGCGGTGCCGTCGCCCAGCGCCGCGATGTCGTCGCCCGGCGTGCCCCCGCCGGCCGGCTGGTCCTTCGTCAGCAGGGCCCGCAGCTGGGCGCCGGTGATCTTGTCACCGGTCCCGTACCAGCCGTTCGGCGCATCCAGCAGGCCCTTGGCCTTGGGCAGTTGGCGCAGCACCGCGTCGCGGGAGACCACCACCACGGGCTTGGCCCCGCCGGCCGGCAGCGCGGGCGAGCCCTTGACGGTGCCGACCACCGAGAACTTCAGGGACCCCCAGGCGTCCGGCAGTTGCACACCGTTCACGCCGGCGCCCAATCGCCCGGCGATGTCCTCGGTGACGATGGCCGGCACCGGGTCGCCCGGTCCGCCCGGGCCGTTGCCGGTCCAGCCGTCCAGCAGCGCCGGGTCCAGCTGCCCGTACCCGACGTGCCGGGCCAGCGCGGCGTACCCCTGCGGGTCGACGATCAGCAGCAGCGATCCGCCCAGCAGGGTTCCGTCCGCGGTGGACGGCGAGGCGGAGCTGTCCACCACCATGGTGGTGGCCGCCTGCACCCCGGGCAGCTTGGCGGCGGCCTCGGTGAAGCCGGGCGGCAGCGGCCAGGAGTCGTTGCCCAGCACCCGGGCGTCCGCGCCGACGGCCTGACGGACCGCCAGCTGACGGGCCGTGTCGGTGGAGTTCAGCACGGTCACCCCGAAGCCGGCCGTGGTCACCGCGAGCAGCAGCGCCATCAGCGGCAGCACGGTCGGCGCCGAGCGCTCCCCGCGGCCGGCCCCGGCGGTCGCGCCCCGGGTGGCCCGGGCCAGACCGAGGAAACCGATCGCGCCGGTCCGCCCTGCCGCCACCCGCACCGCCGGCGCCAGCAGCAGCGGGAAGAGCCGGGCCAGCAGCACCGCTCCGGCCACCGCGAGCAGCATCGGCGCAGCGCTGAGCAGCAGGTCCACCGAGCTGCCGGGCGGCGCCACGCCGCGTCGGCGCACCGCCAGTACCGCTGCCGCGGCCACCACCAGCACCGCGATCTCGGCCACCAGCCGGCGCGGATCGCCGAGCACCCCGGCCAGCCGGGAGCGCAGCGCCGAGGGGCGGCGCCGGGCGGCGCCCCGGCGCGGCTCGTGCAGCAGCAGCACCGCGCGCAACGGGAACGGCAGCAGCGCGAGCACCGCCGAGGCGAGCCCGAACTCCACCGCGTACGACCAGCGTTCGGTCGGCAGCAGAACCAGCGCCAGCACGATGCCGAGCAGCGCGGCCGGCAGCACCAGCACCGCGCTCTCCGCCAGCAGCCGCCCGCCGATCCCGCCCAGCGACCCGCCGCGGGCCCGCAGCAGCACCAGTTCGGCCCGCCGCCGGTCCACCGCGAGCCCGGCTGCCAGCAGCAGCACCACCAGGGCCACCGCGCCCGCGCCCAGCGGCCCGATCGCGTGGAGCGGCGCGACGCCCGCCTGGCGGCGCTGGGCCTCGGAGAACAGCGCGGGCAGCATCGAGTTGACCCGCAGGTCCGGGATCGCCGTCCGGCCCGGCAGCTGGGCGGCGATCCTCCCGGACAGGATCGAGGCGAGCAGTTGCTGGGCCTGGTCGAGCTTGGCGGCCCGCAGGTGGTGCGGGTCGACCGGGATCTGCCAGAACAGCTCGGCCGGTGCGAAGCCGGCCAGGCTGCCCATCGCCGCTTCCGGCACCAGCGCGCTGATCTTCCAGTACGGCGAGGCCGGTATCGCGTTGTTGTAGGCCAGGCACGGCCCGGTGACGCACGGGGTGGCCGACCAGAACGGCTCCTGCCGGTCGGTGGGCTCGAACACCCCGCTGACGGTGACCTTGGTCCCGGGTCTCCTGGGCTGGTCGGGCAGTGGGAGCTGAGGTGAGCCGGTGAGCACCGAACCGGGCTTGACGCCCAGCAGGTCGGCGGCCGACTTGGCGAGTGCCACCTGGACCGCCCGTTCGCTGCCCGGCGGGGCCGCGGGGTCCGGCCAGGTGCCGGCCACCAGGGTGAGGTGGTGCTGCTGGTCGGCCAGGCTGACCAGGGTGAGTGCGGGGTCAATGCCGTCCGGCCGGGGCAGGGCCGGGTCGGTCAGGTACTCGGGGCTGATGTTGCGCGCACCGTAGGCGTTCTGGGCCGGGGCGGGAGCCAGCGGGCTGGTCAGCGTCTGCTGGATGGCCAGCGCCGTCCGCTGGGCGGTGTCACTGGTCAGCAGCTGCGGTCTGGTCCCGGGCCCGGTGCTGGCAGAGAGCGAGCGCGCACCGGGGGTGGCGGTGGTCAGCATCGCGGTCAGCGCCGCGTCGGCGTCCCGGTCCAGCACCCGGGGCAGCCCGGTGGCCAGGAAGGAGGTGACCAGGACCAGCACGGCCAGCAGCAGTCCCGCTCCCCGGCTGGTGCGCAGGCGGGTCCGCACCCAGGGTGCGGCCTGCGGAGCACGGTTCTCGGCGCGGCTCACATCTCCTCCGGGTTGCGCAGTCGGGCGATGGTGTCGGCGGCGCGGGCGGGCCGCAGCACCCGCAGCACGGTCAGGGCGACCGGCAGCAGGGCCAGGGCCGGCAGCAGGATCAGCACCTGCCACAGCGGCAGCACGACCAGGGCGGCGGGCACCGGGCGGTGCGCAGCGGGGGTCAGCACGGTCAGCGGCACCACCAGGTGCACCAAGGCGGTCCCCAGCAGGGCTCCCACCCCCAGTCCGAGGGCGATCAGGATGCCCTGCTCGGCAGCGGCGGTGCGGGCCAGCTGTCGGTGCGGGGCGCCCAGGGCGCGCAGCACGGCGAACTCGGCGGCCCGTTCCCCGGCCGCGCCGATCGAGGCCGCGGCGAAGCCGATCGCGGCCAGCACGGCGGCGGCCACGGTCAGCGCCAGCAGTCCGCTCTGCGGTGCGGCGCCCAGCGGGTCCTTGCGGGCCTGGTCGACCAGTGCGGTGTCCAGCTGCACCCGGGACGGGAAGATGCTGGTGCGCAGTGCGGCGGCCAGCCGGCTCGGGGCCGGGTCGCCATGGCCCTGGCTGGGCAGCCACCACTCGTCGGGGGCCGGCGGGTTGTCGCCGTTGGCGGCGATCACCCGGTCGATGGTCGGCAGGTCGGCCAGCAGGGCCGCGCTCGGCCCGCCGTTCGGTCCGCCCACGGTGGGCAGCACCGGCACCGCGTTCTGGATGTGGAAGAGAAGCCGGTTGGTGCCCAGCTGCACCGGCACGTTGTCGCCGATCCTGGCGCCGGTGGCGTGCAGGTAGTCGTCGGTCACCACAGCCGCGATCTCGTCGGGCATCGTGCCGCCACCCTTGACGGTCAGCTTGGCCACGCTCGGCTGGGTGCCCAGGCCGGTGAAGTAGTGCAGCGCGAGCACGTCCTGGCCGGTGACGGGGTCCAGCACGGCGTCCACCGGACCCAGCTTGGCCTCGGGCGAGCCGGGGGAGGTACGCAGGGGCTGCTGGTCGGCCGCCACAGTGGTGGCGTTCCACTGCAGGCCGGCAGGTACGGTGGCCGGCTGGAACGGCGCGTCGGGTGCGTCGGCCGCACCGACCTGGCGGACGGTCAGCTTCTGGTGCAGGTTGCCGGTCATGGTGGCGGAGTAGCTGACCTGGATGCCGGTGAGGGTCAGCGGCGTGGCGGGCCGGCCGGCCGGTGCCGCGAACATCGCGGACAGGTCGGCGCTGACCCGGCGTTCGCCCTGGGCCGGCAGGTTGTTCAGCTCGGTGCTGAAGGTCGTCCCGAACCGGTCGTGCAGGATCAGTACCAGGCTGGGGGCGTTCGCGTCGGGGTTCTGCCCGCCCGGGTCGTAGCCGGGGTAGAAGCCCCCGGTCTGCTCGACCGGCGTGGAGTAGTCGCTCTCCACCTGGACGTCCAGGCTCACCACCAGGGCAGTGCCGGGCAGCAGGATGCCGTCGCTCCCGGAAGCTCCGGAAGCTCCGGAGGTCCTCGCGGCGGCCAGCGGGCCGAACACCTGGGCCGGACTGTGCTGGTCGAGAAGGTCCGGACGCATTGTCAGCTGCCCGGCGGCGGCCTTGGTGTCCACGGCCAGCAGCTGGCCCATCACCCCGCGTGGCAGCGGCACCTCCTGGCGGGAGACCGGCAGCAGGTGCTCGCCGCCGGGCAGCGAGGTGAGCACCGCCCCCTGGCCGAGCGCGGGCAGCCCGACGTTGCTCACCCGCACCCCGCCGACCGAGGCGAATTCGGCCTGGTCGTGCTGCGAGGTGGTGAGCGAGGCGGCCTGACCGAGCGCCAGCATGCCCATCGAGAAGGCCAGCACCAGTAGCAGCACCGGGCCGGCGTTGCGCCGCGGCCGGCGGGCGAACTGCCAGCCGGCCAGCGCTGCGGGCAACCCGCGGCCGCGCGCGGCCCACCGCTCGCCGAGCCTGGCCACCAGCGGCAGCAGTCGCAGCGCCAGCACGGTGCCCGCGCACAGCGCCAGGGTCGGCGCGCTGACCAGCACCGGGTCCAGGCCCAGTTGCCCGCTCGCATCGGCGGACAGCGCCCCGCCGCCGGCCCCGCTGCCGGAGCCGTAGTGGGCCAGCTGCAGATAAGCCAGCACGGCCAGGGCCAGCAGTGCCAGGTCGGCCCCGGAGCGGGCCAGCCCGCCGGCCAGCGCCTGGCGCCGCCCGGCCCGCCGGGCCAGGGCCGCGCCTGCCGCCTGGGCCACGGTGGGCGCCAGCACGACCAGCACCGCGCCGAGCGCGGCCGCCGTCGAGACCACCCAGTCGCCCGGCGCCAGGCCGCCGTCCAGGTGCACCCCGGCCGTGGCCAGCGGTCCGATCCGGTCGAGCAGCGCGAGCAGTACCGGCACCAGCAGCGGGCCGAACAGCGCACCCGGCAGGGCCAGCACCCCCGCCTCCAGCGCGGTGGTGCCGGCCACCCGGTACCAGGCGGCGCCGCGTGCGGTGAGCAGCGCGTTCTCGGTGGACTGGCGCTCGCTCAGCAGCCGGGTCACCAGCACCAGCGCGCCCACCGCCAGCACCGCCAGCTGCAGCGCGCCGATCACCAGGGTGGAGCGGGCCACCAGCAGTTCGTTGTGCAGGTCGGCCAGGACGTCGGGCAGCTTGCTGGCGGCGGAGTAGCCGGAATCGGTCTGGAACTCGCCGAGCAGGCCGGGGGTGCGGGCGCGCAGCTCGTCCAGCTGGCCGGTGGTGACGTGGTCGAAGTCGCCGGTGAGCAGCCAGCTGACGCCCTGCTGGGCGATCGCGCCGGAGCTGAACGCGGTGGCCGGGGCGAGCAGCGGGCCGTAGGTGGTGAAGCCGCTGACCCGCAGGCCGCGCCCGCCGAGCGGGTCCAGCTGCCAGTAGGGGTCGGTCCCGTCCAGCGAGTGGTAGACGCCGGTGACCAGCACGTCGGCGCCGGCGTTGGTGATCCGGTCGACCAGGTGCAGCGCCAGCGGCAGCGTGGTGGGTTTGACGCCCAGTCGGCTGACCGCGATCTCCGGCACCGCGACCTCCACCGGGTGCCCGGCGGCGGCGGGCTGCGGCAGTCGGCCGGCGGTGACGGCGACCTGGGCCGGGTCCAGGGTGGCCAGCGTGGTCAGGTCGGGGGCGACCGGCTTGCCGTCCGGGGTGCGGGCGCCGGTGGCGGGCAGGCCGAACGCGTGGCTACGCACCAGCGAGCGGACCGTGCCGGGCACCGGCCCGTACACGTCGCCGGCCAGTTGGCGCACCCGCTGCTCGGCCTTCGGCACGTCGCCGACCGGCAGGTCGGCGGTGACCGTGACGGTGGCCCGGTCCCGGTCCTGCCCGTGCAGCGCCTGCCGGGCGCCGGCTGCGCCGACCCCCGCGTCGAAGGCGCCGAGCGTGGCCAGTACCGCAGCCGTCAGCAGCACGGTCAGTGCCGCCGCGGCCGCCAGCGCGAGTCGGCTGCGCAGTCGGCGCAGGACGAAGCCGCCCATGACGCGATCCCTCCCCCGTGGTGGGTTCCGCAGACCGGAAAGGGCCCACCGAATACCGGGCGATGCTGTCAGATCGCTGGTACGGAAGGAAGGGTCGTGCATGAAACGTTGCCGGAGCGAAAGCTACCGAGCAGTGAGCATGCCAACGATGCGACCGTCAGCGGGGGAGAGCGGTTGCCGGGTCAGGCCGAGTTGACCATCGAGGCGGCGGCGTAGACCAGGTAGTCCCAGAGCTGCTGGCGGGCCTGCGGCTCGAGGTCGAGCTCGTCCACGGCCACCTTCATGTGCCGCAGCCAGGCGTCGTGCGCGGCCCGGTCCACGGTGAACGGGACGTGCCGCATCCGCAGCCGCGGGTGGCCGCGCTGCTCGCTGTAGGTGCGCGGGCCACCCCAGTACTGCATCAGGAACAGGGTCAGCCGCTCCTCGGCCGGGCCCAGGTCCTCCTCCGGGTACATCGGGCGCAGCAACTCGTCGCCGGCCACCCCTTGGTAGAACCGGTGCACCAGCTTGCGGAAGACGGCCTCGCCGCCCACCGCGTGGAAGAAGGTCTCCCGGTCCGTCCCGTCCTGCCCGCTCTCAGTCACCCGTCCATGGTCGCAGACGGCCCCGCCGGGCCGGTACCGGACTTCGGTCCTACGACCGGGGCCGCCTGGTCAGCGGCCGCTCCGTCACCGGCGGGTCGGTGACGGGGCGGCCACGGCCGCTCTGTCATCGCCCGGTCAGGCGTCCTCCCAGCGGAACAGGCGCCAGGCCAGTGCGGTCAGCACGGCGGCGAAGGCGAGCAGTCCGCCCATCGCGGGCAGGCAGTCCAGCAGGCCGCCGCCGCGGGTGAGCACCGACTGGGCGGCGAGCACCAAATAACGCAGCGGGAAGACGTGCGAGAACTGCTGCAGCCACTGCGGCGAGTTGTCCAGCGGGAAGAACGCGCCGGACAGGAAGGACATCGGCAGGATGATCACCTGGTTGATGCCGTTGGCCGCCTCCTCGGTCTTCGCGATCGCCCCGGTGACCAGGCCGATCGACATGAAGGCCAGCGTCGCGCAGAGCACCAGCGGCACCACCAGCCACCAGTTCCCGGTGAGCTTGAGCCCGAACACCGGCGTGGTGGCCACCAGCAGGAAGATCGCGGTCTGCATCAGCGCCACCACGCAGGTCACCAGCACCCGCGAGCCGACGATCGACCCCACGCTCACCGGGGCCAGCCGCAGTCGGCGCAGCAGCCGCTTCTTGCGCCAGGAGACCAGGCTGAGCGAGGCGCTGAAGATCGCGCCGGTGGCCACCGCCCAGCCCAGCAGGCCGGGGGTGAGGTACTGGATCGGCTTGAGCGACTGGTCCTCGACCTGGGAGGCCGCCAGCGTGTACTTGGGCGGCTGGCCGGTGGCCTGCTGGTTGGCGGACTGGATCACCGACTGGAGCACGGCCTGCACGCCGCCGGCCCGCACCTGGTCGGCGGCGCTGTAGCGGACCACCACCTGACCGTTCGGGCCCTGCTCCACCAACGCGTCGAAGTCTCCCTTGCGGACCTTCTGCAGCGCGGTCGCCTCGTCCGGGACCTGAGTGATGGTCAGCACCTGGTCCAGGCCGGCGCGCTCGTCGCCCCGCACCGAGTCCAGCACGGCGACCTGGCCCACCTGCGCCACCTTCACGTGCGGCGAGGTGGCGCCCTTGAACAGGAAGCCGAACAGGACCAGGAACATCAGCGGCAGCGCCAGGGTGAAGAAGAGCGCCGCGCGGTCGCGCAGGAAGGCTACGAACATCACTCGGGACAGGCTGACGAAGGCGCTGGCCTTCTCCCCGGGAGCGTCGTCGGTGCGGCGGTCGGTCTCGGGTGCGGTGGCGCTCATGCCCGGTACTCCCGTCCGGTCAGGTGCAGGAACACGTCCTCCAGGGTGGCGCCGCGGACCTCCAGGCCGCGCAGCGCGTTCTGTTCGGCCAGCACCGAGAGCACCGGCGCGGGCAGCCGGGTGGCCACCGAGAGCAGCACGCCGTTGTCCTCCACCGCCGAGACCTCGGCGCCGGCGGACGCGAACAGCTCGCGCGCCCGCTCGGCGGTGATCAGCCCGGACTCCACGCTGACCCGCACCGTGTCGTCCAACTCCCGTACCAGCGCGGCCGGCGCGCCGGTGCGCAGCACCTTGCCGTGGTCCATGACGGCGACCCGGTCGCAGAGCACCTCGGCCTCGTCCAGGTAGTGGGTGGTGAGCAGCACGGTGCGGCCCTCGGCGTTGATGTCGCGCAGCAGGTCCCACAGGTTGCGCCGGGCCTGGGGGTCCAGGCCGGTGGTCGGCTCGTCCAGGAAGACCAGCTCCGGGTCGTGCACCAGCGCGCAGGCGATGGACAGGCGCTGGGCCTGCCCGCCGGACATCTTGTCGGTGGCCACCGACGCCGACTCGCTCAGGCCGACCCGGTCCAGCCAGTGGTCGGCCCGCCTGTGGCCGATGCCGTAGAACGAGGCGAAGGTGCGGATGGTCTCGCGGGCGGTGAGCCGGTCGAAGAAGGCGGAGGCCTGGAACTGCACCCCGATCCGGGGCAGCAGCTTCGGGTTGCGCGGCCAGGGCCGTAGCCCGAGCAGCTCGACCCGCCCCTCGTCGGGTTCGCGGATCCCCTCCAGGATCTCCAGCGTGGTGGTCTTGCCCGCCCCGTTGGGCCCGAGCAGACCGAAGAACTCGCCGCTCTCGACGGTGAGTGACACTCCGTCGACAGCCTGGACATCCCCGTACCGCTTCCGAATCCCGTCAGCGGTTATTGCCGTTGTCATGCCGCCGAATCTAGGGGGCCGCGGGCGGCTGGGCCAGAGCTGGCGGCCGTCGGACAGCCGCGCTCCGGGAACTCGAACCGGGCCCACGCCGGTCCTGCGCGGCACAGTCATGGGCGGACGGGCAGCAGCCGAGATCTGAGAGTTGACTCTCAGACTTTCTGAGAGGATGCTCTCAGATTATGAGCAACCCGTTGGGCGACATCGAGATCACCGACCCGCAGGTGATGCGGGCGCTGGCCCATCCCGTGCGGATGGCGATCCTGACGCAGCTGCGTTGGCGCGGGCCGGCCACGGCGACGGAACTGTCCCCGCACGTGGGCGCCACGCCCTCGGTGGCCAGTTGGCACCTGCGCCAGCTGGCCGGGTGCGGTCTGGTGCAGGACGCCGAGCCCGGGCCCGACCGCAGGCAGCGCCGCTGGGAGGCGGTGGCCAAGGGGTTCCGGTTCGAGCTGGGCGGCGAGGGCGAGGCGGGGGATGCCGCCCGGGGCCTGGCCCTGCAGATGTTCCTCGACGTGGCGGACCTGCCGCAGCGCTGGCTCACCGAGGTGGAGCCGCAACTGCCGCCCGAGTGGCGCCGGCTCGGCGGCCTGGCGCACACCCGGGTGGCGCTCACGCCCGAGGAGCTGGAGCAACTGGGCGCAGCGGTCGAGCAGTTGCTCGCACCGTACGTCACCCGGGCGGAGCAGGAGCGGCCGGCGGGGGCGCAGCTGGTGCGGTTGATGAGGTACGTGCTGCCGGAACTTCCGGAGGGGGAGGACGCATGAGCGTGTTGGTGGGGGAGCCGGTCGCGGCGGTGCAGGAGTCGCGGGACTCGCTGTGGCGGGACCGGCGGTTTGTCAGGCTGTGGAGCGGCGTGACGGTTTCCCAGTTCGGCGACCGGGTCAGCGACCTGGCGGTGCCGCTGATCGCGGTGGGGGTGTTGCACGCGTCCACGATGGCGGTCTCGGTGCTTGCCGCGCTGGTCTGGACGCCGAACCTGCTCGCCGTCTTCGCCGGCGCCTGGGTGGACCAACAGCGCAGCAAACAGCGACTGTTGGTGATCGCCGACCTGGTCCGGGCGGTAGCGCTGGTCTCGCTGCCGGCGGCCTGCCTGTACGGCGCGGTGACGATGGCCCAGCTGTTCGTGGTGGCGGTGGTGGTCGGGGCCGCCGGGGTGCTGTTCAACACCGCGTACGCGCCGTTCTTCGCCCATCTGGTGCCGCGGGCGGCCTACTTGGAAGCCAACAGTAGGCTGAGCGCAAGCCGTTCGGCCTCCTACCTGGGCGGACCGGCGCTGGGCGGGATGCTGGTGCAACTGCTCGGGGCGCCGGTGGCGGTGCTGGCCGACGCGCTCTCGTTCGCCGGGTCGGCGCTGCTGGTCGGCCGGATCCGGGTGGCCGCCCCGCCGCCGGCCGAGCGGCCGGAGCCGATGCTGCAACGGGCCAGGGCCGGGCTGGCGTTCGTGGTCCGGCACCCGGTGCTGCGGGCGAGCCTGGGGTGCTGCACCACGGTGAACTTCTTCACCTTCATCCCGGCCGGGCTGCTGGTGCTGTTCGCCAACCGGGAGTTGGGGCTGTCGGCCGGGACGATCGGATTCGCGATGGGGATCGCCGCCACCGGCAGCCTGCTCGGCGCGGTGCTGGCGCCGCGGATGGCCCGGGCGATCGGGATGGGGCGCACCGTCGTGTTGGGAGCGGCGCTCTTCCCGGCGCCGCTCGCACTGCTGGCGCTCGCCGGCGGCCCGCTGTGGACGCGGGCCGCCGTCCTGGCGGGCGTCGAGTTCCTCAGCGGGGCCGGGGTGATGCTCTTCGACGTCAACCTCAACTCGCTGCAGGCGAGCGTGGTCCCCGACGAGCTGCGCAGCCGGGTCTCGGGCGCGTTCAGCACGGTCAACTACGGCATCCGACCGCTCGGCGCACTGGCGGGCGGGGCGTTGGGCAGTGCGTTCGGGCTGCGCGAGACGATGGTGGTCGCCGGGGTGGGCGGGGCGCTCTCGGTGCTCTGGCTGCTGCGCTCGCCGATCCCGGGGGTGCGGGAGATCGCGAGCTGATCGGCTCAGCTGCCGAACTCGGCCTGGAACGCCGCCAGGTTGGGAGTGCCGGCCGCGCGGTCCAGCACGGCGAAGGTGATCCGGGTGAACGGGGCGCCGTGCGTGCTCATCGCCGCGGCGAACGCCGCCGCCACTTCGGCCGGATCGTTGCGGAACACCCCGCATCCCCATGCCCCGAGCACGAGCTCCCGCACCCCGTGCTGCGCGGCCACCCCGAGCACCCGGCGGGCCCGTTCGGCGAGCGTGGCGGCGAGGTCGACCGCCCGGCCGGGTGAACGCAGCTCCAGCTGGCCCGCATTGGGGGCAGGCGAGGTGAGGAAGGAGACGGCGTACGGCTCGCCGAGCAGGTCACGCCGGGAGTCGCGGATCACCGGGACCTGCGGGGAGAAGATCACCCGGTGGCTGTAGTGGAGGTCGGCCGACGCCCGGTGCGCCTCGTAGTAGTCGGGCGCCTGGAGCAGGCACTGGTAGAGCAGCGCACTGCGGCACAGGTCCTCCTCCTGCGCCTTGGCCCCCCGCAGGTACCCACCCCCGGGGTTGCGCGCGGACGCGAAGTTGAGCACGGCGAGGTGGGCGGGCCCCGGTGCGGACTCGGTGATCCGGCGGGCCGCGCTCATGCTGTCCTCGTCGGTCACTTCCGCCACCCCGGCGAACGCGCCGGTGGGGGAGGGAACGAAGTCAGGCGAGTAGGACACGGTCCCGGCGCGCGCCGCGGCCAGCGCGGCGGCGATCTCCACGCGGGCCCCGGTGGCGGAGAGGTAGTGGCCGGTCTCGGCGATGCGCTCGTTCTCGGTGGCGAGGGCGGAGAAGCGGTTGCTCATGGGGTGATGGTAGCGGGGAATTATCGTCAGGGTGACGAATTATGGGCGGGTCTTGCTGGGGCCTGGGAGCGGTGGACGCCGAGGGAGCGCACCCGCCGGTACGGCGGCGGCGCCCCTCGGTGCTGCTCAGTCAGGCCTCAGCCGCTGGTGACAGTCCAGCGTTGGCTGGGAGTGCCGTTGCAGTCGTAGAGCTGCGGCCGGGTGCCGCTGGCGATGTTGCCGGCGGGGTCGTCGAGGCAGCGGCCGGAGGCCGGGTTGTAGATGCTGCCGTTGCCCCGGGGGAACCACTGCTGGCTGGCGACACCGGGGGCACACGTGGCGTACTGGACGAGGGTGTTGTTCTGGGTCCCTTCGTTGACCGTGTCAAGGCAGCCGCCGTTCACCCTCAGGGTGCCGTCGGGGTTGAAGGCCCACTGCTGGGGGTTGGAGTTGTTGCAGTCCCAGATCTGGACAGGGTTGCCGGGCGAGGTGCCGCCCACGTTGTTGTCGAGGCACTTGGTGGTAGCGGAACTGACAGCGATGGCACAGGTGTTGACGCCCGGAGTGATGGCGCCGGTGGTAGCGCTGACGTTGCTGATGCTGCCGTTGAAGTAGTTGACGTTCTTGTTGCCGCCGTTCTGGCCGCGGCCGATGGCGAAGGACCCGGCGGCAGAGGAGAAGGGCTTGTGCTGTCCGGTGCCCGCGAGCGCGCCGTTGACGTAGAGGTTCAGCTGGCCGGTGGCGGCGTTGTAGCTGGCGGTCAGCTGAGTCCAGGTGTTCAGCTGGACGTTGGCGTTGCTGTTGATGTCCAAGGTCTGGTCGTAGGACGAGCCGGTGGCAGGGTCAGCGCTGGCCATGGCGAAGCGCCAGACATTGCCTTGACTGTCGGGCCAGAGCATGAACCCCTGAGCATTGGTGTTGTCCTGGCCGAGAACTTCAATCAAGGCCTCGTCCCCGTACTGGGACAACACGACACTGCCGAACCGCACCGTGTTCTCGCCGCAGGACTCGCAGGTTCCGGCACAGACCTGGACCACGTACGACGGTGCCGGTCGGCCTACGGCCAGCGCCTTCATGTCGTACTCCAAGCAGCAGTGGACCACCGCGACGGCATATCCCGGCGCTGACCGAACCGATGTGACTCCACCTCAGGGCGGCACAGCCACCAGCACGATCACTGACGCGCGCAACCGTACGACCGCATTGTGGCAGTACCGGTCCGCGTCGCCGACCGGTCGGACCGCCGACGCGGATGTGACGACGTACGCGTACACGCCGGCCGGCCAGGATGCCACGCGGACCGATGCCGCCGGGAACAAGTGGAGCTATACATACGACCTCCAGGGTCGACAGGTCTCCGCGACCGATCCGGACAGCGGCACCAGTCAGATGTTCTACGACGCGAACTCCCGTGTTGACCACGGCGTGGACGCCAAGGGCAACACGCTTGCGTACAGCTATGACCTGCTGGGCCGCAAGACCGGCCTCTACAACGGAAGCGTCGCCCCGGCCAACCAGCTCGCAACCAGCTCATCCGCCGCGACCCCGGCAAGACCACGCTCAACATCGGCGCCGATGAGCTCACGCTCGACACCGCCAGCGGTTCGATGAGCGACGTTCGCTATTACGGCTCGCCCGGCGGCATCACCATCACTCGCGTCACCGGCCCCACGGGCGGGGGCTCGCTCGTCTACCAGGCCGCCGATCCGCACGGCACGAACAGCGTCCAGATCGGGAACGACGCCAACCAGACGATCACCCGCCGTGCGACCGATCCGTTCGGAAACCCCCGCGGAGCCCAACCTCGGGTATTCAGCCGGCCAGGGTGATCTGACGCCCAA
>NZ_PYBW01000115.1 GCF_003205575.1 Streptomyces tateyamensis
CTAGTACTACAGGGATAGATCTTGGGTTGCTTATCCGGCAGGATGGTCTGTCGTGAGTGCACGAGGTCTGGTTGAGGATGAGTTGGCGGCGGAGGACCTGGAGGTCCTGGACGCGGAGTTCGAGGCAGTGTGTGCCCGGATCGGGCCGTTGTTCTACCGGCCCGAGTCGCGGGCACACGCGCGCGAGTACCTGCGCGGGCTGCTGGCTCCGCTGGAGAAGAAGAACGGCTGGACCATCGCCGAACACGTCGGGGCGCCCGAGCCCAAGCGGATGCAGCGGTTTTTGAACCTGACCCCGTGGGACGCGGACGGGATGCGGGACGTGCTGGTCGGCTACGCGATGGAGCACTTCGCCGACGAGCGGGCGGTGCTGATCGCCGATCCGACCGGGTTCGCGAAGAAGGGCCGCAAGTCCGCCGGGGTGCAGCGGCAGTACTCAGGCACCCTCGGGCGGATCGATAACTGCCAGATCGGCACCTTCCTCGCCTATGCGACCCCGGGCGGCCATCGAGTGCTGCTGGACCGGGAGTTGTACCTGCCCGAGCACACCTGGGCCGCCGACCGCGAGCGGTGCCGCGAGGCCGGCGTGCCCGACGCCGTCCCCTTCCGTACCCGCCCGCAGCAGGTGCGGCTCATGGTCGAGCGGGCTCTGGCGGCCAAGGTGCCCTTCGCCTGGTTCGCGGCCGACGAGGAGTTCGGCCAGAACCCGCAGCTGCGCGCCTTCCTGGAGGAGCACACCGTCTCCTACGTGATGGCAGTACCGAAGAACACCGAGGTCACCACGGCCTCGGGGGACGCGGGAAAGATCGAGGACCTGACCGCCGCCCTGCCCGAGCGGGCCTTCACCCGCAGGGCCTGCGGGATCGGCGCGAAGGGCTTCCGCAGCTACGACTGGGCGGTTGTCGAGGCCGGCGACCCCGACCACCGCTACATCGTCCGACGCCCGCTGGACAGCGGGGAGTTGGCCTACTTCCACTGCTTCACCCCGCGCCGCGACCCGCTGTCCGAGGTGATCCGCGCGATCGGGTCGCGCTGGCCGGTGGAGGAGTGCTTCGAGGCAGCCAAGCAGGAGGCCGGACTGGACCAGTACCAGGTGCGCAAGTACGACGCCTGGCACCGGCACATCACGATGTCGATGCTCGCCCTGTGCCTGCTCGCGGTGATGCGCCAAGCGCTTCAAAAGGGGGACCTCGGCCTGTGGACAACTTTCCGGAACCGGACTGACGGACCGTCGGGAACCGGCTGAGCCTGCCCCGACCGGACAGCCCCGACTCCGCCCGGGCATACGGGTCTCCCTCGCGGAGGCCCGCCGCCTGTTCAACCTCATCGGCCGCCCCATCCGCGAGATCCAGAACGCCTTGCGCTGGTCGACATTCCGCCGCCGTCACCAAGTTGAGGCCAGAAGGCACCACTTCCGCAGGCGCATGCGCCGCCAGATGATGCAGATCTAGCCCTGTAGTACTAGGCCTTGCCGAGCACCTGGCGCTGCCGGCCCAGGCCGGTGACCGCCAGCTCCATCACGTCGCCCGGCTGCAGGAACGGGGTGCCCGGGCGGCCGATGGTGACGCCGGCCGGGGTGCCGGTGGTCACCACGTCACCGGGTTCGAGCACCATGAACTGGCTGATGTAGCGGAGCACCGCGAGCACCGGGAAGATCATCTCCGCGGTGGACCCGTCCTGGCGCAGCTCGCCGTTGACCCAGAGCTTGAGCTCCAGCGCCTGCGGGTCGCCGACCTCGTCCGGGGTCACCAGGTAGGGGCCCAGCGGGTTGAAGGTCTCGCAGCACTTGCCCTTGTCCCACTGGCCGCCGCGCTCGAACTGGAAGGCCCGCTCGGTGACGTCGTTGGAGATGGTGTAGCCGGCGATGCAGGCCGCCGCCTCGGCCTCGCTCTGCAGGTACCGGGCGGTGCGGCCGATCACCACGGCCAGCTCGACCTCGTAGTCGGTCTTGGTGCTGCCGCGCGGGACCAGCACCTCGTCCTGCGGCCCGACCACGGTGTTGCTCGCCTTGAGGAAGAGCACCGGCTCCACCGGGATCGCGGCGCCGGCCTCGGCCGCGTGGTCGCGGTAGTTGAGGCCCACGCAGACCACCTTGCCGGGCCGGGCCACCGGGGCGCCGACCCGCTCGCCGGCCAGCTCCAGCACCGGCAGCTCGCCCGCGGCCACCGCGGCGGCGAGCTCGACCGGATCCAGCCCGCTGAGGAAGGCGCCGTCGATGTCCCGGGTCCGGCCCGACAGGTCGTACCCGGTGCCGTCCGGACCGAGCACGGCCGGCCGCTCGGCACCCGGGGCACCCACGCGCAGCAGCTTCATCTGCCCATCACCTCAATCGCTCTGCCAGAACAGGAAACCGAGGTATATCAACGCGCGGGAAGGGCCTGCCAGGGGGTCGGGATCGGCGAGTTCCTATCAAATCGTCCAATCGACGGGGGCACCTGATCAGCTGCCCGCACGGTTGACAGCCGCCGGCAGGCGGGTCAGCCGGTGCCGCACCGCGACCGTGTCCGGGTGGTCCTCGCCGAGCGCGGCCGCCGTGGCCGGCAGCAGCTCGGCCAGCAGCTCACGGGCCTGCGCCACCCGGCCCGACCGCTCCAGCGCCACCGCGAGGTCGTGCCGGGTGCGCAGGGTGCGGCCGTCGTCCGGGCCGAAGGCCAGCCGGAACTGCTCGACCAGCGGGCGCAACCGCTCCACCGCTTCCTCCGGCCGGCCCTGCAGCGCGAACTCGAAGGCGGCGTCGGCCCGGTGGCGCAGGTCGTGGACCGCGGCGGCGGCCGCGGCCAGCCGCCGGCGCACCTCGGCGGCGTCGCCCGGGCGCTCGGCGGGGTCCTTGGCCAGCAGGGCGCGCAGCAGCACGGCCAGGTCGTGGGGCAGCGCCGGCGGGTGCGGGACCGGCTCCTCCAGGTGCTGGACCATCAGGTTGTAGGTGCTGTCGGCGGGGAACGGCCGGGCGCCGGTGAAGAGTTCGTACAGCACGCAGCCGACCGCGTACAGGTCGGAGCGGACCGAACCGGGCTCGCCGCGCCACCGCTCGGGGGCCAGGTACGGGGTGGAGCCGATCACCACGCCGTCCGTGGTGAGCCCGTCGAGGTTGTCACCGATCTGAGCGATGCCGAAGTCCAGCACCTTGAGCAGCTGGCGGTCCGGCCGGGCGAACATGATGTTCTCCGGCTTGACGTCCCGGTGGATCACCTTGGCCTCGTGCGCGGCGGCCAGCGCCGCGCAGAGCTGGCCGGCCCAGTCCAGCGCCGGCAGCAGCTCGGGCCGGCCGGCCGCCAGCACCTGGGTCAGGGTCGGCCCGTTGAGCAGCTCCATCACGATGTAGTGGTGCCGCTCACCCCGCACGGCCAGCTCGCCCTTGTCGTACACCGTTACGATGTTGGGGTTCGTCAGCTGGGCCAGCACGTCCACCTCGCGGTAGAGCCGGGCCAGGTCGTTCGCCTCCTCGCCGGTCCCGCGGTTGCGCAGCGCCTTGACAGCGACCTGGCGGCCGAGCCGGCGGTCGAAGGCCTCGAAGACCACGCCGAAGGCGCCGCGGCCCAGTTCACCGATCAGCTGGTAGCGGTCCTCCAGCAGCTCGCCGGCTCTCATCTCTCCCCCAGGACGCGGTGGTTCAGGTGGGCAGGTGGTAGGTGGGGAGGCCGAGCAGGGCGGCCAGCTCGCCCGGACGGGCGATGCTGTTGGGGCGGTTCCGCCGGCGTTCCAGGTCGCTGCGGTAGGACCACAGGTCGCGGGTGGCCTTCGCCACGTCCTCGTCCCCCGGGCCGAGCGCGGCGGTCATCAACGGCACGAGATCGGCCAACAGGCCTGCTGCGCCGGCGACATCGTCAGCCATGCCGCGCCAGATGGCAAGGTCGTAGGCGATCTGCAGGGTCTGCGGCGCCTGCGGGCCCAGGGTGCGGGCGGCCTCGACGGTCAGGCCGGTGAGCATCCGGACGGCCTCCTGCGGGTGGCCGGCCTCGCCGTAGGCCCAGGCCTGGTCCACCTGGCCGCGCAGGACCCCCGCCGCCTCGGGTCCGGCCGGCACCGACGCGGGGGCGGGGCCAGGCGCGGACGGGTAGGTCGCGGCCGGGCCAGGCGCGGACGGGTAGGCCGGGGCAGGCGCGGGCGGGTAGGTGGCGGGCGGGTAGCCCGTGGCAGGGGCAGGCGCGAGCGGGTAGCTCGCAGCCGGGGCCCGGCGGTCGGCCTGGCCGTGGTAGTCGGCGGCGATCGCGCCCAGCCGGGTCCGCACGGTGGCCGCGTCGGCCGGGCGGTCCGCCGGGTCCTTGGCCATCAGCTCGCGCAGCAGCGCATCCAGCGCGGGCGGCAGGCCGGGCCGGTACGGGGCCGCCGAGGGCACCGGGTCGTTCAGATGACGGTGCATCAACTCCTCGGCACTGCCGCCCGAATAGGGCAGCTGACTGGTCACCAGGTGGAACAGCGAGCAGCCCAGCGCGTACAGGTCGGCCCGGCCGTCGGCAGGCACCTGGCGCCACTGCTCGGGGGCCAGGTAGGGCGCGTTGCCGGTCTGCACCGCGGGGGCCAGGTAGGCGGTGCCGAACCCGGTGAGCTTGAGCCCGCCCTGCTCGGTGGCCAGCAGCCGCTCCGGCTTGAGCGCCCAGTGCACCACCCCGACCGCGTGCGCGGCCTGCAGGCCCAGGAAGGCCTGCTGCGCCTGCACCAGCAGTCGGCCGAGGTCGTCCGCCGCCGCCGGTCGGCCGGTCAACAGCTCGGCCACCAGGGCCCGTTCGGTGCGGTGCTGGACGGCGACCAGGTGCGGGTGGGCCAGCCGCCCGACCTTCTCCGCCTCGTTCAGGAACCGCTCGGCGGCCTCGGCCGGGGCCCCCTCCGGCACCTGGTGCACGGCCACCCGGTGTCCCAACTGCCGATCCAGCGCCTCCCAGACGCTTCCGGTCGGACCGTTCTCCAGCTCCCGAAGCAGCTGGTACCCCTCCAGATCTGACATGCCGATCAGCCTATCGGCAGCGGTCCGGCGGCGGACAGCTGCCGAAGTCGGCCGGATCGACTTCCCGGGCGGGTGCGAGGATGGAGACAGGGCTGACGACGGCGCGGCCCGCCGACCAGGAGGAGTGGCAGCCATGCCCAAGCAGGCCCCGGAGCGCGACCCCGCCCAGGACGACCCGGAGGTCGGCGCGCCCAAGCACGCGGCGGCCGGCCTGCCCGCGGTCGGCCACAGCCTGCGGATGGCGAACGAGCAGATGGGCGCCCGCCGCACCGTCGCCACCCTGCTCAAGGTCAACCAGCACGGCGGCTTCGACTGCCCCGGCTGCGCCTGGCCCGAGCCGGACAAGCCGCACACCGCCGAGTTCTGCGAGAACGGCGCCAAGGCGGTGGCCGAGGAGGCCACCGAGCGCCGGATCACCGCCGAGTTCTTCGCCGCCCACCCGGTCGCCGAGCTGGCCGAACGCTCCGGCTACTGGCTGGGCCAGCAGGGCCGGCTCACCCAGCCGGTACTGCTGGAGGAGGGGGCGACCCACTACACGCCGGTCAGCTGGGAGCGGGCCTTCGAGATCGTGGCCGAGGAGCTGCGCGCGCTGGACACCCCCGACGGCGCCGCCTTCTACACCTCCGGCCGGACCAGCAACGAGGCCGCCTTCGCCTACCAGCTGTTCGCCCGCCGGCTCGGCACCAACAACCTGCCGGACTGCTCCAACATGTGCCACGAGTCCTCCGGCTCGGCGCTGGTGGAGACCCTCGGGGTGGGCAAGGGCAGCGTCAGCCTGAAGGACCTGTACCAGGCCGACCTGATCATCGTGGCCGGCCAGAACCCGGGCACCAACCACCCGCGGATGCTCTCCGCGCTGGAGCGGGCCAAGCGGGCCGGGGCGACCATCGTCAGCGTCAACCCGCTGCCCGAGGCCGGCCTGGAGCGGTTCAAGAACCCGCAGCAGGCGCGCGGCCTGGTCGGGCACGGCACCAAGCTGACCGACCTGTTCCTGCAGATCCGGCTCGGCGGCGACCTGGCGCTGTTCCGCGCCCTCAACCAGCTGATCCTGGCGGCGGACGCGGTCGACCACCCGTTCGTCGCCGAACACTGCCACGGCTTCGAGGAGTTCGCCGCCGAGGCGAAGTCCACCGAGCGGTCGGCGGTGCTGGCCGCCACCGGGCTGGAGTGGTCCCAGATCGAGCAGCTGGCCGAGCTGGTAATGCGCTCCGAGAAGGTGATCGTCTGCTGGGCGATGGGCCTGACCCAGCACAAGCACGCAGTGCCGACCATCCGCGAGGTGGTCAACTTCCTGCTGCTGCGCGGCAACGTGGGCCGGACCGGCGCCGGGGTCTGCCCGGTGCGCGGGCACAGCAACGTGCAGGGCGACCGGACCATGGGGATCTTCGAGCGGCCGAGCACCGCCTTCCTGGACGCGCTGGAGCGGGAGTTCGACTTCGCCCCGCCGCGGCACCACGGCTTCGACGCGGTGGAGAGCATCCGGGCCATGCGGGACGGGCGGGTCAAGGTCTTCTTCGCGATGGGCGGCAACTTCGTCGCGGCCACCCCGGACACCGAGGTGACCGAGGCCGCGATGCGGCGGTGCCGGCTGACCGTGCACGTCTCCACCAAGCTCAACCGCTCGCACGTGGTGACCGGCGCGCGGGCGCTGATCCTGCCCACCCTCGGGCGCACCGACCGGGACCGCACCGCCAAGGGCGACCAGTTCGTCACCGTCGAGGACTCGATGGGCATCGTGCACTCCTCGCAGGGCCGGCTGCGACCGCCGGCGCCCGGGCTGCTCTCCGAGACCGCGATCGTCTGCCGGCTGGCCCGGGCCACCCTGGGGGCCGGCGACCAGGTGCCGTGGGAGGAGTTCGCCGCCGACTACGACACGGTGCGCGAGCGGATCGCCCGGGTGGTGCCGGGGTTCACCGACTTCAACGCGCGGGTGCGGGTGCCGGGCGGGTTCGCGCTGCCGCACGGGCCCAGGGACAGCCGCACCTTCCCGACCGCGACCGGGAAGGCCAACTTCACCGTCAACCCGCTGACCGCGCCCGAGGTGCCGGCCGGCCGGCTGCTGCTGCAGACGCTGCGCTCGCACGACCAGTACAACACCACGGTCTACGGCCTGGACGACCGCTACCGCGGGATCACCGGCGGGCGCCGGGTGGTCCTGGTCAACCCCGAGGACCTGGCCGAACTGGGGCTGGCCGAGGGCGCCTTCGTGGACCTGGTCAGCGAGTGGCACGACGGCAGCGAGCGCCGCGCGCCGCACTTCAAGCTGGTCGGCTACCCCGTCGCCCGCGGCGGCGCGGCCGCCTACTACCCCGAGACCAACGTGCTGATCCCGCTGGACTCCACGGCGGACATCAGCAACACGCCGACGTCCAAGGCCGTGGTGATCCGCTTCGAGCCGGACTCGGGGCAGTAACCGACCCTCAGGGGGAGTGCGTCGCCGACGGCGAGGTGCCCGAGGGGGCGGCGCTCGGCGAGCCCGAGGTGGACGCCGAGGGGCTGGACGAGCCCGAGGGGGTGGCGCTCGGGTCCGGGCTGCCCGACGGGGTGGGCGACGCCGAGCCGGAGGCGCTCGCCGAGGGGCTCGCCGAGGTCGGCGAGGCCGAGGGCTGCGGCGTCACCGTCGGCTTCGGCGGGGTGACCGGCAGCACCGGCAGGATCGCGGGCAGCGGCGCCACCGTCGGCAGCCCCTGGACGCTGCCCAGCGAGGGCGCGATCGGGGTCAGCGTCTGCGCGTTCTGCAGCACGTCCGGCACCTTCCAGGCGCCGCCCTTGTCGTCCGACCCGTCCTGCGGGTCCGGCCGCACCGCGCCCAGGATCGCCCCGGCCCCGACCGGGGAGACCCGCACCACCGCGCCGGTGTGCGGTGCCACCACGACCAGGCCGCCGCCGATGTACATCGCCACGTGGGTGGCGCCCTGGTTGTAGATCACCAGGTCACCGGGGCGCAGCTGGTTCAGCGGGATGTGCTGCAGGCCCGCCCACTGGTCCTGGCTGGTGCGCGGGATCTCCTTGCCCGCGTGCAGCCAGGCCTGCGAGGTCAGGCCGGAGCAGTCGTAGGAGTTCGGCCCGACCGCCCCCCACTCGTACGGCTTGCCCAGCTGCCCCAGCGCCCAGGCCACCGCCTGCCGCCCGGCCGCGGAGGGGGTGCGCTCCCCCTGGCCGAGCGCGCCGGAGGCCAGGAAGGCCATCTGTGCGTCGTCCGCCTGCTGCTTCTCCAGCAGCTCCAGGTCCTGCTGCTGAGCCCCCGTCAGCCCGGAGACCAGCTGCTCCACGGTGGCCAGCTGGCGGGCGATCTCGGTCTTGTCCCGGTCCTGCTGGGCCAGCAGTGCGGTGGAGTCGGCCAGCGCGGCGCTGGACTGCGCCTTGAGCTTCTGCAGCTCGGCCTGCTCCGACTTGAGCTGCGCGATGAACGCGGCCTGCGAGCGGCCGGCCGCGGCCAGCAGCTCGGTCAGGTGGACCGCCTGGTACGGGTCCTCGGTGAGCAGCAGCTGGCCGTAGGCGGACAGGTTGCCGTTCTGGTACTGGTCGGCGGCCAGCTCCGCGGCCACGTCCAGCCCGGTGTCCACCAGGGTCTGCTGCTCGGCCAACTGCTTGTCCAGGGCTGCCGCGGCGCCCTGCTGGGCGGCGAGCTTCTGGGCGGTGGCGTTGTACTGCTCGGTGGCCGTCTCGGCGTTCTGGTAGAGCAGGTGGATCTTGTCGAGCATCGGGCCCAGGGTGGCCTTGGCCTCGGCCAGCGGGTCGGCCCCGGAGGACACCCCGGGCACCGCCGGCGCGCTCGCCGGCGCCGAGGACGACGGGTCGGCGAAGGCCGCTCCCGCGCCGACCGGCAGCGCCAGCGCGGCGAACGCCAACACCGCGCCGCAGCGCATGGCAGCCCGCCGCCACGGCTGCCTCGGAATGATCTGGTCGCGCCGTACGGCCCACATGGCCGGCCTCCCCCGCTGTGTCCGCCCACCGGTCGCGGGCCCCCGGCCGATCCTGCCATGCGGACCGCCCGGCGCGGCAGGTGCTCTCCGGGCGAACCGGTGAATTCTCACCAGTTTTCAAGGGTGACGCAGATCTCACCGTTACCCCCGCAAGCTGGACATTCTGCGCCAACCACCGGATTCGTCCAGCTCAGGACACCTCGTCGACCTTCGTACGCAACCCCTCAGACATTCAAGACCCCGTCAATCGATGACCAATTAACCTTCCGTTCACTCGCCATCCTTACGGTCACGCTCGGGACAACGGCATCGCGTCAGTCCGACACCTACGACGATTGTTTGGGGAATGGAACACATCACGTTCCTGGTGGCGGTGGTGATCGTCACGGCGCTCGCCTTCGACTTCACCAACGGCTTCCACGACACCGCCAACGCGATGGCCACCTCCATCGCCACCGGCGCCCTCCGGCCCAAGGTCGCCGTGGCGATCTCCGCGGTCCTCAACTTCGCCGGTGCCTTCCTGTCGGTGAAGGTGGCCGGCACCATCTCGGGCGGCATCGTCAACGAGAAGGCGGGTGTGCACCCCTCGGTGATCTTCGCCGCACTGGCCGGCGCGATCCTGTGGAACCTGCTCACCTGGCTGCGCGGCCTGCCGTCCAGCTCCTCGCACGCGCTCTACGGCGGCCTGATCGGCGCCACCGTGGTCGGCGTCGGCCTGCACGGGGTGAACTTCTCCGTGGTCGCCGGCAAGATCCTGATCCCGGCCGTGGCCTCCCCGATCGTGGCCGGCCTGGCCGCCTGGGGCGCCACCAAGGCCGCGTACCTGATCACCCGTCGGGCCGGCGAGAAGACCACCACCAAGGCCTTCAAGAAGGGCCAGATGGTCTCCGCCTCGCTGGTCTCGCTGGCGCACGGCACCAACGACGCGCAGAAGACCATGGGCATCATCACCCTGACCCTGGTCTCGGCCGGCGCGCTGCCCAAGCACTCGCTGCCCCCCACCTGGGTGGTCGCGAGCGCGGGCCTGGCCATCGCGCTGGGCACCTACATGGGCGGCTGGCGGATCATCCGCAGCATGGGCAAGGGCCTGACCGACGTCCGGCCGCCGCAGGGCTTCGCCGCCGAGACCGCCACCACCGCGGTGATCCTGACCTCCTCGCACATGGGCTACGGCCTGTCGACCACCCAGGTGGTCTCCGGCGGCATCATGGGCGCCGGCCTGGGCGGCCCGGCCCGCCAGGTGCACTGGAGCATGGCCCGCAGGATGGTCTACACCTGGGGCCTGACCCTGCCGGCCGCCGCCGCGGTCTCCGGCGCCGCCGCCTTCGTCGCGGACCGCGGCACCTGGGGCGTGCTGCTGGTCGGCGCCGTCCTGGTGCTCGGCGCGGGCTCGATGTGGCTGCTGTCGCGCCGCCAGCCGGTGACCGCGGGCAACGTCAACGAGGTCACCCCGGTGGAGGTGGTCACGGCCGCCCCGAGCACCCAGGCCGTCGCCGCCCCGACCGTCGGCGCCCCGGCCCCCATCACCACCACCGCTGCCTGAGGAGGCCGTCATGACGATCAAGTGGGCCGCCCTCGCGGACACCGCCGGCATCAGCTTCCTGGTCACCGTGGCCGTGGTCGCCGCCTTCGCCCTGGGCGTGCTGGCCCTGGCCCGGCGTGAGCGCGCCGTCGAGTCCGGCACCGGCCGCGGCACCCTGGCCCTCACCGGGGCCGGCGCCTGCTTCGCCGCCTGTGCCGCCGTCACCGCCTACGGCATCAGCCTGATCGCGGGCTGAGCCGCCCGCACACGCGCACGTCGAAGGGCCGCCC
>NZ_PYBW01000116.1 GCF_003205575.1 Streptomyces tateyamensis
GAGGCCGTACTGGACCAGTACCAGGTGCGCAAGTACGCCGCCTGGCACCGCCACATCACGATGTCGATGCTCGCCCTGTGCCTCCTCGCGGTGATGCGCCAAGCGCTTCAAAAGGGGGCCCCCGCCCTTGGGAAAACTTTCCGGAACCGGCCTGACGGCCCGTCGGGAACCAGCTGAGCCTGCCCCGACCGGACAGCCCCGACTCCGCCCGGGCATACGGGTCTCCCTCGCGGAGGCCCGCCGCCTGTTCAACCTCATCGGCCGCCCCATCCGCGAGATCCAGAACGCCTTGCGCTGGTCGACATTCCGCCGCCGTCACCAAGTTGAGGCCAGAAGGCACCACTTCCGCAGGCGCATGCGCCGCCAGATGATGCAGATCTAGCCCTGTAGTACTAGGTCGGCCGGGTCGGCCGCGATAGGCAGCACGAGCTGCTTGCCCACCAGCCGGACGAAGCCGGGCCTGTCAGCGGACCGGAGGTCGCCGCTGTGGAAGGCGAAGTGGCGCAGCTCCGTGCGGTCGACCGCCTCGATCGGTGGTTCCGGCACGGCGTCCAGCCGGGTGATCCGATCGTGCTGGAGGACCAGGATGCGGTCACGGACGGCGAGGTACCGGCGTAGCGGGAGGGCCGCGACGTCGATGCGGAGTTCGGTGTCGGTGCGACGGAGGCGGACCAGGTCGTGGTCGCGGCCGGCGTCGTCCAGGTAGTACAAGGACCCGTCCGGGCGTGGGATCGCGTCGAAGTACCAGAGGAAGGAGGGTGTGAACTCCACGCTGGGCTCGGCCAGGTCATGGTGGGTGCGGCGGTGGACGAAGAACTCCGACTGCTCGTCGTGGTCTTGGAGACCGTCCTCGAAAACAGTTCGGCGACTTGGGTACTCGGTGGTGATGCCGGCGGACCCGATCGTGCCGTCGCTCCGGGTGTACTCGGACAGCGCGTGCTCCTGCCCGGCGGGCCGGGTCAGGTGGCTGCTGATCCCCCAGTCGTAGCTGTAGTTCAGCGAGACGCCGATGACCGTCACCCAGTCCGTCGGGACGGGGTCGAGTGCGGCCAGATATGCCTCGGGACGTGCCTGTGCGGGAAGGTCTGCACCGCTGCCACTGCTGTAGGTCATCGCCACGGGACCAAGTCTAGGTAGGCACGGTGACAATGTTCTTGGACTGCACCAGCAGGTAGAGCGCCAGCAGTGCGAACGCCCCGCCGATCAACCGAGGAGCCCGGCGCTGACGGTCTTCGCCGCTGCCCGACAGTTCCCAGGTCACCATGGCCGACGCGCCGATCTCGAGCACGGAGTCCGGGCCGAACCCGGCCAGCGCTACCGACCAAGCCGAGATCGCCGCGACGGCCAGCACCACGATGCCCACGACGTTCCACCCGAGCGTGGCGTATTCGAGTGCGAAGCCCCGTCGCAGCAGGCGGCTTCGGGTGGCGTCATCGGAACTGGTCACCGCGCGAGTATCCCAACACCTACCGAAGGCCGGCTGCTTTGGACCCATTTGAAATATCGGCTCTCCATCGGCCGGAACCCGCTAGACCAAGATCGGCCTGACGTATCCGACTGACGCCCGGCCGACGCCGATGGACCAATACGCGCCCTCGCCAGGGGCCCGGGCCTCCGGGTTTCCAGCTCACTGAAACAGTCGCAGATGGCCACCATTACCGCCATCAACGCCGCAGCTCAGCGGGCAAGGATGAGGGAACTCTGTCTCCGTCGCGGCCACATCTCTGCAGCTAATGGAGAGAAATTCTCCGCTAATCTCTTGAAATCCTTGACGTGGCGACATAGGGAGCAGTTAAGGTCTCTTATACGGCAACAGCCGAGGCCCATAGCCGGGGCAATGCCACTTAGCTT
>NZ_PYBW01000117.1 GCF_003205575.1 Streptomyces tateyamensis
CCGGGCAGAAAAGCGCCCGCGGGGGGCGGCTCCAGCAGCCCGCGCAGGCCGGCGGCCAGGAGGGGCGGCCGGGGCTGGGTCGGCGCGGCCAGCAGCTGGGCGGGGGTGCTCACCCCGGTGAAGACCAGCAGGCTGTCCACCCCGCCGTTGAACGCGCCCTCGATGTCGGTGTCCAGCCGGTCACCGACCACCAGCGGCCGCTTCGCCCCGGTGCGCAGCACCGTCTCCCGGTGCATCGGCGGCAGCGGCTTGCCCGCCACCTCCGGCTCCGCGCCGGTGGCCGCGCGCACGGCGGCCACCAGGGTGCCGTTGCCCGGCGCCACCCCGCGCGCGGTGGGAATCGACATGTCGGTGTTCGAGGCCACCCAGGGCAGGCCGGCGGCCACCGCGTAGGCGGCCTCCGCCAACCGCTCCCAGCCCACCGACGGGTCGAAGCCCTGCACCACCGCGGCCGGGCCGTCGGCCAGCGACTCCACCGCCACCAGGCCGCGCTCGGCCAGCGCCTCCACCAGGCCCGGACCGCCGACCACCAGCACCTTGGCTCCGGCCGGCACCTTCTCCGCCACCAGCCGGGCCGCCGCCTGGGCGGAGTTGATCACGTCCTCGGGCGCCGCCGGGACACCCAGCTCGGTCAGGTGCGCGGCCACCGCCCGGGGCGGCCGGGAGGCGTTGTTCGTCACGTACGCCAGCCGCATCCCCGCCGCCCGGGCCGCATCCAGCGACTCCACCGCGTACTCGATCGCGGCCGCACCGGCGTACACCACCCCGTCCAGGTCGAGCAGCGCGGTGTCGTAGGCCGCCGTGAGCGGCTGCTCGCTGTGGCCGGGCAGCTGAGTGTGCGTCATGCGCGGTCGTCCTCGTCTCTCGGGTCGTCGTCGGCACCCGACTGCGCCTGCACGGGCAGGTAGCCGGGCGCGCCGGGCAGCAGCGGGCCGTAGGCCCCGGCCCGGGCCGCCAGGGTGGCCCGGGTCTGCCGCAGCGCCCTGCGGTAGTGCTCGGCCTGCGGCCGCATCGCCACCGCCAGCGCCAAGTGCTCCGCCGAGGCCTCGAAGTCGCCTAACCGGGCGGCCGCGACGCCCCAGCCGAACTGAGCGTAGTCGTCGGACGGATCCGCCTGCGCCACGGTCCGGAAGTTCGCCAGCGCCGCCGCGTAGGCACCCGTGTCGTACTGGGCCCGGGCCAGCGCCTCCCGGATGCTCTTGGACTCCGGCTCGGCGGCCGCCGCCCGGGCCAGCAACTGCTCGGCCGCCGCCGGGTGCCCCTGCGCCAACAGCCGCTCACCGCGCCGGAACCACTCGTACACGTCCCCGACCGGTGCCCCGCCCATCGCCTGCTCCTCGTCCATCCCGCCTCCCGTCCGCCGCACGCCGCACACCACCGCCACGGCGCCGACAGCGCGCCGCCGGACGGATTCTTCTGCAAGATCTGGGAACAACCAGGTTCCCCGATACCCTTCCCAGATTGACCAGCTCCGCCGCACGGCGGGGCCCACGGATTTCTGTGCCGCCCATCCCGGCGTCCTGCGACCCAGGGCGGCGGGCCGTCCAGTCCCCCTCGGTCCCACAGGCCGGGGACCCTCGGGAGAGAACTGATGACTGCACCCCGCGCCGCCGGCGACTCCACCGCCCGGCCCGCCGCCCCGGCCGTGCCGGGCGGCCCGGGAGACCCTGGCCACGTGGCCACCGCCGGGCTCTCGCTGTCACCCTTCCGCGGGCTGCGCTACGTCCCCGAACGGGTCGGCACGCTGGCCGCCGTCACCTCCCCGCCCTACGACGTGGTCGACCCGCACCGCCGCCTCACCCTGGAGACCGCCGACCCGCACAACGTGGTCCGCCTCATCCTGCCGCGCCCCGAGCCCGAGGACACCGGCGAGCGCTCCGACCGCGACACCCGCTACCGGCACGCCGCCCGACTGCTCCAGGCCTGGCTGAGCGAGGGCGTGCTGGCCCCCGACCCGCAGCCCGCGCTCTACGTCTACGAGCAGTGCACCGACGCCGACAGCCCCAGCGGCGAACTGCTGCAGCGCGGCCTGATCGGCGCCCTCGCGGTCAGCGGCCCCGAGGGCGGCGTGGTGCTCCCGCACGAGGACGTGATGCCCCGTCCGGTCGCCGACCGGGTCGGCCTGATGCGCACCACCCGGGCCAACCTGGAGCCGCTGCTGCTCACCTACCGGGGCAAGGGCGGCGCCGCCGCGGTGATCGAGCGCGCCGTGTGCGAGGAGCCGCTGCTCACCACCACCACCTCGGACGGCACCCGGCACCGGCTCTGGGCCGTGACCAGCCCCGCCGAGCTGGCCGAGGTCAGCCGCGACCTGGCCACCTGCCGGGCACTGATCGCCGACGGCCACCACCGCTGGGAGATGTACCTGCGGCTGCAGCGCGAGAACCGCCACCTGCCGTTCAGCCCCTGGGACCGCGGCATGGTGCTGCTGGTGGACACCGCCCGCTACCCGCTGCGGGTCCGGGCGATCCACCGGGTGCTGTACCGGCTGTCGCCGGCCGAGGCGATGGCCGCACTGGACAAGGAGTCCGACGGCTGGCAGCTGCGCAGCCTGTCCGGTCCACTGACCGCCGCGCTCACCGAACTGGCCGCGGCGAAGACGACGGGCGGCAACGCCTTCGTGCTCACCGCCGGCGACGGCACCTACCACCTGCTGACCGGCCCCGACGAGGCGCTGCTGGAGCGCACCGTGCCCGCCGACAAGCCGGCCGAATGGCGCCACCTGGACGCCACCGTGCTGCACTCCACTCTGCTCGAGCACGTCTGGCGGGTGCCGGACAGCCCCGAGGACATCGGCTACCTGCACGCCGCCGCGGCCGCCGAGCGCGAGGCCGCCCGTACCGGCGGCACCGCCGTGCTGCTCCACCCGGTCGACGAGAGCGTGGTCCGGCGACTGGCCGAACAGGGCGTCACCATGCCCCGCAAGTCCACCTCGTTCGGTCCCAAGCCCGCCACCGGCCTGGTGCTGCGCAGCCTCGAACTCGGCTGACCCGTCCCGGGCCGCCCCGCACCGGGTCCCTGAACGCGAGTGGCCCCCAGCCGGATCGGCTGGGGGCCACTCAGGTACCTGCTACCCGTCAGTCGCGACGGTCGTCGCGGTCGTCACGGCTGAGGTCGTCACGGTCGTCACGGCTCCGGCCGACCTCGTCGGCCTCGTCGTCGTCCGCCTCGTCGATCTCCAGGTCGTCCTCGTCGTAGTACTCCTCGACGTCCTCGTCCTCCTCGAAGATCACCCGGTCCTCACCGTCCTCGCGGTGGTCCCGGCGCTCCTCGCGCGGCGCCTCGACCGGCTCGTCCTCCTCGGACTCCGGGTCGAGCGCGTCGACGAACTCCAGCCCGTCGATCTCGGCCAGCCGCTCGGAGGCGTTGGTCTGCCCCTCCGGGTCGGCCTCGGCCGCCTTGACGAACCAGTCGCGCGCCTCGTCGGCCCGGTCGGCCGCGATCAGCGCCTCGGCGTAGGCGTAACGCAGCCGCGCGGTCCACGGGTGCACCGTGTTGGAGGCCAGCTCCGGGCTCTGCAGGGTGACCACGGCCGCGTCGTGCTGGCCCAGGTCGCTGCGCGCACCGGCCGACACCAGGCGCATCTCCACCTGGCCGGCCTTGTCCAGCTGCTTCACCTCGGGCTCACCGGCCATCGCCAGCGCCCGCTCCGGACGGCCCAGACCGCGCTCGCAGTCCGCCATCACCGGCCACAGGTCGGCCCGACCGGTCATCCGGCGCGCGGCCCGGAACTCGGTCAGCGCCTCCGAGTAACGCTGCGTCATGTACGAGGCGAAGCCGGCCGCCTCGCGCACCGAGGGGACCCGGGAGGCCAGCCGCAGCGCGACCCGCGAGTACTTGTAGGCCTCCTCCGGCTCCGTGTCCAGCAGCCGGGCGACCATCACCAGGTTGCGGGCCACGTCGTCGGCGAGGGTCTTCGGCAGGCTCTTCAGCTCCTGGCGCACGTCGCCGTCGAGCTCCGCGCCCGTGACGTCCTCGGGGATCGGGAGGCGGTGCACCGGCTCGAAGTTGCCCCGGCGGTCCTCGTAGCCGCCCCCCTCACGGTCGTCGCGGCGCCCCTCGAAGGAGCGGGCACCACGGTCCCGGTCGCCGTACGACGGGCGCGCGCCGCGGTCCCGGTCGCCGTACGACGGGCGCGCGCCGCGGTCCCGGTCACCGTAGGACGGACGGCCGCCACGGTCGCCGCCCGGGCGGTCACCGTAGGACGGACGGCCACCACGGTCCCCGGAGGGGCGGTCACCGTAGGACGGACGACCACCACGGTCGCCACCGC
>NZ_PYBW01000118.1 GCF_003205575.1 Streptomyces tateyamensis
GTTCAGTGGGGGAACTTCAGCGAGATCGGCGGGGCGGCTGTCATGCGGGCCCAGCTCAAGCGACTCCTCAAGGCGGCCGAGCGCCCCAACATCACTGTCCAGGTTTTGCCGTTCAGCGCCGGCGAGCACTACGCGCTTGGAGCATCCCTGACACTGCACACCCTCCCCAAGGGCAACCGGGTGGCCTACATCGAGGGCGCTCGCCGAGGTCAGATCTATGAGGCAGCGGACAAGGTCAGGAACTGCGCACTGGTCTACGATGACCTCCGGGCAAGGGCCCTACCGCCGAACATGTCCCTGGACATGATCAAGTCCGTCATGGAGGGGATTTACCGTGATCCACGATACCCGTCCAAGAATTGAGCCTGTGGCATGGCTCAAGTCCAGTCGCAGCAATGCCACCGGCGGCAACTGTGTCGAGGTCGCGGTCAACATCCCCCACCACACCCCGGTCCGCGACAGCAAGGACCCCCACGGCCCGGCCCTCACCTTCCCCGCCCCGGCCTTCACCGCCTTCCTCACCGCGCTGCGCACCGACACCCTGAGCTGACGCGCAGGACCACCGAACAGCGCGCAGCCCCTCCTACCGCGTCAGGTGGTCAGATCTCCGACTGCCGGAACATCACCGGCAGACGGGTTCTCGTTCTCGGTCGCAAGGCCCAGGCTCGCACGGACGTCCTTCGCACTCCCTTGGCCAAGGTGGCTGTTCGCGGCGTCCAGTTCGGCAAGCAGGGAGGCCGGATCGGTCGAGTGCTCAGCCGCCCGCCAGTGCGGGAGACCCTCACTCAGATCAGCAATCAATGCGCTTACGGGCTGATTTGCACCTGCGGGCCAATCACGACTCTTCAGCGCCCGGACCTCTTCTTCGATCGCGCCCGCCATGTTCCCAGCCCACCCGCGGTATTCCCCGGGCTCGTCACCCGGCTTCCCGCCGGGACTGGCGACATCGTCCACATTGTTGACGGCCTTGAGGTAGCCGAGCTGATCGGACGTCAGATTGGAGATGTCACGGCGCAAGGTCCCCGTTCGTGGCTCGCTGCTGCGGAACAGGCACGTCGCATGGTCTCCACCGACATACCGGTCCCACGACTTGGCACCCGGGTAGACCACGTCGAGCCGCACCGTGCGCGGGATCGACCAACGGTCGAGGTTGTAGGCACGAGCGTCCCTGGAGCAGCCAGGCGTCGCAGCGTTCAGGGCATCATCATGGCTGGGGGATTCCCTGCCATCGACGTAGGTACGCCCGAACACCTCTGCAACATGAGGCTGGTCGCAGGGCAGAACGTGCACCTCCGCGGGCGTCGGGTCATCCGATCGCAACTGGTCGATACAGTCGCCCGGCTGCAGACGATCGGTAGTCAAGGTACCCGCTCGCCCGACGCGCCCACTGCTGTCCCTATGCGGTCCGGAGTCGCGCGAGCCGAGGTCGGACCCGGCCACGCCGATCGCCACCGGGACCCATAGCGCACAGATGACCAACGCGACCACGGCCAGACCGCGCCCATTCTCCCGAGTCCGCGGTATCCGACGCAACGCAGAAACAGCGAACCCGACCGCCACGGGGATCAGGCACCCGGTGACCGAGAGGACAACTGCAGTGATCGCTTGCCCACTCCAGCCAGGCGACCCGAGCACCGGTCCCTGGCCTGCGCCCCGCTCAGCTGGATCATCGCCCATCGCATGCGGGGTAGCCCCATGCAAAGATCCGCTTTTGTCCGATTCGCCCAGTTGAGACAACAGATTCCCCACCATTGATATTTAGCTGCCCGTTTACCCGCACAGCCGGCGCACTTATGCTAGCTGAGGCAAAAAGTCCAGGCAAGCAACAGGCTCGGAAACCTGCTACCGAGCTAACGCCCGCCAGAAGTCCGCAATGGCGACGCGCAATACCGTCTCAAGTTAAATGCGTCGACTTCGGCTAACAATAGCCCGAAGGGCGGTCAGCTTAATCGGGATGCGAAGCGGACCTGTGCAAACAGATGACTGCCGCTAATCCTTTGAATCCAGCAGGCAACGTACGAACACAACGCCCACCGGAACCGCGCCTCGCGAAATGAAAATAGGAGCTCGTCGCGATCAAGGAGCTGCTCGGCCGCGCCCACGTCAGCCTCGGGTATTCAGCCGGACAGGGTGATCTGACGCCCAATTAGAAGAAGGTGCCTCTGGCCTGCAAGGATGCGATTGCGACGTCGTATCCACAGCAAGAACAGGTGCACCTTCTCGGTGAGTGAGCGTACAGGGTGGGACCGGCGGCTGTCTGTCGCCGCTGACGGTAAGGGTCTGGTCGGGCACGCCGGGGCGGTGCTGCTGCA
>NZ_PYBW01000119.1 GCF_003205575.1 Streptomyces tateyamensis
GCTCCTCGTCCTCCTCCTGGCCCTCCTCGGAGTCCTGACTGTCGTCGGGCTCCTGGCCGTCCTCGTACTCCTCGTCCGCCCCGTCCTGCTGGTCCTCCTCTTGCCCGGAGGACCCCTCACGCAGTTTCTCCGTATGCTCCTCCAACCGGTCGGCCAGCGCTCCCACCCGGTTGGTCGCGACCGCCACCGCGGCCTTCTTGCCCGCCTCCTTCAGCTCGCCCCGCGCGGTGTCCGCCAGCTTGCGCAGCTGCGGTGACGAGTCGAGCAGTTCCCCGAGGAGAACCTCGGGATTGGAACTCAGTTTCTTCCCCGCTGCCAGGCCGGCCAGGGCGAGCGCCCACCGGGCCTTGTGAAAGCGCCCGAGGAGGTAACCCCCAGCCAGCGCAGCGGCAAGTTTCGCGTTCTTCATGTCATCTGTCCTCAAGTGACGCGGGCCGTTCGCCTACACACCGACCCGCTTCGATGACCGGTCCGCCTACCCCGACCGGCACGAACCACACGCTGCCGACGAACGGGATACCGCGGCCGGTCACTCCTCCAGCGCGTCGGCGAGGCGGTGCAGGACTCCCGTGCCGGTCGGGCGGCGCGGCGCGGTCTCGCGCACCACCAGCATCCGCTCGCCCAGCTCACGCAACTCCGTGCGGCCGAGGGCGGATCGGATCGGGGGGAACCACTCGTCCTCCTCCTGCTCGATGTGCCGCTCGACGGCGTCGATGAGCACGGCCGCCTTGGCGTCGTAGCCCTCGTCCTCGGGTGCCATCCGGCTCAGTTCCTCGCAGAGCAGGTCGGCGACGTGGTGCTCCTGCTCGGCGCGATCCATCGCGGCGGTCAGCTCCGGCACCTCGCGGCGGACCCTGGGATAGAAGAGTTCTTCCTCCAGGTATGTGTGCACGGTCAGCGCAACGATGATCCGCTCGACCGTCTCCCGGCGCTCCCGCTCGCCGTCACGGCCGTCCTGGGCCTGGCCGTCGGTGCCGGCCAAGCCGCGGTACTCACGGAACAGGGCGCGGACCTGCTTGTGGTCCTCGCGCAGTTGGACGATGGCATCGCTGGACATCGCTGTCCTCCTTCCCGATCGCCCCCCGTCCGACCAGGCGTGTCCCCGAGCCGCCTGCCGCCAAACGCCCGGGCCCGGTGCATCCCCGCGGGGCAAGGGGCGGACCGGAAGGCCTCCGGCCTCGGCCCCAGCTCTTGACCCGCCCTCACCCGCCCGGGCGGCCCAGCAGGCTGCGGTCCAGGCCGGCCAGCAGTTCCGCGGTGTCGCGGTGCACCTCGGCCGCGCCGGCGCCGCGCAGTTCCTGCGCGGCGAAACCGCCGCTCTGCACGGCGATGCAGGCGACCCCGGCCCGACCGGCCGCGGTGACGTCCCAGACGGTGTCGCCGACGAACACGGCGTGCTCCGGGTCGCTGCCCGCGCGGTCCAGGGCCACCCGGACCAGGTCGGGCGCCGGTTTGGTGGCGGTCACGTCGTCCGCGCTGGTGACGGCCGTGATCACGTCGTCGGCGTCCAGCGCGCGGCGCAGCACCGCCAGCTCGCGCTCGCCGGCCGAACTCGCCAGCACCACCTGCCAACCCCGCTCGGCGCAGGCGCGCAGCAGTGCGGCGGCGCCGGGCAGCGGCCGGATCGCCGGCCAGAACCGGGCGTAGAGCGCGTCGTGCGCGGCGGTGATCGCCGCGTCGTCCTCCCGGTCGCCGTCCTGGCCCAGCAGGTGGTCGAGGAGCTGGTCGGCACCCATCCCGACCGCCCGGTGGCACCGCGCGGCGGGCACCGGGCGGTCGTACTGCCGCAGCGCCTCCCACCAGGCGAGCGTGTGGAGGTAGACGGTGTCGAGCAGGGTGCCGTCCACGTCGAAGAGTGCTGCGGGGGTCGAGGTCATGGCCTTCTCCTGGTTCGGCCGGCCGGCGGCGGGCACCCGGTCGGGCCCGCCCCGCTCCGGCACGGCTATCCACTGCGGCGGGCGGGAAACCCGGCCGGCGCAGGCGGTCGGGTTTCGTCCCGCGCCGCACACTGCACCGCCCGGCGGGATGATGAGAGGGACCACCGCCGGGCCTGCGGCGGGCGAGAGCGAGGGGCGAGTCCGTGCCAGCGCGCAACCACGACCTGGGGACAGTCCTCGCCGACGTGCTCGCCGAGTCCCACCGCCTCGCTCCGCGCGAGATTCCCGCGCTGGTGCAGGCGGCGGGCCGGCGCCTGGGACTGTCCGAGGCGCGGGCCTACGTGGTGGACATGCAGCAGCGCGAACTGATCGCCCTGCCCAGCCCGGAGCAGGCGCGCCGGCTCGCCGCCGGGTCCGACCCCGCCCTGGAGAAGCTGCCGGTGGACGCCTCGCTGGCCGGGCGCGCCTACCGCACCGAGACGGTCCAGCTGGGCGCGCCCACGGGCCCCGGGGACCAGGTGGGCTGGCTCCCGCTGGTGGACGGCATCGGCCGGTTGGGCGTGCTGCGGCTGTCCGCGCCCGCCTTCGACCGGCCGCTGCTGGAGCGGTGCGAGGCCCTCGCCTCCCTCACGGCGATGATCATCGCCACCAAGCAGACCTACAGCGACGTCCAGGCCCAGATCACCCGCACCCGACCGATGACGCTGCAGGCGGAGATGCTGTGGGCCTTCGTGCCCCCGCCCACCATCGGCACCACGTCCGTGACCTCCACCGCCGTCCTGGAACCCGCCTACGAGGTGGCCGGCGACGCCTTCGACCACAGCCTGGCCGGCACCCGCCTCCACCTCACGCTGCTGGACGCCATGGGCCACGACCTCGCCTCCGGCGGGTGCACCGCGGTGGCTCTGGCCGCCTGCCGCTCCACCCGCCGGGCCGGCGGCAGCCTGACCGACATCGCCGACCAGATCGACCGCACGCTGGCGCACTGGATCCCCGACCGGCTGCTGACCTGTGTCATCGCCGACCTCGACACCGCCACCGGCCGACTGGAGTGGATCAACTGCGGCCATCCAGCTCCGCTGCTGATCCGCGGCCGCCACGTCGTCACGGGCGCCCTCGAACGCACGCCGCACCTGCCGCTGGGCCTGAACGGACACGACACGCCGTCGCCGCAGGTCCACACCGCCCACCTGCAGCCCGGTGACCGCCTGCTGCTGTTCACCGACGGGGTGACCGATGCGCGCTCCGCGAACGGCGAGCTGTTCGGCGAGGAGCGCCTGGCCGACACGGTGGTCCGCGCCATGGCCGACGGGCTGCCGGCCCCGGAAGCGCTGCGCCGCCTCATCCAGCAGACGCTGCTGCACCAGGGCCGGCAGTTGCGGGACGATGCCACGATCCTGCTCGCCGAGTGGCACCCGCACCGCTGAGCACGGCCCCGTCAGCGGTGCTGGTTGCCCCGGGAGGCTCTGACCCCGAGGTGCACCAGGCCGGCCACGAACAGCGCGATGCCGATGAACAGCAGGTACAGCACTCCGTGGACGACCACGCCCACCAGCCCCAGCACGATGGCGACCACGGTCAGCGCGAGGAACACACTCACGGCGCCAGCCTCCTTCCGCGGCGCCCAGGTCCGTCGCCGGCCGGTGCTGCCCGCGCCCGACGGACCTGGTACACCGTCATGGTGTGCAGCGAACTGCGCAGTTGGTGATCATGACTTGCCCCGCCCGGTGACGAAGTCGCGAACCCGGTCGACCAGGCCGGTCCCGGGCGCCAGCAGCTTGTTGCCCGGCGGAGTGTCCGGGGCGCTGGGGTGCGGGCGGGTCGGCGCGACCTTCTTCGCCGCCCGGATCTTGTCGCCGAGCTGGTCCAGCTGGTCGGGCGAGCAGACGCCGCTCAGTGCGGGAAAGAGGTTCGTCTCCTCGTCGGCGACGTGCTCGCTGACCTCGGCGACGATCCGGGTGAGCAGGGCGTCGAACTCGGCGCCCTCCACCGGGGCCTGCTCCAGCTCCTTGAGCAACCGCTCGACCGCCGCGTGGTCCTTGAGCTCCCGGTCCGCGATCATGTCGCCGCCCGGCACGTGGTCGCGCACCGCCGGGTAGAGGTACATCTCCTCCGCGACCGAGTGCCGCACCAGCTCGATGGTGAACTGGTCGGCGATGTCGCGGCGCTTGGCGTCACCGGCGGGCAGGGCCTGGATCTGGTCGAACATCTGCTCCACCTCCCGGTGGTCGGCCATGAGCTCCGCGATAACGTTCCCGCCGTGTCCCATCGTCCTGCCTCTCGTGTGAGTGAGTGGATGTACCAATTCGGCTGCCCGCTCGGGCGGTCGGCACGCCTCCGGGCCCGGACCTTTTCGCGGTCGGCCGGCCGGCGGCCGGCTGTTCGGGGTCGCCGGCCCGGTCGGCCGCAGATGAATCGCCGCTCTCCACCGCGCGCCGCGACCAGCGGGAGCGCGGCGGCGTCCAGGGTGGACATCGCCGGAGCGGACGAGGAAGCGCAGGGCGCCCGTGCTCACAGGCTGGCGCCCGTCGGCGGCCTTCGGCCGTGCGGCCGCCCGCCCCGATGACCGCCCGATGCCCCGCACACCCGAGCGACAAGGAAGATCCTCATGCAGCACGTCACCTTGAACAACGGCATCCGGATGCCGATCCTCGGCTTCGGCGTCTACCAGATCCCGGCGGACCAGACCGAGCAGGCCGTCTCCGAAGCCCTCGCCGCCGGCTACCGGCTGCTGGACACCGCCGCCGCCTACGGCAACGAGGAAGCGGCGGGCCGTGCGATCAAGGCCGGCGGCATCCCGCGCAGGGAACTGTTCGTCACCACCAAACTGTGGGTCCAGGACGCCCCCGCCCAGGACAACGCCCGCCGCGCCCTCGAGATCTCGCTGAAGAAGCTGGGCCTGGACCACGTCGACCTGTACCTGATGCACCAGCCCTTCGGCGACGTGTACGGCCAGTGGCGCGCCATGGAGGCCGCCCACCGCGAGGGCCTGGCCAAGGCGATCGGCGTCGCCAACTTCTACCCCGACCGGCTGCTGGACCTGATCCTCAACAACGAGGTCACCCCGCAGGTGAACCAGATCGAGACCCACCCCTTCTTCCAGCGCACCGCGGACCACGACCTGATGCGCGAGCACGGCGTCCAGCACCAGTCCTGGGGCGGCTTCGCCGAAGGCAGGAACAACCTGTTCACCCACCCCGTCCTCAGCGAGATCGGCGACGCCCACGGCAAGTCGGTGGCCCAGGTCGTGCTCCGCTGGCTCGTCCAGCGCGCCGTCGTCACCATCCCCAAGTCGGTCAACCCCGGCCGGATGGCAGAGAACATCGACGTCTTCGACTTCGAACTGAGCGATGATCAGATGGCCGCCATCGCCGCCCTGGATACCGGAACGAGCCTGTTCTTCGACCACCGCGACCCCGAGATGGTCGCCCGGCTCGGCCGGCACCGCCTGGACAGCTGACCCGCACAACGTGTCGGCGCGCCCACCCGATCCACAGGTGGACGCGCCGACATTCCGGCGGGCAGGCCTACGCCCGAACCGGGCGCGGGTCAGTCCGGCGGCTCCACGGGCGGTGCGAGGGGCGGCTCCCCCAGGCCCGGCTCCGGGCCGGCCGGTCCGGGCAGCGGCAGGTCGGGCGGCGGGACCGGTGCGCCGGGCGGCGCGACCGGGTCCGGCGTGAGCGGGGGCGCGACGGGCTCCGGCGGTGCCGGCGGCTTCGGGGGATCCGGCGCCGGCTCGGGGAGCTTCGGAGGCGGCGGCGGGGGTTCGGGTACGAGATCGGGGCCGGTCGGTACCGGAACGGTTCCCATGGTGACTCCTATCGGCCGAGGGCTTTTTCGAGTTCCTTCTTGGTCATCTTCGAACGCCCGTGGATGTTGCGCTGCCTGGCTTCGTTGTAGAGCTGGTCCCTGGTGGGCCCTTGGGCGCCGCGGTGCGAGTGCAGCCCGCCGCGCCGGCCGGAGGAGATGTCCTCGATCGAACTGCGGTTGGCGGTCCGCGACTCGCCGTGCCGGGCCCGTTCCTTGTTCACGGTCCGGGCGGCGATCTCCTCGGCGCGCTGCTCGCTCTCACCGCGATCCAGCGCGCTCTCCTTGATGTGCTCGTACTGGCGCTCCCGTTTGGGGGACGATCCGCGCGGCATGGCGGCGGCTCCTCTCCTCGGTTCCGTTGTCAGGTCTGCGTGCCGGGCCGGCCCAGCAGCCGGCGCACCCGGCCGGCGGCGGCGCCCACCGCGTGGGACGCCCACTGCTGGACGCTGTGGGCCTTGGCCCGGTCGTCGAAGCGGCCGTGCGCGCCGAAGTCCTGCCGGGCGTCCACCGGCTCGAACAGGTTGTCCGGCTGGTCGGCCGGCTGCGGCTGCGGGGTCTGCTGGGAGGCGAAGCCCGTGCGGGCCAGGTACCGGTCCAACAGGCCGGGGACGACGGCGTTGGCGACCAGGGTCGCCACCGTGCTGCCCCCGACCCAGTACTCGCGCCGCTGCGGGTGGTCGGCCGCGTAGAGCACGGCCCGGGCCGCCACCTCCGGCTGGTAGATCGGCGGCACCGGCTGAGCCCGGCGCGGCAGCCGGGAGCGGACCCAGTCGAACTGCGGGGTGTTCACGGCGGGCATCTGCACCATCGTCGAGCGCACCCGGGTGCCGGCCGCCAGCAGTTCGCAGCGCAGCGCCTCGTGCCAGCCCTGCAGGGCGTGCTTGGCGCCGCTGTAGGCGGTCTGCAGCGGGATGCCGCGGTACGCGATCGCCGAGCCGACCTGGACGATGACGCCGCGGTTGCGCGGCAGCATCCGGCGCAGCACCGCACCGGTGGCGTAGACGTAGCCCAGATAGCTGACCTCGGTGACCCGCCGGAACTCCGCCGGCGTGATCTCGGTGAAGGGGGCGAAGACCGAGGTGAAGGCGACGTTGACCCAGACGTCGACCGGGCCGAGCTCCTCCTCGGCCTGTTGCACGGCGGCCTCGACGGCCTTCGGGTCGGCGACGTCCGCCTCGATGGCGATCGCCTTCGCCGCGCCGGCCTGCTCCGCCTCCCGCACCGCGCCCTCGAGCCCGGCCCGTCCGCGGGCGACCAGCGCGAGCCGGTCACCGCGGGCGGCGAACGCCACGGCGCAGGCGCGGCCGATGCCGCCGCTGGCTCCGGTGACCACGACTGTTCGGGGCGGACTTGTGTGTTCAGCCATGCGGTGCGCGTTTCCCCGATCAGCTGGGGCAAACCCGGGCGGCCGGCGACGGACGGCGGGTCAGCTGTCCGGCGCGTCGCCGGGTTCCCGGTGGGTGGGTGCCTTGTCGCCGGGTTCCTTGTCAGTGGGTTCCTTGTCGCCGGGTTCCCCGCTCGTGGGTTCATCGTCGAACTCGACCTCGACGCGCTGCTCGGGCCGGCGCCGGCCCTGCTGGACGATCGACTCCAGCACCTCCCGGTCGGGGCCGGTCAGCGGCGGCTGCAGCAGCGAACGCGGCCACAGTCGCCGGGCCAGCACCACGTTCACCTCCGCCGCGTAGACGGTGACCTGGGCGGCGAGGAAGAGCCAGGAGAGCAGGCCGATCACGGTGGCGAAGAAGCCGTAGACCTGGGTGGCATGGCGCAGCTGATGGGTGATCAGGACGGCACCGAAGGCCTGCAGCAGGGTGAACAGCGGTCCGGCCAGCGCGGCCCCGGGCAGCAGCGCCCTGGCCCGCACGGTACGCGGGGTGAGGATGCGCAGGCAGGCCAGGAACAGCGCGCTGTTCAGCAGCAGCGACAGCAGCAGGGCGCCGACACGGGCGGGCCAGCCGGCCAGCGCGGCGCCGATCAGGGTGGCGCTGGCGGTGGCCAGCACCAGGCCGGTGCCCAGCGTGCCGAACAGCACCAGGCTGCGGGCCAGCCGGGGCCAGTAGCCGGGGCGCCCGGTGCCGGGGACGTTCCACACCTCGGCCATTGCGTGCTGCAGCACCTGGGCGATGCCCAGCGCCCCGTACAGCAGGCCGAGCAGGCCGACGGTCAGGGCCAGCGCGCTGCCCTGCAGCGAGTGCACGTTCTGCTGCAGCTGGTCCCCGATGATCGGGAAGTCGGCGAGCGCCGAGTTCAGCACCGCGTGCTGGGCGCCGGGCCGGCCGTGCAGCACGAAGCCCAGCACGGTGGAGAGCACCAGCAGCAGCGGAATCAGCGCCACGAAGCCGTAGTAGGTGATCAGCGCGGCCAGCAGGCCGCCCCGGTCGTCGCCGTACTTCTTGACCACGCCCACCACGACGGCGGGCCCGGTGCGGCGCTGCTGGGCGCGGTCCACGGCGCGCAGGGCGCGTTCGAAGGGGTTCATGCCTGCTCCCGGGAGGCTCGGCGTGCGCGGACCGGTCAGCCTGCGGATGCCCGCTCCGGCCGCCGGCTATCGGAGAACGCGGTGCGCCGAACGAGTGGACACGCGGGACCGGGGCAGACGGCTACCGGTCGTGGCGGAACCCGGCCGATAGACTTGGTCCGACGCCGGGGAGGTGAGACGAATGGGCGCCAAGGCGGTCGAGACGCTCCTCTGGTGGCTGGTCCTGATGGCCCTCAACGTGCTGTTCATCAGCACCGTCAGTCCGCTCGAGCTCGAAGTGAGCGCCGGGCTGGCGCTGCTCGGAGCGGTCGCGGCGGGCCCCGCCCGGCGGGCGGCCCGGGCCCGCCTGGGCGGCCTGACCGGCGCCCCCGCCGCCCTCGCCGCCCTCCCCCGCACCCTGGTGTCCGACCTGGTACTGCTGGTCCGGGTGCTGCTGCGCCCGGCCTCGGCCACCGGCGGCGTGCGGACGGTGGCACTGCCCGCGGGGACCGGCCCGGCCTGGGCCTGCACCTTGCTGTCGGCCACCCCCGGCACCTGCGTGCTGGACGTGTCGGCCCCGGCGGACGGACCGGTGCGGCTGACCGTGCACACCCTCGACGCCGCACCGTCGGCCGTCGAGCGCGCGGTGGGTGTCGGGTGAACGCCTGGCTGCTCGCGGCGGCCGTACTGCTGGTCGGCGCCGTCGGACCGGGGGCCGTGGTCGCGCTGCGCGGTCCCGCGCAGCAGCGGCTGCTCGGCGCCTCGCTCGCCGCCACCGCCGTGACCGCGGTCCTGCTGCTGCTCGCCCAGGGGTTCGGGCGCAGCTCGTACGTCGACGTGGCGCTGATCCTCGCGGTGCTGGCACCCACCGGCACCCTGGTCTTCACCCGGCTGCTGGCCGGCGACCCGAGCGGGGCGGAGAACTGATGCGCCATCAGATCGCCCTGGTGCTGCTGGTCGCGGGCGTCGCGGTGCTGCTGCTGGCCGGCCTGGCCCTGCTCCGGCTGCCCGCCCCGTACCTGCGCCTGCACGCGCTCTCCCCCGCCTCCTCGCTCGGCGCCCCGCTGATCGCGCTGGCCCTGGCGGTGGAGACCGGCCCGGGGCGCGGCGCGGCGAAGCTGCTGGTCATCGGCGCGCTGCTGGCGGTGGGCGGCACGGTGACCACGATGGCGATCGGCCGCACCACGCTGCGGCGCGAGGAGGCGGACCGGACGTGAGCGACACCTTGGTCGTGCTGGCTCTGCTGCTGGTGGCGGTTGCCGCCACCGGGGCCGCGCTCACCCGGGACCCGGCCCGGCAGGCGGTGGTGCTGGCCCTGCTCGGGCTGAGCCTCACCGTGCTCTTCACGGTGCTGCAGGCCCCGGACGTGGCGCTCTCCCAGCTCGGGGTCGGCACCGCCGTCACCCCGCTGCTGATCCTGCTCGCCGTCCGCAAGGTGCGCCGGTTCGGCCGCCGCGAGCCGGACCGGGACGAGGAGGAGTGAGCCGGCGGGCGCGGCTGCTGCTGCTCGCGGCGGCGGGCCTGGTGGTCGCGGGCTTCTTCGCCGCCGCCTGCCTGCGGCTGCCCGCCTTCGGCGCGGCGGTGCACCCGTACGGCGAGCGCGCCGTCGCGGCGGCGCTGGGACAGCGCACCGCCAACACCGTCTCCTCGGTCAACTTCGACCAGCGGGCCTTCGACACCCTGGGCGAGGAGTCGATCCTCTACGCCTCGGTGCTGAGCGCCGTGCTGCTGCTGCGGCTGGCCCGGGACGAGCGCAAGCACGAGCCGCGCCCGGCCCCGGTGCTGCCGAGCACCCGGCTGTTCGGCGCGGTGCTGCTGCCGGTGACCCTGCTGACGGGCGGTTACGTCGTGGCGCACGGTCAGCTCAGCCCGGGCGGCGGGTTCCAGGGCGGGGTGGTGCTGGCCTCGGGGCTGCACCTGGCCTACGTGGCCGCCGACTACCGGGCGCTGGGCCGGGTCCGCCCGCTCGCCGTGCTGGACGTGGCGGACGCGCTGGCGGCCGGCGCGTTCAGCGTGCTGGGGCTGGTGGGCCTGGTCGCCGGGGCCGCGTTCCTGCAGAACACGCTGCCGCTCGGCACCTTCAACACCCTGGCCTCGGGCGGGCTGGTACCGGTGGTCAACGCGGTGGTGGGCGTCGAAGTGGCCAGCGGCGTGATCGTGCTGCTGGCCCAGTTCCTGGACCAGGCCGTGGAGGTGGTCGAGCGTTGAGCGTGTTCCCCTACCTGATGGCCGGCTGGATCCTACTGGTCGGGATCTACGGGCTGGCGACCAGCCGCAACCTGATCCAGGCGGTCGGCTGCCTGTCGGTGGCCCAGTCCGCCACCTACGTACTGCTGCTGGCCGTCGGCTACCGGCGCGGTGCCACCGCCCCGGTCTTCAGCGACCTGCCGGTGGGCGCCCCGGTGGTGGACCCGGTGGTCCAGGCGCTGGCCCTGACCGACGTGGTGGTCGGCGCCACCGTGACCGCCGTACTGCTCGCGCTGGTGATCCAACTGCGCAAGCGGCACGGCACGGTGGACCCGGAACGCCTCACCGGACTGCGGGGCTGAGCGTGCCCGACACCGCCCGACTGCTGCCGCTGGCCGTGGCGGTCCCGCTGCTCGGCTCGGTGCTGCTGGCCGTGGCCGGGCACCGGCTGCCCCGGCTGGGTACCGACGTGCTGGCGGCGTTCTGCGCGGCGGCCTCGCTCGGCTGCCTGGTACTGCTCTGGGTGCGCACCGGTGACGGGCGCGCGGTGAGCTGGGTGGGCGGCTGGGGGCCACCGGGCGGGGCACCGGCCCGGGGCGCGCAGAGCGTCGGCATCGTGCTGGTGGCCGACCGGCTGGGTCTCGGCCTGGCGCTGCTGGCGGCGGCCCTGGTGCTGGCCGTGGTGGCGTACGCGTGGCGCTACTTCGAGGAACCGGTCGGCGGGCACGCCGGCGTCTTCCCGGCGCTGCTGCTGCTCTTCCACGCGGGCATGTGCGGCTTCGCGCTGACCGGTGACCTGTTCGACGCCTTCGTCTTCTTCGAGCTGATGGGCGCCTGCGCCTACGCCCTGACCGGGTACCGGATCGAGGACCCCCGGCCGCTGCACGGCGCGCTCACCTTCGGGATCGTCAACTCGCTGGCGGCGTACGCCTCGCTGCTGGGCATCGGGCTGCTGTACGCGCGCACCGGACAGCTCGGGCTGGCCCAGCTCGGCCAGGCGCTGGACACCCGGCCGCCGGACCTGCTGGTGGTCTGCGCGTTCGTCCTGGTCCTGGCCGGGCCGCTGGTGAAGGCGGCCGCCGCGCCGTTCCACTTCTGGCTGCCGGACGCGCACGCGGTGGCCCCCAGCCCGGTCTGCATGCTGCTCTCCGGGGTGATGGTCGAGCTCGGGGTCTACGGCGTGGCCCGGATCTACTGGGTGGTGTTCGCCGGGCCGGGCGGGATCCCGCACCCGGCCTTCCGCAGCGTCCTGCTGGTGCTCGGCACGCTGACCGCGTTGCTGGGCGCGGTGATGTGCTGGCAGCAGCGGCACCTGAAGCGGCTGCTGGCCTTCTCCACGGTCGGTCACGTCGGGCTGTTCCTGGTCGGCGTCGCCCTGCTGGACCCCGCGGCGCTGGCCGGAACCGCGGTGTACGTGGCGAGCCACGCCGGGGCCAAGGCGGCACTGTTCGGGCTCTGCGGCCTGCTGCTGGACCGCTACGGCTCGGTGGACGAGCACGGGCTGCACGGGCGGGCCCGCGAACTGGTGCTGCCCGGACTGCTGTTCGCGGTCGGCGGCTTCGCCCTGGCCGGGCTGCCGCCGTTCGGCACGGGGCTGGGCAAGGCGCTCGGCGAGGAGGCGGCCGGCCGGCAACTCCCGTTCCTGCTGCCCGCACTGTACGTGCTGGTGTCGGCCGTGACCGGCGGTGCGGTGCTGCGCGCCGCGCTGCGGGTGTTCGCGGGTGCCGGGCCGGCGCCGGTGGACCGTCCGGGCGAGCCGGAGACCAGCGGGGAGGGCGAGGAGCCGGAGGTGCGCGGGCCGGGGCGGCGGCTGCCGGTGCCGCTGGTCGCGGTCCCGGCCGTGCTGCTGCTCTGCTCGCTGCTGGTGGGGTGTGTGCCGGCGGTGGGCGCCCGACTCGCCGAGGCGGCCCGGCTGTTCACCGACCGCGCGGGCTACCTGGCGGCCGCCTACCAGGCACCGCCGGCGCCCGCCGCTCCGGTGCCGCCCGCCGGCTGGACCGCGGCGGGCGTGCTGCTCGGCCTGCTCTCCGCGGCACTGGCCACGGGCCTCGCCCTGCTGGCCGTCCATCCGCTGCACCGCGGGCTCGGCGCCGCGCTCAACCGGCGGCTGGTCCTGCCGCTGCGGCGCCTGCACTCGGGCCTGCTCGGCGACTACGTGACCTGGCTGGTGGTCGGACTGGCCGGCCTGCTGGTGGCCTTCGCCGCACAGCGCTGAGCGGCCCGGCGCCCGTCGGCGCCGAACCGCTGAGCCAGATGGCCCGGCGGTAGCGCTACCAGCGGTACCACCGTCCTCACCCGCCCCCGCCGGTCGGCGCGCGCAGGACGAAGCCGAGCAGCCACAGCACCACGAGGGGCGGATTGACCGCACCCGCACCGGGTAGGCGCCCGTCCGTGGAGGTGGTCGGGATGACAGCGCCCACGACGGACACCACCGGCCCCACCAACGGCCGGGTCGGACGCCAGGAGTCCGCGGAGGAGCGGGCGGACCGGCGCTGGAGCGAGATGCTCCAGGAGGTCCGGGTGGCGCAGACCGGCTCGCAGGTGCTCTTCGGCTTCCTACTGAGCGTGGTCTTCATGCCCCGGTTCGCCGAACTCGACGGCTTCGAGCGCTGGTTGTACGTGGTCACGGTGGTGCTGGGGGCGCTGGCCACAGGTGCGCTGACGGCGCCGGTCTCCTATCACCGCCTGCTGGCCGGCCGCCGGCTCAAACCCCAGCTGGTGGACGGCGCGGCCCGTCTGGTCTCCCTCGGCCTGGTGCTGCTCGCCCTCACCATCGGGTCCGCCCTGCTGCTCCTGCTGCGGGTGGCCACCGGAGCGACCTGGGCGGCCTGGATCGCGGGCGGCGTGATGGCCTGGTTCGCCGCCTGCTGGCTGGTGCTGCCGGTCCTGCAGATCCGACGGCACGCCAACCACCACGGCGACCAGCGGCCCGGCGCCCAGCGGCCCGGCAACTTCGGCGGCGGGTGAGGGCGGGCGGAGTCGCGCTCCACGGCGAACCGGGGCCCCGGAGGACGTCTGCGAACCCGCCTGGCCGATCACCGGGAGTGCCCCCACGGCGGGGGTGATCGCCGGTACCCTGGTCCCCCCGCCGGAGCACCGTCGGGGCACGGCGAGCGGAGGTCGAAGTGCCGCAGAGGGCACGGGAGTTACGGTCACTTGGGGTCCTCGTCGCGGGTGCGGCGGCGCTGCGTTCGGTCGAGCTGGCCGAGCACCAGGGCTTCGACAGCGCCTGGCTGACGCTCCCTCGGACGGCCGAACAGGCAGCCGAACGGACAGCTGACCGGCCCTCCGCCCAGCTCGACACGCTCGCTGCGGCCGCCGCCCGCACCCACCGCCTCGCCCTCGGCACCACCACCCTGCCACTGACCGGCGCGAGCGCGCCGCAGCTGGCCGAGGAGCTGGCCGCCCTCGACCGGAGCCACGGCGCCCGGCTCAACCCGGGCGTCGAGTTCGGCACGGTCGGCACGGGCCCGGGCACGATCGGCGCGACCTCCGGCACGGTCGGCACGGGCGCGAACGGCGCGACGCCCGGCACGGTCGGCGCGGGCCCGGTAGCCGTGGGCACCGACCGCCGTCAGGTGCGGGAACTGCTGGACGGGCTGCGTGAGTTCGCCCCTGCCCTGGCCCGCCGGCTCTGGTGCGCACCCGACGACCGGCACACGGCCCGCTGGGCAGGCGCGCAGGAACTCAACCTGCTGGTGGACGCGGCTGGCTCCGCCGAGCAGCGGCTTGCCCTGATCCGCGCCTTCCGGGAGAGCCACCCGCGCGGCGCCTGGGCCCGGGTCTGCCAGCGTCTGGTGGTGCTGCCCGTCGACGCGGCCACCCCCACCCAGCGCGCCAGGTACCAGGAGCACGCGCAGCGGACCCCTGCCCTGGTCGGCCTCTCGGCGCAGCTGGCCGAGCTGCTCACCTCCGACGTCGCATTCCGTGAGGTGGAGGAGGCGGCCTTCGTCCTGCCGGACGGCTTCGCCCCCGAGGACCACGCCCAACTGCTGGCCGACCTCGCCTCCCGGCTCGCCCCGCTGCTCGGCTGGCACCCTGTCTACTGATCGGCCCGCCTACTGACCGGCTCGGCTACTGACCGGCTCGGCTACTGATCGGCCCGGCTACAGTGGGGCCGGGTGACACGGAGCCGGGTGACGACGGCTCAGGGCACCAGCACCACCAGCACCGGCCCGGTGGCGAACGGCATCCGGCTGCCGTCCGGCAGCGTGAACGCGGTGCCCTGGGCCGGGTCGGGCCGGGACCAGTGGACCTCCCACACCTTGCCGTCGCGCAGCACCTGGGCCGCCCCCGAGCCCACGGTCCGGGTGAACACCTCGTTGTCGGCGTGCCCGGCGTTGAAGTCGGTGAAGTCGCCGGGGACGATGCTGACGTGCTGCACCACCACGGTCGCCGTGCCGGACCAGGCCGGGTGGCCGTCCACCGCCACCGCGTAGGAGCCGCTCGCGTACCGCACCCCGATCGCGGCGGACGGCAGGTGCCAGGTCATCGCGGCCAGCGCGGTCCCGCCGCCCGGGGCCGGGCCGAAGGTGAAGCCGGGCGAGCGGGCCGGCACCGACGGGTGGCGGGCCAGGATCTGGTGCGGGTCGACGAAAGTGGGGTCCACGCCCTGGTTGCTGAAGGCGCCGGGGTCGCCGGCCGGCGTCACGCTCTGCAGATCCGCCTGCTCGAGCAGCGGCAGCAGTCCGCTGATCGCGCCGCTGTAGGCGAGGTCGAGGCGTCCGTACTGCTGGAGCAGCGGGATGTCGGTCTGCCGGGCGGAGCGGACCGGGCCGATCATGGCGGGCAGGTGGTTGGCGTCGTAGACGGCCAGGAAGCGGGAGAGCCCGCCCTCGACCTGGATCCAGTAGACGACGTCGGCCTGGGCCAGGCCCTGTTGCAGTTGCTGGATCCGGCCGGTGACGTTGTCGATCTTCACCGCGAGCGTGTTGCCCGCCGCGCCCACGTTGTCCAGCGGGTTGCCCTGGTTCACGGTGCTGCCCGGCCCGGTACCGGCGTGCTGCCCGGCACCGCCGCAGCCGGCGACCAGTCCGAGGGCGAGCCCGGACAGGGCGAGCCTCATCCGGCGCCCGGCCATCGGACCACCCCTTCCGCTGGGTCCTCCCTCCTACCGTGCGCCCGGCTCCGCGCGAGCACAATGCCCCGGGACCCGGTACCTCGCCGACGAGACGCAGCCCCCACCGGCCGCGCGGCGCATCGCGCGTAGACACCACGCATAGAATCTGCCTATGGACTCCGCGCGCAGTGGTCCGGAAGCCACGGCGGCGGACGGACGGCCAGGGCCCGTCCGTCCGCCGCCGTGCGTCACCGGCTCAGAGCCGGTAGAAGTTCGCGTAGTGGTCGGGCGAGTAGTACACGGCGCCGGTGGTGAAGTCGACCACGATCCGCACCGCGTCGCGGTGGGCACCGCAGGCGCGCGGGTTGACGTCGTACTCGTAGTAGGTGTCGCCGGAGGGCAGCTGGCCCTCGTAGTTGGAGAACTGGCCGCCCGCGTAGCTGCACTCGCCGTCCGGCCAGTCGTACCAGCCGCGGCTGGTCGGGTAGCCGTAGGAGGACCAGGTCGAGTCGGCATCCGCCGCGGCGGCGCAGCCCGAGAGTTGGCAGGAGCTGTACACCGCGGCATTGGCGGCCGGGCTGACCAGCACGGACACGCTGAGCAGCGAGGTGACGGCGGCGAGCATGACGGCGAATCGCTTCGCCCAGGACAGCTGGGAACGGCGCGGGGTGAGCACGGGGCCTCCAAGGGGAGCGTTGGCTTGTACATGGCATGCTGCTCGCCCTCCGTTACCTCACGGTGTATCAGCGGTTACCGGTTCCGGTCGATTCCGACACCCGCCCACCGGGCCGACCGAGACGCTTGATCCGCAAGTCCGGCACCGCGTGGACGAGCTGACACCCCCTCGGCCGAGCAGTTGCCAACTGCCGCGCTACGCGCGTCACTTCCCCCATCGCCCACCCTCCTGCACAACCCCGCAGGGCCCACTCCGTCCCCCTTCGCCTGCCCCACCGATTCTACCCGCGTAGCCCGCCACGGCCCTACCCGCCGGACACCAAGCGAACAGCCAGCGGCCTCGGGACGGCGCGCCGGTGACGAGCTCCGCGACTGACGAACCATCAGGCGTCACGGCCGACGGCCGGCCTCGCCGGCCCCGTGCCGGATGTCGCCGAGGGCTTCCCCCGCAGCGGGGTTCACCAGGGCCTGGACCGGATCGTCGGCGACTTCTTCCCGTTCCGCGCGGACTTCGCCGAGTGTGCGACATTCCGCGAGTTCTCCTGAGCCTCGCTGAGTGGCCGAGGCCGTGGCCAGGCAGTGCGGCGTGACCTTGCCCGCTGGCTGATCACTTCGCCTGGGAGAGTGACACCGCGTCGGGGCCGGCGGGGAATCGCAGCTGGCCAGTCGTGTCGTGCACGGCTCGCCACACTGTCTCGGCGACGTCGCTCTCCTTGGTGAACAGGTCCTGCGCCGTGAAGTCGCCCATGGCCTTCTTCGCCCATGACGCGTAGGGCGCCGGGACCAGTTCGTCCAGCGGTGCCCCGTCCGCCGCCTTGGCCGCGTTGGCTGCGAAGTTCGTCGTCAGGCAGGCGCCCGGCTCGACCGTCCTCCACGTCTGGGCAGGCGGCTTCCACGGATTCGACGCCCTGTACCCGCAGGCACACATCTCGGCCACAGCCCGCCGGACCCGCACCGACTGGCTAGCCCGGCTCCTGTCGGCGGGGAGGTGATCGTGCCGGGCCGTTACCTGGGGACCACGACCGGGGGCACGGCTGTGACCTCCTGCTTCGCGCACTTCTTCACCCTGCACCACGGCGGGATCGCCCGGCTGCGACAGACCTGCGACACCCCTGCCGATCGCGGACGCCCTGCGCGGCTGACCCGGCACCGGCAGCCGGTGCCGGGCCGGCCGCCGCCCCCGGCGGGCGAGGACAGCGAGCCTACGAAGGGGGTGCGTGGCGCGCGCCGGGGGCGGGGCAGGCACCGATTGTGACCTGCACTGCCCTTGACCCTGAGTGAGTAAAGGAACTTTACTTAACTAGCGCCGGGCCGACCCCACGCCCCGCACCGCACTCCCGTCCTCCTACTCCCCCAGGAGCTCGCCATGCCTTCCGACCACTCTCCTGGACTCTCCAGACAGATCGGTCTCTTCCAGGCGACCGCCATCAACATGAGCCAGATGTGCGGCATCGGACCCTTCGTGACCATCCCCCTCATGGTCGCGGCCTTCGGCGGCCCGCAGGCGGTCATCGGCTGGATCGCCGGTGCGCTGCTCGCCCTGGTGGACGGCCTGGTCTGGGCCGAGCTGGGCGCCTCGCTGCCCGGTTCCGGCGGCACCTACGTCTACCTGCGGGAGGCCTTCCAGTACCGGACCGGGCGGCTGATGCCGTTCCTGTTCGTCTGGACGGCGATGCTCTTCATCCCGCTGATCATGTCCACCGGCGTGCAGGGCATGGTCCAGTACCTCTCCTACCTGTGGCCGAGCATCACCACCGGGCAGGGCGACCTGGTCGGCATCGCCGTCATGGCGGTGGTGTTCCTGCTGCTGTGGCGCAAGGTGTCCAACATCGGGAAGATCACCGTCGCCATGTGGACGGTGATGATCATCTCGGTGCTCGCGGTGATCCTGGCCGCCTTCACCCACTTCCACCCCTCGATGGCCTTCACCTGGCCGGCCCACGCGATCGAGCTGGGCCACGGCAGCTTCTGGATCGGCTTCGCCTCCGGCCTGACCATCGGCATCTACGACTACCTCGGCTACAACACCGCCGCCTACCTGGGCGCCGAGGTCAAGGCCCCGGGCCGCACGCTGCCGCGCGCGATCATCTACTCGATCATCGCGATCATGGGCATCTACCTGCTGCTGCAGGTCGGCGTGCTGGGCGTGGTGCCCTGGCAGGAGATGCTCGACAGCAGCAACGTCGCCTCCCAGTCGGTGGCCTCCGCAGTGCTGGAGCGGACCTTCGGCAAGGGCGCGGCCGACGTGGTCACCGTGCTCATCCTGATCACCGCCTTCGCCTCGGTCTTCACCGGCCTGCTCGGCGGCTCCCGGGTTCCCTACGACGCCGCCCGCGACCGCCTCTTCTTCCGCTCCTTCGGCAAGCTGCACCCACGGCACCAGTTCCCGGTGGCCGGTCTGATCAGCATGTGCGTCATCACCACCGCCGCCTTCCTGATCGCCCGCCACATCGGCACCTCGGCCAAGCACCCGCCGCTGACCATCCTGATCACCCTGCTCACCACCGTGATGGTGATCGTCCAGGCGCTGGCCCAGATCGCCGCCGTCACCGTGCTGAGGAAGCGTCAGCCGAACCTGGCCCGTCCCTACAAGATGCTGCTCTACCCGCTGCCCAGCATCGTGGCCGGGATCGGCTGGCTGGTGATCTACGGCTACGCCGACAAGGCCAACCCGGGTATCCACCCGATCGAGTGGTCGCTGGCCTGGGTCGTCCTGGGGATCGTCGTCTACCTGGTCTGGTCCCGCGTGGAGCAGGTCTGGCCGTTCGGCGCCAAGGAGATCCGCGAGCAGTACCTCACCGAGCAGACCGAGCAGGAGGCCGAGCCCGCCGGCTCGCCCTCCTGACCCCCTGACCGCCGGGTCCGGTCGGCCGCCCACATCGCGGCGCCGACCGGACCCGGCCCGAGGAAACCCCTGATACCGATGTCCACAGCCTTCCCGCCGCCCGAGCGCACCGCGCACCCGGGCCCCGTCGTCCAGCCCGTCCCCGCCCAGAGCGCAACCGGCCGGAACACCACCGCCCGGCACACCACCGTCCGGAACGCCACCGTCCAGCCCCTGCCCGCCCACACCGTCCTCGGCATCGACTTCGGCGGCACCAAGACCGAACTCGCCCTGGCCGACCCCGCCGGCACCGTGCTGGCCCGCACCCGGCTGGCCACGCTGGCCGAGCGCGGCCCCGAGCAGACGCTGGCCCGCACCGCCTCGGCCGCCCGCGAGCTGGCTGCCGAGGCCCGGCAGCGGTTCGGCGCGCCGGTCGCCGCCTATGCCGCCGTCGCGCCCGGCATCATCCAGCCCGACCGGATCCTGCTCACCCCCAACCTGCCCGGCTGGGAGGAGCTGGCCCTGGCCGAGCGGCTGGCCGCCGAGCTGGGGGTGGCCCGGGTTCCGGTGGCCAACGACGTGCGGGCCGGCGCGCTGGCCGAGCTGCGGCGCGGCGCGCTGCGCGGCGCGGACCCCGGGCTCTACGTCAACCTGGGCACCGGGGTGGCCGCGGCGCTGACCGTGGGCGACCGGGTGCTGGCCGGCGCCAACCAGGCAGCCGGCGAGATCGGCTATCTCAACCCGGGCAGCGCGCCGGTGGACGCCGTGGCCCGCGGGCAGGCCCCACTGGAGGACCTGGTCAGCGGCAAGGCGCTGGCCGACCGGGCCGAGCGACTGCTCGGCCGTCCGCTGGACGCCACCGGCCTGTTCCGCAGTACCGAGCCGGCCGCCCGGCAGCTGGTCCGCGAGACGCTGGACGTGCTGGCGATGACGCTGGCCAACCTGGCCACCCTGGTCGACCCGGAGCGGATCGTGCTCGGCGCCGGCCTGATGTCCGCCGCCGACCTGATCCTGCCCGAGCTCGAACGCCTGCTGGCCGGGGCGACCCCGTTCCCGCCCCAACTGCGCGTCGCCCACTTCCGCCAGGACGCCGCGCTGCACGGCGCGATCACCCTCGCCCTGGACAGCCTCCCCGAGCCGGGCCCGCGCCCCGCGCTCGCCGACCACCTCGGAGCCCGCTGAATGTCCGCCTCGCACGCCGCCCTTGGTGGCCCCGCCGCACCCCGTACCCGTGCCGCCCAAGGTGGCCACGCCGGCAACGCCGCCCTCGGTGTCCGGATGAGCGCCGAGCTGGCGGAGCAGTCAGCGGTCCTGGCCGCCCTCGCCGCCCGCTGACCGGAGCTGACCGCGCAGGTGGCCGCCCTGGTGGACGGCGCGGCTCCGTTCGGAGTGGCGTTCCTGGCCCGCGGCTCCTCCGACCACGCCGCGCTGCTGGGCCGGTACGCGGTCGAGCTCTACGCCGGCCTGCCCACCTGCCTGTTGGCGCCGAGCCTGACCACGGCCTACCGGCGCGAGCCGACCGGTTTCGCCAACTGGGTGGTGGTGGCGCTCTCCCAGTCCGGGCGGACCCCCGAGATCGTGGACCTGGCCCGCCGACACGCCGCCGCCGGGGCCCGGGTGATCGCGGTGACCAACGACGCGGACTCCGAGCTGGCCCGCACCGCGCACCTGTCGATCGCGCTCGACGCCGGCCCCGAGCTGGCGGTGCCGGCCACCAAGACCGTCACCGCGCAACTGCTCGCCGTGCTGGCCGTCGCCACCGGGCTGGGCCGGGGCCACGGCCTGACGGAGCGCCAGGTGATCGCGCTGCCCGCTGCGGTGGCGCAGCTGCTGGCCGACCCGGAGCCGGCCCGGCGGTCCGCGCACCTGCTGGCCGCCACCGACCGGCTGGCCGTGGTGGGCCGCGGTGCCTGCTACCCGGCCGCCCTGGAGGGCGCGCTGAAGCTGCAGGAGACCACGGGGCTGATGGCGCACGGCTTCTCCACAGCCGACTTCCGGCACGGCCCGATCGCGGTCTGCGGACCGGCCGCCCCGGCGCTGCTGCTGGCCGGCTCCGGGCCCGCCGACCCGGACACCCTGGACCTGCGTGCCGCGCTCGCCGGCCGCCGCGCGCCGGTCCTGCTCGCGGGCACCTCCCCCGACGCCGACCTGCCCTGGCCCGCCACCGGCACCCTCACCGAGTGCGTGCTCGCCACCGTGCGGATGCAGCAACTGGCCCTGGCCACCGCCCGCCAACTGGGAGCGGACCCGGACCACCCGAGCGGGCTCAAGAAGGTGACCATGACCTCCTGAGCGTCCCGCCGCCGGTCCCGCACGGTGGGGGGACCACAGCCCCCGGTTCCGACTGACGCCCGGCCAAGGAGTCTGGCTCGGCGCAGGCGGCGCTGGCAACCGGCCGCATGACGATGCTTCAGCTGCTTGCAAGGGCAACTGATTTTGACCATCTCTTGGGTATATCGCGGACATAGCGACCTGTGAGATGAATCACCGTCAGGTGATCCCCGCTGTTCTCGCTCCGTCAGTGGCAGGGGCGCTAGTTTCGGCGCTACCTATCAGCTGTCGATAGGAACACTCCTGGTGGTTGCGCTGGCGCACCGCCGTGTCTGGGGGATTCCATGGCAATTCGTACTGCCGGCTGGCCTGCTGCCAGTCGGCCAACAGTGCTGCGCTCAGCAGCGGTAGCCAGCGCGCTGGGGGTGGTGACGGCGTTGCTGTCCACCCCAGCCTTCGCACTGACGCCCACTCAGCAACACAGGATCTGGACGCCGGGCACACCGCTGCCGAAGACGCCATCCGTCTCCGGCACCAACCGGCCGGCCTTGGCGGCGAGCAAGCCGTCCTTCCCGGCGGGGCAGGTGTGGACGCCGCCGGCCGCGAAGAGGTTCCACGCCGGGCAGGCGACCGTGACGGTGCCGGTGGCGCCCTCGGCGGGGCTGACGGCGCCGCGGATCAACGCCGCGGGCACGCTCGAGCAGGGTCCGGCGCTGGGCGCGGAGGTGCAGGCCGGCTCGCTGCCGGTCTGGCTGAGCGCTGAAGCGCCCAAGGCGGCTGCCGCGACCGCACAGGCAACGGAGGCGGATGCCGCGCCGGCTGCGGGTGGCCCGGTGCAGGTGGCGGTCGCCGATCCGGGAGCCGCCGCTGCGGCGGGCGCCCCGGGCGGCGCCATCACCGTCAGCGGCGACGGCGCCAAGCCGGGCGCCGCCCTGCGGGTCGGCCTGGACCTCGGCCGGCTGAGCGCAGTCGGCGGCAACTTCGCCTCCCGCGCGCAGTTGGTGCAGCTCCCGTCCTGTGCGCTGACCACGCCCCAGCTCTCGGAGTGTCAGAAGCGCACACCGCTGCCCTCGCACTACGACGCGGCTGCGAACCGGCTGGTGGCCGATGTCACCGTGCCGCCCGGCCCGACCGGCGCGGCGCGGGCGATGACGGCAACGCAGGCGGCGGCAGCCACGCCGATGACGCTGGGCGTGGTCTCCGGCACCTCCAGCGGCGCCGGCACCTACAGCGCGACCTCGCTGAACCCCAGCGCAGGATGGGCAGCCGGCAGTGCCTCTGGCGCCTTCACCTACCAGTACCCGATAGCGTTGCCGCCGACGCTGGGCGGGTCCGCTCCCACGGTCGCGCTGTCCTACGACTCCGCTTCGGTGGACGGCCTGACCTCCGCCACCAACTCCCAGGCCTCCTGGGTGGGCAGCGACGGCTGGGGCCTGGGCAACAGTTTCGTGGAGCGTTCGTTCCAGCCATGCAGCCGGGACGGCATGCCGAGCTCCGGTGACGACTGCTGGGCGGGCGCGAACCTGACCATGTCGCTGGGCAGCCACTCCGGTGAACTCGTCCCGGTGGACTCCACCTGTGACAACTCCAGTAACAACCTGGAGCAGTCGGCCTGCTCGTGGCACCTGAAGAACGACGACGGCACCAAGATCGAGTACCTGGCCGGGGCCAACAACGGCACCTGGAACGGCTCCTACCTGCGGGTGACCGACACTTCCGGCACCGTCTACTACTTCGGTGCCAGCCACCTGCCGGGTACGGACGGCAAGGCGAGCGGCCTCGGTCCGGACGCGCAGTCGGCGTGGACAGTGCCGGTGTTCTCGCCCAACTCGGGCGACCCCTGCTACAACTCCTCGACCGGCCAGCAGTCCTGGTGCCAGATGGCCTGGCGCTGGAACCTCGATGCCGTGGTCGACGTGCACGGGAACCTGACGACCTACACGTACAACGCCGAGGCCAACTGGTACGCGCGTGGCGGAAATCCCACGACCACCAACTCCTACACGCGAGCTGGTGAGTTGGCCGAGATCGACTACGGTCAGCGGCTGTCCGACCAGATCGCGGCCGGCGGCACCTACCAGAGTGCGGCGAAGGTGGTCTTCAGCTCCGGCGAGCGCTGCGTGACCTCCGGGGGGTGTGACCCCTCCCAGCGGACGGTGGCGAACGGCGCCAACTGGCCGGACGTGCCGCTGGACCAGCAGTGCGACCAGACAACTACGAACTGTGCCAACGGTGCGCCCTCGTTCTGGACCTCCCGGTGGCTGAATTCGATCGCCACCCAGGTCCGCTCGAACGGCAGCTACCACACCGTGGACAGCTACGTACTGAACCACGTGTTCGTGAACGTGCAGAACCCGACCGAGAACACCCAGGTCCCCTGGCTCGCCTCGATCCAACGCACCGGCCAGGACAATCTCAACGGCCAGGCGGCTGTGCCGCCGCTGCCGCCGGTCTCCTTCTCCTGGATGCTCTACCCGAACCGGGTGCCTGCGCTGCTGACCCGCCCGGACTACAACCGCCCGCGGCTGACGGTGGTCACCACCGAGACCGGTGGCACCATCGGGGTGGTCTACCAGACCACCGGTTCTCAGCGCTGTACGTCCAGCTCGCTGCCGGCGCAGGCCAATGGCGACACCAAAGACTGCTACAACGTCAAGTGGTACAAGCCGCAGACCACCACGCCGATCGACGACTGGTTCCAGCGCTACCCGGTCTCCACCGTCACGGTGGACCCGAAACTCGCGCTCGGTGACAAGCCGCAGGTCACCACCTACACCTACGGCAACCCGGCCTACCACCACAACGATGCGACCCTGGCCGACCCGCAGACACGCACCTGGGACCAGTTCCGCGGCTACGCCTCCGTCACCACCGTGACCGGCGCCGCGAACGACACCAGCGCGCAGACCCAGAGCACCACCTCCTACTACCAGGGCATGGGCGGAACCGTCACGGGCGCGAGGAGCGGCCCGATCAGTGACGACGACTGGCTGGCCGGCCAGACCCTCGAGACCGACACCTACACCGGCCTCAACGGCTCGCTCGCCGCCTACACCGTGCACACCAGCAGTGGGCCGCTCAGCACCGCGGACCACCCGCGCAACGGACTGCCGGACCTGATCGCCCGCTACGCCTCCACCACCAACTCCGCCGTCACCAAGGAGCTGAAGTCGGACGGCGTCAGCTGGCGGACCACGACCACCGTGGGCACGACCGACCCCGCCCACAACAACCGCGTGGCGACGTCGCTCAGCACGGCCGACGGCACACCGGACGTGTGCGTGGTGCCGACCTACGCGACGAGCACCAACCCCATGCTCACCTCGCTGGTGGCCCAGACGTTCTCCGTCTCCGGTGCCGGTGCCTGCACGGCCAACCCGACTGCCGCCAACACCGTCGCCGCTACGCGCACGCTCTTCGACGGACAGCCGTACCGCAGTGCCGGCGCGAACGGCGATCCGACCAGCTCACAGGTCCTGGACCACTACGACGCCGGCGGGACCCCTCAGTTCGCCACCACGACGACGACTGGCTACGACGCGTACGGCCGGGTCAGTTCGACGACCGATCCCACCGCGACGGACAGCGCGCACCCCGCAGGGGCGGTGACCACCACCGGATACGCGGCGGCCAATCCGGGTGAACTGCCCAACACGGTGACGGTGACGACACCTGCTCCCGCCGGTGCACCGGACTCGGCCACCGGGCGCACCCGAACGGCCGTGCAGGACATCGCCCGTGCCCTCCCGCTGACGGTCACGGACCCCAACGGTCAGACCGCCACCGAGGCTTACGACGCCCTGGGCCGCCTCATAGCCGTCTGGCCCGCCGGGCGGACCACGGCACAGAACGCCTCGCAGACGTTCAGCTACGCGGTCAACGGGATCAGTGGTTCTTCCTCGGTGACGACCAACACGCTGCACTACGACGACGCCGGCTACAGCACCTCCGTCGCGATCGCGGACGGCCTCGGCCGAACCGTGCAGACCCAGTCGACGCCGGCCTTCGCGGGCTACAACGGCCGACTGGTCACCGACACCTTCTACGACGCCTCGGGCCACGTCTTCCGGAGCAGTCCGGGCTACTACGAGAACACCAGCGCGCCGAGCACCACCTGGTTCGACGCGGACACCACGCACGTCCCGTCCTCGACCCTGACGTCCTTCGACGGCCGCGGCCGACCGGTGAGCAGCGAGTTCCGCGCCTACGACGTCCACCAGAGCACCACCACGACCTCTTACCCGGGTGTGGACCGCACCGACGTCACTCCGGCCGCCGGATCCGGGCTGATGCCGACCACCACGATCACCGATGCCCGCGGGCGCCCCGCCCAGTTCTGGCAATACCGCACCACCACGGCGACCGGCAACACCGGTAACGCGGACGTCAGCAAGTACACCTACACGCCCAGTGGGAAGGCCGCGACCCGGCTGGACGCGGCGGGCAACACCTGGTCCTACGGGTACGACCTGCGTGACCGGCTGACCACGTCCACCGACCCGGACGCCGGTACCACCACGCAGAGCTTCGACGGCGCCGGTCGGCTGGCCACCACGATGGACGCCCGCGGTCAGACCCTGGCGTTCAGCTACGACCTGCTCGGGCGCAAGACTGCTGAGTACAGCGGCACCTCGACCACCGACTCCACCAAGCAGCTGACCGGGTACACCTACGACACCGTCACCGGTGGCAAGGGCCAGCTCGCCAGTACTACCCGGTACGTGGGCGGTACCGGCGGTGCGGCCTACACGAAGACCATCGGCTCCTACGACGCCGCCTACCGCCCGACCTCGGTGACCGAGACGGTTCCGGGTGCGGACGTGGGTCTGGCCTCAGGTACGTACTCGTACGCGGAGCAGACGGCGTACTACCCGATCACGGGTGCGGTGCAGTGGGCGAACCGTGGTGGTCTGGGTGACCTGCCGAGCGAGATGCTGCAGTACTCGTACGACTCGCGTGGTCTGATGACCAGTTACGGTCAGCAGTTCGGTTCGCAGTGGATGTACGACCAGGCGACGGGTTACGACGCCTACGGGCGGGCGATCCGGACCACGGCGAACCCGTGGGGCACCCAGGTGGTGGTCACCGACACCTTCGACGAGCCGACCGGCCGTCAGGTCTCGCAGTTCGTGGACAAGCAGCCCTCGCAGACGGGCGCGGTGCAGCAGACGAACTACGCGTACAACCAGGCCGGCCAGATCACGGCGATCACGAACATCCCGGACAACAGCCCGGGCAGCACGGACCGGCAGTGCTTCAGCTACGACTACCTGGGCCGCCTGAGCACCGCGTGGAGTGACACCGGTACGGTCACCATGGCCCCGCAGCCGAGCGTGGGCGCGATCGGCACCTGCACGAACAGCACCCCGACCAGTGGTGCGGTCGCCCCGGCGAAGACGACAGTGGGCGGTCCCGCCGCGTACTGGCAGTCCTACGGCTACGACCTGACGGGCAACCGCACCCAGTTGGTCCAGCATGACGCCAGCGGCAACACCGCCAACGACCTGACCACCAACCAGACCTTCCCGGCCCCCGGCACCGTCAACAACGGCAACGGTGCGGGCGGCGCGCACGCGCTGACCAGCAGCCAGACCGTGACCAACGGCATCGGCAACCCCGCCGGCGGCGACCAGTACGACGCGGCGGGGAACACGACGAAGATCGTGGACCCGGCCGGGACACGGAATCTGAACGGCGGGTGGGTGCTGCCGTCCGGGCAGAGCATCACCTCCAACAGCAGCCGCCTGTCCATGCAGGCGGACGGCAACCTGGTCCTGGTGTCCCTGCGCACGGGTGCGGTGACCTGGTCCAGCCACACCTACGGCCACGCCGGCGCCTACGCGACCATGCAGGCCGACGGCAACTTCGTCGTCTACGACAGCAACCGCAACCCGCTCTGGGCCTCCGGTACGTACCCCAACTCCGGTGCTTATCTGGCCCTTCAGGACGACGGCAACCTCGTCGTCTACAAGAACGCCTCCGCGCCGAACCAGAACCCGCTCTGGAGCACCCAGACCTGGAACGCCATCGACGCCGGCAACACCTCGGTGCTGACCTGGGATGCCGAGGGCCGGCTCGCCAGCACCACCCGCGGCGGGGTCACCACGACCTACGTCTACGACGCCGACGGCAACCTGCTGGAGCGCAGCAACCCCACCCAGACCATCCTCACGCTGGGCGCGACCAATGACGAGCTGACGTACAACAAGAACACCAGGGCCACCACGGGGACTCGCTACTTCCCGATGCCCGGCGGCCTCTCCCTGGTTGCCACCGCGAACACCAAGACCTACCAGGTCGCGGACCCGCACGGCACCAACACCCTTGCCCTGGATGCCACGTCGCTGACCGAGACGCGCAACCCGGTCGATCCGTTCGGCAATCCGCGCGCCACCACCACCGCCACCAACAACTGGGCCGGCGACCACGGCTTCGTCGGCGGCACCAAGGACACCACCAGCGAACTCACCAACCTCGGTGCCCGCGAGTACCAGGCGTCCACCGGACGCTTCATCAACCCCGACCCACTGCTGGCGAGTAACGACCCGCAGCAATGGAACGGATACGCCTACGCCGACAACAAGCCCACCAACACCAGTGATGCCGACGGGAAGATGATCCCGGACGACATCACGGGCCTCGCCTTCGGCAACGCGCAGCAGTTGCAGGACTACCACACCGAGCACGCGGACGAGGTCGAGCAGGACCTGGAGCAGCAGGCGGAGTCCTTCGACAAGGTCCAGGCTCAGCAGGGCGGCGCACCGAACCACGTCGTGCGCAACGGCGGCACGAGCAATGTCGCCACCAACTGCGCCGGTCCGGGGACGCAGGGCCTGTCGGGCCACGATGCCGCGGTCTGCCTGAGCGGTCTGTACGCGGAGGCCTGGCGGTCGTCGCAGAACCTGAACGGCTACGTCACGGTCGACGTCGGACCAGGTGGCACGCTGGCGAACAAGGTACCCGGGGCGAGCGGCAACAAGACCGGCAACGACGGTGCGGCGGACCTGATCCTGTGGACCTCTGCGACTGTCTACGTCTGGGAGATCAAGCCCGGCAACGACTACGGGAAGACCGACGGTCCCAAGGACCTCGATCGCTACATCCAGGGCCTGACGGCATACTTCAAGGAATTCGGTGACACCCGGTCGGTGGTGGCCGGCGGTGACCTGCCGCGTGGCGTTGTGAACTCCAAGCAGGGTTGGCAGGATGTCTGGTCCCAGGACGCGTATCCCGGAATGAGGTTCTACGGGACCAACAAGTCCAAGAGGCCGAAGGAGGACCCATTCGCGAAGCCGGCCCCGGCACCAGCACCGGCACCGGCTCCCCAGCCGGCCCCGGCGCCGGCACCGTGCGGCGGTGGCGGCCCGATTGCCGCCGGGCCCTGTGGCGGCATGGTGGTCCCCATGCCCGGACTCAACGGCTGGCCGTTCGGTGGCCTGATCCCCGGCTTCGGCGGCGTCGGCGCTCCTGGACTCGTGACGATCTGACGGCCACGAGGACCGGGCACCAGCTGCCGCACCACCAGCACTGAAGGAGATGATCACACCATGTTGGTTCGCCTGGAGGCGACCGTCGACCTCGCAGAACACGGCCGGGATACCGTGCGGGGCTGGTTCGACAACGCACGAACGGGTGCCTTCGCCCAGTTCTTCGACCCCGCTGCGCTCAAGTCCCGCGGACTCACGGCCGGCTGGGTCCTCGCCTCGGACCTCGCTGCCGAGTCCAAGCGCTTCCGGGCCGGCAAGGCTGCGTTCGGGCACCTGGACAAGGCGATCAACGGAGACTCGCCCTATGCCAGCTACCTCGTCGAGCCGCGCGATGCAGGGCCCGACGACGAACTGGCCCTTCGGCTCCAACTGACCCAGAGCGTCTTCCGGGACACTCGGGCCCTGCTGGCGCTGGACCTCTCCGCCACCGAGGAGGAGTGCGCCGATCCGGCGTTCTGCAGCGGCCTGGTCGAGCACCTGCGCCGCTGCCTGGACCAGGCGTCCCCGGTGTTCGGATCGATCTCCTCAGCCAACTTCCGAAAGGAGACGCCGCTCGACCTGGCGTTGAACCGCAGCATCGTGGACTCCGTCCAGCTCGGGCGGACGGTGCTGCGCGGCTACTCCTGGGTCACGGTGTGCCCGGAGGAGCTCCTGCCCCGGGTGGCGGCCGGGCAGGCCGGCGGTTTCCACCGCACCATCGGGCTCGCTGCCGGTGGCGCGGTCCTGCAGGCCACACCGACCATCGCGGAGTTCGGCCGGCCGGCCGCCGAGCAGGTCTTCGACCTGGTGCGGACGGTCCTGCCCGCCGGCCTGCCCGCGCCGAGCCCGCTGAACCCGGACGCCCTGCTGGTCTACCGGGACGCGGCGCAAGGCTGAGGCCTGGCCGGTTCCCGGGGGCCGGGGTGAGGTGCGCATCGCCTCACCCCGGCCCCCGGCACACTGCCCTCGTGCTCCATGCACCCGTTCGTGAACTCCTTCACCCCGGCGATCGACCAGCCTTGGCAGGCCCGCACCGACTTCGAAGCCTTTCGCGCGCTCGCGGTCCGCAACGGCCTCCTGTTCGTGCCGGCCGACCACCTGACGGCCTGTCGCTGTCAGCCGGCCGCGCGGCGCAGCCAGTCGGTGACGCCCGCGATGTGGGCGGTGGCGCGGGCCTGGGCGGCGGTCACGTCGCGGGCGGCGATCGAGTCGAGGATCGCCCGGTGCTCGGCCATCGTCCGCTCGACCGCCCCCTCCTGGGTCAGCCCGCGCCAGACCCGGGCGCGGGCGGTCCGCTGGGAGAGCGAGTCGAGCATCGAGGCGAGCACGGTGTTGCCCGCGGCCTCGGCGATCCGCCGGTGGAACTCCAGGTCGTTGGCGACCAGTTCCTCGACCGTGGAGTCGGCGCTCAGCCCGTCGAGCAGGTCGGCCAGGCCCGTCAGCTGATCGTCGGTCACCTGCTGCGCGGCCAGCCCTGCGGCTGCCGACTCCAGCACGGAGCGCACCTGGAACAGCTCCAGCAGTGACTCGTCCTGGTGCAGGTCGACCAGGAAGGTCAGGGTCTCCAACAGGTCCGGCGCCGCCAGGCTGCTGACATACGTCCCATCACCCTGGCGCACCACGAGGACGTTCAGCAGCGAAAGCGCCTTGACCGCCTCCCGCAGCGAGTTCCGCGACAGCCCCAACTCCGCGGCCAGTACCGGCTCCTTGGGCAGCCGCTCGCCGGGCTTGAGCTGGCCGGAGAGGATCATCGACTTGATCTTCTCAATGGCCTCGTCGGTGACGGCCACGTGTGGTGCCTTCCTTTGGTCCGATGTCTGGACCAAGTATGCCCGCTGCGAGCCGCCGCGCGGACAGGCGTGCGGCCCGCGCCGCCCTGGTCGGGGCCGCGGTGCAGCGGTGCAGCGGTGCAGCGGTGCAGCGGTGCAGCGGTGCAGCGGGGGGAACGCTATCGCTACGGGGTGCCGAAGCCGTCCAGGGTGCTGTACTGCCCGGAGAGCTTGGTGATCACGATGGTGTGGCTGCCGCCCGCCAGGCCGGCCGCGCTGAACACCGGGGTGTCGGAGTGGCGCACCCCGTCCGCGGAGAGGGTGCTGACGGTCTGCTGCGGGCCGCCGTCGATCGCGACGCCGATGTTCCCCTGATCGGTGTTGAGTTCGCCGTAGACCAGGACGAAGCTGCCGCTGAAGGTGTAGCTCGCGGTGGACCCGTCGGCGCTCGCGTAGTGCACGTCGTCGCCGTAGTCGCCGAGGCCGCGGTTCCCGGTGCCGGCGAAGCCGCTGTAGCTGATCGACGGGTCGGTGTCGTTGGTCCGCAGGGCGGGCGGGGCGGTGGCGGCGGTGCCGAAGCCGTCGAGGGTGGCGTACTGGCCGGACAGCTTGCTGACGGTGACGGTGTGCGGGCCGGCGCTCAGGCCGGTGACGGTGAAGACGGGCACGTTGCTGTGCCGCCGGCCGTCGGTGGGGACGGTGTTGACGCTCTGCTGGGTGCCGCCGTCGACGGTGATGCCGAGGGTGCCCTGGTCGGTGTTGAGCTCGCCGTAGACCTGCAGGGTGGCGCCGGTGAAGGCGTAGCTCGCGGTGGACCCGTCGGCGGTGGCGTAGTGCACGTCGTCGCCGAGGTCACCGACCCCGCGGTTCCCGCTGGTGGCGAAGCCCTGGTAGCCGATCGACGGGTCGGAGTCGTCGACGCGGCCGGCCACCCAGAGCTGTCCGGCGGTGGTGCCGGCGGGGACGGTGGCGACCAGGAAGCCGCTGCCGAGCAGTTGGACGCTACCGGCGGCCAGCGGGGTGCCGCCCGCGTAGACCTGGGTGGCGGTGCCGAAGCCGTCGCCGGCGATCAGCACCTGGTTGCCGCCGGAGACCGGCGAGACGTAGCGGGTCCGGCCGCCGTCGGACCGGGCGTACGGTGCGCGCGGCCCGGCGCCCGAGAGCAGGGCGCTCGGCAGGTCTCCGGGCCCGGGAGTGGCCGGGATCGTGGTGTTGCCTCCGGCGTGCAGGTCGACCGCGGCGGCGCAGGCGGCCTTGTTGACGGTGGCGAGGGAGAAGTAGCTGCCGGTGGTCCAGATGTGCCCGGTCTGGCTGCAGCCGCCGGTCGACGCGATGCTGGGGATGCCGATGCCGGCGTTGCCCTGCCAGTTGATCCACTCGGAGCCGGCGTCGTCGTAGTAGGTGAAGTTCGCGTTGTGGCCGTTGTAGGCGACGTTGCCGGTCACCTGGAGGCCGTGGGCCAGGGTCTGGACCGGGTCGGCCCTGTCGTACGTGGTCGGGTTCCCGCTCGCGTCGTAGTACTGGGCCTGGTGGCCCTCGGCGTAGACGGCGCCGCCGTCGGAGCGCACGGACATGTAGTCGTGGAAGACGTTGTTGCCGATGCTGTTGTTCTGGTTGATGTTGACGACGTTCTCGGGCGTGCTCGCCTGGTCGGTGTGGCCCTGGCTCACGCCGGCCGTGATGGCGTCGTAGGGCAGGTCGTACAGGGTGTTGTGGGTGATCGTGGTGCCCTGGGCGAAGAGCAGGGTGATGCCCGGCGCCGAGGAGTAGTCGGTGCCCGTGTGGTGCACCGTGTTGTCGGCGACCGTGGTGCCGGTGAGGATCTCGTTGGTGCCGATGATGTCGCCGCTGACCGCCGAGGCGTCCGGGGTGCAGCTCTGCTTGATCACCGCGGCGGTGTCGGGGTCGGTGGCCGGGTTGGGGTTGGTCGGGTTCGGGTCGGCGGTGCAGCCGAGCAGCAGGCCGGTGGAGGCGGTGTCGGTGAACTCGTTGCCCTGGACGAGCGTGTTGCGGGCGCCGTAGCGCACGCCGAGGCCGGCGCCGCCGAGTTCGGCGAAGCGGTTGCCGGTGAGGCTGAGGTTGGTGGTGGCGGTGAAGTCGACGTTGGCCAGCGGCTGGGTCAGCGCGCCCCACGGGCAGCTGCCGGCGGGGTTGGCGAAGGTGCACATGCCCTGGTTGTGCGCGCCGGTGATCCGCAGGTTGCTCTGCACGTCGGAGAAGCCGGCCGGCGAGGACGGATCGTTCCAGGTCGCGTACGAGAACTGCAGGCCGCTGAAGGTGAGGTCGTGCAGCGGGGCGGCCAGCGTGCCCGCGCCCTGCAGCAGGGTCTCCAGGTGCGGGAGTTCGACGTCCGTCCCACTCAACTGCTGTCCGGGCAGCGGCTGGTAGTAGAGCGTGCTGCCGGCCTGGTCGAGGAACCACTGGCCCGGGTGCAGCAGCGCCTTGGCGTCCTGCAGCAGGGCGGGCATGGTCGAGGGGTTCATTGAGGGCAGTCCGCCGCTGCCCTGGCTGAATCCGGCGCGGGCGGTGACGTCGGTCCAGCAGGGCTGGGCCATCGTCAGCACGCCGCCGCCGTAGGAGGCCACCCGGCAACGGGACTCGGTCCAGGCGCCGTTGCCGGCCGGGTAGTCGAACTCGACGCCGGCCACCTGGGCCGGAGTCAGCCCGGCGAACCAGGCGGTGGCGGCGGCGTCGCCGCTGATGGAGTACCCGGTGGCCGAGCCGGACCAGCCGCCCGCGAAGCCGAGCGCGCCCGGGCTCGCCTGCGCGATCGGCGCTTCCTGCCCGTTGACGTACAGCTGGCGGCTCGCACTGCCGGCCGGTACCGGCGCGGACCAGACACCGGAGCCGGCCACCTCGGTCCAGCCGGTCACCTGGCTGGCACCGGAGATCACCGGGTGCGCGCCAGGAGCGGCCTGCCAGACGACGGGGCGCCCGGGGCTGCCGGAGTCGGCGGCGGTGAACTTCCAGCTGGTGGAGGGGCGGTAGGTGCCGTCCAGCAGGTCGACGGTGACAGAGGCGCCGCTGCCGGCGGGGTTCAGCGCCCGCACCGCGGCCTGCGCACCGGTGAGCGAGCAGGGCGCGGCCTGCGAGCAGGTCGAGCCGCTGCCGGTCGGCGAGGCGTACAGGGTGGTGGCGCCGGCGGCCGTGGCCGAGCCGGGGAAGAGCGCCGTCAACGCGGCCGTCAGGGCCGCGGCACTCGTACCGGCGAGGAGTCTCACGCGGGGGATCTTCATGGACCAGCCTCTCTGGCTGCGACGCACCGCTGCGGACGGCACGTCAGTGACGCACTGGGTGGGGTGGTGAAGCTGCGGGTCGTCCCAGGCAGCGCGGGACATCGGCCCCGATGACGGCGGGCCGGGGTCCCGTTGGGGGTGTGCCTTGGGGATGCCCGCCGAGCGGGCTCGCGCAGGGCCGAAGGCCCGCGTCGGGCGGACTGGTGCCGCGTCAGGCAGTGGTCGGCTCGGGCGCCGCGGTGTCGATCGGAAGCCGGTCGGCCAGCCAGTCCTCCACGGCGGCCACGTGCACCGCGGCGGCCCCGGCGGCGAGCCCGGCGTCGCGGGCGACCAGGGCGCGCCAGATCGCCTCGTGCTCGCGGTGCGCCTGCTGGCGGGCGGTGCCACCGCTGACGGCGGACGCCAGGTGCCCGTCCGGTGGCGGCGGCACGGTCCCGCGCACGATGCGCACCCGCTGGGTGTGGGTGGACAGGATGCCGAGCAGGGTGGACAGGACCGGATTGCCGACCGAGTCGGCGATGGTGCGGTGGAACTCGATGTCGAGCTCGATGAACTCCTCGATGCTGATCTCGTCCGTGCAGCGGTCCAGTATGCTGCGCAACGCGCGGAGTTGAGGGTCCGTCAGCTTGCCTGCCGCCAGCGCGACCGCCTGCGGCTCGAGCAGGCGGCGCACTTGGAGCAGTTGGCGGGCGCTGTGGCCGTGCGAGACATCGGCGGCGAAGGTCATCGCCTCCAGCAGCAGGTGCGGTTCGAGGCCGGAGACGTAGGTGCCGTCGCCCTGCTTGGTGACCAGGATCCGCATCGCGGTCAGCGCCCGGACGGCCTCGCGCAGCGAACTGCGCGACAGGCCGAGCTGCTCGGCGAGTTCGGCCTCCGGCGGCAGCCGGGTACCCGGGTGCAGCGCGCCGTGGACGATCATCTCCTTGATCCGGTCGATCGCCTGGTCGGTGACTGCCATGGTGCCGGTACCTCCTGAGCCGTGAGGGTGGACGCCGGAGCAACGTGCTCGCACGGACCCCTGTGCCGAGGGACCGCGCCGCTCCAGCGGCTCGGGGAGCGGGCCGGTGGGCCCCCGTTGCTACTCCTGTTTCTCGCCGGAGGC
>NZ_PYBW01000012.1:0-28483 GCF_003205575.1 Streptomyces tateyamensis
GACCAGGAGGAGGACGAGGACCAGGAGGACGAGAAGCCGCCGGCCCGCCGGCCGTCCCGGACCAGCGCCTCGAAGCGCAGCCCGGCGAAGAGCCCGGGGTCCTCTGCCGCCAAGGGCACGCGGCGTACAACCTCGAGTCGTACGTCCAGCGGTGGCCCGGCGAAGAAGACGGCATCCGCTTCGGCGAAGAAGCCGGCATCCGGTACAGCGAAGAAAACGGCATCCGCTTCGGCGAAGAAGTCGGCATCCGGTACGGCGTCCCGGACGCCACGGGCGCCTGCGGCCGCGAAGAAGAGCGCGAGCAGGGCGCCGGAGAAGAAGGCCGCCTCGCCGCGCAAGAGCACGGGGACCGCGAAGAAGGCTGCCTCCTCGTCGGCCACGCGGAAGACGGCCAGCTCCTCGCCGGCGCGCAAGAGCACCGGTAGCCGCACGGCGACGTCCCGGAAGCGGGGCTGAGTCCGATGGCTGAGGAGCGGACGACGGGGCTCGGCAGTGTGCTGGAGCAACTGCCGACCGACCGACTGATGGAGCAGGGCCGCGAATTCCTGTCCGCGCTGGGGGAGCGCGCAGTGTCGGCGGCCACGGACAAGATGGGCGGCCTGACCGACCGGCTGGTCGGCCTTGTCGAGAACGGCGGCGGCCAGGGTGGCGGCGGCGTTCTCCCGTCCTTGACGAAGACCCTGCTGGGGGCCGGCGCCGGCGGGCTCAAGCAGGCCGTGACCGGTGCGTTCGGCGGCGGCGGGGGCGACGACGGTGACGGCGATGGTGACGGCGACGGCGGTGGGGGCGGGGGCGGGGGAGGCGGTGGGGGAGGTGGCGGCAAGGCGACGAAGGCCACCAACATCGTGGAGCAGATCGACGTCGGCGTCCCGATCCGGGTGGCGTACAACCAGTGGACGCAGTTCCAGGACTTCCCGAAGTACACCAAGCGCCTGGAGCAGGTCGACCAGAAGGACGACCAGAAGCTCACCTGGAAGGCCGGCATCTTCCTGTCGCACCGCACCTGGGAGTCGACGATCATCCAGCAGGTCCCGGACGAGTTGATCGTGTGGCGTTCGAAGGGCGAAAAGGGCTCGGCGGACGGCACGGTGACGTTCCATGAGATCACCCCGAACCTCACCAGGATCCTCCTCGTGCTGGAGTACCACCCGCAGGGCCTGTTCGAGCGGACCGGCAACCTGTGGCGGGCCCAGGGCCGGCGTGTGCGTCTCGAACTCAAGCATTTCCGCCGCCACGTGATGATGCAGACGATCCTCGACCCCGACGGGGTGGAGGGCTGGCGCGGTGAGATCCGCGACAGCGAGGTGGTGCGCACCCACGAGGAGGCCCTCGAAGAGGAGGACGCGGCTGCCGAGGACTCCGACGGCGCCGAGGACGAGGCCGAGGACTCCGAGGAGGCCGAGGACGAGTACGACGACGAGCAGCCGGAGGACGAGGAGGAGTCGGAGGACGACGAGGAGCAACCGCAGGACGAGTACGACGACGAGGACCAGGACGAGGACGAGGACCAAGACGACTACGACGACGAGGAGGACGAGGAGGAGACGCCCGAGTCGGCGTACGAGGACGAGGACGGCGAGGAGGCCGACGAGGAGGACGAGGAGGCCGACGACGAGGGCGAGGACGACTGGGGCGACGAGGACGAGTACGACGCCGACGAGGACGAGGACGACAACGGTGAGGAGCCCGCCCGGCGCAGTAGCCGGCGTGCGCCCGCCCGGAACAGGTGAGAGCAGTGACCGTTGCCCCACGTCCCAGCCATTACCTGGACCGCCCCTCGTCCAGCGGCCTGGTCGACGTCATCGACCTCATCCTGGACAAGGGCCTGGTCATCGACATCTACGTGCGGGTCTCGCTGGTCGGCATCGAACTGCTGACCATCGACGCACGCATCGTGGTGGCCAGTGTGGACACGTACCTGCGGTTCGCCGAAGCCGTCAACCGGCTGGACCTGCGGGACGACAAGAGCGAGGGCCTGCCCGAGCTGATGGACGACATGCAGGAGGGCGGCGCCCGGCACAAGACCCGCGGCGCGCTGGAGGGCGCGAAGGACACGGTCTCCGGCGTGGTCGACCGAGTACGCGGCCACGGCGACGACGACAGTGACGACGACGAGGAAGAGGAGGAACAGCCGCAGGAGCGGCCCAAGCGCAGGCGGTCGGCCGCAGCTCGGAAGGAGCGTGCGGAATGACTGACACCGACTCGCCGGCCCCGGACGGCTCGGCCTGTTACGTGTACGGCGTGGTCCCGGCCGAAGCGCACGCCCCGCGCGGCGTCGAGGGCGTCGGCGACCCGCCGTCACCGGTCGCTCTGGTGCGGCACCGTCAGGTTGCCGCCGTGGTGAGCGAGATCGACCTGGGCCGCCCGCTGGGTACCCCGGGCGACCTGCTCGCGCACAGCAGGGTGCTGGACTCCCTGGCGGCCCACCGGACCGCGGTCCTGCCGTTCCGGTTCGGCGCGTTGGTGCGCGACCGGGAGTCGGTGACCGCGGAGCTGCTCGCGCCGCAGCAGGAGCGGTTCCTCGCCGGTCTCGGCGACCTGGCGGGCCATGCGCAGTTCAGCGTCCGCGGGAGCTACCGGCAGGACCGGGTGCTGCGGGCGATCGTGGACGAGCGCCCCGACATCGCCCGGCTGCGCGACCAGGTGGCCGCCCTGCCCGAGGACGCGGCCCGGCTCCAGCGGATCCAACTGGGTGAACTCGTCTCCCAGGAGCTCACCACCCTCGGTGCGCAGGACGCCGAACTGCTGATGCGCACCCTGGCACCACTCGCCGCGCGGGCGTCGAGTGCCGACGCCACGGCCGACCGACCGGTCAACGCCTCCTTCCTCGTCCCGCACAGCGGGTGGCAGGAGTTCGAACGGGCCGCCGAGGAGCTGGCCGCCGACTGGGACGGGTGGCTCGAGCTGCGCCTGCTCGGTCCGCTGGCGCCGTACGACTTCGCCTCACAGGTCGTGGACGTGCAGGAGGGGGGCCCGCCATGGGACTGATCACCGGTCTGTTCACCCTGCCGCTCGCCCCCGTGCGCGGCGTCGTGTGGGTCGCCGAGCAGCTGTACGACGAGGCGGTGCGCGAGCTGAACGACCCGGCGGTGATCCGTCGGCAGCTGATGGCCGTCCAGACGGCCCGGGAGGACGGCACGATCAGCGAGCAGGAGGCGGCGCAGCAGGAGGAGGAACTGGTACGGCGTCTGTGGACCGCCACGCGCACCAGCGGGGGCGGGGAGGTGTGACCCGTGCCCGAGTCCGAGCATCACTCCCGCCGACCTGCCGAGCATCCGGCCCGTCGGGCCCGTCCGCGCCCTGCCGAGGACGACACCGAGCGCCCGGCGCGTCGCACCCGCCCGCGCCCTGCCGAGGACGACACCGAGCGCCCGGCCCGTCGGGCCCGCCCGCGCCCTGCCGAGGACGACACCGAGCGCCCGGCGCGTCGCACCCGTCCGCGTCCCGCCGAGGACGACACCGAGCGCCCTCGCCGGAAGAGCCCGTCCGCGGCCTCCGCGGCCCCGGGCAGCACCGCTCGACTCAGCGGTGCCGAGGCCGCCGCCCACGCCGCGCGTGAGGTCCGCGCCCTGACCGGGCGCGCCCCGGAGAGCATCACCTCGCTGGAGCGGAGCGACGACGGATGGCGGATCGGCGTCGAGGTCCTGGAGAGCCGGCGCATCCCGGACTCCACCGACATCCTGGCCGTGTACGCGGTGGCCCTGGACCAGGAGGGTGAGCTGCTCTCCTGCCACCGGGAGAGCCGCTACCACCGCGGCCGCGCAGCCCGGGAGGAGCAGTCATGAGCGACCTGACCCCGTGGCAGGGCGCCGGGACCCTGCCCACCGCACCGCGCACCGCAGCCGCGCCGCAGCCCGCCAACCTGGCCGACCTGCTGGAGCGGGTCCTGGACAAGGGCATCGTCATCGCCGGCGACATCCGGATCAACCTGCTGGACATCGAGCTGCTCACGATCAAGATCCGGCTGCTGATCGCCTCGGTCGACCGGGCGCGGGAGATGGGCATCGACTGGTGGGAGCACGACCCGACGCTCTCCTCCGGACATCGCGACCTGGAAGTCGAGAACCGGCAGCTGCGCGAGCGTCTCGGCGAGCTGGAGGCGGCCCGCAGCGAATCGGCGGACGACGGGGCGCCGACCCCGCGCCCGGCCCGGCGCACGAGCAGCCGCCCGGGCCGGCAGGACGAGGAGAAGCCGACGGCCCGTCGCTCGACAGCCCGGCACCCGACGGCCCGCCACGGAGGCACGCCGCCATGACCGCCGACGCCTACACCTGGCTCTACGCGGTGCTGCCCGCCGGTGCCGCGCCCGACCCCGCCACCCTGCGCGGCCTGTCGGGGGTGGCCGGCGAGCACCCGCGCCTGGTCACCGCGCAGCACCTCGCGGCAGCGGCGGGACCGGTACCGCGCGCGGAGTTCGAGGCGCCCGCGCTGGAGCGCCGACTGCGGGACCCCGGCTGGCTGGAGCAGGCGGTGCGCGCCCACCACCGGGTCATCGACGCCCTCACCAGCAGCGCGCCCACCCTGCCGTTGCGCTTCGCCACCCTCTACCGCGACGAGGAACGGGTCCTGAGCCTGCTCGCGGACCACCGGACCGGGTTCGAGGCAGCCCTGCGGCGGATCGCCGATCGCACGGAGTGGGGTGTCAAGGCCTACCTCGACGCCGTCGGCCAGCCGGACCAGGAGGTCGTGGCACCCGGGACCGCTGCCGCCCACGACCGCCCCGGGACCGCGTACCTGTTGCGCCGGCGCGCGGCCCGCGACCGCAGCGCGCACCTGCTGGACGAGGCGGTCGAGCGCGGGCGACAGGTCCACGGAGCGCTCACCGAGGTCGCCGCGGAGGCCACCGAACACCCGGCGCAGTCCCCCGAGGCGAGCGGCGTCCGCGATCCGATGGTCCTCAACGGCGCCTACCTGGTGGATCGCTCCCGCACCGACGAACTGGCGCGCCGGATGGCCGAGCTGCGGGAGGCCCACGCGCCGGTGCTGCGGCTGGAACTCTCCGGGCCGTGGCCCCCCTACTCCTTCGCCGACTTCCCGACCGCACCCGACGGGGAGTGAGCACGGTGTCGCAACCTGCCCGTTCCGCCCCGCCGGCCACGCTGCCCGACCAGCGCAACGTCGCCCTGGTCGACCTGCTCGACCGGGTGCTGGCCGGTGGTGTGGTGATCGAGGGCGAGATCACGCTGTCGATCGCCGACGTCGACCTGGTGCGCATCAGCCTGCGGGCCCTGGTCGCCTCGGTCCGGTCGATCACCGCCGACCTGGACCGGAGCCCGCCGTGAACGGGAACGGCTACCGGGACGACCGGCCTGAGCCAGAGCCGCAGGCGGCCACCGGAGCGGCCGAGCACGGGGCGGAACCGGGTCGTCGCATCGCCCTGGACCCCGAGACGGTCGGACGCGACCTGGCCTCCCTGGTCCTCACCGTGGTGGAGCTGGTCCGGCAGCTGATGGAGCGCCAGGCGCTGCGCCGGATCGACCAGGGCGACCTCAGCGACGACCAAGTGGAGAGGATCGGCCTGACCCTGATGGCGCTCGAGGACCGCATGGCGGACCTGCAGGAGCGTTTCGGCCTCACCGCCGACGACCTCAACATCGACCTCGGCCCGCTCGGCCCCCTGCTGGCCCGGGACTAGCCTCCCGCTCTCCGGCCGCCGTGCCGGAAAACGGGCTTGAGGCGCCGCAGAGTGGGCAAGCGCGACATAAGGGACTGAACAGACAAGGAGGTCACGATGAGCGCCGGGAAGAAGGCCAAGCACACCGCGCAGACTGTCAAGGGCAAGGCGAAGGAAGCCACGGGCAAGGCCGTGGGCAACGAGCGCCTCGCCGCCAAGGGCAAGGCCGAACAGGTCAAGGGCGACACGTTCCAGGCCGGCCAGAAGGCCAAGGACGCGCTCAAGCACTGACCCCGATCCCGTGAAGCCCGCCTCCCCGCAGCTGCGGGGAGGCGGGCTTCACGGGATCTGCGGGCTGCCAGGCCGGCGGGATGCTGCTGTGCGTGCGTGGTTCCGGCACCGCAGCGGCGTCAGCTGTTCGAGGACCCGTGCTGGGGCTCGGACGGTGTCGGCGCGGCGAACTCCGGGCCGTCCGAACGGTCCTTCTGCTCCTCGGTGGGGGGCGGCCCGCCTTCGCCGGTCATCCGGGACTCCGGGGTCTCGACCGGTTCGGCGTCCTGGTGCTCAGGGTTGCTCGACTTGCTCACGGTTCACTCCTTCGGTTCGGGGCGCACTCGTTCGGGGCGCACCCGCAGGACCTGCGGCAGATCCGTGGCGGGTCTGCCGCACCAGTCGGCCGTGGTCGGCCGCGCCTCCTCCAGTTCCGCAGGTCGCCGCGGCGACGGTGTTCCCGACCAGCGGCTTTCCCGCGTGCCACGCCCCAAACGCCCCGCGTGCCCCACCCCTGCACCGCCGGTGCGTGCACGTGTCCACCGCCGCCGACCGGGTAGGCGAGCGGCCGGGACCGGCTGCCGGCACAGCCGGAGTCAGGAGCACCGACCATGGGAACGCAGCCAGGAAATCCGCTGACGGCCTGCACCGCGCACCCGCAGCGACGAGCGTCGCGACCGGACGAGCACCGAGGAGGGTGGACCTGATGTTCCGCAACCTCGACCAGGCCGGCCAGGAACTGGCCGCGCGGGTCCAGCAGGCTGCCGGCGGTACGGCGTTGGCCGACGCGATCGTGCTCGGCCTGCCGCCCGGCGGTGTCGTGGTTGGCGCCGCCGTCGCGCAGTCGCTCGGCGCGGAGCTGGACGCCCTGGTGGTCCACCGGATCACCGCACCGGGCCGCCCGGGGGTGGTGATCGGAGCGATGGCGGAGCAGGACCCGGCGCGGCTGGACCGCCGCGCCCTGCATCTGCTGGGCCTGACCGAGCAGCAACTCGCGCCCGAGGTGGCCCGGGGCCGGGCGGAGCTGCGCCGCCAGGAGGCGCGCTACCGCCAGGGCCGGCCGCTCGCCGCGGTGACGGGCCGACCGGTGATCCTGGTGGACGACGGGCTCACCGTCGGCATCACGGCGTACGCCGCGCTGCGCCACCTGCGCCGGGCCCACCCGGCCCGCCTGGTCCTGGCCACCCCCGTGTGCGCGCGTGACGCCGCCGCCGTGGTGCTGCCGGTGCTGGACGAGCTGGTGTGCCTGCACGAACCATGGCACCTGGGCAAGGTGGCCGACTGGTACCAGGACTTCCACCAGTTGTCCCAGCACGAGGTCCGCCAGGCGCTGGACCCCGCCACGACGACCGTCGGGTGACCACCCGGCCATCGGCTGCGCGGCTTCGTGGCTGCGGTCAGGGCATGGGCGTGGCGACCCACGAGGTGTGGCGGCGCTCCTCGGGGTCGACGTCGACGGGCTGGGCCACGCCGCCGCGGATCTCGACCCGCAGCCGCCCGCCCTCCTCGGCGTAGACGGGCAGGCCCTCCTCGGTGGTCTCGCCGGTGGCGTGCACCAGGACCACCTCCGGCGGGCCGTGCGCGCCGGTGGGGCCGGGCAGGGTGATGGCGTACCGGGCGGGCTGCTGCACCATGGTGACGACCTTTCGCCGGAGAGATCGGGGCGGGTGCCGCCTCCGATCCTGCGCCGCGCCCGGCGGCCAGTCCACCGGGGGTTGCGCCGGGTGGCCCCTGGGCTCCCGGCGCTCCGGGTCGGCGCTCGGATCCGCGCCGGACGCAGGCGGCCGACCGGCCGACCGGCTGACACCCCGTCGGACTGCCGCCCGCTCCCGTGGGCGGCTCAACCGCCGCCCCAGCACGCATCCGGGCCGCCACCCCGGCCCGGCTCGCGGGCTGGGGCTTCGTCATGACCCTGCCCGGACCGCGCTGCTGGCCCGGTCGGACGCTCCGGCTGCCCGAGGCGCACTGCCCGGGGCTGCCGCGCGGAACCGCCGCGCGGAACCGCCGCGCGGAACCGCTGCGCGCCTGCCCACCTGCGGGGTTTGCCGGGTCGGCCGGTGGGCAGGCGCGCGGCGACCACCTGAGGAGCGCTCCATGGAAGGTCCAGACGGACGTGGCGGGCCCGCGCTGAGCGTGTCGGTGCAGCCCTGGGGAGTGAGCGGCGTGCTGGTCGCACCGGTCGGGGAGCTGGACCACGACACCGTTCCGATCCTGCGGACCGCGCTGGACCGCGCGGTGTCGGCCCGCTGCCGCCGGGTGGTGCTGGACTGCGCGCGACTGCGCTTCTGCGACTCCTCCGGGCTCAACCTGCTGCTGCGGGCACAGCTCGCGGCCAGGGAGCACGGCGGCGCCGTCGAGCTGCGCGAGCCGCAGCCGGTGCTGCGGCGGCTGCTCGCGCTCACCGGCGCCGAGGAGGTGTTCCGGATCGTCCGGACGGCGGACGGACAGCCGGACGGCCGGGTGACCGGGGAGCGCGCTGACTGAGGAGGTGTCGGCCGTGCTGGTCGAGGGGCTGACCCGCCGTCAGCGGCGGGAACTGCGCGAGATCGAGGTTGACCTGGGCGCCGACCTCGGGCGCCGGCTGCACGAGACGGCCGCCGCGCGGCTGCGCGCCGTGCTGGCCGCGGTGCCGGTGGCGCCGGCCGTCGTGCTGCTGGCGCTCTCCGTCGCCGCGCTGCTGGTCGAGGCCGGCGCGGGCCGGCATCCGGCCTGGACGATCGGCGTGTGCGCCCTGGTCTGGGCCCCCACGGTGCTGCTGCTGCTCGGCCTGACGGCGGAGCGGGTGCTGCAGACCGTCTGGGACCACCGGCACCGGGGCCCGGCCCGCGACACCACCCGCTCCGCGCAGGACAGCTGAGCGCCGTCCGCTGTGCCAGAGTGGAAGCTGGTGCCGGGAACAGCCGAGGGCCAGCCGGGGGCCGGCCGAGGGACAGCCGAGCGGCGAACGAGGTGGCGTCGATGGGCGAGAGCGCTGCGGGCCCGGCGCGGCCGGGCGAGGAGATGCCGCGGCGTCTGCTGGCAGGCCTGACGGCGGTGCGCGACGGAGACTTCGCCCTGCGCCTGCCGGCCAACGGCGACGGCCTGGTGGGCGAGATCGGCGCGGTCTACAACGGCATGGTCGACCAGCTCGCGCTGATCGCCGACGAGGTGACCCGGGTGGCGCGTGAGGTGGGGACGGAGGGGCGGCTGGGTGGTCAGGCGGCGGTGCCGGGGGTGGGCGGTACCTGGAAGGACCTGACGGAGAACGTCAACGTGATGGCGCACAACCTGACCGGCCAGGTCCGCTCGATCTCCCAGGTCGCCACGGCGGTGGCCCGCGGCGACCTGTCGCAGAAGGTCACGGTGGACGCGCGCGGCGAGATGCTGGAGCTGAAGGAGACCATCAACACCATGGTCGAGCGCCTCTCCGCGTTCGCGGGCGAGGTGACCCGGGTGGCCCGGGAGGTGGGCAGTGAGGGGCGCCTGGGCGGGCAGGCCGAGGTCGAGGGCGTCTCCGGCACCTGGAAGCGGCTGACCGAGAACGTCAACGAGCTGGCGGGAAACCTGACCCGCCAGGTGCGGGCGATCGCGGAGGTGACCGGTGCGGTGGCGGCCGGCGACCTGACCCGCTCGATCACCGTGGACGCCTCCGGCGAGGTCGCCGACCTCAAGGACAACGTCAACAGCATGGTGCGCTCGCTGCGCGAGACCACCCGGGACAACGAGGAGCAGGACTGGCTGAAGACCAACCTGGCCCGGCTGACGACGCTGGTGCAGGGCGAGCGGGATGTGGCGGCGGTGGCTGAGCTGGTGATGGCGGAACTGACCCCGCTGGTGTCGGCCCAGTACGGCGCGTTCTACCTGGCCGACGACGCGGGCGGCGAGGCGGCCGGCGGCGGCGAGCTGGTCGAGATCGCCGGCTACGCCACCGCGGGCGGGGCGGCCGCCGCGCCGCGCCGGTTCCGCTCCGGGCAGTCGCTGGTGGGCCAGGTGGCCAGGGACCGTCGCACGGTGCTGGTGCGCGGTGTCCCGGCCGGCTACGCCACGGTCTGCTCGGGCACCGGTGCGGCCGATCCCGTTGAGCTGGTGCTGCTGCCGATCCTGACGGAGGACCAGTTGCTCGGTGTGGTCGAGTTCGCCTCGGTCCGGCCGTTCGACGCGCTGCGCCTGGACCTGCTGGAGCGGTTCGCGGCCGCGGTCGGAGCGAGCGTCAGCTCGCTGCTGGCCAACGCCCGCACCGACGAGCTGCTCCAGGAGGCCCGGCGGCTGACCGCCGAGCTGCGCGCCAGCTCGGCCCAGCTGCAGGACCGGCAGGGGGAGCCGCAGGCGTCCAACGCCGAACTGGCCGAGCAGGCCGAGCAGTTGGCCGAGCGCAACCGGGACATCGAAGCCAAGAACCGGCAGATCGAGCAGGCCCGCCAGGAGCTGGAGGACCGGGCCCACCAGCTCTCGCAGACCTCGATGTACAAGTCCGAGTTCCTCGCCAACATGAGCCACGAGCTGCGCACTCCGCTGAACAGCCTGCTGATCCTGGCCCAGCTGCTGGCCCAGAACGGCGAGGAGAACCTGACGCCCAAGCAGGTCGAGTACGCGAACGTGATCCACTCGGCCGGCTCCGACCTGCTGCAGCTGATCAACGACATCCTGGACCTGTCGAAGGTCGAGGCGGGCAAGGTGGGTCTGAGCCGGGACCGGTTCGCGGTGCGGCAGCTGCTCGACCAGGTCGCGCTGGCATTCCGTCCGCAGAGCAGCCAGCTGGGGCTGGAGTTCTCGGTGCGGGCCGCTCCCGACGTGCCGGCCGAGCTGGTCACCGACGAGGCCCGGCTGCGTCAGGTGCTGCGCAACCTGCTGGCCAACGCGCTGAAGTTCACCGAGGCCGGCCGGGTGGAGCTGCGGGTGGAGCGGGCCGTGCCGACCCAGGTCCCGGCGGCCCTCGTCGGGGCGGACCAGGTGCTGGCCTTCGTGGTGGAGGACACCGGTATCGGCATCGCCGACCGGGACCGCGAGGGCATCTTCACCGCCTTCGAGCAGGCCGACGGCACCGCCGGCCGCCGCTACGGCGGCACCGGGCTCGGCCTGTCGATCAGCCGCGAGCTGGCCCAGCTGCTGGGCGGGGCGATCACGGTGGACAGCCGGCTCGGCGAGGGCAGCCGGTTCACCCTGTTCCTGCCGGTCGGCGGCAGCCCGGACCCGCAGCCGCGGCCCGGGTCGCAAGCCGCGCCCGCACCCGCGCCGCTGCCCGCACCCGTGGCGGATGACGAGGGACTGCGCGGCCACACCGTCCTGGTGGTGGACGACGACATCCGCACCGTCTTCGCCCTCAGCGGCGCCCTGGAGCAGGCCGGCCTGCGGGTGCTGCACGCGGAGAACGGGCGCGCCTGCGTGGACCTGCTGCGCGGGAGCGAGGACGTCGAACTGGTGCTGATGGACCTGATGATGCCCGAGCTCGACGGCTACGCGGCGATCCCGGCCGTGCGCGCGATGCCGCAGTACGCCGAGATCCCGATCATCGCGCTCACCGCCAAGGCGATGCCGGGCGACCGGGCCAAGAGCCTGGCGGCCGGGGCGGACGACCACGTGACCAAGCCGGTGGAGGTCGCCGAGCTGCTCTCCCGGCTGCGGCACTGGCTGGGCCGCAGCTGAGCCGCGCGGTGCGTGAGCCGACGCGATCCGGGTAGCCGCCGGGGCGGCGAGGAACCGCCCCGCACGGGTACCGAGAGGAGCGCGTGATGCCTGATCTGCAAGGAATGACCATCGCCTTCCTGGTCGCGCCGGAGGGCGCCGAACAACTGGAGCTGACCGGTCCGTGGCGGGCGGTGACCGGGGCCGGGGCGTCGCCGAAGCTGATCTCCACCGAGCCGGGGGACGTGCAGGCCTACCGTCACCTGGAGCCGGGTGACCGCTTCCCCGTGGACGCCGTGGTGGGCGAGGTGGCCGCGGCCGACTACGACGCGCTGGTGCTGCCCGGCGGAGTGGCCAACCCGGACTTCCTGCGCACCCACCCGCGCGCGGTGGCCTTCGCCCGGGGCTTCTTCGCCGAGGGCCGGCCGGTCGCGGTGATCTGCCACGGGGCGTGGACCCTGATCGAGGCCGGCGTGGTCCGCGGCCGCACCCTCACCTCCTGGCCCAGCCTGCGCACCGACCTGGAGAACGCCGGGGCGCACTGGGTCGACCGCGAGGTGCAGGTCTGCCGCGAAGGTCCGAACACGCTGGTCTCCAGCCGCCGGCCGGACGACCTGCCGGCCTTCAACGCCGCGGTGATCGACCAGTTCGCCCGGGCCCGGGCAGCGGCCTGAGGCGGCGCCGTGGTCACCGTGTCCGTCACCGTAGTCGCCACGCCCGAGGACGGCCTGCTGGTGCCGGCCGGGCAGCTCACCGCCCTGCTGCGCGGCCTGGGCGCCGAGTGGCTGCGCTGGGGGACGGACCCGCAGCTGGGCCTGGACCAGGCGACCCTGCAGGCGCTGGCCCGGATCCTGACCGACCTCGCGGACCAGGTCGATGCCGAGTGCATCGGCCTGGCCTCGCGCACCGACTGAGGGGTTGCGTGGTGAGCGGATTCGACGTGGCGGCGCTGGAGCGGGAGCTGCGGGCCGAGGTGGACGGCGAGGTCCGGTTCGACGCGGGAAGCCGGGGCGCGTACGCGACCGACGGGTCGAACTACCGCCAGGTCCCGCTCGGGGTGGTGGTGCCGCGCAGCATCGAGGCGGGGGTGGCGGCCGTGCAGGCGTGCGCCCGGTTCGGGGCGCCGGTGCTCTCCCGCGGCGGCGGGACCAGCCTGGGCGGGCAGTGCACCAACACCGCGGTGGTGATCGACTGGACCAAGTACTGCCACCGGCTGCTCTCGGTCGACCCCGTGGCCCGGACCTGTGTGGTGGAGCCGGGCATCGTGCTGGACGATCTCAATCGGCAACTGGCCGACCACGGGCTGAAGTTCGGCCCGAAGCCGGCCACCCACACGCACTGCGCGCTGGGCGGGATGATCGGCAACAACAGCTGCGGCGCCTCGGCCCAGGCCTACGGCAAGACCGTGGACAACGTGCGCCGGCTCGAGGTGCTCTGCTACGACGGCACCCGGTTCTGGGCCGGCCCCACCGACGAGGCGGCGTACGCCGAGGTGCTCGCCGAGGGCGGCCCCCGGGCCCGCCTCTACCAGGGGCTGCGCGAGCTGAGGGACCGTCACCTGGCCGAGATCCGGCGCGGCTACCCGAAGATCCCGCGCCGGGTCTCCGGCTACAACCTGGACTCGCTGCTGCCGGAGAACGGCTTCGACCTCGCCCGCGCCCTGGTCGGCAGCGAAGGCACCCTGGTGACCGTGCTGCGGGCGGAGCTGGAACTGGTCGAGGTGCCGGCCGCCGACGCGATGCTGGTGTTGGGATTCGACGACATCTACGCCGCCGCGGACGCCGTGCCCGACCTGCTGGCGCACAGCAAACCAGCCCAACTTGAAGCGCTGGACGGCCGGATGGCGCAGCTGATGCGCGAGGAGCACTCCCACCTGGAGTCCCTGGAACGCCTGCCCGAGGGGGACAGCTGGCTGCTGCTCCAGTTCACCGGCGACACCAAGGCGGAGGCCGACGCACAGGCGGACGACCTGCTGCGCTCGCTCGGGCGCGACCGGAACGACCCCGCGGTGACGTTCTCCGACGACCCGGCGCGCGAGCAGCTGATGCTCAAGGCCCGCGAGGCGGGCCTGGGCGTCACCGCCCGGCCGCCGGACGGCCGCGAGACCTGGGAGGGCTGGGAGGACTCCGCCGTCGCGCCGGAGAAGCTCGGCGCCTACCTGCGCGACCTGGAGCGGCTCTTCGACCGCTACGGCTACCAGCAGGCCTCGCTCTACGGGCACTTCGGGCAGGGCTGCGTGCACACCCGGATCCCGTTCGATCTGCGCCAGGGCAAGGGGATCGAGGACTTCCGGGCGTTCCTGATCGACGCCGCCGAGCTGGTGGCCGGCTACGGCGGCTCGCTCTCCGGCGAGCACGGCGACGGGCAGGCCCGCGGCGAGCTGCTGGCCCGGATGTTCGGCCGGCCGCTGGTCGACGCGATGGGTCAGGTCAAGGCGCTCTTCGACCCGACCAACCGGATGAACCCCGGCAAGGTGGTCCACCCGAACCGCGTCGACCAGGACCTGCGGCTGGGCGCCGACTGGCGCCCCCGGGCGGAGCGGACCGAGTTCGCCTACAGCGCGGACGACCACGACTTCGGCCGGGCCGTGCTGCGCTGCGTCGGCGTCGGCAACTGCCGCAGCCACCAGGGTGGCGTGATGTGTCCCTCCTACCGGGCCACCGGTGAGGAGGAGCACTCCACCCGCGGCCGCTCCCGACTGCTCTTCGAGATGCTCGGCGGCCATGCCGACTCGGTGATCACCGACGGCTGGCGCTCCACCGAGGTGCACGACGCGCTCGACCTCTGCCTGGCCTGCAAGGGCTGCAAGTCGGACTGTCCGGTAGGGGTGGACATGGCCACCTACAAGGCCGAGTTCCTGTCCCACCACTACCGCGGGCGGCTGCGCCCGCCGGCCCACTACGCGCTGGGCTGGCTGCCGCTGTGGGCCCGCCTGACCCGCCTGGTGCCCGGCGCGGCGCAGGCCGCGAACGCGGCCCTGCACGCCCCGGGCCTGGGCACCCTGGCCAAGCAGCTGGCCGGCATCGACCCGCGCCGCGACGCCCCCCGGTTCGCCCCGCGCTCCTTCCAGCAGCGGATCGTCACCCGGGACCCCGACCCGCGGGACCCGCGGACCGTCCTGCTGTGGCCCGACACCTTCACCAACCACTTCGACCCGCAGATCGCGGCGGCGGCCACCCGCCTGCTGACCGACGCCGGGTTCGCCGTGGCCGTCCCCGACCAGCCGGTCTGCTGCGGCCTGACCTGGATCTCCACCGGGCAACTCGGCACGGCGCGCCGGGTACTGCGCCGCACCGCGCGCATCCTGCGGCCCTGGCTGGAGGCCGGTACCCCGATCATCGGCCTGGAGCCCTCGTGCACCGCCGCACTGCGCGACGACGCCCCCGAGCTGCTGCCCGGCGACCAGGACATCGCCCGGCTGGCCGCGCGCACCCGCACCCTCGCCGAGCAGCTCGTCCAGCACGCCCCGGACGGCTGGCAGCCGCCGCAGCTCGCCCGCGCCGCCACCGTGCAGACCCACTGCCACCAGCACGCCGTGCTCGGCGACGACCCCGACCGGGAGCTGATGCGCCGGGCCGGGCTGGACGCGGACGTACTGGACGCCGGGTGCTGCGGCCTGGCGGGCAACTTCGGCTTCGAGCGCGGGCACTTCGAGCTGTCGCTGACGATCGCCGAGCAGGGCGTGCTGCCGGCGGTGCGGGACGCGGCGCCCAGCGCGCTGCTGCTGGCCGACGGGTTCAGCTGCCGCACCCAGCTCGACCAGGCGGACACCGGCCGGCGGGCGCTGCACCTGGCCGAGGCCCTCGCACTGGCCCTGGACGGCCCGCTGCCCGCCCACTTCCCGGAGCGGGCGGCGCGGCCGGCCCCGTGAGCTGCGGCGCCCCGGCCCCCTGGCGGAGCGTCAGCCTGGCGGAGCGTCAGGCCGGCTGCGGGCCGGCCGCGGCCTCAGCGGCGGCGGGGGACGCCCAGCAGGTCGGTGGCGCACGGGGTCTGCCGGCCGCCGGACGTCCGGAGGCCGGCAGTATTCGAACCTGATCGAATCAATGGAAGGGTGGCCCCGTCATCGGGTTCCCTGCAGTTGTACACGGCACGCAGCCGGTCGTCCGGCGTGGGCGGTTGTCGCCCTGGCCCCGCACGGGGGTCGGGACCAAGGCGACAACCGCCGACGGTCGACGTGCGGTCGGAGCAGGGTCCAGCACCGGCCGGCGCAGCACCGCGCTCAGTCCTTCGGTCCGCCGGGCAGCAGGTCCTGGAGCTTGGCCCGGAGGCCCTGGCGCACCATCGAGCCCCGGTCGCTGTCGCCGTGCAGGATCGCCGAGGCGGTCGCCTTCACCTGGTCCCAGTTCGCGTGCGGCGGAATCGGCGGCACGGCGGGGTCGGTGCGGAAGTCGATGACGAACGGCCGGTCGGCGGCGAGCGCCTGACGCCACGCCGTCTCGACGTCCTCCGGGCGCTCCACCCGCCGGCCGTACAGGCCGAACAGCTGGGCCACGTCCGCGTACCGCACGTCCGGCAGCTGCTGCGAGGGCTCGAACTGCGGGGAGCCCGACATCGAGCGCATCTCCCAGGTGACCTGGTTGAGGTCCTGGTTGTTCAGCACCGCGACGATCAGCCGGGGATCGGACCACTCGTGGTAGTACTTGGCCGCCGTCAGCAGCTCGGCCAGGCCGTTCATCTGCATCGCCCCGTCGCCGACCAGCGCGATGGCCGGGCGGTCGGGGTGGGCGAACTTCGCGCCGATCGCGTAGGGCACGCCCGGGCCCATGGTGGCCAGCGTGCCGGAGAGCGAGCCCCGCATGCCCTCGCGGATCCGTAGGTGCCGGGCGTACCAGTTGGCCGCCGACCCCGAGTCCGAGCTCAGCATCACGTCCGGCGGCAGCAGGGCGTCCAGCACGTGCACCACGTACTCCGGGTTGACCGGGTCCGCCGGCACCTCGGCCCGGCGCTGCATGACCTCCCACCAGCGCGCGGTGTTCTGCTCCACCACGTCGCGCCAGCCGCGGTCCTCCTTGCGGGTCAGCAGCGGCAGCAGCCGGCGCAGCGTCTCGGCGGCGTCGCCGACCAGGTTCACCTCGAACGGGTAGCGCAGGCCGACGAACGAGGGCTCCAGCTCGATCTGCACCGCCCGCGCCTGCCCGAACTCGGGCAGGAACTGGGTGTACGGGAAGCTGGAGCCGATCACCAGCAGGGTGTCGCAGTCCCGCATCAGCTCGTAGGAGGCCCGGGTGCCGAGCAGGCCGATCGACCCGGTCACGTACGGCAGGGTGTCCGGCAGCACGTCCTTGCCGAGCAGCGCCTTGGCGACGCCCGCGCCGAGCAGCTCGGCCAGCTCCACCACCTCCGGGCGCGCGCCGCGGGCGCCCTGGCCGATCAGCACGGCCACCTTCTGACCCGCGTTCAGCACCTCCGCGGCCCGGGCCAGTTCCTCCGGGGCGGGCACCGGCGCGTAGTGGCCGACGCCCAGGCTGGAGGGCACCTGCTTGAAGGCGTGCTCGGGCGCGGAGTAGTCGAGCTCCTGCACGTCCGCCGGGATGATCACGGCGGTCGGGGCGTGCCGGGTGGCCGCCACCCGCATCGCCCGGTCCAGCACGTTCGGCAGCTGCTCGGGAACGGTGACCATCTCGCAGAACTCCGAGGCCACGTCCTTGTACAGGCTCAGCAGGTCGACCTCCTGCTGGTAGGAACCGCCCATCGCGCTGCGGGCGGTCTGACCGACGATCGCGACCACCGGGACGTGGTCCAGCTTGGCGTCGTACAGCCCGTTCAGCAGGTGGATCGCGCCAGGGCCCGAGGTCGCCGCACAGACCCCGACCCGTCCGGAGAACTTCGCGTAGCCGACGGCCTGGAAGGCTGCCATCTCCTCGTGCCGGGCCTGGATGAACCGGGGCTGGTCCCCGGCCCGGCCCCATGCGGCGAGCAGGCCGTTGATGCCGTCGCCGGGGTAGGCGAAGACGTACTCGACCTCCCATTCGCGCAGGCGCTGCAACAGGTAGTCGGAAACCAGCATCGCCGTACTCCTTGCCGTAGCGGGTGACGTTCGAGGGAGCGGCTAACCGCTGCCCGGCCGCCGAAACGCTTGCCGGCGGCGCCACGGCCCCCCGGTGGCGGCCGGGTGGCTGCGCTCGGCCTCCCCTGGGGCCCGGTCCCATGGGACGGCTTCCAGGGGACGGCTGAGGACGGCTCGTCAGTCGCGGTCCCGTCGGAGTTCGGCGTTCATGCGCAGGGCTTCCTCGAGCTGGTCCTCGAGGATGATGATGCGGCAGGCGGCGTCGAGCGGGGTGCCCTGGTCGACGATCTCGCGGGCGCGGGCGGCGATACGCAGCTGGTAGCGGGAGTAGCGGCGGTGGCCGCCGGCGGATCGTTGGGGAGAAATGAGTTTGGCCTCGTCGAGGCTGCGTAGGAAGCCCGGCGTGGTGCCCAGCATCTCTGCGGCCCGGCCCATGGTGTAGGCGGGGTAGTCGTCGTCGTCGAACTTGGTCTCTGCGCTCATGCGGTCCGCCGTGTCGTGGTCGGTGGCGAGGGTGGACTGTTCCACCGGCACCTTCTTTCTCGGGAAACGGGTCGAGGGCCCCGACGCGAGTTTGCGTCGGGGCCCAGGGTGTGTGGATTCACTGTCTACTGCACTACTGCTGCCGGCCGTTGGGCCGACCTGCGGTGTCCGCGCTGCCCGGGGGCCGGGCAGGTTGCGGGGATCGCGTATGCGTGACCGAGGACCACCTCTTCCATGACGTTCCATGACGGGGGCTACTGCGGTGACCGCCCGGCGGTAATGCGTGCCGTGGCGGGCGATCCGACGGGGTGAACCCTTCCCTTCTCCTCTGGTGTGCATCGTGCCAACTGCTGTTACTGCTGGTTACTACGGATACTGCGCGTGCGCGACCGCCACCGCCTTGGACCCCACGCACAACCGGGCCCGCGACGCCTGACAGGTCACCCGTCTTCCGCCGGAACCCCTTGTGACATCGACCGGGCCCGGCGTACTGACGACCTGCACGCCTCCTACCTCACTGCTGTACTGCCACTTGCGGTACTGCCCGGGCAGTTCGTGTCTGCCCGTCCTGCCGTCCTGCTCTTCCAACACCAGGAACGCTACACAAGCCACCAGGCAATGTCTACTGCCGCCAGCGCAGGTTTACCCGTTCGGGCGCACCACCTTCTCGCCCGGCCTCGGTTCTGCCGGTGCCGGGCGGGGGAGGGGCGAGGCCCTGCGCCGACTGCTGAAGGGCCCGTCATATCTGTCCCGGCCGCCACAGGTTTTCCCGTGCCGCACTCCCGGCCGGTGGGATCACGCCGACCCGGCGCGCGGTGGCGGCTGGGCCGGGCAGCGGACCGGAGGTGCCATGATGCCGGGGGTGTCCGTGCGGACGGCTTACCCGGGGCACTATGCTCTGGTCGCATGTCGAACCCCGATGGGCTGCTCGTCGACATCGCCGCGATGGTGGAGTCCGAGCACAGTAACCAGATGCCTTTGACCGTGGTCGTCCCGGGAGCGGTTATCACCGGCCGGCTGGCGCCGGAGAGCCTCTGGAACGAGCGGGTGGCCGAAGTCCTAGCCACCTCCGACCATTTGAAGCCCTTCGCCGCCCTGTTCACGGCGCCCGCCGCCGGCGAACGGGCGGCATCCTCGACCGGCGCCCGGCCCACCCACCTGCACCTGCACGTCGCCCGCATCCTGCAGGGCAGCTACGGCCTGCCGCACACCGGCGGCATGTACCGCATCGCCATCGCGGACATCAGCAGCTGGACGGTGGGAGACCTCAGCTACTCCGACCAGTGACACCCGGTCAGGGTCCGCAGTCGCTCGCGGCCGGACGCGCCCTGGGACACGGTGTCCCTGCGGCGCGTCCGGTACGTCCGGTGCGGCAGTGTGCGGCCGGGTTCAGCTCGTGCCGGGAGCGGACCAGACGATGCGTTGGACGGCGGCTGCGGAGATCCAGCTCTCGCTGCCGCCGTCATCCGGGCGGATTCTGACCCAGCGGCCGGTGACGCGCACCTGGCCCTCGACGTGCGCCGTGGCCGTGCCGGGCACCGCGCCCGGCAGGCAGTGCACGACGGCTGCGGCCCATTGCTTCTTACCCATGCTTCCGAGCATTGGCGTGCTCCGCCCCGGGGACCACCGGGGGCACGCCGTTCGGGTCGGTGGTGCTTCCTCGGCCGGGCCGGCCGGCGCTTGCCCGCTGCCGGGCTGCGGCAGGGGCGGACCACCGGGTCGCGGGAGCCGCGGACGGGGTGCTCAGCCGGCCTCGGGCAGGCGGGCCTGGAGGAGGCCGTCGGGGCTGGTGCGGGTGGCGAAGCACGGCTGGGGCGCGGTGGCCGGGCCGCCCACGTTCCAGCCGTCGGCGAGGCGGAACACGCTCCCGTGCCACGGGCAGGTGACACAGCCGTCCGCGATCTCGCCCTGGGAGAGCGGGCCGGAGAGGTGGCTGCACCGGTCGGCGAGGACCCGGAAGACCTCCCCGGGCTCGCGGACCACCAGGACGGGGATTTCGCCGACGGTGCGGCGCACCGCCGCTCCTGGCGGGAACTCGTCGGCGCGGCCGAGCGTGTGCCAGCCGGGCTCGACGAGGTGCGGAACCGGCTCGGCCTTGTTCGCGCCGGCGCCCTGCCGGTAGGCGAGGTGGCCGCCGAGCGTGGCCCCGCCGCCCAGCACGGCCAGCCCGGCCACGCCCAGGCCTCGGCCGAGCCGGGCCCGCCCGCGTGCCCGGGCGGCCCACGACGCGCCGTACAGGCCCACCGCAGCCGTCATCGTGGCGGCGTGCAGGATGCCGGTGCGCATCTGCTGCTCGTGCTGCTCGGCCCAGTCGACCCAGCCCGCCAGCGCGGCCGGGCCCGCGGTGGCCACTCCCGCCCCGACGAGGATGCGCGCGGCTCGCTCGCAGCCGGGCACCCGGTCCAGCACGGCGCTGGAAAGCCAGGCGCCGACCGGCAGCTGTACCAGCGCCGGATGCAGGGGGTGGCCGAGCCGGCGGCCGTGCAGGACGTCACGCCACCTGCCGAGCGGTAGGCCTTGGATCAGCCGTTGCAGCGGTTCGATGGCGAAGTCGAGCCGTTGGGTGCCGGCCAGGGCGTCGATGGCCTTCAGCGCCCGGGTGTCGAGCCCGCCGTAGCGGTTCGGGCGGTCGGCGGTAGCGGTGCGGGTTCCCATGAGGGCCACGGTGCCAGTACCGCTCGTGGGGCGCGGGGTGGGCTGCGCCGACCGGCGTACCGCCGTACCGGCGCCGGTCAGTGGCTGATGTGCAGGACGCAGATGTCGTCGCGGCGCGTCATCGGGTCGGTGAGCGACTGCACCAGCCCGGCGAGGCGAGTGCGGCTCTCGGCGTGGGCCGGGGCGGCCGCGGCCAGCCGGGCGAGGCCGACGTCGATGGGCTCGGCGGGGTTCTCGACAAGTCCGTCCGTGTAGAGGTAGAGGTGGTCGCCGGGAAGCAGGTGAAGCCGGGTCTCCTGGTAGACAGGCGCGGTGGCAGCCCCCAGCAGGATGCCCGCGGGGGTGGGCAGGAACCGGGACTCGCCGTCCCGCACCAGCAGGGGCGGCGGATGGCCGGCCTGGACCCAGGTCAGCAGGGAGGTGGCGGGCTGGTAGATGGCCATGATCATGGTGGCCGTGTTGCAGCTCCGGTCCGAGGTGTGGAGCAGCAACGTGTTCAGTCTGGACAGCACGGCAGGCAGGGGCGTGCCGGTGACGGCCATGCCCTTGGCCGTGAACCGCAGCAGCGCCATGGTGGCCACCGCGTCCAGCCCGTGGCCGGCGACGTCGCCCACGACGAGCAGGGCGCTGCCGTCGGGCAGCTCGATGGCGCTGTACCAGTCGCCGCCGAGCTTGAGTCCTTCTTGCACGGGTTGGTAGACGACGTCCACGGTGAGGTCGTTCAGGTGCAGCAGCTGCTCGGGCACCGGCAGCACGGTCTCCTGGAGCCGGTGTGCGAGTTCGCGTTCGGCGGCCAGCAGGCCCTGCTGCGCGAGAGCCTTCTGCTCCTGCTCCAGCAGTTGCTGCTCGGTCTCCTTGGCGGCGGTGAGGTCCTGGAAGAAGCCGTGGATCTGGATCGGGTGGCCGTGGGCGTCCGTCTCGGTCTCGGCGACTATCCGCACATGCCGCACCGGCCCGGGCTGCAGCCGGATCCGGAAGGTGTGGTCGAGCGGCTCGCCCGCCTTCAGCAGCAGCCGGACCGCCTCGGTCAGGGCGGGACGGTCCTCGATCTCGGCGCGCGCGGCCAGGTGTTCCAGCGCCAGCGGACCGAGCGCCCGGTCCCGGCCGAAGATCGAGTACACCTCGTCGGACCAGGTGATCCCGCCGCGGACCAGGTCGCGGTCCACCCAGCCCATCCGGGCCACGCGCTGCATGAGCGCCAGTCGGCGCTGCTCGCGCTCGCGCGTGTCCAGGCGCTCCCAGGTGACGACCAGTCCGCCGTGGCAGGGCGTGGCCCGTACCCGGTACCGGGACAGGCGCGGGATCCCGGCGGCGGCTTCCTCGTACTCCAGTTCGCCCTCCCAGCCGGTTCCGGTGTGCAGGGCCTGGAGGTAGCCGCGCCACAGGGTGGTGCCGGCAACGCCCGGGTAGGCGCCCAGGACGGTCAGCCCCACGAGTTCGGGTCCCCGGCGCCCGGCGATGTCGACCGCCTCGGGCGAGGCGGCGATGAAGCGGAAGTCAGTGACCTGGCCGCCCCGCCCGTACTCGGCCTGGAGAAGCGCCACCGAGCCGGAAAGGCCGGCCAGGACCTGCCGGGCCACCGCCGTGGCGGGGTCGGCGAGCGCTGCCGGGGCACGATCCTGGACCGGCGGTGCCGTGGGTTCCTCGAGGTCCCTCATGCGCCGAGCATGTCATACGCGCGGCGCCGGGCGGCGAGAGCAGCGGGAACGGACGGGGCGGTCAGCGGGTGATCGGCCGCCGAAAGCACCGCCGGATCGCCCGGTGCCGGCAGTGGCCGCCCGGTTCGGCGCAGGGCATCGACGGGTCGGTGCAAGCCACCGGCAGTTCAGTGCAGGGCACCGACGGCTCGGGCGATCACGAGGAGGGAGGTGATCAGCGCGGCGATGCTCTCCACGCTCATCAGGAGTTTCGCTCGGGTGGTGAGCGGCATGGTGTCGGTCGGGCTGAACGCGGTGGAATTGGTCACAGACACGTACAGGTAGTCGATCAGGGCGGGGGTCCAGTCGCTGGAGCGGCTGGAGCCGTCCGCGATCTCCTCCACCGCGTCGTGGTTCTCGTCCTGGGAGAACCGGAAGTCGGCGAGGGGCAGTTCGGAGCGGGGCGCCTGGGTACGGACGACGGGGCCGCCCCGGTCGAGCTCCCAGAAGGCGAGACCGAAGACGATGATGTCGGTCGCCCACACCTGCAGGGCCGCGAGCAGCAGCGAGCCGCCGTCCTTGACCTCGGTGGAGACGAGGGCGCGGACGAGCAGGCCGAGCACGATCAGATTGCTGATGCCGATGACACCGACCAGGACCAGCGACAGTGTCCGGGAGAAGCGGTTCTGCCGGGTGAGGCGGCGCGGGTTGACGGCGATCAGCGGGATCAGCAGCAGGCCCTCCAGGGCGGGCAGCACGTAGCGCGGACCGACCAGCAGGGATTCGGGCAGCGCCAGGTACAGGAACGCCGCGGTCAGGGTGGCGATCACCGCGGGCAGCCGGGCCTCCCCTCGGCGGTCGTGCCGCGGGTGGCGGCGCTGGAGTCCTCCCGGCCGCCTGTCGTAGCCACTCGGGTGCTCTGCGGTCATCGCGCCCCGGCCCTTCTCGGAACCACGGAAGGCCTCCCTCGTGTCGATTGCCACCCGCGTCTGCCCTGTTGAGCTGTTCATATGCGCGCAGTCGCGCCCGTGATCGCGCGCTCGCCGTCGGCGGTCTACCGGCTCGTGGTGGTGTCCCCGTCGGGCGGACCGAGGGCGGGCATGCCGAGGTCGACCGCAGCCGGCGCCGTGGAGCAGGCCGCCGCGCGTCGGCGGCGGCGCCCGCGGACCACCACCAGCGCGGCGAGGGCGGCCGCGGCGAGGAAGGCGAGCCCGGGCAGCCACAGGGCGCCGATGGCGGAGGCCGCCCCGACGGCGCCGAGCACGGCCAACAGCGGGCCCGCACAGCACACCGCGCAGGCGGCCAGCGCAGCCGCGCCGGCGAACAGGCTCCAGCGCTTGGACGAGCGGGCCGCAGCGGGGGTCATGAGGACGCTCCGAACAGGTCGGCCAGCATCCCGGCGCCCTCCTCGGGGGCGCGTACGGACAGCCGCACCGCGCCGGGGGTGAGGTGAAGGGCGAAGTCGAAGAACGCGCAGCAGCCCTGCTCGGCCGCGGCCAGGGCGGCGAGCCGGCCGGCCAGGCCGGGGTCGGCGGGAAAGGTCAGCCGCAGCCCGTCGGGAATCTCCTCGCGCAGCTCCGCCTTCGCCACCAGCTCGCGCCACTGCGCGGTGCGCTCGCCGAGCCCGCCGCCGTCGAGGGTGCACGCCACCGGGGTCCGCCGCCACGCCTCGTCCACCGGGGAGTCGGCGGTGGTGCGGGTGGGTGACAGGTCCACGGCCACCGCTCGGCCGGGCGCGGTGGCCGCGGTGTCGGCGGTGGTGCAGCCGCAGTCCGGGCCGCACCCGCCTGCGGGCGCCGGGCCGGCCAGGTCGCCGTGGACGGCGGCCAGGCGGGCGGCGAACGCCGTCAGCTCGGCGATCCGGGCGTGGGTGTCGGCGATCCGGCCCGCGACCAGCTCCCGGATCCGCGAGCGGACCGGCGCGCACGCGCCCTGCTCCCGGACGTCGAGGAGTTCGCGGATCTCCTCCAGCGGCAGGCCCAGCAGCTTCGCGGAGGAGATGAACTCCAGCCGCTCCACCGCCTCCCGCCCGTACACCCGGTACCCGGCCGGGGTCCGCTCGGCCGGCAGCAGCCCGGCGCTCTCGTAGAAGCGCAGCGTCGTCGCCGGAACGCCGCAGCGTTCGGCGAGCTGCGATATGCGGTAGCTCGTCACACCGCCGACCGTAGACCTTCGACCCGACTCGAAGGTCAAGCCCGCCCGGCCGAAGCCTTCGGAGTCCGCGGCCCGGCCGTCTACCGGACCGTCGACCGCCGGCTCTGTCGGTCGAAGAGCCTCCAGTGCCCCTCGGAGACGAGCTCGACGGCGCCGTCCACCACCTTGACGGCTGTCTGGTCATCGAGCGCGTACCCCGGCACCGGCACCCGGGCGGCCCACTTCTCGGCGTCGGCCATGGTGTTCTCCGGGCACATCACGTTGTCCAGGTGCGGGAAGATCGAGAATCCGACCATGCCCAGCGCGCGGTCGCCGCCCGCGGCCGGCTTCCAGCCGACGAACTCCTCCCCGACGTGCGGGGCCATCACCATGCTGCCGGCGCTCAGTCCCACGTAGACCGTCTCGCTCAGCGAAGGGAACAGGTCCGCCAGCCCGGAGGCGCGCATCCAGTGGTGCAGGTACAGGACGTCGCCGCCGCACACCAGCAGGGCATCGGTCTCCCGGACCAGGGGGACCCAGTTCTCCTCGTCGATGCTGGGCAGCGCGGTCAGTTCCAGCATCCCCACGGACTTCCACCCCAGCTCGACCAGGGGGGTGGGGGACTGCCCGGCGATCTGACGCCACGTCATGACGGCGGTCCCGGGCATGGCGTACATCGCGGTGGGGATGCACAGGGCGGTCGACTCGGCGAGGGGTTTTCCCAGCAGGTCGACCAGCGCGTCGCGGATGCTCTGGTTGCTGACGCCGCCGGAGGTGAGAAGAAGCTTCATCGCGCCTTCCTGGTCGATCCCTTGTCCATCGAGAGCCGTGCGGGGCCACGGCGAGCCACGGTGAGCGGGAGTCTTGCACAGTCCAGCCCCTTCGAGGTGCCGGCCCGGTGGCGGGGCTCACAGGATGCGCAGGGCGATCAAGCTGCTGTCGTCGTCGGTGTCGCCGGCATTGCGGGCCAGCAGGCGGTCGGCCTGTTCCTCGAGCTCTGCCTCGGCGACGCGGCCGGCGGCGCGGCGCAGCGCGGCCAGGCTCTTGGAGAGGTCGTCGTCGCGGCGCTCGATCAGGCCGTCGGTGAACAGGATCAGCGTGTCCCCGGCGGCCAGTTGGGTGGTGGACTCGTGGTACTCGGCGTCCGGGAGGGCACCGAGCAGGATGTTGTGCACCGGCTCCAGCAGGCGGGCCCGGCCGCCGCGCAGCAGCAGCGGCGGCAGGTGGCCCGCGCTGCACCAGGTCAGCTCCCTGGTGTCCGGCCGGTAGACCGCGCAGACGCCGGTGGCGGTCGGGCGGTCGGGCGCGATCAGGGCCAGTTCGTTGAGCCAGCGCAGCAGTCGGGCGGGGGACTGGCCGGTCAGCGCCAGGCCGCGCAGCGCGTTGCGCAGCGCCACCATGCCGGTGGCCGCCTCGATGCCGTGCCCGGCCACGTCGCCGACCGCGACCATGACCCGTCCGTCGCGCAGCGGCAGCACGTCGTACCAGTCGCCGCCGACCCGGTACTCCTGGGCGGCCGGACGGTACCGGGCGGCCACCTGGAGGCCGGGCAGCTTGCGCAGGCCCGGCTCCTCGGGGACGATCGCGCGCTGCAGTTGGAGGGCCAGGTGGTGCCGGACGGCGGCCTGTTCCTGGGTGCTGGTGAGCTCGTCGAAGGTCGCGCTGAGCGCCACCTCGGTGCGGTACTGCGCGGAGACGTCCTGGAAGACGCCGGAGACCCCGGTCACCGTCCCGTGGGTCAGCAGCGGCTCTCCGACGATCCGCAGGTGCCGGGTGCCGCCGTCGGAGCGCCGGACCTGCACCACCAGGGTGAGCCGCTCCTGGTGGCCGGTCAGCCTGCCCAGGGCGGTGGCCAGTTCGCGCGCGTCGGCGGGGTCGAGCAGCGGACCCAGCTCGGTCAGCAGTGGCGCCGACAGCTCGGGCGGGCGGCCGAAGAACTCGAAGGCGTGGTTGCTCCAGTGGCTGACCCCGGTGGTGAGGTCGTCCTCGAACGCGCCCAGGCCAGCCAGCTCGGCCGCCACCTGGAGGATCGGGAAGCGGTGCGCCAGGTCGCCCGAGTGCCACAGCACCACCGCGCGCTCGCGGTCCACCGGCACCACCCGCACGTTGATCAGCGAGCCGGGTGCGCCGGGCCGGTGCCGGGCCGGCAGCAGCGGCGCGGTCTGCAGGTCACTGTCCTGCCAGGCCCGGCCCACCAGCCGGGACAGCGCGGGCGCGGCGAACGGCAGGAACTGGGCGAGCGGCCTGGGCCGGTTGTCGCCGGGCAGCGCGGTGCCGGTGCGACGGGCGGCCGGGTTGGCGCACTCCACCAGCAGCTCGCCCCGGTCCGCGGCCCAGTGCACCAGCATCGCCGGGTGGGCGAGCACGTCCACCACCGCCCGCAGCAGCGGGGCCGGCCGGTGCTCGGCGTCCGGCTCGCGGCGCGGCAGGATCCGGCAGAGCGCCTCGGCCACCGCCGTCACCTCGCGGCGCAGCGCCCGGGAGGCGTCCAGTGGTCCCGGCCAGTCGACCTGGACCACCCCCAGCGGACCGTGCTCGTCGCGCAGCGGCAGTACCGCGCGGGCCGCCTCGCCCGGCGGTCCCGGCAGTTCCTGCCCGGCCTGCGGTCCGCGGTCCAGCCAACGCGGCAGCCCGTCCTCGTACGCCTGGCGCACCGGCGTGGACCAGGCGGGCGGCAGCCACCGCCACTGCGTGCGGACCAGGGGGCCGTGCCCGGCCGCGCCGACCAGCTCCAGGCAGTCCGCCGCCGCGCTGCGCCAGATCAGCACGCCGGTCGCGCCCAGCGCGGCCAGGGCCTCCGAGAGCACGGTCTCGGCCACCTCGTCGAGCGTCTCGCGGGCGGCGGCCAGTTCGCCGGCCCGCCGCGGCGCGCGCAGCAGGTCCACCGAGGCCGGGTCCGCCGGGTCGGTGGTGCCGGTGGACTGGTTCAGCAGGTCGGCGGCCAGGTCCGCCGGGCGCTGGCCGGTGGCGCGGGCGAGCGAGAGCAGGTGCTCAGCGGCCTGGCCGGGCTCCAGGCCCAGACGGGCCACCAGGACACCGGCGGCCAGGTCCAGCAGGTGCTGGCGGGCCAGCTGCTCGCGCAGGCCGGCCACCTCGGCGGCCAGGGCCGCGACCGCACGGGCAGTGCCCCGGGAGTCCTCTCCCGGTTCGTCGGCCACCGGTTCGATCCGCATGCTGCCCCCTGGAGCCGGACACCACCGCGGCCGGGCGGGCCGCGGCGGGCACACTCTCCAGGCTGGTCCCCGGCGTCGGTCGGCGCAACGGCGTCAGCCGACCGAGCGGTCGGAGAGCTGCGACCGGTCCAGCACCTGGGCCAGCTGCCACAGGCCCCGGCGCCCGCGCAGCAGCAGCAGCCGCAGCCCGGACAGGTGGACGTGGTCGCTCATCGCGACCGTCATCGGGCCCTCCGTCGGGACCGCCATCTGGACCTCCATCGGCATCTCCTTGCTCAACACGCACTCCGGTTACCCGGCCCGGCCGCGGCTACTCCTGTCCGCCGACCGGTTGCCGACCGCCTACCTACCGCTTGGCGGCGGCGCAGTTGGGCAGGCGCGCCGGCGGAGCCTGCCGGAGGACGAGCGAGGAGGCGGCGTGATGGACCATGACGGCGACCTGCTGCGGGAGATGGCCGCGGAGCACGACGAGATCCGTACCCTGTGCAGCGCCCTGACGGGCATGCAGCTCGGGGACCACCGGCGCAAGTCGGTGCTCGACCGGCTGGCCGGTGAACTGGTGCGGCACGGTGGGATCGAGGAGGCCTGCCTGTACCCGCTGATGCGGCGGGTGCCGGGGACGGAGGCCCTGGCGGCCGAGGCGGCGGCGACCCACCGGGACATCGCGACCTTGCTGGACCGGCTGGCCTGGCGCACGGCGGTGATGCCGGGCTTCGACCGCCTGGTGGCGCTGCTGGTCACCCAGGTGACCGCGCACCTGGGGCAGGAGGAGGCCAAGGCCTTCGCGGTGCTGCGCTCCGGCGTGTCGGGCCACGATCTGGAACGGGCGGGCGCCCGGGCCCGCCAGCTGCGGGTACGGGTGGAGCCGACCGCCCACCCGGCCATGTGACAGTGGGCCGCCCGGTGGACC
>NZ_PYBW01000012.1:28529-99806 GCF_003205575.1 Streptomyces tateyamensis
GGTCCACCGGGCGGCCCACTCGGGGTCCCCGGGGTGAGGGGTTGACGGGCCCTCAGGTGGGTTGGCGGACCTCAGGCCGCGATCACCACGGGTCCGTCACCGCTGCCCGTCACCGCTGCCCGTCACCGCTGCCCGTCACCGGTGCCCGTCACCGGTGCCGCGGGGTGAGCAGCCCGCCGAAGGACGGCCGGCGGTGGCGGACGGGCCCGTCGGCCGCCGCCTCCTCCGCGACCCCCTGATCGGTCGCCGAGGGAGCGGCCACACGATCTGCCGCGGGAGCGGCCTCGCGGCGGACCTCGTCGCCGGGCCGGTCCGCAACCCCTGCGGGAGTGCCGGCGCTACGGGAGGCCCGGGCCGGCTCCGACTTGGCCTGGGCCGCGGCAGCGGCGGCCGCCCGCTTCTCGGCGATCCGCAGCTCCTTGCGGGTGGCGCTCAGTTCTTGCTCCGTGGCGGACAGCGCGCTGCGGTGGCGGCGCGCCCGCACGAGCCCCGCCGCCACCAGGGCCAGACCGAGGCAGCAGATCAGGGCGAGCGCCGCCCCGGACAGGAACACGGCCAGCGGAGTCATGGTGGCCACGTCGTGGCCCAGGATGCTCATGGTGGTCGACTGACCGGTGTGCAGGTTGTCGGCGATCGCCAGACCGGTGAAGGCACCGGTGGCCGCCAGCAACAGCAGTCCTAGCAGGATCATGGGAGACCTCCCAGAGGGACGTGGAGACGGGAGTGACGAGGCGCCACCCCTGGCCCAGCCGCGTCTACCCGGCATCGGGAGGCCGAACCGCGCGCCGAACCGCCGCCCCTACCGCCGCTGGGCCGTCCCCGAACCGCCGCCCCCGGTCACGGTGCCGAGTCGGGGACCTCGGGGCTGCGGGCGTAGGCCTTGGTGGGGTTCATCCCGACGCCGTCGAGCTTGACCGTGGCGTCCGTGGAGACCTGGGCGCACTTGCCCGCGTCGTCCGCGGTCTGGGCGGCGGCGTCGCTCAGCGCGGCCTGGGTGTTGACGGGCGCCGGGGCGCTGGGGGCGGAGCCCGCGCCACCGGTGAAGGCGGTGCCGCTCGGCCAGTCCCTGCCGATCACCAGCGTGACGCCGGCACCGGTGCCGGGCGTGATCGCCGAGGCAGGCAGGCCGAGCGAGGCGGCCACCTGCTGGGCCTCGGCCGCCCGGCCCGCCGGGTACTCCACCGCCGTGGTCTGGCGGATGGCCGGGGCGTTGGCGGCGCTGGTGCCGGAGCCGTAACCGTCGCTCTTCAGCGCGTCGACCAGTTCGACGGCGCGGCCGCCGACCCCGCTGGCGTTCTCCACCAGGACCGCGATCTGCGACTTCGGCAGGCCGGCGCCCGCGGCCGACCCCGCACTACTGGGCGAGGCGGCGGTACTGGGCGAGGGGCCGGCCGGCCCGGCCGTGGAGGTCGCCTGGGCGGCAGCGGCGGACTTCGCACCGTCACCGTTGGTCAGCGACACGTCGTTGGTGATCGCGTTGAACAAATTCCGCGCCGCGGGGGCGACCACCACCCGGGCCGAGTCCTGGGGGTCCGGCTCGTTCTGCATGGTGGTCATGGTGATGCGGTCGGCCGGGACCTTCTTCAGGTCGTCGGCCAGGCCCACCAGCTTGTCGACACCGTCGAGGCCGTCGTCCACGGTGAGCGCCTTGATCGCGGCGTTGGCCAGGGAGAGCACCTTGGTCGGGTCGGCCAGGGTGCCCGCGCTCTTCAGCTGACGGACCATCGAGCTGAGGAACAGGTGCTGGGAGACCGTGCGGCCCAGGTCCGAGCCGTCGCCGAAGCCGTGCCGGGTCCGGACGAACTGCAGGGCCGCCATACCCTGCAGGGTGTGGCTGCCCTGCTTGAGCTTGAGGTGCGAGTAGGGGTCGTAGACGTTGTTGTCGACGCAGACCGGTACGCCGCCGATCGCGTTGGACATGTCCACCACGCCCTTGAAGTCGACCACCATGAAGTGGTCGATGGGTATGCCGGTGAGCTGGTGCACGGCGGCCACCGTGCAGCCCGGGCCGTAGTCCAGGGTGCTGTTGATGATGTCCGAGTGCGGCTTCATCGAGGTGTGGTCCTTGGTGTCCTGGCACCCGGGCAACGCAGTCACGGTGTCGCGCGGGATGCTCATCACGGTGGCGTTGCTGCGGTCGGCCGAGACGTGCAGCACCATCTCCACGTCCGCGTTGGCCCCCGACCCGCAGTCGCCGCCGATCTGGCAGTCGGTCGGGTCGTCGCGCTGGTCGGAGCCGATCACCAGGATGTTGATCGGGGTGCGGCCGAAGGCGTCCGGCTTCTCGTGCCCGGCGTCGCCGGAGATGCCGGAGAAGAGCGGCGAGTGCTTGATGTTGCCGTCCAGCATCTCGTAGACGTACCCGAGGCCGGCGGCCGACACCAGCACCAGGCCGGCCATGGTGTACCCCAGGATCCGCAAGCCGCGCCGTTCGGCCTTGCGCGCCTTCCTGGCCCCCTCGCGGGCAGCCGCCCGGCCACAGGCCGCGGGCACGGCCGTGCCGCCCACTGGTACGTCCGTCATTCCGCCGGCCTCCTCGACCTGGTGTACGGATGGTGCTGTTCGGCGGTGACGACGCAGTACGGCCCCCCAGCGGTTGCAAAGTATGCAAACTAACAGACGTCTCCCGGTTGCCCGACATTTCCTAGCGTGAACATTTCAAAAACCGGCATGGGGAGCCGTCGGGCGGGACAGGGATCGGACGCACTGCCAGCTGACCCCGATCCGGGAGGACCCCTTGCGCTCCAAGCTGCTCGTCTCGGCCGCCACCGCGGCCACCCTGCTGCTCGCCGTCCCGGCCGCGGCGGCCACCCCGAACCCGGGCGCCACCCCGACCCCGGGTGCACCCGGCGCCGGCGACCCCTACTACCCGAGCTACGGGGACGGCGGGTACCGGGTCACCCACTACGACCTGCGGCTCAAGTACCAGCCCGCCACCGACCAGCTGGAGGGCACCGCCACCCTGCTCGCCACCGCCACCCAGGACCTCTCCTCCTTCGACCTGGACCTGGCCCTCAACGTCAGCGAGGTGCTGGTCAACGGGCACCCGGCCAAGTTCACCGTCGGCGACGTGCACAAGCTGGCGGTCACCCCGCAGCAGCCGCTGGCCCGGGGCAGCCGGGCCACCGTCGTGGTCCGCTACGCCGGGGTGCCCTCCACCGTCTCCACCTACGGCTTCGACGCCTGGCTGCGCACCCCCGACGGCGCGGTGATCGCCGACGAGCCGGAGGCCGCCTGGTGGTGGTTCCCGAGCAACGACCACCCCACCGACAAGGCCACCTTCGACATCTCCGTACTGGTCCCCGACGGCACCCAGGTGATCAGCAACGGCGTGCTCACCTCGCAGAGTTCCAAGCTCGGCTGGACCCGCTACGAGTGGCGGCAGAACAAGCCCGAGGCCACCTACCTGGCCACCCTGGCGATCGGCAAGTACGACATCAGCACCGGCACCAGCCCCAGCGGCATCCCGGTGCTCAACGCCTACAGCCCCGACCTCGGCGACAACGCCGACTCCGCGCGGGCCAGCGTCGAGCGCACCGGTGAGCTGGTGGACTGGCTGGCCGGCTACTTCGGCCCCTACCCGTTCGACTCGGTCGGCGGCTACGTCCCCAACGTGCCCACCCACTACGCGCTGGAGACCCAGGGCCGGGTCTTCTACAGCCCCGCCCAGTTCGCGCACGGCGCCAACCCCTCGGTGGTGGTCCACGAGCTGGCCCACCAGTGGTACGGCGACAGCGTCTCGCTGCAGCGGTGGAGCGACATCTGGCTCAACGAGGGCTTCGCCACCTACGCCCAGTGGCTCTGGTCCGAGCACGAGGGCGAGGGCACCGCGCAGCAGCTCGCCGACTACGTCTACTCCTCGCACCCGGCCGAGGACGCGTTCTGGAGCGTCAAGCCCGGGGACCCGGGCGCGGACAACCAGTTCGACGCCGCCGTCTACGACCGCGGCGCGCTCGCCATCCAGGTGCTGCGCACCACCATCGGCGACGAGGCCTTCTTCAAGCTGCTCAAGGCCTGGCCCGCCGAGCACCGCTACGGCAACGGGACCATCGCCCAGTTCCAGGCGCTGGCCGAGCAGCTGAGCGGGAAGCAGCTGGACGGCGTGTTCCAGACCTGGCTCTACACCCCGTCGAAGCCGGTGCTGCCCGCCGCCGGCGTCAAGGCGCAGGCGGCGCCGGCCGAGCCGCGCTCCTGGCAGCAGATCAAGTCCGCCCAGCAGCACTGATCCGGACCGAGCGCCGCTGACCGAGACTGGTCGGAGGTGCTGGAGGAAGCTCCGAAACCGCCGCCGGGACCCGTCTGTCCTGTCATGCTCTCGCACGGTTAGGGTGACGACCGATCAGTTGCGAGAGGTGAGTGGATGGACAATCAGGAGCTCGGCCGGCGGCGGTTCCTCGGCTACGTGCTGGCGGCCTCGACCCTGACGGTGGCGGCCCAACTCGGCGAGGGGGCCGACCGGGCGGACGCCGCGGTGCCCTCGCTGCCGGAGCCGGCCGACCTGTACGACCTCAACGACCTGCTCACCGACGCCGCCCTGCCCACGGCGAACCTGATCACCATCACCCTCAACCCGGACGGCACCGCCTCCTTCGCGCTGCCCCGCGCCGAGGTCGGCCAGGGCATCACCACCTCGACTGCGATGATCATCGCCGAGGAGCTGGACCTGCCGCTGGACAAGGTCCACGTCTCGCTGGCCGACGCCCGCCCCGAGCTGCTCTTCAACCAGCTCACCGGGGGCTCCAACACCACCATCTCCACCTACACGCCGATCCGGGTCGCCGCCGCCACCGCCAGGCACCGGCTGCTGGAGGCCGCGGCGGCGGAGCTCGGCGCCCCGCTCGCCGCGCTCTCCGTGCTGCAGGGCGTGATTACGGCCGCGGACGGACGGTCCCTCAGCTACGCCGAACTCGCCGTCAAGGCGGGCAGCCTGACCGACCTCCAGGTCTCGGTCACGCTCAAGCCGGCCAGTGCCTTCACCGTCATCGGCACCCCGCAGAACCGAATAGACGCGCTCGAGGCCGTCACCGGCCGCAAGCAGTTCGCGATGGACGTCCAGGTGCCCGGCGCGATGCCGGCCATGATCTGCCGCCCGCCGACGATCAACGGCACGGTGGTCGCGGTGCAGAACCTCGCCGCCGTGCGGGCGATGCCGGGGATCACCGACGTCGCCGTGGTCTCCACCGGAGTGGCGGTGCGCGGGCGCACCTTCGGCCAGTGCATCGACGCGGTCCGGGCGCTCCAGGTCAGCTGGGGACCGGGCAGCGAGGACCGGGCCAGCGACGCCACCGTGCTGGCCGAACTGCGGGCGGCGGAGAACCCGCTGGTCACCCCGCCGCTGCCGCTGCTCACCGCGGCCGTGGACGCCCGGTTCACCTTCCACTTCGCCAGCAACAGCGCGCTGGAGACCAACTGCGCGGTGGCCGATGTGCGCCCCGGCAGCGCGGAGATCTGGGCCAGCGTCAAGGCACCGCTGGTCGCCCAGGCCGAGGTCGCCGCCCGGCTCGGACTGCCGGTCGGCGCCGTCACCGTGCACGTCACCCAGGGCGGCGGCTCGTTCGGCCGCAAGCTGTTCCACGACGCCGCACTGGAGGCGGCCGAGGTCTCGCAGGCGATGGGCAAGCCGGTGCGGCTGATGTGGCACCGCACCGACGACTTCCGGCACGGCCGGGTGCACCCGATGTCCACCTCCCGGGTGCGGGCCACCTACTCGCTGGGCCAGGTGCTCACCATGGACCAGCGCCACACCTCGGTGGCCACCGAGTTCGGGCACGGCCTCGGCGACGCCATCACCGCGCTGGCGGCCAAGCTGCCGGTCGGCGGGCTGACCTTCGCCGAGACCATCTTCTCGCTCACCCAGCAGACCCCGTACAACTTCGGCGTCACCACCCAGCTGCTGACCGAGGTCGACAACGGCTTCCACACCGGCAGCATGCGCAACATCTACTCGCCCAACGTGCGCTGCGCGCAGGAGCTGGTGGTCGACCGGCTGGCCGCCGCGATGGGCCAGGACGCCTACCGTTTCCGCCGCCGCTTCCTGAAGGATCCGCGGGCCGTCGCCGTGCTCGACAAGGTGGCCCAGGTCGGCAACTGGGGCCGGGCGATGGCGCCGGGCACCGGGCAGGGGATCGCGCTGCACCCCGAGTACCACGGCTTCGTCGCCGTGCTGGCCGAGATCGACTGCACCCCGGCCACCGTCAACCGGCAGGTCCCCGACGCGGTCACCGGCCCGCGGGTGACCAAGGTGGTCTGCGCCGTGGACGTGGGCCTGGCGGTCAACCCCAAGGGCCTGGAGGCCCAGATGACGGGCGGCATCATGGACGCCATCGCGGTCACCCTCACCTCCAGCCTGCACCTGGCCGGCGGCACCTTCCAGGAGGGCAGCTGGGACAACTACTTCTACACCCGGCAGTGGAACACCCCGCCCGAGCTGGAGATCATCGTGATGCCGCCGACCACCGGGACCCCGGGCGGCGCGGGCGAGCTCGCGGTGGCCGGCGCGATGGCCGCGGTGGCCTGCGCCTACGGACGGGCGACCGGCACCATGCCGACCAGCTTCCCGGTCAACCACGACGCCCCGCCGGCCTTCACCCCGCTGCCGACCGTCCCACCGGTCCCGCAGTCGCCCACCGACGGCATCAGCCGCGCCTACTAGGAGCCGACCCACCTTGCCCCAGCACACCTTCACCCTCAACGGCGAGCAGGTCACCGTGGACGTCGAGGACGACGTCCGGCTGCTCTGGGTCCTGCGCGACATCCTGGGCGTGACCGGGCCCAAGTACGGCTGCGGACTGGGAGTCTGCCAGGCCTGCACCAGCCACCTCAACGGCAAGGCGGTCAACCTCTGCTGCGTGCCGGTGGGCCGGCTGAAGGCCACCGACCAGGTGACGACCATCGAGGGGCTGCCGGCCACCGTCGGCAAGCCGCTGCACCCGATGCAGGAGGCCTGGCTCGAGCAGGACGTGCCGCAGTGCGGCTACTGCCAGCCCGGCCAGATCATGACCGCCGTCGCCAAGGTCCTCCAGGCCCGCGCCGCCGGCCACCAGCTGACCGACGCCGACTTCGACCAGATCCGCAACATCTGCCGCTGCGGCACCTACCACCGGATCCGGGAGGCGATCCTGTCGGCGCAGGACAAGTTCTGACACATCGTGGTGCCGTCGGCCGGTCGGCCCTGAGCAGCCGGCCCGCCGCCGCGACACACCCTGGGGCGGGAGCGCCCGGGGTTGTCGGTGGGGCGTGGCAGGGTGGTGACCGGCAACGCAGGTGACGTACCGTCAGCGATCCGGAGGAGCTCCCGATGCCCGACACGACGCTGCCGCACCCGCAGGGTGCGGTGTGCTGGCTGGACATGCTGCAGAGCAGCCAGGACCAGTTGCTCGCCTTCTACCAGCCGCTGCTGGGCTGGTCCGGCGAGCCGATCGAGCCGGACGTGGCCAAGTACGCCGTGCAGACGGTCGGCGGCCAGGCCGTGGCCGGGATCGGGTACCTGCCGCCGGAGGCGCCGGTGATGCCCTGGACGGGCTACTTCGCCGTGGGGCAGGTCGACGCGGTGGCGCCCCGGATCGAGGAGTTGGGCGGGCGGATCCTCGTCGCGGGGATGGACGCACCCGGGGTCGGCCGGTTCGCCCACGGCACCGACCCGGGCGGGGCCTCGTTCGGCCTCTGGCAACCCGGCCCGTTCCCCGGCTTCGAGGTCTACGGGGTGCACGGCACCCTGGCCTGGTTCGAGCTGGTGACCACGGAGGGCAAGGCCTCGGCCGACTTCTACGCCGCGCTGCTGGGCGCCGAGGCGCAGGAGATGCCGGAGATGCCCGGTTACTGGACGCTGCACGTGGCCGGCGAGCCGCGGGCCGGGATCTGGCAGGTCGACGAGGTGGCGGTCAACCACTGGCGCCCGTACTTCCTGGTCGACGACGTCGACGCGGCCGTGGCTGCCGCGGTGGCCGGCGGTGCGACCGTGACGGACCCGGCCGCGGACAGCCCGTTCGGGCGGACGGCCGGGCTGCTCGACCCGGTGGGCAACGAGTTCAAGCTCGCCTCACCGCCGCCCGGTACCTGAGGCCCGTCGCAGCTCAGGGGGTGACCGGGCGCGGCCGGTGACCCCCTGAGCTGCGTCCCCCGCCCCGCCTAGCCGCGCGGCAGCTGCTCGCCGAGGACGGCCGGCAGGCCGGTCCAGTCGCAGGAGACGAAGGAGGCGTGGGCGGCCGCGAGCTTGGCGACCCGGGCGGTGGCGTCGGCCTGGGACGGGGCGGTGTCGGAGAGCGCCGGGTTGGCGTTGTGGGCGTCCGTCATCACCAGCAGGTAGTGGTTGGCGTCGTACCAGGAGGTGTCGATCCCGCCGTCGACGTAGGCGTGCGCATCACCGTCGAAGACGACGAACCACGGGCGCAGGCTCGCGTCCGGGTAGCGGGTGCGCGGGTCGCCGGCGGCGGCGCCGAGCACGGAGGGGAATATCTGGGCGTCGCCGAGCCGGCCGGCCCCCTGCAGGGCGGACAGGTGCTGGGCGTACTCCTTGTCGGTCCACAGCGTGTCGAAGGGGTTGCTCTGCTCGACGGTGCCCGGGATCACCTCCAGGACCACCTTGCCCGCGAGCGCGGAGCGGGTGGGCCAGGCGTTGGCGCGGGCCGCGGCGTCCAGGCTCGGGTAACCGGCCATCAGATCGGCCGGGCGGAAGACGTCGGTTCCGAGGTGGGCCTGGACGAGCGAGTCGAGCTGGGTCGGCCCGAAGCCCGCGTTGGCGTTGAAGCCGGCCTTCAGCTCCAGCTTGACCATGATCGGCGCGTGGCCGGGGTGGGCGGCCAGCCAGATGCGGATGTCGTCCAGGCAGCTGCCCAGGTCCTTGTTGGCGCCGCCGCGGTACAGGTCGGCCGCGGTGCTCGCGTCGACGCAGTTGTTCCCGTTGCCCCACGGGTTGGAGTGGCTCACCTTCCACTCGCCGGTGAAGGTGTCCACCCAGGAGTCGAGTTCGACCAGCGAGGCGCCGGTGTCCAGCGCCTGCGCCAGGTAGGGGAAGGCGGCGGTGTCGTCGTAGGTGTTGTGCAGCCCGACCGAGGTGCCCTGGGCCAGGGTGAGCGCCGCGGTGCCGGCGGGCGCGGTCGCTGCGGCCGGGGTGGCTGCGGCCGCAGCCGGTGCGCCCGCGACCGCGAACGGCACCAGGCAGGCGGCGGTGGTCAGCAGGATTGAGACGAGACGACGCGGGACGGCCATCGGTCCTCCGGGACGACGCGGGCGGGGGAGCCGGCGCCGGGAGCGCCGACCGCGTGCCGCCATTGGCATGCACGCGCCGCGATGCTAGCGGCACCGGGTGGCCCGGGGGTGACGATCCCTCAAAGTCTTGACCGCGGAAGGCCGCTGTTCCGGAAGTCCGCCGCTCCGGGGGGTCGGCCCCCCGAACGCCGCTCCGCCCCGGCAGCGGTGTGCCGGGGCGGAGCGGCGTTCGGGGCGGAGCGGCGTTCGGGGCGGAGCGAGGGAGCGTCAGTTGCGTCAGCGGACGCGTCAGTTGCGGTAGCGGAAGCGGATCCGGCCGCGGGTCAGGTCGTAGGGGCTGACCTCGACCAGGACGCGGTCGAAGGGGAGGATCTTGATGTAGTTCTTGCGGATCTTGCCGCTGATGTGGGCCAGCACGGTGTGGCCGTTCTGCAGCTCCACCTTGAAGGTGGCGTTGCGTAGGCACTCGGTGACGGTGCCTTCGACTTCGATGCCGCCTGCGGTCTTGGTCATGCGGGTCTCGTTTCAGTTGGAGTCGTGGGACTCGTAGGGCTCGAAGGACTCGGGGGAGTCGTCGGAGTCGGTAGCAGGACTTCGGTGGCGGGCGGGGAGGATCAGCCGCGGACCAGCTCGAGGGTGGTGGCCGCGCGGCGGGCGCCGATGCCTTCGAACAGCGCGACGGCCGCCGGGTTCGCCTGGTCCACCTCGGCCCAGACCGAGTCCCGGCCGCCGCGGTGCTGCTCGCCCAGCACCTGGGCGAGCAGCGCGCGGGCTATGCCGCGGCGGTGCTGGTCGGCCCGGACGGCGAGCAGGCCGATCCGGGGCTGGTTGCGGCCCGGCGGACCGCCCAGCCGGAGCAGGCCGAGGTACGCCTCGCCCTGCCGGGCCACCGCGTACCTGGCCGGGTCGACCACGGGGTACCCGGTCAGGCTGGGCAGGATCTCGGCGGGCATGGTGTGCCACCCCGCGGCGGCTTCCACCTCCGCGCGGACGGCGTGGACCAGTTCCGTCAGCGGAACCTCCTGCGCCGCACCGGCGGGCAGGACGGTCACCCCGGCCGGCGGTCGGACGGTGCCGAGCCCGGTGCGTTGTGGATCGGTGGGCACCAGGTAGCCCGACTCGCGGCGCGCCACGGTGAAGCCGCACCGCTGCCAGGCGGCCAGCTCGTCCTGGTCCGCCTCGTCGACCACGGTGTGCACCGGGGCCGGCAGGTCGGCCAGCATCGCCGCGGCAAGCTGATCGAAGACGGCGCCCTGCCAGGCGTCGATGCTGACGAAGAGTCGGCCGTCAGGTCGGCGCGAGGCGTCGCCGCGGCCGAGCAGCTCGCGACCCGCGACGGCGTGCCACTCGTCGCAGGAGAGGCGGTCGACCACGATCGGGTGCTCGGAGCCGGGGGAGGGGTACGAAGAACTCGGGGAATTCGAAGGGTTCACAGGCGCGGCCTTTCAGGAGAGCCCTGGGGAGGCGCTCCCGGCGACACACCTATGTCAACCGCCCACCGTGACAACGGGGTGGAGCACCCGCAGCGATACCGCGTTCATGGGTCCCACCTCCTTACGTCGTCTCACGGATGTTCAGACAGTAGCACCCCGTTCCGACCGGGCCCACCGGTTTTCCCCGGGGCGCCGACCGGCCCGAACAGCGCCACGCGCGCCGACGGTCCGAGGTGGCGCACGATTTCATCAACCGTCATCGAAGCGATCGGCTCCAGCCGGACCAGGTACCGGGCGGTGATCACCCCGGCGAGCAGCGCGCCGAACGCCGCGGCCCGCCGGTGGGCGTCGGCGCCGCCGATCCGGGCCGCCAGCCGGTCGATGATCTCGCGCTCGACGACCCCGCGCAGCAGCGCGGCGTGGCCCTCGTCCTGCACCACGTCGCGCAGCAGGGCGAGCAGCGGGGGACCGGCCTCGGGGCTGTCCCAGACCGTGAGCAGGGTGCGCAGCACGCGCTGCGGCAACGAGGCCAGCTCGCCCTCCATGGCCCGGGCGGCGGCCTCGGCCGGGTTGACCGCCAGTGCCAGCGCGGCGCCGAACAGGCCCTTCTTGGATCCGAAGAAGTAGCTGATCAGCGCCAGGTCCACGCCCGCCTCGGCGGCCACCGAGCGCAGGGTGACGCGCTGGTACCCGTCGGCCAGGAAGCGGCGGCGGGCGATCTCCAGGATGGCGGCCCGGGTGTCCGGACTGCCCGGGCGGCGGCCACGGGGCACGGCAGCGCTCCTCGCTGGTGCGGTGAGTTAATTCATCAACGTTGAAATGCTACCGCTCCCGGCGCCATGGTGGGACCCGTCCCACCCACCCGCTCCCCGGGAGGCCGAGCAGCATGTCCGCCGTCCAACCACCGTCCGCCGCCGCCGCGCCCGGCGGCACCGCGCGCCCCGACACCGCCGCCCCCGTACGGCACACCGCCGTGCTCGCCATCACCTGCCTGGCGCTGGCGACCGTGGTCTCCGCGATGTCCTCGCTCAACGTGGCGCTGCCCTCGATCGCCCGCGACACCCACGCCGGCCAGACCCAGCTCTCCTGGATCATCGACGCCTACAGCCTGGTCTTCGCCGCACTGCTGCTGCCGGCCGGCGCGCTCGGCGACCGGTTCGGGCGGCGCCGCGCCCTGCTGGCCGGCCTCACCGTGTTCGGCGCCGGCTCGGCCGTGGCGATGACCACCAGCTCGCCGACCGCGCTGATCGCGGTCCGCGCCCTGCTCGGGGTCGGTGCGGCCCTGGTGATGCCGGCCACCCTGGCCACCATCACCAGCACCTTCCCGCGCGAGCGGCGGGCCGGTGCGGTGAGTGTCTGGGCGGCGGTCGCGGGTGCGTCCGCGGTGGTCGGCGTGCTGGTCGCCGGCTCGCTGCTGCAGGAGTGGAGCTGGCGCTCGGTCTTCCTGCTGAACGTGCTGCTCGCGGCCGTCGCCGCCCTCGGCGTGCTGGTCCGGGTGCCGGAGTCGGCGGAGCCCGCGCAGCCGCCGCTCGACCTGGTCGGGGCGCTGCTGGTGGTGGCCGGGCTCGGCGTGCTGGTCTACAGCATCATCGAGGCGCCGCAGCACGGTTGGGGCAGCCCGACGACGCTGGCCGGCAGCGGGATCGGGCTGCTGGTCCTGATCGGCTTCGTGGCCTGGGAGCTGAGGACCAATCACCCGCTGCTGGACCCGCGGCTGTTCCGCAACCGCCGGTTCGCGGCCGGCTCGCTCTCCATCGCGCTGCAGTTCTTCGCCTTCTTCGGCTTCATCTTCGTGCTCATGCAGTACCTGCAACTGGTCCGCGGGGACAGCGCCTTGAGGGCGGCGGTCAGCATGCTGCCGATGGCACTGACGCTGGTGCCCGGCTCCCGGCTCAGCCCGCGGCTGACCGCCCGGCTCGGGGCCCGGCGGCCGTGGGTGGCCGGGCTGGTGCTGGCCGCGGTCGGCCTCGCGCTCTTCTCCCGGGTCGACGGCGCCACCCCCTACTGGCAGCTTGCCGCGATCCTGGTCGTGCTCGGAGCCGGGCTGGGGCTGGCGATGCCGCCGGCCACCACGGCGATCACCGACGCGCTGCCGGACACCCAGCAGGCGGTGGCCTCCGCGGTGAACGACCTGGCCCGCGAACTCGGCGGCGCGCTGGGCATCGCGGTGCTCGGCAGCCTGCTGACCGCCGGGTACCGCGGCCACCTGGCGCTGCCCGGCGTGCCGGACCAGCTCGCCCGGGCGGCCCGCTCCTCCCTGGGCGCCGCGGTCTCGGTCGGCGGCCCGGTGCTCGACCACGCCCGGAGCGCCTTCGTGGCCGGCCTGCAGGACGCGCTGCTGGGCGGCTCCGCGGTAGTGCTGGTGGCAGCGGTGGGCGTGGCGGTGCTGCTCCGGCGGCGCGGCCCGGAGCGCTGACGGGCCGTCGACAGCAGCTGGACCCGGTCACCGGGCCGGGATCGGCATCGCCCTGATGCCGATCCCGGCCGTTCCGGTCGTCCCGGGACGGGGGTCGGCCCGCCTGCCGGCGCGCGCAGGGTGAGGTCGGGCCCGACGGGTGGGAGCGGGCCCGCTGCGACAGAAGAGCATGAGCTCAGGTGAATGTCCAGCTGAAAAGGGAGGAACAGTTCCGGTTGAAGTTCCCGCCCGGGGCTGCGCACTGCAGTCGTTCCGATTTACCATCACCTTAGGTAACCAGCAAGGCAGTTCATTGACTTGCTCTTTGCGGGGGAGGATCATCGGTGCCTGTTCGACCGGGCCGGGGCACCTACCAAGGTGAATCGACTCATGTGACGGCCACCGCCGTTGGGGTCGGTGGGGGGAGGCTGCGAGCCGTCGTGCCCTCAGCCGGGAGAAGGACGTGCCGTGCCGACTGTGCCCGAGCTCGTGGCGGCCCGCGCGGCCGCCGACCCGCATCGCCCTGCCCTGGTGCAGGGCGAGCGGGAACTGACCTACGGCGACCTGCTCGACTGGGCCGACACGGTGGCCGCGGAGCTGCGCGCCGGCGGTGTGTCGGCCGGCAGCAGAGTGGCGGTGCTGTGCGAGCGGTCGATCGAGTACGCGGTCGCCGCGCTCGGCGTGCTGCGGGCCGGCGCCTGCTACCTGCCGGTCGACCCGGCCTACCCGGCCGAACGCCGTGAGCTGATGCTCGGGGACGCCGAGGTGGCGCGGGTGCTGGACGCCGCCGCCGTCACCGCGGCCCGGACGGCCGCACCGGCCCGGCGCCCGGAGGCCGCCCCGCCATCGGCGCCCACCCTGGCGGCGCAGCCCGCCCCGTCCGCGCTGCCCGCCCCGGCCGCCGACGACCTCGCCTACGTGGTGTACACCTCCGGCTCCACCGGCCGCCCCAAGGGCGTCGCGGTCGAGCACGCGAGCCTGCTGAACCTGGTGACCTGGGTGCACACCGCCTTCGCCCCCGGCCCGGGCGACCGCGCCCCGCTGCTGTCGGCGGTCGGCTTCGACGCCTCGGTCCTGGAGCTGTGGCCGTACCTGACGGCGGGCGCCACCGTCGTGGTGGCCACCGAGCACGACCGTAGTTCCCCCGCCCGACTGCGGGACTTCCTGGTCGACTCCGGGGTCACCCTGGCCTTCGCCCCCACCCCGCTGGCGGAGGCCCTGACCGCGCTGCCCTGGCCCGCCACCACGGCTCTGCGCACCCTGCTCACCGGCGGCGACCGGCTCACCGCCCGCCCGCCGCGCGGGCTGCCGTTCACCCTTGTCGACAACTACGGGCCGGCCGAGTCCACCGTGATCGCGCTCTCCGCCCCGGTGCCGCCCGGTGACGGCCCGCCCACCATCGGCCGGCCGCTGCCCGGGATCACCGCCGTGGTCCGCGACGCGGCGGGCGCCGGGGTGGCGGACGGCGAGGTGGGCGAGCTGTACCTGGGAGGGGCGGGCCTGGCCCGCGGTTACCTGGGCCGTCCCGAGCTGACCGCCGAGCGGTTCACCGCCGCCCCGACCGCCGGCCGGCTCTACCGGACCGGGGACTTGGTCCGCCGCCGGCCGGACGGCGAGTTCGAGTTCGTCGGCCGGGCCGACGACCAGGTGCAGATCCGGGGCTTCCGGGTCGAACCGGGCGAGCTGGAGGCGGCCCTCGGCGCGCTGCCCGGCGTGCGCGCCGCCGCCGTGGTGGCCGGCCCGGACGCCACCGGCGAGCCCTGCCTGCGGGCGTTCTACGTCCCGGCGCCGGATGGTCCGGCTCCCGACGCAGTCCGCCGCGCCCTCGCCACCCGGCTGCCCGCCCACCTGCTGCCGGCCGCCGTCCAGGCCCTGGACGCGCTGCCGCTGACCGGGCACGGGAAGACCGACCGGTCCGCCTTGCTCGCCCGGTCGGCCGGCGAGCGGGTGCCGGGCGCACCGCCGCGCACCCCCACCGAGGCCCTGCTGGTGGACGTCTGGTCACAGGTGTTCGGCTTCCGGGTCGGCGTGGACGAGCCGTTCGACGAACTCGGCGGGCACTCGCTGCGGGCGATGCGGATCCTTGCCCGGATCGCCGAGCGCTGCGGCGTCGAACCCGCTCCGGCAGACGTGCTCGGCGGCCGCACGGTCGCCGAGCTGGCGCGCACCGTCGACGAACTGGCCCGGGCCGTCGACGAACTGGCCCGGGCCGTCGAGGAACTGACCCCGACCGCCGACGGGCCGGCGCGGAACGACGACGGTGACGCCCCGACCGCCGACGGACCGGCCCGGAATGACGACGGTGACGCCCCGACCGCCGACGGACCGGCCCGGAATGACGACGGTCACGCCCCGCTCGCCTCGGCCCAGGCCCGGTACTGGTTCATCGACCAGTTCGCGCCGGACCCGGCGATCTCCAACGTCTCGATCGGCCTCACCGTGACTGCCGACCCGCGGCCCACCGAAGCCCCGGCCGGCGCCCCGGCCGTCGACGAGCGGGCACTGGCCGAAAGCATCGCCGAACTGGTCCGCCGGCACCCGGCGTTGCGGACCGCGTACGTCCAGACGCCGCAGGGCCCGCGCGCGCGGGTGCTGCCCTGGACCGGCACCACCGCCGAGCTGGTCGAGACCCTCGACCTGCGCGGTGCGCCCGGGACCGCCGCGGTCCGGTTCGCCCAGCAGGCCGCCAGGCCGTTCGACCTGACCCGCCCGCCGCTGCTGCGTGCCGTCCTGGCCCGGACCGCCGAGGCGTGCTGGGAAATCGGCCTGACGATCCATCACATCGCGGTCGACGGACGCTCGGTCGAGATCCTGTTGGCCGACCTGGCCGAGGTCTACCCCGCGCTGGCCGCCCACCGGGCCCCGGCCGAGCGCCCGGCCGGCCCCGACCCGGCCGCCGTGGCCCGCTGGGAGCAGAGCCGGCTGGACCGCCACCCGGACCTGCTGGAGTACTGGACCCGCGCGTTGGACGGCGCCCCGCCGCTGCTCGACCTCACCCCCGGCGAGACCCGTCCGCCGCAGCCGAGCTTCCGCGGCGCCACCGTCGGCCGCCGGCTGCCGACCGGGCTGCGCGGCACCCTGGACCGGACCGCCCGCCGGCTCGGCGCCACCCCGTACATGGTGCTGCTGGCCGGCCTGTTGACGGTGCTGCACCGCTACACCGGGCAGCGCGACCTGGTGGTCGGCACCCCGGTCGGCGACCGGCCGCAGGCGGCCTTCGAGTCCACCGTCGGCTGCTTCGTGAACACCCTGCCGCTGCGCGTCGACCTGGCCGGCGACCCGGGGTTCGCCGAACTGGTCGACCGGGTGCGGGCGGTGACCACCGAGGCCTACGCGTACCGGGCGCTGCCGTTCGAGCGACTGGTGGAGAAGCTGGCGCCGACCGGGCGGCGGGCCCACCACCCGCTGTTCCAGGTGATGCTGGTGCTCCAGCAGATCGAGGCCACCGAGCTGCGGCTGCCCGGGGCGACAGTCCGTTTCGACGGCGAACTCCCGGCCGACCGGGCGCGGTTCGACCTCACCGTGGTGCTCGACCGGGACCGGCTCGCGGTGGAGTACGCCACCGACCTGTTCGATGCCGCGTTCGCCGAGCGGCTGGCCGACCACCTGGTGCGGGTGCTGACCGCGGCCGGCGCCGACCCGGCCATCGGCCTGGACCGGATCGAGCTGCTGTCCGACGCCGAGCGGGAGCAGGTGCTGGCCTTCGGGCGCGGCGCGCCTGCCCGCCGTCCGGGGCCGGTGCACGACCGGATCGCCGGTCCGCCCGGCCGCCCCGCCGTCGTCTGCGAGGACGAGAGCCTCGACTACGCCGAACTCGACGCCGCCGTCAACGGCCTGGCCCGCGTACTGGTCGGGTACGGACTGCCCCCCGGAACCCCGGTCGCGGTCTGCCTGCCCCGCTCGGTCCGCTCGGTGGTCGCGATGATCGCCGTGCACCGCGCCGGGGGCGTGTACGTGCCGATGGACCCGGCCTTCCCCGACGAGCGGCTGCGGCAGCTGCTGGCCGACGCCGCACCGCCGCTCGCGGTCTGCACCGGGGGACCGGGCGGTACGGCCGACCGGCTGCGGGCGCTGGCCGCCGGGCCGCTCACCGCCGTGGACGCCCGGCAGCCGGACGCCGGCACGCCACCGACGGTCCGGCTCGGCGAGGACGACGTGGCCGACATCATGTTCACCTCGGGCTCCACCGGCCGCCCCAAGGGTGTCCTGCTGACCCACGGCGGCCTGGCCAACCTGGTCGCCGCCAAGGTCGAACTCTTCGACGTGCGGCCCGACTCCACCGTGCTGCAGTTCGTCGCGTTCGGCTTCAGCGTCTCGATCTCCGACGTCTACATGACCCTCACCACCGGGGCCACCCTGGTGGTGCGCGGCGACGCGGAGCTGGCCGGCGAAGACCTCGCCGAGCTGATCCGCCGGCACGCCGTCACCAACCTGGTGCTGCCCGCCTCCGTGCTGGCCGCCGTGCCGGACACCGACCTGCCGTCGGTGCGCGCGATCACCGTCGGCGGCGAGGCGTGCAGCGCCGCCCTGGTGGACCGTTGGGCGCCCGGTCGGCACTTCGTCAACGCCTACGGCCCGACCGAGGCCACCACCGCGACCGCCGTCGGCGTCTGCGCCCCCGGCGGCGGCCGGCCCACCGTCGGCCGCCCGATCCCGGGCGCGCTGGTGTACCTGCTGGACGAGCGCGGCCGCCCGGTGCCGATCGGTGTACCCGGCGAGCTGTACGTCGGCGGTGCCGGCGTCGGCCGCGGCTACCTCGGCCGCCCCGGGCTGACCGCCGAGCGCTTCCTGCCCGACCCGTTCGCCGGGGGCCGGATGTACCGTACCGGCGACCTGGCCCGTTGGCTGCCCGACGGCGCGATCGCCCTGCTCGGCCGCAACGACGACCAGGTCAACGTGCGCGGCGCCCGGCTGGAGATCGGCGACGTCGAGGCCGCGCTGCGCGCCCACCCGGCGGTCGCCGACGCGGCCGCCGCCGTCCAGCGCCACCCGGTCGCGGGGGAGCGGCTGGTCGGCTACCTGGTGCCCAAGGCCGACACCCCCACCGCGGACACGCCCAGCGCCGACACCCCGGACGGCCCTGCCGCGCTGCCCGCCGCCGGGCCGCTGACCGTGCCCGCGGTCCGCGCCTTCCTCGCCGACCGGCTGCCCGGCCACGCCGTGCCCACCGCCTTCCTGCTGCTGCCCGCCCTGCCCCGCACCAGCACCGGCAAGCTCGACCGGCGCGCCCTGCCCGACCCCGGCGACCTGCCCGGACAACCGGGCGGCCGACGCGCCCCGTCCGGGCCGATCGAGGAGATCCTGGTCGAGATCTGGACCGAGGTGCTCGGTGCCGAACCCGGCGTCGACGACGACTTCTTCGCGATCGGCGGCCAGTCCCTGCTCGCCGCCGCGGTCGCCGCCCGGATCCGGGACCGCTTCGAGATCCCCTTCCCGGTCCGGGTGCTGTTCGACGAACCGACCATCGCCGCGCTGGCCGGCGCGGTGGAGAAGGCGATTGTCGAGGACCTCGGATGACCACCACGGACCAGCGCCTCGCGGAGCGGCTCGCCCGTGCCAAGGCCCGCAAGCCCGCCGCCGCCCCGGTGTTCCCACCCCGCCCGGCCGGTCCGACCCCGCTGTCCGACATCCAGCGGCGGCTCTGGTTCCTGCACCGCTGGGCCCCCGACAGCGCCGCGTACACCATCCCGGTCGCCTGGCGGCTGCGCGGCCGGCTCGACCCCGGGCGGCTGGCCGAGGCGCTGAGCGCCGTGGCCGCGCGGCACGAGATCCTGCGCACCCGCTACCTCGCGGACGGCGGCGAACCGACCGCCGTGGTCGACGCTCCGGCGCCCGTCCCGCTGCCGGTCCGCGAGGCGCCCGACGGCCTGGACGCGGCGCTGCGTCGCGCGGTCGCCGAGCCCTTCGCGCTGGACCTGCAGTGGCCGCTGCGCGCCGAGCTGCTGCGGCTGGCCCCCGAGGACCACGTGCTGGTGGTCTGCCTGCACCACATCGCCGCCGACGGCTGGTCGGTCGGCCTGCTGACCGCCGACCTGGCCGCAGCCTGGCACAGCGGCGGCCCGCTGTCGGCCGCCGTCGGGTACGCCGATGTCGTCCACGCCCGGCGCGAGCGCACGCACGAGGCCGAACTGGCTTACTGGAAGCAGCGGTTGGCGGGAGCTCCGACCGTCCTGGAGCTGCCCGCCGACCGGCCCAGGCAGGCTGTCGCCGACGACGCCGGCGCCACGCTGCGCCTCACCCTGGACGAAGCGACCACCGCCGCGCTGCGCCGGTTGGCGACCGGGACCAGGTGCACCGGCTTCATGGTGCTGCTGGCCGCCTTCCAGGCGCTCTGCGCCCGCTACGCCGGTGTGGACGACGTGCTGGTCGGCACTCCGGTGGCGGGCCGGGACGAGGTGCCCGAGGTGTTCGGTTGCTTCCTGGACACCATCGTGCTGCGCAGCCGCTTCCCCGAGGAGCTGACTGGACGTCAACTTCTGTCGAATGTCCGGGAGTCGACACTGGCGGACATTGCCAACAGTGCGCTGCCGTTCGACCGGGTGGTCGGTCTCGGTCCCCGGCAGGTCGGTCACCACCCCGTCTACCAGGTGCAGTTGGTGGCCACCCACGTTCCTCGCGTGCCGCTGCGACTGGCCGGACTGGACGTCGCGTGGCAGGAGGTCGAACCGGAGACGGCCAAGGTCGACCTCAGCCTCGCCGCCGAGGACCTCGGCGGCGCCACCGTCGAGATCACCGCCACCTACCGCACCGCACTGTTCGACCGGGAGACCGTCGAGCGGTTCGCGGGGCACTACGTCCGGCTGCTCGCGGCACTGGCCGCCGACCCCGACGCCGTCCTCGACCGCCTCCCGATCCTCGGCCCGGACGAGGCGCCGGCGGCGGCCCTGCCGCCGCAGCCCGTCGAGGGCACCGTGCTGGACCGCTTCGACCGCTGGGTCCACAGCCACCCGGACCGCCCCGCCGTCCAGGCTCCCGACGGCACCCTCGGATACGCCGAACTGGACCGGACCGCCCGCGGGTTGGCCGAGCGACTGCGCGGCGCCGCAGTGGTGGCCGTGCAGGCCGCCCCGGGCACCGGCTTCCTCGCCGCCGTGCTGGCCTGCTGGCGGGCCGGTGCCGCCTACCTGCCGCTCGACCCCGCGCTGCCGGCCGCCCGGCAGGAGGCGCTGCTCGCCTCGGCAGGCGCCGCGCTGCTGGTCTCCGGACCCGCCCACGACCTCACCGTCCGCCGGATCGGCGCCGACGGCACGGCGGATCCCGGGCTCGCCTACGTGATGTTCACCTCCGGCTCCACCGGCCCGCCCAAGGGCGTCGCCGTCGGCCACGACAACCTCGCCGCGTACCTGGCGGGCGTCAGCCCGGTCCTGACGGGCGGTCAGGACGAGGCGCAGCAGTACGCCGTCTGCTCCACCCTCGCCGCCGACCTCGGCCACACCATGCTGTTCGGCGCCCTGTGGGCCGGCGGCACCGTCCGGCTGCTCGACCCGGCCGTGGTCGCCGACGCCGACGCGCTCGCCGAGGCGCTCGCCGAGCACCCGGTCGACCTGCTGAAGCTGGTGCCCTCCCAGCTCGCCGCGCTGCTCACCGCCGAGCGGCCGGCCGACCTGCTGCCCCGGCACTGCCTGGTGCTCGGCGGCGAGGCGGTCGGCTGGGAGCTGGTCGACCGGGTCGCCGCGCTGCGGCCCGGCCTGCGGATCGTCAACCACTACGGCCCGACCGAGACCACCGTCGGCGTGCTCACCCACGTGCTGTCCGAGGTGCCGCCGGCCCGCCGGCCCGCGGCACCGCCGCTCGGCCGGCCACTGCCCCACGTCGAGGCCCGGATCCTGGACCGCCACGGTGAGCCCGTCCCGCTCGGCGTCCCCGGCGAGCTGTGGATCGGCGGCCCCGCGGTCGCCCGCGGGTACCTCGGCGACCCCGACCGGACCGCCGAACGCTTCACCACCGACCCGGCCACCGGCACCCGCCGCTACCGCACGGGGGACCGGGTCCGACTGCGGCCCGACGGCACGGTGGAGTTCCTCGGGCGCGACGACCGGCAGGTCAAGATCCGCGGTTACCGGGTCGAACCCGGTGAGGTCGAGGCCGCCCTGCGCGCCGAGCCCGGCATCACCGACGCCGCCGTGCTCGCCGCCGACGGCCGGCTGGTCGCCTACCTGGCGGCCACCGGCCCCGATGCCCTGGACGGTCTCGCCGACCGGCTCGCCGCCCGGCTGCCGGCCCACCTCGTCCCCGCCGTGCTGGTCCCGCTGGACGCCCTGCCGCTGACCGCCAACGGCAAGGTGGACCGGGCGGCGCTGCCGGCGGCCGCGGCCCCCGCCACCGCCGGCCGGCCGCCCACCACCCGGTGGGAACGCGCCGTCGCCGCGGTCTTCGGCGACCTGCTCGGCACACCCGTGACCGACGTCGAGGCGGACTTCTTCGCGCTCGGCGGCCACTCCCTGCTCGCCACCCGCGCCGTCTCCCGGCTGCGCCGCGACCTCGGCGTCGCGCTGCCGCTGCCGGTCCTGTTCGCCCACCCCACGGTGGCCGGCCTGGCCCGCCGGCTCGCCGTGCTGCGCACCGACCGGGACGCCCGCCCGCCGCTGGGTCCCGACACCGGCGCCCTGCCGCCGCTGCGCGCCGGCAGCCCCGTCACGGTCTCCTACGCCCAGCAGCGGCTCTGGTTCCTCGACCAGGTCACCCCGGGCAACCCCGCCTACAACCTCCCGTACGCGCTGCGCCTGGACGGCGACCTCGACCCCGCCGCACTGGCCGGCGCACTCACCGCGGTGGTCGCCCGGCACGACTCGCTGCGCACCGTCTTCCCCGCCGCCGACGGCGCCCCGGCCCCGCGGGTGCTGGCGCCCTCGCCCGTCGCGCTACCCGTGGCCGACCTGCGCGACGCCGGCGCCGAGCGGATCCGGGCCGAGGTCGACGCCGAGTTCCGGCACGGCTTCGACCTCGCCGCCGGCCCGCTGCTGCGGGCCCGGCTGCTGCGCGTCGAGGACCACGCGCACCTGCTGCTGCTGACCTTCCACCACATCGTCTTCGACGGCTGGTCGTACGCGCTGTTCGCCGACCAGGTCGGGGCGGCGTATACCGGCACCCTGCTGCCGCCGCCCGGCGTCCAGTACGCCGACCACGCGGCCTGGCAGCGCGGCACCGACCACGCCGGGGGCCTGGCGCACTGGCGCGAACTGCTGCGCGACGCCCCGCCCTGGCTGGAGCTGCCCGCCGACCGGCCGCGCCCGGCCGTCCCGAGCCACCTCGGCGGTGCCGTCCCGGTCGCCGTCCCCGCCGAGGTGTCGGCGCCGCTGCTGGCGGTCGGCCGGGCCGAGGGCGCCACCGCGTTCATGACCCTCTTCGCCGCCTACCAGGTGCTGCTCGCCCGGTACGCGGGCACCGACGACCTGGTGGTCGGCGTCCCGGTGGCGGGCCGTCATCATCCGGACGCCGACGAGCTGATCGGCTTCTTCGTCAACATGCTGCCGCTGCGCGGCCGGCCGCGCCCCGAGCTGACCTTCCGTGAGCACCTGCGGGAGGTCCGGGGCACCTGTGTGGCCGCCTTCGGCCACGCCGACGTGCCCTTCGAGTGGCTGGTCGAGCAGCTCGCCCCGGTCCGCGATCCCGGCCGGACCCCGCTGTTCTCCACCATGTTCGCCCTGCAGAACATGCCCGCGCCGGTCTGGCGGCTGCCCGGTCTGACCGCGACCCCGGTCGACGGGCCCACCGGCGTCGCGAAGTTCGACCTCTCGCTCATCCTGGTCGAGCAGGCCGACGGCCTGACCGGCGCGCTGGAGTACAGCGCCGACGTCCTCGCCCCCGCCACCGCCGAGCGCCTGGCCGGCTACTTCGCCACCCTGCTGCGGGCCCTCGCCGCCGACCCCGACACCGCGCTGGCCGACCTGCCGCTCGCCGACGCCGTCGAACACCACCGGGTGCTGACGGAGTGGAACGACACCGCTGCCGAGCTGCCCGCCGCCACGGTGCCCGAGCAGATCGCCGCCCAGGCGGTCCGCACCCCGCACGCCGTCGCCGTCGGCGACGGCACCCGCACCCTGGACTACGCCGAACTCGACCGGCGGGCCGACCGGTTGGCCCGAGTCCTGGTCTCCCACGGGGTCGGGCCGCAGACCGTGGTCGGCGTCGCCGCGGACCGCACCGCGCGACTGCCCGTCGCGCTGCTCGCCGTACTGAGGGCAGGCGGCGCCTATCTGCCGCTCGACCCCGACTACCCCGCCGAGCGGCTCGCCCACATGCTCGGTGACTCCGGCGCCGCGGCCCTGCTCACCGACGACGGAGCGCCGCTGCCCGGTGTCCCCTTCGACGGCCCGGTGCTGGCCCTGGACGGCGAGCCCGCCCGGGACCCCGGCGACCGCACCCCGCTGCCCGCGCCCGACCCCGACCGCACCGCCTACCTGCTGTACACCTCCGGCTCCACCGGCCGCCCCAAGGGCGTCGCCGTCCCGCACCGCGCGCTCGCCAACCTGCTCGGCGCCGTCCGCAGCGCCCTCGGCGGCTTCGGACCGGGCGATGTCCTGCCGGCCATCACCACCCTCTCCTTCGACATCGCCGGCCTGGAGCTGTGGCTGCCGCTGGTGACCGGTGCCCGGGTCGAGATCGTCGACCGCACCACCGTGCGCGACGGCGCCGCCCTGGCCCGCCGGATCGCCGACAGCGCCGCCACCCTGCTGCAGGCCACCCCCGCCACCTGGGGCCTGCTGCTCGACGCCGGCTGGACCGGCAACCCCGCTCTGACCGCCCTGTGCGGCGGCGAGGCGCTGCCCGCCGGCCTGGCCGCCGCGCTGCGCCCGGTGGTCAGGTCGCTGTGGAACCTCTACGGTCCCACCGAGGCGACCATCTGGGCCACCGCCCGGCTGATCGACGACGACTGCGAGATCACCGTCGGCCGCCCGCTCGCCAACACCACGGCCTACGTCCTCGACGACCGGCTGCGACCGGCGCCGATCGGCGCCGTCGGCCAACTCCACCTCGGCGGCGCCGGCCTGGCCCACGGATACCACCGCCGGCCCGACCTCACGGCCGCCGCCTTCGTCCCCAACCCGTTCGGGCCCGGCCGGCTGTACCGCACCGGAGACCTCGCCCGGTACCGGGCCGACGGCCAACTCCTGCTGCTGGGCCGGGCCGACGGCCAGCTCAAGCTGCGCGGCCACCGGATCGAGACCGGCGAGATCGAGGCCGTCCTCGCCGAGCACCCCGACATCCGGCGCGCCGCCGTCGTGCTGCGCCCCGACCGGGCCGGCGAGCCGCAGCTGGTCGGCTTCCTGGTCACCGCCCGGCCGGTCGACCCGGTCGAGGCCGTCGCCTGGCTGCGCGGGCGGCTGCCGGCCCACCTGGTGCCCGCCCGGCTGGCCGTCATCGACGAACTGCCGCTCAGCCCGGCCGGAAAGGTCGACCGGGCCGCGCTGCCCGCCCTGCCGGCGCCGGCCCCACAGGCACCCGCGGGCCGGCCGGACACGCCCACCAGCCCGGCCGAGGCGCTGGTGGCCGACGTCTTCCGGGACGTCCTGGAACGGCAGGTCGGCCTCGACGAGGACTTCTTCGCCGCCGGCGGCGACTCGATGCGGGCCGTCCGCGCGGTGCGCCGGATCGACCCCGAACTCTCCGTCCTCGACCTGTTCACCCACCCCACCGTCCGCGCCCTCGCCGCCCGCCTCGGCGGGCCCGGCCGGACCGCCGACCTGATCCACCGGATGACCGGGACCACCGCCGAACAGGCCGAGGTCACCGTGCTCGCCGTTCCGTTCGGCGGCGCCGGCGCCATCGTCTACCGCGACCTGGCCGAGCGGCTGCCCGACAGCTGGGCGCTGTACGCCGTGCAACCGCCCGGCCGCGACCTGGCCCGCCCGGAAGAGGCCGCCGAGCCGATCGCCGCCCTGGCCCGGCGCTGCGCCGAGCGGATCCTGGCGGAGCGGCCCGGCCCGGTGGTGCTCTACGGCCACTGCGTCGGGGCCGCCCTGGCCACCGCCGTCGAGGCCGAGCTGCGCGCCGCCGGCCACCCGGTGCTCGGCCTGGTCGTCGGCGCCGCCTTCCCGATCGCCGAACTGCCCGGCCCGCTCGGCCGGCTGGCCCGCCTCGCACCCGGCCGCCGACAGTCCGACCGGGCGCTCACCGACGGCCTGCGGGTCCTCGGCGGCCTGGCCGAGGACCTCCCCGAGCAGGAGCGGCGGCTGCTCGCCGCCGCGGTCCGGCACGACGCGGTCGAGGCCGAGCACTTCTACGGCGCCCCGGCCGCGGCCGGCCCCACGCCGGTCCTGGTGGTGGTCGGCGAACGCGACCGGGTCACCGAGTTCCACCAGGAACGCGCCCACGAATGGACGGCCTACGGCCGCGCCGTGGACACCGCCGTGGTTCCCGGCGCCGGCCACTTCTTCCAGCGCGAACCGGCCCTGGCCGAGTTGCTGCACGAGCGCGTCGAACGCTGGCGGCGTGGCGAGGGGCCGGTCGAACCGCCCGAGGTGCCGCCGCCGGCCCGGCTCACCGCCTTCCTCACCGTCACCCTCGGCCAGCTGGTCTCGCTGGTCGGTACCGGACTGTCCACCTTCGCCCTCGGACTGTGGGCCTACCGCACCACCGGCGCCGTCACCGCCTTCGCCGCGATCGCCGCGTTCGCCCTGCTCCCGGCGATCCTGGCGGCCCCCGTGGCCGGCGCCGTCGCCGACCGCCACGACCGCCGCCGGGTGATGATCGGCTGCGACCTCGCCGGCCTCGGCTCCTCGGTCGCCGCCGCGGCCCTGCTCACCGCGGGCTCACTGCGGCTGTGGCAGCTCTACGCGGTGGTCGTCGTCGGCGCCGTCGCCGCCGCCTTCCGGCAGCCCGCCTACCTGGCGGCGGTCACCCAGCTCACCCCCAAGCGCTACCTGGGCCAGGCCAACGGCGTGGTCGGCCTGGGCACCGCCACCGGCACCTTGTTCGCCCAACTCCTGGGCGGTGCACTGGCAGTGGCCGTCGGTCTGGCTACCGTGGTGTGGCTGGACGTGGCCACCTTCGCGGTCTCGCTGGCCACCCTGTTGGTGGTCCGCTTCCCCGACCTGGGATTCGTGCGCCGGAACGGGCCGCTGCTGCGCGAGATCACCGAGGGCTGGCGCTTCCTGGCCCGCCGCCGCGGCCTGATCGCCCTGGCCGTCTTCTTCGCCGTCGCCAACGCGCTCGGCGGCGTGGTGACGGTGCTGGTCACCCCGCTGGTGCTGGCCTTCGGCTCACCCGCCACGCTGGGCCTGGTGCTGGCCGCACAGGGCGCGGGACTGCTCGCGGGCAGCGCCCTGATGGCCGTCTGGGGCGGCACCCGCCGCCGGGCGGCCGGCATGATCGCCTTCGTCGGGCTGTTCGCCGTCTCCGCCGTGCTGATCGGCCTGCGCCCCACCGCCCTCTTCCCGACCCTGGGCAGTTTCGGCATCGGCGTCTGCGCGGCGCTGATCAACGCGCACTGGTTGGCACTGGTCCAACTGAAGGTCGGCCTCGACCTGCAGGGCCGGGTGCTCGCGACCTGCCTGATGCTGGCGAGGCTGGTGATGCCGGTCGGCTACCTGGTCACCGGCCCGCTCACCGACCACGTCTTCGAACCGCTGCTGCGCGACCCCGGCACCTTCCTCGGCAGTCTGATCGGCACCGGCCACGGGCGCGGCATGGCCGCTGTCATCATCCTGACCGGGCTGGCCGCGTTGGCCTGGACCGCCGCGGGCTACGGGTACCGGCCGCTGCGCGAAGCGGACGACTCACTTCCGGACTCCGGGCCGTCGGCCGACGCCCGCCCGGCCGACCCGCGGGACTCCTGATGCTCACCCACCCGACCAGACCGGACCACTTCCTGGTGACCGCGGCCGACCTGGAGCCGGCGAGCCCCGGCTCGACCCTGCCGCCCGCCGTCGCTGCCCGCGCCGATGCCCTGCGCTCCGTCCTCGACTGGGCCCGCACCTACCTGACCGAACCGCACCCGGATCTCGGACGCGCCGGCCCGGTCTGCCCGTTCGTCGGGTCCTCGCTGCGCGAGGAGCGCTTCCACCTGGCGGTCCGTCCGGGCCGACCGGCCGACCGCGCCGCGGTGGCGGAGGCCGTCGCGCTGCACCGGGAGTGGTTCCTGCTGTTGGCCCCGCCCGGCACCCCCCGGGCGCAGTCCACCACCATCCTGGTCGTCTTCCCCGACCTGCCGAGCAGCGAGGCACCCGAACTGATCGACCGCACCCAACTCGATCTGAAGACCGCCTTCGTCGAGGACGGCCTGATGCTCGGTCAGTTCCACGACCTTCCCCCGGAGCAACCGGGCCTGTGGAACCCCGACTTCCGCCCGCTGCGCAGCCCGCTGCCGATGCTGGTGATCCGTCACATGGTCCCCACCGACCTGCCGTTCCTGGTCGAGGACCCGCGCCACCGGGCCGCCTACCAGCGCCTGTTCGGCCACCGCGGCCAGTCGGCCCGACGAAGGGTGGCCTCCTGAGCTGCCGACCCGCGCCCCGCGCCCGAGGATAGGCCGTTCGGCCCCCGGAGCCCGGCTGGCCCGGCCGACGGCCCCGCCGAACGGGTGGACTCGCGCAGCACGGGCCCGCCGGGCACCCCGGGGCCCGGGCGCGCCCGGTGATGCTGGCCCTCCCCAGCCCGTGAACCGGAAGAGGCACCCCGACGTGAGACGCATCCCCCACCGCCGGCTGTTGGCCGCGACCCTGGTCGCGGCGTCCGTCCTGGTCCCGATGACCGTCGCCCCCGCCGGCCAGGTACCAGCCGCGGCCGCCGACCGGATGCACCACGCCGACCGGCTCGACCGCTCCGACTGCCCCGCGAACGGCGACGGCCTGGACCCCGCCCTGGCCGCCCGGCTGGACACGGCGATCGCCGACGTCCGCCGGCAGGCGGACATCCCCGGCGTGGTGGTCGGCCTGTGGCTGCCGGGCAGGGGATGCTACGTCCGGGCGACCGGCGTCGCCGACACCGCCACCGGCGCACCGATGGACCGCGACTCCTACGTCCGGATCGGCAGCGAGACCAAGACCTTCACCGTCACCGCGCTGCTGCAGTTGGTGGACGAGCACCGGATCGGGCTGGACGACCCGATCGCGAAGTACGTCGACGGCGTGCCGTGCGGGGACCGGATCACGCTTCGTGAGCTCGCCGAGATGCGCAGCGGCCTGTTCCCGTACACCTTCGACCCGGACTTCCAGCAGGCCCTGCTCTCCGACCCCGCCCGCAGCTTCACCCCGCAGGAGTCGCTCGCGTACGGCTACCGGCACCAGAACACCTTCCAGCCGGAAGAGCAGTTCCAGTACTCCAACTCCAACCTGCTGCTGCTCGGCCTGGTGATCGAGAAGGTGACCGGCGAGCCGTTCGGCACGGTGCTCGACGACCGGGTGCTGCGCCCGGCCCACCTGCGGCACACCCTGCTGCCGGAAGGCACCGAGTTCCCGGACCCGCACCCGCGCGGCTACACCGACCAGACGCTCAGCGGGGCGACCGCGGACTCCACCGACTGGAACCCCAGTTGGGCCTGGACGGCCGGTGCGATGATCTCCGACCTGGGCGACCTGCGGCACTGGGCCCAGGTGCTGGCCACCGGGCAGTTCAGCTCCGAGAAGCGGATGCTCAGCCCCGAGACCCAGGCCCAGCGGCTGCAGACGCTGCCCACCGGGTTCCCGGGCACCGGCTACGGCCTGGGCATCATCGACACCAACGGCTGGATCGGACACAACGGCTCGATCCCGGGCTACGAGACCGTGACGGTCTACCTGCCCGCGCAGCAGGCCACCATGGTCGTCATGATCAACACGGACAGCAGCAGCGGCGGCCAGGAGCCCTCCACCCTGCTGGCCCGAGCGATCACCGAGGTCATCACCCCGGACCACGTCTACGCGGGCTCGGCCACCACGGACCAGGTCGGCTCCTGAGGCCGGTCCGGCCCTGACGCACCATCGACCACCGCGGGTCGGTTCTCCCGGACGGCCGGCACCGTGAGGACGACGGCGGTGGCGGCCAGCTGCCACAGCGCGCCGACCGCCAGGACCGTGCCGCTGCCCGGCAGGGCGGCGGCCGGGCAGTACCAGCGCGAGGCCGATCGGGCCCAGGGCGAACGCGCCCAGGCTGCCGTAGGCGTCCACCCGGGCCCGGGCGGCGTCCTAACCAAACGGTGTTCCAAGTGAACTGACTGACCGTTAGCTTTGACCTCCTGGGCGGCCCGGAGCTCGGCGGCACCAGTGACCTCGATCTGGGAGGCAAGCAATGCGGATCAAGCACGCGCTCGCACTCGGCCTGGCCGGTGCGGCAGTGGCGACCCTCGGTGCCGCGGGCACCGCGGGCGCCGCTACCGGCAACAGCGTCACGCTGTACGAGGGGACCGGCTTCACCGGCCCGTCGGTGGTGGTGACCAGCAGCATGTTCAACGACTGCACCCTGCACTACAGCGACGGCACGCCGGTCTCCGCGATCGGCTCGGTGTACAACGGCGGGCCGACCGGCGCGACCCTGTACACCGGGGTGGGCTACCAGGGGGCCGCCCGCACGATCGCGCCGTTCTCGGGCTACAGCGGGAAGCTCTCCTGCGGTTCGATCGCGTTCTTCTAGGGCCCGTCTGACGGCCGACAGGCGGCCGCGGGCCTGTCGGTGCGGCCCGGTAGCGTGGGGCGGATGGACGAGCAGGCGGGATGGACGGCGCACGGGCTGCACTGGCACGGCGGTCGGCCCTACCTCAGTGCACGCTGCGGAGAACGCGGTTACGAGCGGGCACTGGTGGCGGGGGAGCGGGTCGGCTGGGTGCTCGCCGGGCCGCGGCGGTGCACCGGGGTGTGGCTGCCCGGTGAGCCGGAGCGGCGGCCCTGCCCGCACCGGGCCACCATCGACCCGGACGGGGCCGCCGTCCAGTGCCCCGCCTGTCAGGCCGCCGACCGCGGGCTCGCACTGGCCCGCGACCAGATCGTCGACGACGGGCGCACCTACCGGCTCTACCTGGCCTGGCTCGGCGCCGGCCTGCTCAAGGTGGGCCTGACCGCGGAGGAGCGCGGCAACAGCCGGCTGCTGGAACAGGGCGCACTGGCCTTCACCTTCCTCGCCCGCGGCTCGCTGCCGGGCATCCGGCGCGCCGAACTGACCGTCTCCGGCGCCAGGTTGGCCCGGGAGCGGTACCGCAGCCAGGCCAAGCTGGCGGGCTGGTGGGGCCTGCCGACCGCCGCCGCCCGGGCGGCCGAGCTGGCCGGGCTGCGCACCCGGGCGCTCCCGCTGCTCGCGGGCCACCGGATCGAGCTCCACCCGCAGGGCGAGATCCTGGACCACGTCGAGCTGTTCGGCCTGGGGGCGGGCGCGCCCCGGGAGTACCTGGCGGTGGCCGGCCTGGCGGACGGGGCGGTGGTCGGCGGGGTCGCCCGGGCCCCGATCGGGCGGCACGTCTTCCTGGACCAGCCCGCCGGCCCGCCGGTGCTGCTGGACACCCGCAAGCTCGCGGGCTGGCGGATCACCAGCAGCACCGGCAGCACGGCCGACGACACCCCGACCCCCAACCCCGGCCTGCGGCTGCAGCGGTGCACGGAGCCGGTGGGGAGCCAGGAAGCGCTGTTCTAGCCTCCAGCGGCGCCGGCCTGGGATGCCGTCAGTCGCCCACCCGGACCACGTACTTGCCGACGCCCCGGCCCGCCGCGAGCTGGTCGTGCGCGGCCGGCACCTCGGCCAGCCCGGCGAGCTCGGTGACGGGGAGGTCCACCCGGCCGGCCGCGAGCAGGTCGAGGACGCGGGAGATGGCGCGGGCCACCCGGGCCGGGGCGCCGACGGTCAGCCCGCGGTGGCTGAAGCCGGTGACGGTGAGGTTGCCGCCGAGCAGCCGGCCCAGCGGGGGCAGGGCGTCCAGCCCGCCGCCGCCCGCGTTGCCGAACAGCACGATCCGGCCGCCGGGCGCCGCGAGGTCCAGGTCCAGCTCCAGTTCGGCGGTGCCCAGCGGGTCGAGGACCAGGTCCACCCCGTGCCCGAGGGTGGCCGCCCGCACCGCCTCGCGCAGTTCGGGCCCGCGGGCGAAGGCGGCGTGGTAGCCGGCCTTGACCGCCTCGTCGGCCTTCTCCGGGCGGCCCACCGTGCCGATCAGCCGGCCTCCGCCCAGCTCCGGGACCAGCTGCGCGATCGCACTGCCGATGCCGCCGCCCGCCGAGTGCACCAGCACCGTGTCTCCGGCCGTGAACCGGCCCGAGTCGGTGAGCAGCAGCATCGCGGTGGCCAGGCCGAGCGGGGTGGCCGCCGCCTGGCGCAGGTCCACCCCGTCCGGCAGCGGCACGGTCAGCGCCGCCGGCGCGACCGCCACCTCGGCCAGCCCGCCGCCGGCCGGTGCGGCCACCACCCGGTCGCCGACCGCGAACCCCGTGACGCCCGGGCCGAGGGCGCGCACGGTGCCGGCCACCTCCTTGCCGGGCCGGTACGGCCAGCTGTCCACGTACCCGGCGTCGCCCCGGCGGGCCATCACGTCGACGAAGTTGAGGCCCGCGTAGGCCACCTGGACGGCCACCTGGCCCGGTCCGGGCTGCGGCGCCGCGACCTCGGCGACCTCCGAGTTCTCCGACCCGCCCGGGGCGGTCATGACCAGTGCGCGCATGTCGAGCTCCCCTCTCGCCGTTCCTGGCTAGGATGTCCGTGAACCATGTTCGACGAACATCGAAATAGATACCATGCCGCCAGGTTCGTTGTCGATCGACCTGGGGCTCAACTCAGAGGAGGGGACCGGCCCGTGTCCCGCACCCGCAACCCCCGCGCCCCGCTCGCCCACCCCGCCACGGCGGAGATCGACCTGTTCCACGTGCTGCACGCGCTCGCCGATCCGACCCGGATGACCGTCGTGCGCACCCTGGCCGCCGAGCCGGGCGGCGAACGGCCCTGTGGCACTTTCCCGGTCGACGTGGCGCCGTCCACCCTGAGCCACCACTTCAAGGTGCTGCGCGAGTCCGGCCTGATCCGCCAGCGCGAGGAGGTCAACCGGCGGATCACCACCCTGCGCACAGCCGACCTCGAAGAGCGGTTCCCGGGGCTGCTGGCCACCGTGCTGACCGCGTACGGGCGGTCGGTGGCGGAGTGAGTGGCGTCGCGCCCCCGTGGGCTTCCGGTGCGCCGGTGTGAACATTCGCGCGAATTCCGTTATCGGCGGCTCGCCCCGGGGTCTCCTGTGACGTAGGGCAGTCGACCGTAGGAGCACCGATGACGGAGTACCCGACCGAGGAACTGACGGAGCGGTACGTCCCGAGCCCGCCCGAACGCCGGGCCGGCGGCGGAGCGCACCGCAAGGCCGGCAACGGCCGGCACCGGCACCGGGCGCGGCGCGGGTCGACCGTCAAGCCGCTGTTCGCCGTGGTCGCGGTCGCCGCGACGGCCACCGCCGCGGTGGTCGGGGGCAAGGCGCTGTTCGCCGGACCGCAGGACGGCCGGGCCGCCGCCGCCCCGGAGCCGCCGCTGCCTGCGGGTGACGTGCCGGTGGGCGACCAGGGGGCCGGCGCCGGATCTGCCGCGCCGAGCCGGTCCGCCGCGCCGTCGGCCGTCGCGGCCTCCCCGTCCGCACCGACGTCCTCCGGGGCGGCGCCGAGCGCCGGGCCGACCCGGCTGCCGGGGGCCGCCGTCGTCACCACGCCGGTGCAGCACCCGACCACGGCCGCTGCGCGGCCGGGTGCGCCGGCGAGCAGCCCGCTCACGGCCGTCCCGTCCCGGGGCCCGTCGGGTTCGTCGGGCTCGTCGGCCGGTGCCGGGTCCGGTGCTGACCTGAACGCGGCGGCCAACCAGGTGCTCGCGGTGATCAACCAGGCCCGGGCCGCCCAGGGCGTCGCCCCGCTGCAGATGCTGGCCGGCCTGCAGACCAGCGCGGACGCGCACAACCACACCATGGCCGGGGGTTGCGGTCTGTCGCACCAGTGCCCGGGCGAGGCCGCCTTCGGCGACCGGGAGCACGCGGCCGGGGTGCAGTGGGGAACGGCCGGCGAGAACATCGGCGACGGCGGCCCGGTGGCCGACACCACGGACGCGGCGGCGAAGATGGCGGTCGGGCTGACCAACTCGATGCTCGCCGAGCAGCCGCCGAACGACGGCCACCGGCGGAACATCCTCAACCCGGACTTCCACCACATCGGGATCGAGCTGCTGCGCGACTCCTCCGGCACGCTCTGGATGACCCAGGACTTCTCGGACTGACTGACCGACTGGCCGACTGAGCGACGGGCCGCCGCACCGGCTGGTCCCCGAGCGCGCGGGGCAGCAGGGGGCGGCGACCTGACGGCAAGTCAGCCGCTGGTCAGCACCACCAGCCGCTGGGTCGCCCGGGTCATCGCCACGTAACGGTCCACCGCGCCCTCGATCCCGGAGCCGAAGCGGTCCGGGTCGACCAGGACCACCAGGTCGAACTCCAGCCCCTTCGACAGCTCGGGGGTCAGCGAGCGGACCCGCGCGGAGTCGGCGGCCCGGGCCGGCCCGGGCGCCCCGATCACGCAGGCGACCCCCTCCGCGTGTTCGGCCTGCCAGTCGGCCAGCACCGCGTCCAACTCCGCCACCGCGCCGTGCTGCACCGGGATCCCGTTGCTGCGGATCGAGGTCGGCACGTTCGCGTCCGGCAGCACCGCCCGGATCACCGGCTCGGCCACCGCCATCACCTCGGCCGGTGTGCGGTAGTTGACGGTCAGTCGGGCCACCCGCACCCGGTCCAGGCCGACCCGGGCCAGCCGCTCCGCCCAGGACTCGGCGAAGCCGTGCCGGGCCTGCGCCCGGTCCCCGACGATGGTGAAGCTGCGCGACGGGCAGCGCCGCAGCAGCATCTGCCACTCGGCGTCGGTCAGCTCCTGCGCCTCGTCGACCACGATGTGCGCGAACGGACCGGCCAGCCGGTCGGCGTCGACGCCCGGCAGCGCCTCCTCGTCCACCAGGCTGTCCTGCAGGTCCTGGCCGCGCAGCATGGTGACCGCGCCCTCGCCGTCGTCGTCCGCCTCGAGCAGGTCCTTGATCACCTCGGCCATCCGGGACCGCTCGGCGGCTGCAGCGGTCTGCTGCCGGCGCCGCCGCCGGGCCGCGTCCGGATCGCCGAGCCGCTCGCGGGCGGCGTCCAGCAGCGGCAGGTCGGAGACGGTCCAGGCCTTGGCCTCGGCGCGCTGCAGCAGCCGCACCTGGTCCGGCGTCAGCCAGGGCGCGCTGCGCCGCAGGTAGGCGGGCACCGTCCAGAGGTCCGAGACCAGGTCGGTGGCGTCCAGCAGCGGCCAGGCCCGGTTCAGCGCCTCGACCAGGTCCAGGTCCTGGCCCAGCGAGGTGCGGAACAGTTCCAGCGGGACCTCCTCGTTGCCCAACTGGTGGTGGAGCAGCGCGGCCAGCTCGTCCCAGATCTGGCCCCGTGCCTCGTTGTGCGGGGTGCCGGGCTCGGGTGCGTCGAAGGCGGCGGCCCAGTCGGCCGGGCTCACCCACAGGTCGTCCCAGTGGGTGGCGGCCACCATGCCGTCGGTGGGCGGCTCCTCGTACAGCGCGACGGCCCGCTCGACGGCCTCGGTCACCATCGGGGCCTGGGCCTTCAGCCGAGCCACCTCGGGGTCGGCCTCCACCGGGGCGGTGGCGCCCTCGGCCACCAGGTCCCGCACGGTGCAGGTCTGCACACCCTCCTCGCCGAGGCTGGGGAGCACGTCCGCCACGTAGTTCAGGTACGGCTGGTGCGGGCCGACGAACAGCACCGCGCCGCGCCGGTGGCCGAGCCGCGGGTCGGCGTGCAGCAGGTAGGCCGAGCGGTGCAGCGCGACCACGGTCTTGCCGGTGCCCGGACCGCCGTCCACCACCAGGGCGCCGCGCGAGCCGGCCCGGATCACGGCGTCCTGGTCGGCCTGGAGGGTGGCGAGCACGTCGCGCATCCGGGCCGAGCGGGTGCCGCCCAGGCTGGCGATGAAGGCCGACTGGTCGTCCAGCGCGGCCCGGCCGACCAGCCCCTCCGGGGTGAACACCTCGTCCCAGTAGTCGCTGACCCGCCCCCGGGTCCAGTGGTAGCGGCGGCGGCTGGCCAGGCCCATCGGGTTGGCGTGGGTGGCGGCGAAGAACGGCTCGGCGGCGGGGGAGCGCCAGTCGAGCAGCAGGCGGCGGCCGGTCGGGTCGGTCAGCCCCAGGCGGCCGATGTACACCGGTTCGGCGCCGGCGTCGGCCGGCACGATGTGGCCCAGGCACAGGTCCAGGCCGAACCGGCGCAACGCGCGCAGCCGGGCCGTCAGCCGGTGGATCTCCACGTCCCGGTCCATCGCCTCGCGGCCCAGGCCGCCGGGCGCCCGGCGCAGTGCGGCCAACTGCTCGGAGAGCTCGGCGACCGTCTGGGCCAGGGCGGCCGCGACGGCGGCGAAGTGGTGCTCGTCCCCGGCGGTCAACGCCGGGTCGGCCTTGGCGGCGAGCCGCTCGGGCAGGGCGAAGGCGCTGCTGGGCGGCGGGGCCGCGGCGCTGGTGGCCTGGCGGTTCACGGTACTGGTGGGCTGGGTGGTCATGGGCATCCGCTCCGTTCTGAGGCCGCTTCCGCCGGCACCGGTTCCGGCCTCGGCCAGCGATTGTGCGCCACCACCAGGGCCTTGCCGCAAGGCCCCCCTTGAGCTATAAGTTAGTTATGGCGGAGAGTGCGTATTTCCTCTCCAGGCCGGTCGGGCCGGGGCCGCCTTCCGCCCCGGTAGCGCCGTCGGTTGACCATCCCCGACGGCGACCAGGTTCTTCTCCTTGCCGACCTTGCCAACTCTGCCGGGCGGGCGACTTGACCTGAATCACCCCCAACTCGGCTCGGTGGCCGGCGGGTTGGGCCACAGCCGGCCACCGGGTACCGCTTCTCGGCTGAGAGCAGCCGGATGCCGGGCCCGTCCCGGTGGTGGTGTCCGGGCTGCGCGGTCGTTCGTTGACGCTCGGTCAGCGGTGGCTGGGCGGACGCTTGCGGGTGGCGGCGAGCAGCCCGATGCCGGCGGCGAGCAGGAGCAGGGTGAGGCCGGCACCGGCGAGCAGCCGGGAGCCGTGGGCGCCAGTGTCCGGCAGTGGGACCGGCGAGCCGCTGGTGGAGGGGGAGGGGACCGGCGGGGTGGTCGGCGAGGGAGAAGGGGAGGGCGTGGGGGTGGGGCTCGGTGTGGGTGGAGGCGTAGGCGAAGGCGTGGGGGTCGGTGTCGGCGTGGGGGTAGGAGTCGGGGTAGGTGTCGGCGTGGGCGTCGGGGTGCTCTGCCGGCAGTTCACCGCCACCTCCCCCAGTCGCGTGGCTGCCACCTTCCCCTGGTACACCTGCTGCCCGGCAAGGTTGTTGAACGTCCTCGAGACCTCGACCTCCAACCACGCCTCCGCGGTGAACTGCCGGTTCTGCGCGGCCGGGTCCTGGTGCTGGGTGACGGTCACGGTCAGCGTGCTGGGGCCGATGGTCGGCACCCCGAGGTCGGCGCCGGTGACGGCCAGCTGGGCGGTCCCCAGCCCGACCGCCTGGCCGAACACCGTGATCTGCCCCCGTTGGTCCGGTTGTAGGCCAGCGCGTACGGGCCGACCGGCGGCGGCACACACTCCGCGTAGGAGTCCAGCGAGGCGACCGTGCCCGCCTGCACCGGGCCGAAGCTGACCAGCGCCTTGGACTTGAACCTCACCTCGAGCCCCGTCAGCTGGGCCTGCGCGTAGTACTTCGCCGGGTCGGTGGCGGTCCGAGTGGTCCGGGTGGCGATGGTGATCCGGGACAGCATGTCGTCCGGGTCGCTGGAGAAGTCCGCATTCTCCGTACCAGGCACAGTGGTCGAGACGGCAGACGCATAGCTGCCGGCGTAGGCCGTCAGGCCGATCGCCGGGACGTCCTGGGTGGTCAGCTGCACCAGCGTCGCGCTGGCCAGCGACCCGGGCGGCACCACCGCCGCGCTGTGCTGGCCGGGGAGCAGCAACCCGGTGGTGACGGCCGCGCCGGCGGCGGTGAGCAGGGCGGTCGCGGTGCGCACCCGGGGAGCGCGATTGGTGAGGGCCACTCACCACTCTTAACAGCGGCCCTACCTGCCCTCGGCGACGAATCGCCCGCATTGGGCTGTTCGGACGATGGTCAGACCGCTCGGACACGCGGGCCGGATCCTCCGGACGGCCCAGCGCCGCTGGCTGACGCGGTGACACCTGACCACAGTGGCCTTGGAGCCGGGCAGATCCGGCAGGTCCGGCAGGAACAGGGGACGGCAGATGGCGCAGGACGGTCAGCAGAAGGCGGCCCACCCGCAGGTCGTGGCAGGGAACGAGGCGGTGCTCGGGCGCTACGCGTTCGAGGACACCCGCGACTTCGAGGACGCGGCCCGCGGATTCCTCGGCTCCTCGGACGGGGTGATCACCGGCGAGCAGGGCCGGACCGTGTGGGACCTGGACGCCTACGCCTTCCTCGACCAGGACTGCCCCGAGACGGTCAACCCGAGCCTGTGGCGGCAGGGCCGACTGGTCGCCCGGCACGGGTTGTTCGAGGTGACCGAGGGCATCTACCAGGTCCGCGGCTTCGACCTGTCCAACATGACCGTGGTGGAGGGCGACCGCGGGGTGCTGGTGATCGATCCGCTGATCTCCGCCGAGACCGCGGCGGCCGCCCTCGCGCTCTACCGGGCCCACCGGGGCGAGCGGCCGGTCACCGGTGTGCTCTACACGCACAGCCACGCGGACCACTTCGGCGGGGTCAAGGGCGTGATCAGCGACGAGGAGGTGGCCGCGGGCGTGCCGGTGATCGCGCCGCAGGGCTTCCTGGCACACGCGGTGAGCGAGAACGTCTACGCGGGGACCGCGATGGCCCGCCGGGCCGCCTACATGTACGGGGCCGCGCTGCCCAAGGGCGAGCGGGGCCAGGTCGGCGCCGGGCTCGGCCAGACCACCTCCACCGGCTCGGTGGGCCTGATCCCGCCCACCGTCACCATCACCCGCACCGGCCAGACCGAGACCGTGGACGGCATCCGCCTGGTCTTCCAGCTGACCCCCGGCACCGAGGCGCCCGCCGAGCTCAACATCCACTTCCCGGACCGGGCCGCGCTGTGCATGGCCGAGAACGCCACCCACAACCTGCACAACCTGCTGACGCTGCGCGGTGCCGAGGTGCGCGACCCGCGGGTGTGGGCCCGCTACCTGACCCAGGCGCTGGAGCTCTTCCTGGCCGGGACGGACGTCGCCTTCGCCTCGCACCACTGGCCGGTCTGGGGCCGCGAGAGGGTCCGGGAGTTCCTCTCCGAGCAGCGGGACACCTACGCCTACCTGCACGACCAGACGCTGCGGCTGCTCAACGAGGGCCTGACCGGCGCGGAGATCGCCGAGCAACTGCAGCTGCCGCCCGCGCTGGAGCGGGCCTGGCACACCCACGGCTACTACGGCTCGGTCAGCCACAACGCCAAGGCGGTCTACCAGCGGTACCTGGGCTGGTTCGACGGCAACCCCGCCCACCTGTGGGAGCACCCGCCGGTGGCGGCCGCCGAGCGGTACGTGGAGTACATGGGCGGGGCGGAGCGGGTGCTGAAGCGGGCCCAGGAAGCGCTCGCCGAAGGGGACTTCCGCTGGGTGGCGCAGGTGGTCAACCACGTGCTCTTCGCCGACCCCGACAACGCCGAGGCGCGCGCCCTGCAGGCCGACGCGCTGGAACAGCTCGGGTACGGCAGCGAGAACGGCACCTGGCGCAACTTCTTCCTGACGGGCGCGCTGGAGCTGCGGCACGGGCCGGTGGGCACGCCGACCCGGGCCCTCGCCCCGGACCTGCTCGCCGCGCTCACCCTGGACCAGCTGTTCGACGCGCTGGCGATCCGGGTGGACGGCCCGCGCAGCTGGGACAAGGACATCACCGTGCGCTGGCAGGTCACCGGAGGCAAGCGGATCACCATGCGGCTGCACAACGGGGTGCTGGTCCACAGCACCGGCACCGGCGCCCTGGACGGCGAGCCGGACGTCGAGCTCACCCTGACCGAGGCCGACCTGCGGGCAACCCTGCTGGGCCTGCTGCCGCCCGCCGAGCTCGCCCAGCGGGCCACCGTGACAGGGGACCTGGCGAAGCTGGCGGAGCTGATGGGGTGCCTGTCCGAGCCGGACCCGGACTTCGCCATCGTCACGCCCTGAGACGCCGTCCCGTTCTGACCCCCTGGCTCGTTCCGACCCCCTGCCTCGTTCCGACCCCCTGCCCCGTTCCGACCCCCTGCCCCGTTCTGACACCCTGTCCTGTTCTGTCACCGCGTCCCGACCTGACGCGGGCGCAGCCCGGCGGGCGGCCGGCGCACCGGAGTGGTTGACCGGTCCGGGGCGCTCTGCCAGGGTGATCGGGTTCTGACGGCCAGTGGGCAAGGAGTCGATGATGGCGAACCCCTTCGAGGACGAGAACGGGGTCTACCTCGTGCTGGTGAACGAGGAGGGGCAGCACTCGCTCTGGCCGGAGTTCATCGAGGTCCCGGCCGGCTGGCGGACCGTCCACGGTCCGGGCGGGCGGGCCCAGTGCCTGGAGTACGTCGAGGCCCACTGGACCGACATGCGGCCGAACAGCCTGGTGGCGGCGATGGCCGAGGCCGAGGGCTGAGACATCGGTGGCGGGCGCCGCGGTGACTCTCGTCACACCCCGGCGCCCGTCCGTCACTGGCTGGACCCCGGGGTCCCCACGCAGTTCGCGACCGCGCTGTGCATCGTGTCCTGACCGTGCGTCATCGTCTCTCCTCCGCCGCTGTACTCGCGGACCGGCCCGGTAGGGGCCGGTCCGCGTCCTCGGCGTCACCCCCGTGGACGCCGTGATGACCTCCATCCTGGGCGCCGCCGCCCCGGGAGACCATGGCGTTCGTCTGGCGTTTGAGCACCAGGTCGGCTGGTGTTCGGGGGCACCCGCCCCGTAAGGTCCATGACCAGTGGGCGTCGGCGGGCTGCGAGGACCGGGCCGCCGCTCGGTATCACGATGTCGGCTGTCCGAGGGGCGAGAGTGGCGGTATTCGGCGCGCTGCTGCGGGAGTTCCGGCGCAAAGCCGGCTGGACCCAGGAGGAGCTGGCGGAGCGCTCCGGCCTCTCCACGCACGCGATCAGTGTGCTGGAGACGGGCCGTCGCCAGCCCCGGCTCTCCTCGGTCGCCCTGCTGGCCAAGGCACTGGGAGTGGACGAGGCGGAGCGCGAGCAGCTGCTGGCCGCCGCCCAGGAGCAGGCCGGCGGGTCCGAGCCGCCACCGCCCGGCGCCACCGACCGCCCGGTGCCCCGGCTGCTGCCCTACGCGGTGGCCGAGTTCACCGGCCGCGCCGAGGAGGTCGGCCGGCTGCTGGAGCTGGCCGCCGGCGGCGAGCAGGGCGCCTCGACCGTGGTGATCTCCGCGATCGACGGCATGGCCGGGGTCGGCAAGACCGCGCTGGCCGTCAAGGTCGGCCACACGCTGGCCGACCGTTTCCCCGACGGCCAGATCTTCCTCGACCTGCACGGTTTCACTCCCGGCCAGACCCCGCTGGAGCCCGGCACCGCGGTGGCCCGCCTGTTGCGCGCCCTCGGCGTCGAGGAGGCCCGGCTGCCGGAGCGGACCGAGGAGCGCCTCGACCTGTGGCGCACCGAGGCGGCCCGGCGCCGGCTGCTGCTGGTGCTGGACAACGCGCTGGATGACGAGCAGGTGCGCCCGCTGATCCCGGGTCACCCCGGCTCGCTGGTGCTGATCACCTCGCGCCGCCGGCTGCCCGCCCTGGCCGGCGCCGTCAGCATGTCGCTGGACGTGCTGCCGCACCAGGACGCGCAGGCCCTGTTCACCCAGGTGGTCGGTGCCGCCCGGGTGGCCGGGCAGGAGGAGGTGGTCGCCGAGATCGTCGAGCTGTGCGGCCGGCTGCCGCTGGCGGTGCGGATCGCGGCCGCCCGGCTGGCGCACCGCAGCACCTGGACGCCCGAGCACCTGCTGGCCCGGCTGCGCGACCAGCACCAGCGGTTAGCGGAACTCGCCGACGAGGATGACGTCGGCGTGGCCGCCGCCTTCGCCGTCTCCTACGAGGCACTGACGCCCGAGCAGCAGCGCGCCTTCCGGCTGGCCGGCCTGCACCCCGGCGAGGACTTCTGCGCCCGCGCGGTCGGTGCGCTCACCGGCATCGCCGCCGTCCGGGCCGAGGAGCTCCTGGAGGACCTGCTCGACCACCACCTGCTGATCGAGCACGCCCCCGGCCGCTACACCTTCCACGACCTGCTGCGCCGGCACGCCCAGTCGGTGGCTGAGGCCGCGGAGGCGCCGGCGGTGCGCGAGGCGGCGGTCGACGCGCTGCTCGACCACTACCGGCACACCGCGGTCACCGCCGTCACCACCCTCTACCCGCAGGACCCGCGCTGGCTGCCGGACCTGAGCGGGTCGGCGAGCCCGCGGGTGCGCGCGGTCGAGCAGGAGGCGGGCGCGACGGCATGGCTGCTGGCCGAACGGGCCAACCTGATCGCCTGCGCCCGCTGTCCGCAGGCCGGGCGGCGCCCCGGGTACGTCAGCGACCTGTCCTGCGTGCTCTACAACTACTTCGACCACCACGGCTTCTACGCCGACGGGCTGGTCCTGCACGCCGAGGCGCTGGCGGTGGCCGAGCGCCGGCAGGACCGGTCCGGCCAGGCCAAGGCCCTGATCTGCGTGGCCGGTGCGTACTGGCGGCTCGGCCCGTACCAGAAGGTGTTCGACCTGGGCGAGCGCGCCCTGGTGCTGACCCGCGAGCTGGGCGACCGGGTGAGCGAGGCGCGCTGCCTGATCACCCTGGCCATCACCTACCAGCGGCTGGGCCAGTACCAGCAGGCCGCCGACCTCGCGTTGGAGGGGCTGGCACTGGCCGAGCAGACCGGCGACCGGATCGGCCGGGCGGGCACGCTGACCGTCCTCGCGCTCACCTACGACCGGCTGGGCCGCTACGAGCTGGCCCGCAGCTACCACCAGCAGGCGCTGGAGGCCGCCCGGGAGACCGGCATGCGGGTGGTGGAGGCCCGCTCGCTCTGCAACCTGGGGCTGGCCGAGTTCCGGGCCGGCCGGTTCGAGGAGGCGGGCGAGTACCTGGGCCAGGCCGTGCTGCTGGCCCGGGAGATCGGCGACCCGAACGTGGAGGCGATCAGCCTGACCAACCTCGGCGCGGTGCACGAGCGGCTGGGCCGCTACGAGCAGGCGCTGGAGCAGCACCAGGCCAGCCTTGACATCTTCACCGCACTGGAGGACGTGGTCTGGCAGGCCCGGATCACCAACCTGCTCTGCCAGGTGCACACCGTGCTCGGCCGCTACCAGGAGGCCGCCGAGCGGCAGGCCTGGGCGCTGTCGGTGGCCCGGGAGTACGGCGACGGCGCGCTGGAGGTCGAGGCGCTGCTCGCGCTGGGCGCGAACGCGCTGGCGGCCGGCGACCCGGAGCACGCGCTGGCCCACCACCGGGAGGCCCTCACGCTGGGCACCGACCAGGCCGACCCGCTGGTCCAGGCCCGGGCGCACGACGGCCTGGGCGACGCACACCACGCGCTGGGGCAGGCGGCGCCGGCCGTCGAGCACTGGCGCGAGGCGCACGCCGGGTTCGCCCGGCTGGGCGCCCCGGAGGCGGCCAAGCCGGCCGCGAAGCTGGCCGAGGCGGGCATGCCGGTGGCTGAGGCCGAGGCAGTCGGGGGACGGGTCGGCTGAGGCCGGGGCAGTTGGGGACCGGGTCGGCTGAGGGCAGGTCAGCCGAGGGCGGGTCGGCTCAGGGCAAGTCAGCCGAGGGCGGCTCGGCTCTGGGCGGCTCGGCCGGGGACGGGTCAGCCGAGCAGGACATCACCGACTGACGCGCCGTCAGCGGGCCGCTGGCGGCAGGTAGCGTCCGGTGGCCCTTCCGACATACAGGTCCGGGGCGTCCTGCCCCCGGCCGCCGGTCAGGTGAGGCCGGGTCAGGCGCGGCAGCGCAGCATCTCCAGCGGCGGGTGGGCCAGCAGGTCGGCCCAGAACTCCTCGCCGTACTCGCGGATCCCCGCCTCGGAGATCCGCAGCGGCACCCACTCCAGCTCGGTGAACCCGGCCGCGCGCCGCGAGGCCTCGTAGACCTCGCGGCGCGAAGCCAGTTGATGGACCGCCAGCCGCTGGCCCCGAGGAGCGCGAGCGATACCGTCAGCCGGCCCGGGTGGCGGTGCGGCGCAGCAGGTAGGCGCCCGAGGCGGTGGCGAGCACGGCCATGCCGGCGGCGAAGACCAGGCCCGCGTGGGCCAGGCCGAGGGGCGCGGTGAGCACGCCGACGCCGATGACCGGGATCGAGATGCCGAAGTAGGCGACCACGAAGAGCGCGGAGAGCACCCCGCCGCGCTGGTCGGCGGGTGCGGCGGCGGCCACCTCGCCCACCGCGCCGCGCAGGCCCATGCCCTGGCCCGCGCCGCCCACCACGGCGGCCAGCAGGAGCGGGGGCAGCGTGGTCCAGGCCAGCGAGGCGGACAGCAGGGCCAGGCCGAGGATCAGCACCAGGCAGCCCAGCGGGACGGCCCGGGCGGTGCCGAGCCGGGGCACCAGCAGCTGCCCGAGGGTGGAGGCGAGGAAGGCCGTGCAGACGATCAGGCCGACCACCGCGTGGTTGTGCACGCCCAGGTCCTGGCCCAGGAAGGCGGGGGTGACCGAGGTGAAGACGCCCAGCAGCGAGAACCCGGCGAAGGTGGCGATCCCGGCCGGCAGGAAGACGCCGCGGACCTCGGGCGGCAGGCTCGGCCGGCGCGGGCGGGCCCGGAGCAGCGGCTGGGCGTCGGGCACCGTCTCCGGCAGGGACCAGACCAGGGCGAAGGAGGCGGCCAGCAGCACCAGGTGCACCACGAAGGGCAGCACCAGCGGCCCGGGCGCGTACTGGGCCAGCACGCCGGCGAGCAGCGTCCCGCAGCCCAGGCCGCCCATGTTGGCGGCGGTGGCGACGAAGCCGGCCCGGGCCCGGTTGTCCGGCGCGGCCAGCTCCAGCACGTAGGCGGTCGCCGTACCGGTGAACAGGCCCGCCGACAGCCCGGACAGCAGTCGGCCCAGGAAGAGCAGCGGGAGGCCCTGCTCGGCGAGGAAGCACCCGGCGCTGACCGCGGCGGCCGCCAGCCCGCAGAGCAGTACCGGGCGGCGGCCCACCGCGTCGGAGACGTTGCCGACCAGCAGCAGCACCCCGATCACCCCGAAGGCGTAGACGGCGAACACCACCGTCACCATCAGCTCGGAGAAGCCGATCTGCTCCTGGTACAGGCCGTACAGCGGGGTCGGCAGCGTGGTGCCCACCATGCAGACGGCGAAGGCGGCGGCCGCCGCGAGGTAGGCGTGGCGGCCGGCGGCGGCCCGCTGAGTCCCCAGGTCGGTCACTTGTTCACCGTAGGCAGACCGGCCGGCCCGGGCGGGGACCACACGCCGAGCCACTGCTCGCTGCCGTAGTCCTCGAAGCGCTCGACCTCGGTGAAGCCCAGCTTGGCCGCCACCCGCAGCGAGGCGGCGTGGGCAGTCTGGGTGGAGAGCACCAGCGGCTCGCCGGGCAGCGTGGCGGTGAACCAGGCGACGGCCGCCGCGCCCGCCTCGGTGGCGTAGCCGCGGCCCCATGCGTGCGGCAGGAACAGGTAGCCGAGTTCGCGCTCGCCGCCCTCCGGACGGATGTGCCCGAGGCGCTGCGGGTCCCGCCGGTCGAAGGTGACCATGCCGATCGTCGCGCCGTCGAGCTCGACCACGAAGAAGCCGGGGCGCTGCCCGGGTATCGCGGGCACCACGCGCTCCAGCTCCTCCCGCGGGCGGGCCCCACCGACGTAGGCGCCGACCTCCGGAGAGGCGGCCAGCTCGATGACCACGGCGCGGTCCCGGGCCTCGGCGGCGCGCAGCACGAGCCGTTCGGTCGTGATCGGGGCGGGTGGCCAGGTGTCAGGTCCGAGATCAGTCATGATCGCGAACCTATCGTACGCATGCCGAACGACGGCCTGGATCGAGCAACTCTCAGGTACCTTGGCCGATCGCCTGCCAGGGGGTGGCGGGCACCTGCTCGGCGGCCTGACGCTCGGTCAGCGCGATGGTGACCGGCTCGTCCGGGGCCCGGAGCTGGGCCTGGGCGCGGCGCAGCTCGCCGTTCTGGTCCGCCCGGCACGGCCGACCGTCGTCCACCATCAGAAACCGACGCCGAGCCGATCCGGTGGATGACGTACCGTCTGCTGGTGCGCTCGTCGGATGAATTGATCCGATTGGGTGAGCCGCCCGCCCCGGGTCCCGCCCCGCCGCCCCGGCACCGGGTCACAATCGCTGCCATGCCCCGCACCCCCCTCCCGATGGTCGTCAAGGACGAGGCCGAGACGCCGGCCGCCGTCCAGCCAGCCGGGGAGCGGTACTCCGCGCTGCTCGGCCAGGCCGAGGCACTGCTCGCGCTGGACCGCCACCCGGAGGCGGCCAGCACCGCGCTGGAGGCGGTGCAACTGGACCCCGGTCGCCCCGAGGCCTGGGTGGTGGCGGGGAAGGTCTACTACCAGCAGGAGCGCTGGGCCGAGGCCGCGCCCTTCTTCCAGGCCGCCACCTGCGCGAACCGCCGCCCGGCTGTCGGCGCCACCCGCGAGACCGACCACCACTGGCTGCCCTGGGACCTGCTCGCGGTCTGCCTGGGCAACAGCGGCCGTCACGAGGAGGCCCTGCGCGCCGGCCTGACCGCGCTGCGCGGCAACCCGGAGCCGGAACGGGTCCGGCGCAACCTGGCCTGGTTCGTGGAGGGGCTGGGCTGAGCCGGGCCTCCTGCCGGCTCTTGAGGGGGAGCGCCGCCGCCGGCATCCCGGGCGCCTCGCGTCCGGCAGGAGCCGCACCGCCCACCGGCGGGCGGCGCTCAGGGCGGGTCTGAGCAATGATCACCTGACGGGGTGCCACCTGATCGGGGGCGTGTCCCATGCTCACAGATGATCAGATCGTTTGACCCGTTCCCACGGCGCGCGGCGGTCGGGGCCACGGCTCGCGTGACCTCCTGACAGGGAACTGGCGCGCCGTTAGTGTGGCAGCCATGATCGATCTTGCTGCGGTCCGCGCGGACACGCCCGCTGCCCAGCGCGGCGTCTTCCTTGACAGTGCCGGCTCCTCGCTGGCCCCCGAGCCGGTGTTGGCCGAGCAGTTCGCCCACCTGCGGCGTGAGGCCGAGATCGGTGGGTACCAGGCGGCCGACGAGCGGGCGGGGGACTTCGAGGCCGGTTACCAGGTGTTCGCCGAGTTGCTGGGGTGCCGGGCCGAGGAGGTGGCGTTCACCGAGAGTGCCACCCGGTCCTGGGTCACCGCGTTCCAGGCGGTGCCGCTGGGCAAGGGGGACCGGGTGCTGGTCGGCGAGGTCGAGTACGCCAGCAACGCGATCCCGCTGCTGATGCGGGCCGAGGCGGTGGGCGCGAGCGTCGAGGTGGTGCCCTCCGACGAGCAGGGGAGCTTCTCGGCCGCCGCGCTGGAGGAGATGCTGGACGAGCGGGTCAAGCTGGTCTCGGTGGTGCACGTGCCGACCAACGGCGGGGTGGTGGCCGAGGTGCGGCGGATCAGCGAGGCCGCGCACCGGGTCGGTGCGCTGGTGCTGCTGGACGCCTGCCAGGCGATCGGGCAGCTCGACCTGGACACCGACGCACTGGACGTGGACCTCGTCACCGCCACCGGGCGCAAATGGCTGCGGGCCCCGCGCGGCACCGGTGTACTGGTGGTCCGGGACCGGGCCGCCGAGCGGCTGCGCCCGCCGGTGGCCGACCTGCGCGGCGCCGAGTGGACGGCGCCGCACAGCTACCGGCTGCGCGACGACGCCCGGGTGCACGAGCTCTGGGAGCACGGCGCGGCGGCCCGGCTCGGGCTGATCCGGGCCGCCCGCTACCTGCTGGAGCTGGGCCCGGCGGAGGTCGAACAGGCCGTCACCGCCCGCGCGGCCCACCTGCGGGCGGGGCTCGCCGAGCTGCCCGGGGTCACGGTGCGCGACCTCGGCGGGCGCAAGAGCGGCATCGTCACCTTCACCGTCGACGGCCTGCCCGCCGCCCAGGTCCGCGACCTGCTCGCCGCCCAGGGGATCACGGTCTCGGTGAGCCACCGCCCGTCCGCCCTGCTCGACATGACCAACCGCAGCCTGGACACCGTGGTCCGTGCCTCCCCGCACTACTTCGTGACCGAGGAGCAGCTGGACGCGACGGTGGCGGCGGTGGCAGCCCTGCGCAGGGCGGCGTGAACGAGACCGGGTGACGGCCAGGCAGTGCCGGTGACCACTCCTGACGGCGCGTCGGTTCGCCGCTCCTGAGGACGCGTCAGTTCGCCAGTACCGTGACCACCGTGCTGTGCCACCCCGCCGCGCCCGCCGGGAAGGGCGGGGTGCGGGCCTCGGGCTGGACGGCGCCGGTGCCGTCGGTGGCGCGGACCTCCAGGTGGTGGGTGCCCGGAGTGGCGCCGGCCCAGGTGTAGGTCCACTGGCGCCACAGGTCGGGGCCCGCGTCGGCCGCCAGGCGGGCCGGCTGCCAGGGGCCGCCGTCCACCCGCAGCTCGACGGCGGCGATGCCGCGGTGGGTGGCCCAGGCGGTGCCGGCCACCGTCACGCTGCCGGCCGGGACCCGGGCGAACGGGGCGGGCACCTCGATCCGGGAGGCGGTCTTCACGGCGCCGGTGCGGTCCCAGCCCCGGCGCACCCAGTACGGGTCGTAGGCGGCGAAGGTGGTCACCTCCAGGTCGACCAGCCACTTGGTGGCGGAGGTGTACCCGTAGAACCCGGGCACCAGCGAACGGCAGGGGAACCCGTGGGCCACCGGGAGCGGCTCGCCGTTCATCGCCACGGCGAGCAGCGCGCTGCGCCCGTCGAGCACGGCGTCCAGCGGGGTGCCGATGGTCATGCCGTCCTTGGAGCGGCCCACCAGCTGGTCGGCGCCGGAGCGGACCCCGGCCTGGCGGAGCAGGTCGGCCAGCGGAGCGCCCAGCCAGCGGGCGGTGCCGACGTAGGGGCCGCCGACCTCGTTGGAGACGCAGGAGAGCGTGTAGTCCAGTTCGGTCAGCGGCCGGCGCAGCAGGTCCTCGAAGGAGAGCAGCAGCGGCCGGTCGACCAGCCCGTGTACCCGCAGCGACCAGTCGCGCGGGTCGATCCGGGGCAGGGTGAGGGCGGTGTCGACCCGGTAGAAGTCCTGGTTGGCGGTCCGGAAGGCGGACAGGCCGGGCAGGTTCTCACCCGCGCCGGCCGGCAGCGGCGGCGCCGGGACGGCGGGCGCCGGCAGCCGGACGGCCCGGCGGGCGGCGCTCACGTCGTATCGCCGGTCGGCGAGCGCCCGGCCGCCCAAGCCGGCCCCGGCCCCGACCAGCAGGGTGGCCCCGGTCGCGGCCAGCACGGTGCGCCGGCTGGGGCCGGGCGGCGGTGGACCGTCGGCGGCGCGGGTCCGCAGGCGAGCCCGGGCCAGTACCAGCAGGGTGCCCGCACCGACCAGCGCCGCCACGACCGACGGCAGCGCGTCGACGGCCGTGGCAGTGCTGCGGGAGAGCGCGGCCCAGGCCCCGAGGCCGCCGAAGGCCAGCATCACCCCGGCCCCGAGCACGGGACGGCGGGCCGCCAGCAGCCCGGCCAGCGCGGCGAGGGCCGCCATGGTCAGGTAGATCCCCAGCAGCAGCACCGTCTTGTCCTCGGTGCCGAAACTGCGGACCGCGTACTCCTTGAGCGGGGTCGGCGTCAGGTCGATCGCGGCGGAGCCGACGGCGGTGACCGGCGCCCCGGTCGGGCCGGTGTAAGCCGCCACCAGCTCGCCGGCTCCCACCGCGGCCGCCGCGGCGGCCAGTCCGGTGAGGGCGTCGGCGAGCAGCCGCGGCGAACGGTGTATCAGGTCGCGCACGGGAATCGCTGTCAGGTCGCGCACGGGAAACCGCCGTCCGGTCGCCGCGAGCCGGTCAGGAGCTCGGCATCAGCACGGTGTCCACGATGTACACCGTGGCGTTGGCCGTCTGCACGTTGCCGCACAGCACCTTGGCATTGCCGTTCACCGTGAAGTCCTGGCCGCTGCCGGCCACGCTCAGGGTGCTGGTCTCCAGGGTCGGGTGGTCGCCGGCCAGCGCGGTCGGCGCCAGGCGCGTCGGAACCACGTGATAGGTCAGGATCTTGGTGAGCTTGTCCTTGTCGGCCAGCACTGCGGTCAGCTGGTCCTTCGGGATCTTGTTGAACGCGTCGTTGCTGGGCGCGAAGACGGTGATGTTCTGCGCCGAGTTCAGGGTGTCCACCAGTCCGGCCTGCTTGACGGCGGTGACCAGGGTGGACAGCTGCGGGTTGTTGGAGGCAGCGGTGGCGACCGGGTCCTTGGCCATCCCGGCGAAGCTGCCGGCCCCGTCCTTGGGGACGGTGGCGCAGGCGGAGCCGAACGGCTGGTCGGCGGCCACCGCCGAGGCGGTCGGCGCGGCGGTGGAGCCGGTGGTGGCGGCGGAGCCGGTGGCAGCGGTGGAGCTCGTGCTGCTGCTTCCGCTGCTGCCGCAGGCCGTCAGTGAGAAGGCCAGCGCTCCGGCGGCGAACAGGGCGGCGAAGGAGGTACGGCGGGTGGCGGCGGACATGGTGGAGCTCCTAGCTAAGGGCGTCGTGGCTCAGGAAATGGATGACAGAGCGTCAGCTGCCGGACCGCAGGCAGTGGTTGGGCCACCGCCCCGCAGCATCGGCTCGCATCGGTCATTCGGAGGAACGGCTCGCCCGGATGGGTCCGAATCCGAATTGCGAATTCCTCGCATTCGGCCAATCCGCCCGGCCGTCCGCTCCGAAGACCCGGTGCACGCCCTGCCGCCCGACCCGGAGGTCCCCATGTCCGCCACCCGCCCGCTGTGCCCGCCGGACCAGGAGGCGCTGGTATGAGCGGCGTCGTCCACCTGCCCGGGCCGCAGTTCCGGGGGCCCGACCTCAAGGAACTGGTGTCGGCCACCGCCTTCGGTGACCAGGACGCCTTCGGCCGGCTGTACGACGCGGTGGCCGGCCCGGTGCTCGGCCTGGTCCGCCGGGTGCTGCGCGACCCCGCCCAGTCGGAGGAGGTCGCGCAGGAGGTGATGCTGGAGGTGTGGCGCACCGCGGCGCGCTACCGGCCCGAGCGCGGTGAGGTGATGGCCTGGGTGCTCACCATGGCGCACCGCCGGGCCGTGGACCGGGTGCGGGCCGCCCAGGCGGCCACCGACCGGGAGCAGCGCGTCGCCGCGCAGTCGCACGTTCCCCCGTACGACGAGGTCGCCGAGCAGGTCGAGGGCCGGCTCGAGCGCGAGCAGGTGCGCCGCTGCCTGCGCGGCCTGACCGAGCTGCAGCGCGAGGCGGTGCTGCTCGCGTACTTCCGCGGCTTCTCCTATCGCGAGGTCGCCGACATGCTGCAGACGCCGCTCGGCACCGTCAAGACCCGGATGCGGGACGGACTGATCCGCCTGCGCGACTGCCTGGGGGTGGGATCATGACCGACACCGTCGATACCGCTGCTGCTACTGCCGACCTGCACTTGCTGACCGGCGCCTACGCCACCGACGCGCTGGACGAACCCGAGCGCGGCCGGTTCGAGCGGCACCTGGCCGGGTGCGAGAGCTGCGCCGAGGAGGTCGCCGAGTTCGCCGAGACGCTCTCCCGACTGGGAGCCGCCGAGGCCGTCGCGGTCCCGCCCGAGCTCAAGCGGCGGGTGCTGGCCGAACTGGTGACGGTCCGGCAGCTGGCGCCCGAGGCGCACGAGGACGCCGACAGTCCGGTTCCCACCGACCGGGTGCCCCGCCGCCGGGGACGGGCGGCGCGCCAGTGGCCCAAGCTCGCGCTGGCCGCCTGCCTGGCGCTGGCCGCGGGGCTCGGCGGCCTCGCGGTGCAGCAGCACGACCAGGCCCAGCAGGCCCGGGCCCGGGCCGCGCGCCTGGAGGCCCAGCAGGCCGGGTTCAGCGCGCTGCTGACCGCGCCGGACGCCCGCACCGCCACCGGTACGGTGCGGGGCGGCGCGGTGGGCACCGTCGTCTGGTCCAGCGCCCGCGGCCAGGCCGGCTTCCTGGCCAGCGGCCTGCCCGCGCTGGGCGCCGACCGCACCTACCAGCTGTGGTTCAACGACGCCGGCACCATGCGCCCGGCCGGGCTGCTGCCCGGCAGCGGCGGTTCGCTGCTGCTCCAGGGCCCGCTGGACGGGGCGGTAGGCGTCGGCATGACCGTCGAGCCGGCCGGCGGCTCGGCGCACCCGACCTCCGCGCCGATCATGCTGCTCGCCTTCGCCTGACCCGTTGCCTCTGACTCCTTCCCTTCCTCCTCCTGCCTCTGGAACGCCTGATGACCCTCGCCCTCGTCCTGTTCACCCAGGACCTGCGCCTGCACGACAACCCCGTGCTGCACGCCGCCGCCACCGGGGCGGACCAGGTGCTCCCCGTCTTCGTCCTGGACCCCGCCGTCAAGCGGGCCGGCTTCGCGGCGCCGAACCGGCTCGCCTTCCTCGGCGACTGCCTGGCCGACCTGGACGACTCGCTGCGCGCCGTCGGCTCCCGGCTGGTGGTGCGCCAAGGCCCACTGGTGTCCACCGTGGCCCACCTGCTCGCGGAGAGCGGCGCGGACTCCGTCCACCTGGCCGGCGGGGTGAGCGGCTTCGCCCGGCGTCGCGAGGGCGCGCTGCGGGACCGATTCGGCCGCCGGCTGACGGTGCACCAGGCCTCGGTCACCGCGCTGCCGCCCGGGGCGGTCACCCCGGCGGGCCGCGACCACTACGCCGTCTTCACCCCCTACCTGCGCGCCTGGCTGGACCACGGCCACCGCCCCGTGCTGCCCGCGCCCCGCGCGCTGCGCACCCCTGACGGCGTGTCGGGCATCGCCGTCCCCCGGGTGCAGCCGACTTCGCCACTGCTGCCGACGGGCGGCGAGAGCACCGGTCGGAAGCTGTGGCGCGGGTGGGACGTCGACCAGTACGAGGAGGTGCACGACGACCTGGCCGCCGACGCCACCTCGCGGCTCTCGCCGTACCTGCACTTCGGCTGCCTGTCCGCCACCGAGGTGGTGGACACGGCGCTGCGCCGCGGCACCCCGGGGGCGCAGGCCTTCGTCCGCCAGCTGGGCTGGCGCGACTTCCACCACCAGGTACTGGCCGCCCGACCCCGGGCCGCCCGCACCGACTACCGCCCGCGCGCCGACCACTGGCACCAGGACGGGCAGGAGGCCGAGGCCTGGCGCGCGGGCCGCACCGGGTTCCCGGTGGTGGATGCCGCGATGCGCCAGCTTGCGCAGGAAGGCTGGATGCACAACCGGGCCCGGCTCATCGCCGCTTCCTTCTTCGCCAAGTCGCTCTACCACGACTGGCGGATCGGGGCCGCGCACTTCCTGTCCCTGCTGGTCGACGGCGACGTGGCCAACAACCAGCTCAACTGGCAGTGGATGGCCGGTACCGGCAACGACACCCGCCCCAACCGTGTGCTCAACCCACTGATCCAGGCCGACCGCTTCGACCCGAGCGGCAACTACGTCCGCCGCTGGGTCCCCGAACTGCGCGAGATCACGGGCGCCGCCGTGCACCGCCCGTGGAAGCTCGCGCAGCCGCCGGCGGCCTACCCGGCCCCGATCATCCCGCCGGAGGACTATGCGGCGAGGCTGCGGGCGGGGCGGGGGTTGGACGAGTAGGGGGGACGGGTGGGAGGCCTCAGGCGGCGCTGAGGCCGTCCGCCCGGATACCGGCGACGAACGCGTGCCAGGCGGGGACGGGGAAGACGAGGGGGGTGCCCTCGGGGTCCTTCGAGTCACGGACCGGGACGATGCCGGAGAAGTTGGGAGCGACCTCTACACATTCGCCGCCGTTGTTGCTGTAGGACGACTTGAACCACTTCGCGTCGGTCAGGTCCATTGCTGCAGTTCCTTTCGAGCCTCGCGGATCCGTGCCATGGATGCCGCCGTGGGCAGCGCCTCCACCAGCAGCTGATCGTACTGCCTCTCCCAGGTCGTGAGAGTGGTGCGAGAGCGTTCGACGTGCCCCTTGGCCTGCGACTCGGCGTAGCCGATCACCGAGTGGTCGGCTTGGTCCAGCAGGACGACCGGCACCGTGAAGGCAAGGTTCTCGCCCATGTTGAACGGGGCAACCTGGATGGTGATGGTGGGGCGCTGGGCGAGCTCTTCGAGGTGCGCGAGCTGTTTGACCATCACCTTCGGGCCTCCGATGGTGCGCATCAGGCAGCCTTCCTCCAGCACGGCGTGGAGCAGGGGAGGTGCCTTCTGATCGAGGACCGTCTGCCGAGCCGTCAGGAACTCGACGCGCTCGTCGGCCTCGGTCAGCGAGATCGCGCCACGTCGCACGGCCGCCATGGCGAGTGCGCGCGCGTAGTCCGGCGTTTGCAGCAGTCCCGGGATGACGATCAGTCCGAGAACGCGCTCCCGACGACACCGCGCTTCGGCATCGGCGAACTCTGAGAAGCCCTCCAGGAGCGCGGCGCGGGTAAACCGTCGCCACAACTCGTAGAACTTCTGTCCGGTCTCGAAGGCCTCATCGGCCTTAACAGCCACCTCCCTTGTTGGAGCGCGCTTCGCTCTTTCGAGGTACGAGATGAAGGCTCCCGTGTACCCCATGCGCCTGCCGGTCTCTACTTGAGACCATCGACGGGCCCGACGTGACCTGCGCAACTCCTGGCCGAAACGCACTCGCGGAGATGACTGCTCGTCAGGGTCTGCGGGTTCCATGATCGTTCGCATCCTTAACAAGGCAGAGATGTCAAGGTCAAAACACTGGCGATGGTACGCGGTTCGGCCGATGCTCGTAGCAGAAAGACAGCAGAAGGGAGCGGACAGTGAATGCGGACGATCGGTCCCCGGCGAATCCGTACCGCCCCAGGCACGGTGAATTGGTAACCGACCTGGGGAATGGCGGACGGCGCGGCGTCTACATGGGCAGGCTGGGCAAGCGGGCCTACCTGCGCCCGGCCGGCGGCGGAATCGAGTGGGAAACCGATCCCAGCAAGATCGAACCACTCCCTGGGACGGCCGTGCTGGAAACCGTCTCCCGACGCAGCAGCCCGCGCAGGGAGGGCGTCATCACGCTGCCGGGGCAACTGGCCGGTGGATGACCAGCCCAGCAGTCGATTCAGCTCCCGGCGGTTCCTGCGCCGCGCCGGGCTGCACACCTCAGAGAGGAACAGCGCCATGAACGTCTCGCTGCACAACCCCTGGATCACCGCCGGCCGTTCCCTGATGGCCCCGTTCAACCCGGCGGACGCGCTCGCCGACCTACGGAAGCTCGGGCACGTGCTTGACGCCCAGGCCGTCGGGGGCGCCACCGATGCCGAGCTGGACGAGACCTTGGCGACCATGAGCAAGGTCCACGAGCGGATCGCCGCCGGCCTGCGGCGCGCGCCCCGCGCGCCCCGAGCCATCGCCATCGCCGCGTGATGACGCCTTCCGAGCCCGAACAGGAGCAACTCGCATGTCCCACAGCGACATTCAGCCCGACCAGCAGCCGCGTCGCCGCCTCGGCTGTCTGACGCTCGTCACCAACCAGGCCGGCCAGGTGCTCACCGTGCAGACTACGTACCGGTCCATGCCCGGACGCCCGGCGGTGCCGCGCACCAGGGCGAGAAGTGTGCCGAGGCCGCTGCGCGCGAACTGGCCGAGGAGACCGGGATCCGCCGCAGGCTGACGCAGCTCCTGGCGGTCGACCAGACCCCGGCCGACCCCCGCTCGGGGGCCGCCGAGGGCCTGAACGTGGTCTTCGACGGTGGCACCCTGACGCCCGAGGAGGAGGCGGCACTGAGCATTCCGGCCAAGGCGCACGCCGAGATCGAGGCGCTCGTCTGGCTTTCCCGCGAGGAGTTGGACGACAAGTGCGAGCCGTACCAGGCGCGGCGCATCAAGCACGCCCTCGCGGCCCGCGAGTTCAACCAGTCGCTGCCCGCGCTGTTCCGCGGCGAACTCGCCGCGTAGCGCTCGCGCAGGGAGCTTCCTCCGCCGGCGCTGGTGAGCTCCCGGCGATGCCGCGGAACGGGCGCACGGAGCGCCTGTGTCGAGCGACCGTGCCGCCGATCGCACTGAAGCAGACCGTGCGCATGCTGGGACGTACACGATCTGAATAGACTGCGGCAGCGTGATCGACATGGATGCACGTTTCGTCGCCGGTGACCACGGGTGAGGTGGTCCTGGACTCCTCGATGGAGTCTCAGCCGTGCGGAGAGGGCAGGTGGAGAACGCAGGTGAGGGCGGAGGTCAGACGGTGGTGATGCTCTCGCCGAGGTCGCCGGGCGACACGGTGAATCCCTCTTCGCCGACTTCGCTGCGCGGCGGTGATGATTCATCACGAGCCTGGCCCGCGGCCCTCAGGACGGGAGGTCCGATCCGCAGTTCGGCCGCGATGCCGAAGTGGTCGGAGAGGTATTCCTCGGTGCCGTCGCCCAAGGGCACCGCCTGACGGAGCACCAGGCGGGCCGCGGTCTCCACCGCTACGCCGGCCGGTGCGCGCAGCAGTACCTGGTCCAGTGCGGGGGGATTCGGCCACCGCTCGGTGGGCGGTAGGTCGGCTCGCGGTCCCCGGCGAGCAGGTCGCGCAGGCCGGTGGTGACGGTGAACCGCTCGAACGCCGCCGAGTCCCGTGGGACGTTGAAGTCTCCGGTGACCACCAGCAGGGCCGCCTGCCAACCGCTTCGACGGTCCGGTGGACCGGCCGGCCCTCGTCCGGGCGCTGGAGCGCGCAGGTCTGACGGCGGGGTTCGCCGCGGCCGGCACGCCCTGACCAGCGGGAGGGCGGGGGCTCGGCGGCAGGTCCGGAGCGCGGCTCGTCGGCTCGTCGGCTCGGGTCATCGGGTCATCGGGTCATCGGGTTTCGAGGATGCCTTTCAGAACACCGAGGTTCTTCGCGACCGCGTGCTTGACGCGGGGGCCGGCGATCGCGGCGATCGGGTGCGTTGATGGTCAGGGCGTTCTCGAACTGCATGGTCGGTCCTTCCTTGGCGTGCGACCGGCCGGGCCGTGCGGATGGGCATGGTGGCGCGGTGGCCTCAGCCGAGGTCGAGGCGTTTGTTGAGGGCCTTGCCCGAGGGCAGCGGGTCGATGAAGTTGTGCAGGAACTCGAGCATGGCGTCGGTGTCCAGGCCCTCGGAGGCGGCCTCCATCGAGGTGTAGAGGAACTCCTCGATCTCGGCGACCGCGGTGGCCACGCGCTCGCCCTCGGGCGTGAGGCTGAGCTGGAGGTAGCGGCGGTCCGCGTCGTCGGTGCGGCGCTCGACCAGCCCGGCCGCGACGACGCGTTCGACCAGCCGGCTGGGATTGGTGCCGCTCTCGCACACCAGGAGCTGTCCGAGCCCGTTGAGGCTCAAGGTGCCGTGCTGCTGGAGCAGGCGCAGCACCTCGGCCTGCGAGGAGGTGATGCCGTGGGGTTTGAGGGCCTGGGTCAGCAGCCGGTTGCCTTCGCGTTGGGCTGCCAGGATCGCGAACCGTAGGTGCTCGGCCTTACGCACCGGCACCCGCCCGGGAGCCGGGCAGGGCGGTGGCGAGGAAGTCGGTGACCGCGGCGGCGTAGCTGACCGGGTGCGAGAAGCGGAACATGTGGCCGGTGCGCGGCAGCACGACCTCCCGGGAGCCGGGGATGCCCGCGAGCATGATCTTGGAGGCGTCCTCGCCGATCAGCACGTCGTGCGAGGGGGTCAGGAGCAGGGTCGGGACCTCGACCTGGCCGAGTACGTCAACGTAGTCGGCGGTGAGACTGGCCTGCACCCGGGCGCCGAACGAGGTGGCCGGGGTGTTGGCGAGGAAGAGCTCGCGGCTGCGTGCCTCGCTCCAGGGCACCTGCCCCTCGCCGTCGAACGGGGAGGCCAGGCGGTGGGCGTGGGCCCGCAGCGTCAGCTGCCGGTAGAACGGGCCGCGGGCCTTGCCGATCACGTGCATCAGGGCCTTCCACGGCTTCGAGTCGACCGGGTTGGCCGCGAATCCGCCGGACAGGACCAGGGCGCGCAGGCCGCGCGGGCGGCGGGTGGCGAGCGCGAGCGCGATGTTGGCGCCGAACGAGTCGCCGACCAGCACGTAGTCGTCGAGGTCCGCGATCGCGTTCTCGACGTAGTCGGCGTAGCGCTCGATGTCGTTGACGCCTTCGGGCAGGCGCAGCGTGCGCCGGGGCGCCTCACCGTAGGGGGCGAGCTGCTCGGCGCTCCACGGAGCGCCGGAGAAGCAGGGGACGAAGACGAGGGTCGGGGTGTTCTCCGATGTGTTCATAACGGACACGTTACACGACATATGTGTCGTGACATATATGTCGTGCCATATGTGACCTGGATCACATGTTCATGGTGCCAGTCGGGTGCGCTCGTCGGCGCTCGGCGCGCTGTCGCGAGTCGAAGGGGTCAGGAAGTCCGAGAAGTCCAGAAAGGACCTCATCGGCCCCGCGGTGCTGCCTGCCGCCGGGCAGCGGCAGGCAGCACCGCGGGGCCGGGGTGGCTCAGGTCGCGGAGAAGGTGAACCAGTGGAGGTTGACGAAGTCGGAGGTCGAGCCGATGAAGGTCAGGTAGACGTCGTGCACCCCGGTGGCGGAGCCGGACAGGTTGATCGGGACGGTCTGCCAGGACTGCCAGCCGCCGGTGCTGGCCAGGTCGATCTCGGCGAGTTTGGGGCCGGTCGGGCTGTCCAGGCGGACCTCGATGCCGCCGCTGATCCCGGCCGCCGCGCCGGAGGCCAGCCGGGCCAGGAAGCGGCGGGGGGAGCTGGGGCCGAAGTCCAGGCCGGTGTAGCCGAGCCAGCAGCCGGCGTGGATCCAGCCGACGTCCTGGCCGCCCCCGGTGTCGGAGCACGCCTCGGTCTGGGTGCCGTTGTGCGAGGAGTAGGACGCCGCCTGGACGGTGCCGTAGGCGCTGACCGTCGAGCCGCCCCCGCCTCCGCCGCCGCCCGAACCGCTGGACCCGCCGCCGAAGGTGACGGTCCAGGAGGTGGGCGCCGGGTCCTGGAGGTGGCCGTCGACCGGCGCACTGCCGCTCGGGCCCACGTCGTCGTAGGGGAACGCGTAGCCGATGCTGGCGTTGGCGTGCACCAGGCGGGCGTAGTGGTTGGTGATCGCGTTCTGGTAGTACTGGCCGGCCGTCACCCCGCTCGGCTGCTGGGCGCCGCCGGCGAGCAGCAGGGTGCTGCGGTTGAGCGCGGCGGACAGCCGCGCGGCGACCGCACCACGGGCGTCCCCGCCGGAGTTGTAGAGCGGGCCGCTGGCGCAGCTGAAGATGTCGTCGGTGCTCGGCTTGGTGAACGCCACTCCGTCGGCGTTCAGGCCGGCGAAGGTCAGCACACCGTTGCTGACCGTGCCGCTGAACGAGCCGAAGGCGGGGTTCTGGGTGTCGACGGTCAGCGGCGTGGACTGGAAGCGGGACCAGACCTGGTCCACGTACGGTCCGAAGTAGTTGCCGAACGAGACCGGCGAGTGGGTGGGGGCGAGCACCCGCAGGACCGTGCCGCTGCTGTCCTTGACGACCAGTTGGTCCCAGGGCGCGCCGTCGATCGCGTGCTGGGCGGTCAGCCCGTTGGCCAGGGCGGTCAGCGCACCGGCCGGCAGCGGGCTGACCGCCTGGTTGCCGGCCGCGCCGGTGGTCGCCATCGAGACGGGCGCCGCGACCAGGTCGACGTAGCTGATGTTGGCGTAGAGGTTCGCGGCGTTCCAGGTGAACTCGCAGAAGGTCCAGTCGGTCAGCCAGTTGGGGTCGTTGGTGCTGAACCCGGGCTCGACCAGCCCGGGCTGGCCACCGCCCACGGCCGGGTTGACGAAGAACTGGATCTTCTTGCCGACACTGAACCAGACCCGCCCGCCGATGACGTACTGCGCGAGCGTCAGCGTCACCCCCGCGCCGCCCGAGGCGCCCAGCGGGATCGAGTAGTCGGGTACCGGGGTGAGGTTGCTGCTGGGGTTGGCCAGCACGTGGAACGCGCCGTCCGGGCCGACGAAGCCGGGGCGGTTCGAACTGTCGGAGCCGGTGACGTAGGCGTAGACGGTGTTGCTGCCCGAGGTGTTGCGCAGGGTCAGCGGCAGGCTGGGGCCGGCCGCGGCGGCGACCGGGTCGAGTGCGGGCATCAGCAAGGGTGTACCGAGCAGGGCGGCTGTGGCCGTCCCCGCCGTGGTGAGCAGCGTGCGACGCGAGATCATGGGAGGTCCCGTCCGAGCAGGAAGGCGTGGGGGCGGCGACGGAGGCCGGCCGTCGCGGATGCTGCAGCAGGGTGCCAATATGTCGCCGTGGTCTGTACCAGTCAAGTACAAGAACTGAAGAAGTATCAGGGAGCTTTCCGGGTCACTGCTTCAATGCTTTGACGATCGAGGCCGCTGCGTCCCACTCCTGGAGCCCTGCTGACGCGCTGCCGACGTGCGGGGGACGCCCCCTGGTTCAGCCGAATCTCCCGTGCTCGCGGTCCGCGGCGTCGTGGGCGGCCAGTGCGGCGCGCAGGACCGGCAGGTCGCCGGTGCGGCCCGGGTCCAGGCCGGTGAGTGCCGCTGCCTTGCGCAGCCGGTAGTCCACCGTGTTCGGGTGCACGTTCAGCTGCCCGGCCGCCCGGCGGCGGTCGAAGCCCGCGGCGTGGAAGGCGCGCAGCGTCCCCAGCAGCTCCGGGCGGCCCACCAGCGGGGCGAGCAGCGCGGCCAGCCCGTCCCGGGCCGGGCTCGGGCGGCTCAGCTGGTACTCGAGCAGCACGTCGTCCAGCCGGTACAGCCCCGGGCCGCACCCGGCTCCCTGGGCGACCTGGCGGATCTCGCCGGCCAGCCGGGCCGCCCCCGCGACCTCGCCCGGTGCGGCGGCGGCCACGGCCACCACCAGCGGCGCGCCGCAGATCCGGGTGAGCTGTTCGACCAGTTGGGAGAGCCGGGCCCAGTCGGCCGCGCCGAGTTCGGCCACCGGCGTCTCGTGCGGGAGCAGTGCCAGGCCGCCCTCCTCGGAGAGCGCGGCGAGCGGCACCCCGCGGCTCTGCCGCTCCAACTCGTGGCGCAGCCGGCGCACCTTGCGATGGGCGGCGACCGACCGGTTGACCTCGGGGCGCAGCTCGTCCGGGTGAGCGCCGATCGCCAGGCTCAGCACCAGGTAGCAGGGCGGCAGCGCGATCCCGGCGCGATCGGCGGCGGCCCACGGGTCGCCGCCCGCCAACAGCCGGGAGAGCAGCGCCTGGCGGGCGACCTGCTCCTCGCCGAGCGCGGCCTGCCGCTCCCGCACGTAGCCGGTGGCCACCGCGCAGCTGACCAGCCGCAGGTAGCCGAGCAGCAGGTGCTGGGCGCGCAGCACGTCAGGCAGGTCACCGGGGGCGGCGGCGGCCAGGATCCGGGTGGTGCACTCCTCGGCGCCCAGGTGGTAGGCGCCCACCACGGCCTCCAGCGGCACGCCCTCGTCGGCCCGTTGCGCGGCGGACTCGCTGATCGCCTCCAGCAGGGTCCGGTCCGGCAGGTCGCCGGTGCGCAGCACCTCGACGAAGTGCCGGATCGCCTGCTCGGTGGCCCGGGTGATCTCCCCGCGCACCTGCTCGGGCGGCAGTGCCGCGTAGACCGGCAACTGGTCGAGCAGCCGGGTCATGACCGCCGGCACCAGGCTCGGCAGGTCGGCCAGCAGCCGCCGGTGCAGCGGGCTGCCGCCGCACCGCGGCGGGTCGGCACCGACACCATTGGCACCCGCCCCGGCAGCACCAGCGGCACTGGCACCGAGCGCGGCCTTGGGTGCGATCACAATCCACCTCGCGAAAGTTTGTGAGCGCTGCCCGGGGGCGTCCGCCCGTGGCGCAGCCATCATTGTCATCCGAAGTTACCTACCAGTTGGTAACACGCTTGCTGCCACGACACCAGAGGCGGGCCCCACCTGACGCCCGCTCAGCCGCCCCACCCGGCGGACCGACCTGTGAATCGGGGACCCATGCCCAGAAACGCCGCGAGACTCCTGGCCACCGCCGTCGCCGCCGTGGTCGCCGCCACCGCCGCCCCGGTGGCGACGGCCGTCGCGAGCACCGCCTCCGCCACCGGCGACGCGTTCTACCAGTACGACGGCAGCACCCCGCTGGCCTCCTACGCGCCGGGGACCGTGCTGAAGACCCGTCAGCTGTCGTACCACGTGGTGGGCATCGCGACCCCGGTGACCGCCGTCCAGCTGCTCTACCGCAGCACCGATGCCCAGGGCCGCCCGTCCGCCAACGTGACCACCGTGGTCCGGGGCCTCGGCGGTGACGGCAGCAAGGCGGTCTCCTACCAGTCCTTCTACGACTCGCTCAACCCCGCCGACAGCCCGTCCCGGGCGATCGCCGGCGACCTGACGCTGGGCGGGGTGATCGCCAACGCAGAGGCGATCTTCCTGGCGCCGCTGCTGCTCCAGGGTTACGACGTGGTGATCCCGGACACCGAGGGCCAGCGCGCCGACTTCGGGGCCGGCCCGGAGTACGGGACCAACACGCTGGACTCGATCCGGGCCGCCACCCACTCCGAGGCCACCCGGCTGAACGCCGCCACCCGGGTCGGCCTGATGGGCTACTCGGGCGGCGCCATCGCCACCGACTGGGCCGCCGCGCTGGCCCCCGCCTACGCGCCCGAGGTCAACAGCCGGCTGGTCGGCTTCGCGGAAGGCGGCCTGCTGGTCGACCCGGCGCACAACCTGAAGTACGTGGACGGCGCGCTGGTCTGGAACGGCGTCACCCCGCTGGCGCTGATCGGAGTGGCCCGCTCGTACGGGCTGGACCTGACGCCGTACCTGAGCGACTACGGGATGCAGGTCTTCCAGAAGCTGCAGAACGGCTCGATCGTCAACGCGCTGGGCCAGTACCCCGGCCTGACCTGGCAGAAGATGGCCAAGCCGCAGTACGCGGACCCGGACTCGGTGCCGCCCTTCGTCGCGGCGGTGAACCGGGTCAACCTGGGCACCGCGGCCACCCCGACCGTGCCCGGCTACATCGCGCAGGGCAACGGCGGCTTCTGGGAGGGCACCTTCAACAACCCGGCCGGCATCGGCACCGGCGACGGCGTGATGGTCGCGGGCGACGTGCGGGCGCTGGCCCGGCAGTACTGCGCGACCGGCAACGGGGCGATCAAGTACCAGCAGTACGACCTGCTCAGCCACGTCGGCGTACCGGTGCCCTGGGCGCCGCAGGCGATGGGCTGGCTGAACGACCGGTTCGCCGGCCGGACCGCCCCCTCGGACTGCGGCAGCATCCCGGCAGGCAACTCGCTGACCCCGGAGCAGGTCCACTCCTGACCTCCACGACCTGACCGCCATCATCCGGGCGCCCATGACCTGACCGCCACCACCTGAGCGCCCATCACCTGCCACGGGCCGAGGCCCCGCCGCCCCCACGCGGCGGGGCCTCGGCCCTGTCTGCCGTCCCCGTGCTTCGATAGGTTGACGGGATGACAGCCGAGCTCGAGACCTTCGTGACCTTCATGCGGACCGCGACCGGCCACACCCCCCGCCCCTACCAGGCTCAGCTGGCTGCCGAGGGCCTGCCCGCACTGCTGCGGGTGCCCACCGGCGGGGGGAAGACGGCGGCTGCGGTGCTGCCCTGGCTGTACCGTCGGCTGGTGGCCGCGCCCGCCGGCACGCCGCGGCGGCTCGTCCTGGCACTTCCCCGGGAGAGCGTTGCCGACCAGGCCTTCGAGCGGATCGGCGAGTGGCTCGACCGGCTGGGCCTTTCCGGCGGCGAGGTCGGGCTGCACCTGCTCGCGGGCGGGGCGGCGCAGGACGGGGGCTGGCGGCGCAATCCCGAGCGGACCGCGATCCTGGTGGGTACCCACGACGTGCTGCTCAGCCGGGCGCTGATGCGCGGTCACGCCGACTGGCGCCCGATGGCGCCCGTCTCCTACGGACTGCTGCACAACGACGCCCAGTGGGTCTTCGACGAACTGGAGCTGCTCGGGCCGGCCCTGCCGACCACCCGGCGCCTGCAGGAACTGCGGGACCGGTGGGGGACCGCGGCACCGACCGCGACCATGTGGATGACCTCGACCAGCAGCGCGGCCGAGCTGGGCCCGGAGCGGGTCGGCGCAGGCGGACTCGCCACCCGCCGGCGGCTCACCCGACTGCACCCCGCGCCCGAGCGGTACGAAGGCGCCCTCGCCGAGGCCGTCGCCGCCGCCCACCTCCCCGGTACCCGCACCCTGGTGGTGCTCAACACGCTCGCCCGGGCCCGGGCCGTGCACGCCGCGCTCGCCGCCGCCGGGACCGAGGCGCTGCTGCTGCACCCGCACTACCGCGAGGCCGACCGCCGCCGGCTGCTCGCCGCCGCCACTGCCGAGCACGATCTTGACCTGGTCCTCGTGGCGACCCCCGTGGTGGAGGCGGCGCTCGACCTGTCCAGCCGCACCCTGGTCACCGAACTCGCCCCCTGGGCCTCGCTCGTGCAGCGGGCCGGGCGGTGCAACCGGTACGGCGAGCACCCCGAGGGCGGCGAGCTGCTCTGGTGCACGCCCCCGGAGGGCGGTGACCCGTCCGTCGAGCGCTGGCTGACGGCCCGGGACGGACGCTCCGTCACCCCGGCCGAGCTGCTGGCGGCCGAGCCCGGTGCGCCGGAGCCGGCCCTGGCTCCGACCGCCCCGCCCACCCCGGACGAGCTGCGCGCCCTGTTCGACACCGCTGACCAGAGCAGTGCTGACCAGAGCACCGCTGACCAGGGAAGTGCTGACCTGGGCACCCCCGGCGACGCCACCGCCACCGTCGGCACCTCCGTCGGCACCGCTGACCGCTGGCTGGCCGCCCCCGCCCAGCTGACCGCCCTGGTCGCCTGGCGCAGTTGGGCGGACGGCCGGCCCGCCGAGGACGAACCCGACCCGTCGAGCGCCGAACTCTGCGCCGTCCCACTGGGCGAGCTGGCCGAGCTGCCGGCCGGCCGGGCCTGGCTGCGCGACCCGCTCGACGCCCGCTGGCGGCCCGCGCTCCCCGCCGAACTCGCCCCCGGCGCCCGCCTGGTGCTGGACGCCCGGCACGGCGGCTACCTGCCGACCCTGGGCTGGACCCCGCTGAGCCGGACTCCCGTGGTACCCGAGCCCGCCCCGCCCCAGCGACCGGCCTACGCCTGCACCGCCTGGGTGAGTCTGGACCAGCACCTCCAGGAGACCGAGCAGGAGGCGCGGCTGCTGCTCGCGGCGCTGCCCGCCCTCCCGTCCGAGCAGCACGAGGCCGTGGCCCGGGCCGCCCGGTACCACGACCTGGGCAAGTGTCACGACGCCTTCCAGGACAAGCTGCGGGCCGGCCGGACCGACCCGCCGGACGGCCTGCTGGCCAAGTCGAAGAACGGCGCCGAGCCGCTGCCGCCGTACCTCTCGCCGCGCCCCCACCTGCGGCACGAACTGGTCAGCGCCCTGCTGCTGTGGCAGGGCGGCCACGACCCGCTGGTCACCTACCTGGCCGCCGCGCACCACGGCCACGTGCGGATCACCGTCCGCCCGCGCCCGGGCGAGGCTCCCGGGCTGCTGCTCGGCGTGGCCGACGGCGACCGCACTCCGCCGGTCGAGCTCTCCAGCGGCGAGCGGTTCCCCGCCCAGCAGTTGGACACCTCGGACTTCCCGGCCCCCTGGACCGAGCGGGCCCGCACCCTGCGCGACCACCCGGAGCTCGGCCCGTTCCGGCTCGCCTTCCTGGAGACCCTGGTGCGGGTGGCCGACTGGCGCGCCAGCGCCCGGCACGACGGTCCGCTGCCCAGCGCGGGCGGGTGAGCGCACTCAGGCCGTGAGCAGGCGGCCGAACCAGGCGCGGATCCGCCGCAGGGCGTCGAGCTGGTGGGCGCGCTCGTCGAGCCCGTGGCCCTCGCGGGGATAGACGACGAACTCGTGCTCGACCCCGAAGTGGCGCAGGGCACGGTGGAAGTGGAGCGCCTGGCCGAGCGGAACGTTGGTGTCCTGTTCGCCGTGCAGGATCAGCACCGGGGTGCGGATCCCGCCGGCGTAGGAGATCGGACTGTTCCGGTCGTGGACGTGTGGTCCCGGGCCCTCCCAGCCGGTGCTGCCGCCGAGCGTCGCGTCGAGGATCCCCCAGTCGCCGGTCCCGGCCTGCATGCCCCAGTCGCTGATGCCCGCGCCCATGACGGCGGCTTTGAACCTGTCCGACCGGGCTACCGCCCAGGCCGCCATGAAGCCCCCGTGGCTCCAGCCGGAGATTCCCAGCCGCGCGGGATCGGCGACTCCCCGGGCCACCAGCAGGTCGATTCCGCCGAGGATGTCGGTCCACTCGTCGCCGCCGACCGCGCCCGCGGCCATGGCGGCGAACTCGTGGCCGTGCCCCGAGCCGCCTCGAGGGTTGGCCAGAAAGACCGCGTAGCCGGCGGTCGCCAGCCACTGGCCGCAGTCGACCGCATTGAGGGTGAACTCGTCGGCGTGGCGGAAGTAGGGGCCGCCGTGGACCAGGGTGACGAGCGGAAACGGGCCCTCCTCCCGCGTCCGGCCGGCCGGCAGGATCAGCAGTCCGTCCAACTGGAGTCCGTCAAAAGCCTGGTAGCCGAGGCGCTGCTGGACGCCCCAGCGGATCCCGCGCAGTTCCGGCGCGGTGTCGCTGAGCCGGACCAGTGGTCCGCCGGTGGGTCCCGCGTGGACGTTCTTCGGCTCGTACGCCGTGCTCGCCAGCAGGGCGACGGTCTCCCCGGTGCGACTCGCGGTGAGCCCGGCGAGCAGGCCGGGGGTGCAGGACACCTGCTGGAACCGCCGCGACTGCGGGTGGAGCCGGTACAGCGCGGTGTCCAGCCCGTCGGCGAACAGCGCGAGCGGGGGGCCCTGCGCGACCTGCACCAGTTCGGCCGGGCAGACGGACATGCCGACGGTGAGGTTGCGGTGTTCGACGGCGGGGCCGGTCGCCGGTGGGACGGTGTCGAGCACGGCGAGGCCGCCGACCAAGTGCCCGGGGGTCACGGCCAGGTGGGCCAGATGCCAGTCAGCGCCGTCGTTCCACCAGGCGGGGGAATGCGCCTCCCAGCCGACCGGACCCAGGTGGTGGATGCTTGCCGAGCCCGGGTCGACCAGGTGCAGTTCCGCCGTCCCGACCCCGGGGTCGAGCTCCGGCGTGGACCAGCTCAGCACCGCCAGCGGCCCGCCGTCCGGACGCTGGGTCAGCTCGACCACCTGTCGGTCGCCGAGGCCGTCCACGGTGCGGAGCACGCCGGTCTCCAGGTCCAGCAGGCGCAGCCGGGTGACGGGAAGGTGCCGGCCCCAGACCTTGGCGTCGTCGCGCTCGGCTTCCCGGCGTTGGGTCCTCGGCGGTGGGTTCGTCCGCGGCCAGCAGGGCCACGGTGCGGCCGTCGAGGAGCGGCCAGTGGTCGCAGATGCCGCCGCGCCAACTGGTCAGGGCCTCGGCCTTGGCGAGGTCCGCTCCGTTCGCGAGATCCTCGCTGCCCTCCAGCCGGATCCGCTGGAGTTGGGCGGAGCCCTGCTCCTCGCGGTCGGAGGTGAAGAAGAGACAGGCCGAGTCCGGCGCCCACTTCGGGGCGAGGTCGCCGGCGGTGCCGTCGGTCAGCCTGCGGGCGGAGGTGCTGCCGTCGGTGGCGGTGACCCAGAGCGTCGAGTCCGCCTCCTCCAGGCCGAACTCCTCGGCCCGAGCGGCGATCTCGTCCGGCTCGTACTCGCCGAACACCACTCCGACGGCGGCCCGGACCCCCTCCTGAGCCCCCGGCACCGGGCCGAGCGAGTCCTCCAGCCGCTCGGCCTGGGCGCGCAGCCGGCGCGGGTCGGCGATCCGGTAGTCGCGGCGGATCAGCACACTGATCGCCTCGGGCTCCTGCGGACCCCGGTACTTGCCCGGGCCGCTGTCGCCGGGGACCTCGAACGGGGTGACCTCGTCATAGACCTCGTAGAGCAGCTGGTCGTAGTGGATGGCCGCCGCGGCCAGCTCCTCGTACGCCGCGAAGACCGCGGGGTCGTCGGCTTGGGAGGTAGCGGACACCGCCTCCAGATGGCGGTCGATGGCGGCCTTGACCGCCTCGGCGGCTTCGCGTACCTCGGTGCGGGTGAGCTGCGCGGCATCAGACATGGGACAGACGCTATCCGTACCCGGGCCCGAGGTGCACAGGGGTTACCCGTCGAGTTTCCAAAACCACGGCAACTTGACCCGTGATGTCCGAACCGTGTGCTTTTCGCGTGCGTCGCAGCGGGTAGAAATCCGTCCGAAAAGCGGTGTCGAACTGGGAATTGATCATGCATCAGCGGGCTTGTCGCCTGGACGGGCAGCGCCCCGGCGGCGGGTTCGCGATCGGCTCCCGTCCAGCTCCGAACAGGAGCTGGACGGGGCGTGAACCGCAACCGGCCAGGATCCGAACGAGTTCGGTCCGGGCCGGCGCCACCGTCAGCGGCAGGTCGTACGCTTGCCGCAGGCAACGCACCCCCGGGTGCGGGGCCCGCTCGTCCGCCCGTCGCCGAGGAGGCGAACTTGACCCCACCGAAGCTGGTCCGGCAGCCCGAGTACGAGTACCAGTCGCTGCGCATGCCGCGCGGCACGTCGCGCAACGCGGCCCGCCAACTGCTCACCGAGCACGCCGAGTACGGGCACTGGGAGCTGGACAGGCTCCGGCTCTACCCGGACGGCAGCCGTACCGTGCTGCTGCGTCGCCGGATCATCCGGCAGGTCCGCACCAGCTGAGCGGCCGGCCCAGTGGTGGGGCGGCCAGGTGACCGACTCGGTCGGCTCAGGCAGCCGTGCGGCGACCGCGGCGGTAGAGCACCCCGCCACCGATCAGCAGCGCCAGGCCGGCCGGGGCCACGATGCCGAGCCCGTCGATGCCGGTGGAGGCCAGCCGGGTCTGCGGGGCCTGGGCCACCACCGGCGCGGCGGGTGCCTGGGCCACCGGCTGGGCAGGGGCGCGGGTACCGCTCTCGCCCTTGACCTCGGTGGTCGGCGGCGTCTGCTGCTCGGGCGGGCAGGTCGGCGAGTCGGCGCCGGGCGGCGGAGTGGCGGCCGGGCCGTGCTGGGCGCAGTCGTTGCCCATCACCGGGTTGAGCAGGCCGATCACGTCCACCGAGTTGCCGCAGGCGTTGAGCGGCACCTCCACCGGCGCCTGGCCGTTGTTGCCGGAGGCCACGCCGGGCGAGCCCTGGCTGACGCCGGAGGCGGAGCTGCCGGCGGTCGGGCCGTTGCTCCCGCCCTGCGGGCCGCCACCCCCGCCCCCACCCGTCGAGCCGCCGGCCGGGCCGCCCATGGACCCACCGGTGGAGCCGTCAGTGGAGCCGCCGGTCGGGCTGTTGCTGCCGCCGTTGTCGCCGCCGGAGGTCGGGCCGTTACTGCCCCCGTTGCTGCCTCCGTTGTCACCGCCGGTGCTGCTCCCGCCGCCGTGGCCGCCGCCGTGCGTCGAGTGGTTCGCGCACTGGTTGCCGTAGGCCGGGTTCAGCAGCCCGACCACGTCCACCGTGTTGCCACACACGTTGACCGGCGCCTCCACCGGCACCGAGACCGCGTTGCCCGAGGCGACACCGGGCGAGTTGGCCGCCGCTCCCTCCGCGTCGGCGGTGGCGTACGCGTAGCCGGCCGTGGAGGCCAGCACGCTGCCGGTGGCGACTGCGGTGAGAATGCCTTTTCTGGCAACCTGTCGCATAGGTACCCCTCACATGTGATGGTCGGAATTTCCGACGAACGCTTTTCCCGCCCACTGCACAACGACCACCGCCCGAAAAGGTTGAGCCAACCGGCTGCTCCTCACTCGATTGGGTGGTTTCAGAACGGCGCTGCAGACGAAAGAGGGGCGCCCCCACCTCAGGGGCGCCCCTCTTGATGCGCGTGCGCGCTGATGCGCGTTCGCTGCTGCGCGCTCGCGCGGCTACCGCGTCAGTCGTTCACGCACGCGTTGCCGAACGCCGGGTTCAGCAGGCCGATCACGCTGACCGTGTTGCCGCAGACGTTGACCGGAACGTGCACCGGCACCTGGATGAGGTTGCCGGACGCCACACCGGGCGAGCCGAAGGCCGCGCCCTCGGCACCCGCACCGCCGTGCGCGGCGGCAACCCCGGCGCCGGCCAGCATCAGCCCACCGGCGGTGGCAGCGACAGCAGCGATCTTCTTGACGTTCACTATTTCCTCCTGATGATCCGAGCGGCACGGTCGACCGTGCCGCCACAGGAGTGAACGAGGCTCTGCCGAATGGGGGAACGGGCTGCTTTTCACATTCACCCCCTGAGGTGATCAGTCGCTCGACTGCTCGAATTCTCGAATGATCGAAGGACAATCCCGCTACCCGGCAATCCGCCAACCGGCCTGTCGGTCCGGCGGCCCGTCAGTCCGGCGGCCCGTCGTCCACCGGCCCGTCGTCCACCGGCCCGTCAGCCCGGCGTCCCGTCAGCAGGCGTCGATGAACCGGTCCAGCACCCGCACGCCGAACTTCAGGCCGTCCACCGGCACCCGCTCGTCCACCCCGTGGAACATGCCGGCGAAGTCGAGCTCGGGCGGCAGCTGCAGCGGCGCGAAGCCGAAGCAGCGGATCCCCAGCGTGCTGAAGGACTTGGCATCCGTCCCGCCGGACAGGCAGTACGGCACGGCGCGGGCGATCGGGTCCTCGGCCTGCAGCGCGCTCTGCATCGCCGCCACCAGCGGGCCGTCGAAGTCGGTCTCGATCGCCCGGTCGGTGTGCAGGCTCTCCCGCTTCACCCGGGGGCCGAGCACCTGGTCCAGCTCGGCCAGGAACTCCTCCTCGTAGCCGGGCAGAAAACGCCCGTCCACGTGCGCGGTGGCCTGCCCCGGGATCACGTTGACCTTGTAGCCGGCTCCCAGCATGGTCGGCTGGGCGGTGTTGCGCAGCGTGGTGCCGATCATCTTGGCGATGCCGCCCAGCACCCGCATCGTCTCGTCCATGTCGTTGGGGTCGAGCCGGACCCCCAACGCGTCCGAGAGCTCGTTCAGGAAGGCCTCGACGGTCTTGGTGATCCGCAGCGGGAACCGGTGCCGGCCCAGCCGGGCGACCGCCTCGCACAGCTCCGTGATCGCGTTGTCGTCATTCTCCATGGACCCGTGCCCGGCCCGGCCCTCGACCGTCAGGCGCATCCAGTGCATGCCCTTCTCGGCGGTCTCCACCAGGTACAGCCGGGCCTTGTCGTTGACCGTGAAGGAGAACCCGCCGACCTCCCCGATCGCCTCGCTGACGCCCTCGAACAGGCCCGGGTGCTTGTCCACCAGGAACCGTGCACCGTAGCTGCCGCCGGCCTCCTCGTCGGCCAGGAAGGCCAGCACCAGGTCGCGCGGGGGCTTGCGGCCGGTGCGCAGCCGGTCACGGACCACGGCCAGCGTCATCGCGTCCATGTCCTTCATGTCCACCGCGCCACGGCCCCAGACGCAGCCGTCCGCGATCTCGCCGGAGAACGGGTGGTGCGTCCAGTCCTCGGCATTGGCGGGCACCACGTCGGTGTGCCCGTGGATCAGCAGCCCGGGCCGCGACCGGTCCTCGCCCTCGATCCGCACCACGGTGGAGGCCCGCCCCTTGGCGGACTCGATGATCGTCGGCTCCAGCCCGAACTCGGCGAGCTGCTCGGCCACGTACTCGGCCGCCTTGCGCTCACCCGGTCCGGAGTTGTCTCCGTAGTTGCTGGTGTCGATCCGGATCAGGTCACGGCAGATCTCGGCGACCTCCGACTCCCCCGTCACGCCCGCCTGCGCCTTGGACTCGCTCACACGCACTCCTCGTCCGCCACCCACCGGCCGCCCCGTCGCGCCCGGTCACCGTCCCGCCATCCTCCCCCAGCGGCGGCCCGACCCCAAGGAATTCACCCCACAACCTCCCCGATCCCAGCCGTCCACCCCCCGGCCACCCCCAGACCCCAAAGCTTTTGGGCCACCGCGCCACTCTTTGCTACAGTTACCCATGTCAGCAGGACCCCGCGCCCCGGCGCACCGGCCCAGCAGACACCACCTAGTCCGGGTGGCGGAATGGCAGACGCGCTAGCTTGAGGTGCTAGTGCCCTTTATCGGGCGTGGGGGTTCAAGTCCCCCCTCGGACACCGACCGTGAGCCGACGGCTTTCGGGAAAGTGCTGGTTGAGATTCATCTCAACCAGCACTTTTTGCTTTCCGGAATCGTAGGTCAGGATCAGCCCGAGCTGCTGGTACAGCGCGGCCCGGTCGGCGGGTTCGGCGTCGGCCAGGAGGGCAACCAGGTCGCTGTTGGCGCGGGCGAGGGCGGCGATGTCGTCGCGGGTCAGCTGGGTGGAGCGAGCGAGCTGGGCTGTGCGGAGTTCCGCTTCGGCGCGGGTGCGGGTGGCCTGGGTCTGGGTCATCCACTGCGTGACGAGGGCGGGATCGGCGCCGGCTTCGAGGGCGGCTCGATGGGTGGCGAGTTTCGCATCGCAGTCGGTGATCGTTTCGCGGGCGTGCTCGGCGCGCAGGGTGTGGTCGGAGGCGGGGGCAATGTCGGGGGCGGCAGCGAGGAGGTCGATGGTGTCGTCGAGGCGGTGCGGGGCGAACATCTTGGCGAGCCAGTGGTCGAGCGGGCCGAGGAAGTCCTTCTCGCGCAGGTAGACGTTGCGGGGGTGCTGGATGCGGTTGGCAAGGGCGTATTCGGCGGGGAAGCGGCAGCGGTAGTACGCCTCATCGTGGGACCAGTACTACAGCGGCAGATCA
>NZ_PYBW01000120.1 GCF_003205575.1 Streptomyces tateyamensis
GCGACGGTCAGCGTCTCCTGATCGCGCGAAGCGGCCACCTGCCACCCGGCCCGCAGGAACTCCCGCACGTCATCGGGCGTGCCGTCCAGCGCCGCACCGGCGGCCTTCTTCACCTCCGGACCACCACTCGACATCAACTGGGTCAGCTTCACCCGGTCGTCGTCGTCCCGCGCCTTGAACTGACCCTCGTTCAGGAACCGGGTCACGTCGTCGACGGTGCCGTCCATCGCCTTGCCGGCGGCGGCCTTGACCCCCGGACCACCCGTCGCCATGATCTGCGACAGCCGGACCCGCTGGTCGTCCTCGACGGCCTTCTTCATCCCGCCGTTCAGGAAGGCCTGCACGTCGGCGGCCGAACCGGCCAGCGCCTTCGCACCCGCCGCCCGCACCCCGGGCCCCGAAATGCCCATCACCTGTTCGAGGTTGGCCCGCAGGTCCGCCTCGGCGGCGGCGGACTGACCGGCCGTCAGGAACGCCGTCACATCACTGTCGGCACCGGTCAGCGCGATCTCGGCCGCCCGGCGCACCGCCGGACCACCGCCCTTCCACGCCGCGACCACCTTGGCACGGTCGCCGTTCGCCGCCGGCGGCGCCGTATCGGCCGCCGCCGGCACCGCGAGCAGGCCGGTGACCAGGCTCAGCGCCAGGACCCCGCTGGCGGCGATCCGCGAACGGAGCGCCCCCGCTCTCACTTTCACACTCATCGAGTCAGACCCCATCCCCGTAAGGCACTTGGGAAGTACCGTCACGCCGCGACCGACCGCCGCGGCGACCTTGAAGGAACGCGCATGGACTGTGCAACGAACACTGTGCAAATAACTGGAGGAACAAGGCGTGGCCGCAGGGCCCGCCACCGCCGAAGGCCCGCCACCGCACCCTGGCGGGTGCAGTGACGGGCCGAAACGAGCGGGGTGGATCAGTGCGTGCTGGCGCTGGGGGTCGCACCGCCGCCGGTGCCGCCGAAGTTGCCGCCGATCTGGCCGAGGGAGTTCCAGCCGTCCGGACCGCTCACGTCGCCGCCGTTGTCGACGAAGGCGGTGACCCGGCCCTGCGCGTCAGTCTGCAGGTAGTCGGTGTGGGTGTCGCCGCTGAAGTCGACCAGCTGGACGCTCGCCTGGTCGGTGGTGACACCACTGGCGATCCGGCCGATCGGCTGCCAGCTGCCGTGCCCGTCGCCACCGCGGTTCAGCCAGGTGGTGACCGAGCCGTCGGCGTTGATCACGTTGTAGTCGACCTTGCCGTCACCGTCGAAGTCAGCGAGGCGCAGCCGGCTGCGGTCGCTGGTGACGCCGGTGGCCACCTGGCCCAGACCAGCCCAGCCGTTGGGGCCGGACGGGTCGCCGCCGCGGTTGAGCCAGGCACTGACCGCGCCGTTGTCCGCGACCACCAGGTAGTCGGCCTTGCCGTCACCGTCGAAGTCGGCGAGGCGGACCTGGTTCTGATTGGTGGTCAGGCCGACCGCCACCTGCCCGATCGGCTGCCAGCCGCCGTGGCCGTCACCGCCCTTGTTCAGCCAGACGTGGACCGAGCCGTCGGGGTTGATCACCCAGTAGTCGGCCTTGCCGTCGCCGTCGAAGTCCGCCAGCCGGACCCGGCTGCGGTCGGTGACGACTCCGGTGGCCACCTGGCCGAGCGCCTGCCAGCCACCGTGGCCGTCACCGCCCTTGTTCAGCCAGACGTTGACGGCACCGCTGTCCGCGATGGTGACGTAGTCGGGGCGGCCGTCGCCGTCGAAGTCGGCCCAGCGCACCGCACCGGCGTCACCGGCCTCGGTGCCGGCCCGCGGCACGGCGGGACGGGTGGCCCAGCCCTCGGCCACAGTCTGGTCGAGAGCGGTGTGGAAGACCTGGGCCATCTTCCGGTAGCCGCCGTCGTTGGGGTGCAGCTGGTCGGGCAGGTCGGTGGCGGGGTCGATCGCAGCCGGGGCCGTGTAGTGGACGTGGCGTCCGGCCTCCTGCCGGGCGGCCAGCAGACCGGCGATCGTGCTGTTGAACGTGGTGGTCTGCTGCTCGTAGCCACCCGTCGCGGTGATCAGGCCCTGGACGACCACGGCCACCTGGGGCTTGTCGGTCTGGATCCGGTCGACCAGCTCGGCCAGGTTGTTGGCGGCCTGGACCGGGTCGGCCTTGCCGGTGCGCAGGTCGTTGATGCCCAGGTGCAGCAGCACGACGTCCGGGTCGGCGGCCTTGATCCACTGGTCGATGCCGGCCCGGATCTGGGCGATCTGGTAACCGCTGTGGCCCTCGTTGTCCGGGTCGCCCATCGAGCCGTTCTCGGCCGAGCCGACGAAGTCGATGGTGTACGGGGACTGACTGGCCGTCAGGTCCCACAGCGGTCCGCGGTAGCCGATGCCGGTGGCGCTGCCGGCGCCGGCGGTGATCGAGTCGCCCAACGGCATGACCTTGATCAGCGCGGGAGCGGGCTTCACGGCGGCCTGGGCACTGGTGGGCACCAGGCCGAGGCTGCCGCCGGTGACGGCGAGCAGCACGGCCAGTGCGCGGGAGACGGTCTTCTTCGTCATGGCAGGGAGTGAACTTTCGGGGAAGGAGGCGATGGCGCCCGGCCAGGGCCTGACTCACGGGTCCTGCGGGGCGGCGCGACACGACACGACGCGCGCCCGGCAGGACCCGTGGGACGGGCCCTGGAACCGGGCCGGGTGGAACCCGGTCGCCGCACGGCACACGAACGGCGACCGGGGTGCTACTGGGCCGGGCCGGGTGAGGACCGGAGCGGTCCGGTCCTCACCGGGTCGACGGGAACGGGCTCAGCGGGCTCAGGCGCCGCTGGCGACCTTCCCGAGGGAGGACCAGCCGTTCGGGCCGGACACGTCGCCGCCCTTGTTGAGGTACGCCCAGGTGCTGCCGTCACCGGGGTTGTACAGGTAGTCCGCCTTGCCGTCGCCGTCGAAGTCGGTGAGGTAGACGTTGTTCTGGTTGGTGATGATCCCGGACGCGACCGTGCCGATGCCGTTCCAGCCGCCGCCGCCGTCGCCGCCCTGGTTCAGCCAGACGGAGTTCGAGCCGTTGGGGTTGATCACCCAGTAGTCGGCCTTGCCGTCACCGTTGAAGTCCGCGAAGCGGACCCGGCTGCGGTCGCTGACCACGCCGACGGCCTTCTGGCCCAGCGGCTGCCAGCCGGCGCCGCCGGCCACGCTGTCGCCACCCTTGTTCAGCCAGACGTTGACGGCCCCGCTGTCCGCGATGGTGACGTAGTCGGCCTTGCCGTCGCCGTCGAAGTCCGCGAGGCGGACCTGGTCGGGGTTGTTGGTGGTACCGGTGGCCACCTTGCCCAGCGGCTGCCAGCCGCCGGCGCCGTCGCCGCCGCGGTTCAGCCAGACGCTGACCGAGTTGTCCTGGTTGATCACCCAGTAGTCGGCCCGGCCGTCGCCGTCGAAGTCCGCGAAGCGGACCCGGCTGCGGTCGCTGGTGACACCCTGGGCGACCTTGGGGAGCAGCTGCCAGCCGCCGTGGCCGTCACCGCCCTTGTTCAGCCAGACGTTGACCTGGCCGTTGTCCTCGATGGTGATGTAGTCGGGCTTGCCGTCACCGTCGAAGTCGGCGAAGCGCAGGCGGCCGCTGCCGCCGACCTCGTTCGCGGTCGCCGAGCGGTGGTCGCGCACGGTGGCGACCCAGCCGGCCAGGTCGTCGACCCGGACCTCGCCGGCGCCCAGCCGGGTCTCGGACTCGGTGAGGCAGCCGCCCTGCCAGGCACGGCTGGTGACGGCGGCGATCTCGAAGCCGCCGTTCTTGGCGCGCAGGGCCGGGCCGCCCGCGTCGCCCTTGCAGACCGTGGCGGTGGCCGGGGTCTTGGGGGCGACGTCGAAGCCGGTGGCGGCGACGGTGCCGGCGGTGAAGGTCGCGCTGTGCGTGGCGTTCGGCACCCAGTCGGTCTTGGTCCGGCCGGCGCCGACGAGCTGGAGGTCCTCGCCCGCGGTGGGCGCGGTCGCGGCCACCGGGATCGGGGTGATGCCGACAGCGGGCTCGACCAGCCGGACCATGATCAGGTCACGGTCGGTGCGCGGCACCAGCGCGGAGACGTCGAAGTTCTGGCCGCCGATGCTGGCGGTGGTCTGCGCGGGCGGCAGGCCCGACGGCACGGTGGTCAGGTCGTCCACGTTGGTGGCGAAGCAGCTGGCGGCGGAGAGCAGCCACTGCGGGGCGACCAGGGTCGCGGTGCAGTTGCGCGCGCCGGGGTGGCCGGCCGGGCCGACGGTGACGGTTCCGACCGCCGGGTTCGGGTAGGTCGCGGCCGGGCCGTCGGGGCCGTCGGTGGCGACCAGTTCCAGCAGGGTGGCCTTGTCCTTCGGGTTGCCGGTGACGCCCTCGCCGACCGGGGTCCAGGCGTTCTTGGCCAGGTCAACGGTGCTGGAGGTGCCGTTGGCGTTCAGGGTCGCCTTGAGCGTGTGGTCGTCGGCCTTGATGTTGTAGACGTCCGGGATCTCCAGCGCCAGGTAACCGGTCTTCCCGGTGATCCTGAAGCAGACCTCGCTCGGGTTCACGGACCGGGTGTACAGCTCGACCAGGCCGGCGCCCGACGCGCAGTCGGCGAGCACGATGTGCCCGTCCCCCGACTTCAGCGTGATGTTCTGGGACGCGAGGATCTGCGCGGCCCCAGGGTAGGAGAAGTCCTCGACGGCCGAGGGCGCGGTGGGCACCGCGGCGGTGGCCGGTGAGGAGGTGAAAGTGGCCAGTGCGGGCACGGCCAGGGCGGCGGCGAGCGGCCCTATGAGTCGCTGACTCAGACGCAAAACAATTCCCCGGATTCTTGACATGCCCAGGGGAAGCCAACGCCCCCCGAGCTGGCACAGTTCAAGCTTCGCGAACCTACTGTGGACGGTTCGCGCACGTCAAACACATTCAACTCTGATAGTTGCGTGAGGAGTTGACCCAGGCTCTGAAAAGCCTCGGACTCCTTGTGTCAACCCCCCGCAGGTCGGAACCCGAACCGGACGAATGCGGATGACCAGCGGGATATCGGCCCGCCGATCGGCGGGGGCCAGTGAGGTGCATCACAGTCCCCGCGGACCGCCGATCGGGCGTACTGTCAGCTCGACCACCCGAGAGGAGCACGTCCGTGGAGCTGCCGCTGGCCGGGGTCACCGTGGTCTCCCTGGAGCAGGCGGTGGCCGCGCCGTTCGCCACCCGCCAGCTCGCCGACCTCGGCGCGCGGGTGATCAAGGTGGAGCGCCCGGGCGGGGACTTCGCCCGCGAGTACGACCGGGCGGTGCGCGGGCAGTCCGCCTACTTCGTCTGGTGCAACCGCGGCAAGGAGAGCGTGGTGCTGGACCTCAAGGAACCCGGCGACCGCGCGCTGTTCGACCGGATCCTGGCCCGCGCCGACGTCTTCGTGCAGAACCTGGCCCCGGGCGCGGCCGACCGGCTGGGCCTGGGCGCCGAGCAACTGCGCGCCCGCCACCCGCGCCTGATCGTCTGCGGCATCTCCGGTTACGGCGACAGCGGCCCCTACCGCGACAAGAAGGCCTTCGACCTGCTGGTGCAGTGCGAGACCGGGCTGGTCTCGCTGACCGGCAGCCCCGAGGCCCCGGCCCGCGCGGGTGTGTCGATCGCCGACGTGGCGGCCGCCATGTACGCCTACACGGGCGTGCTCACCGCGCTGTACGAGCGTGAACGGACCGGCCTGGGCAGCGCCTTCGACGTGGCGATGCTGGACGCGCTCGGCGAGTGGCTCGGCCAGCCGCTCTACCACGACCGCTACGCCCCGGCCCCGCTCGCCCGCAGCGGCGCCCGGCACCCCTCGATCGCGCCCTACGGCCACTACCCGGCGGGCGACGGTACCGAGGTCTTCCTCTGCGTGCAGAGCGACCGCGACTGGGTGGCCCTGTGCGCCAAGGTGCTGGCGCAGCCGGAGTTGACCCGGGACCCGCGGTTCGCCGACAACCCGCTGCGCCACCGCAACGACGCCGAGCTGACCGCCCTGCTCTGCCGCCGGTTCGCCGAGCTGACCGGCGCGGAGCTGGTCGCCCTGCTGGACTCGGCCGGCATCGCCAACGCCCGGCTGCGCAGCATCCGCGAGTTCGCCGACCACCCGCAGCTGGCCGCCCGCGACCGCTGGCGCGAGTTCGACTCCCCCGCCGGGCCGTTGACCGGCCTGCTGCCGCCGGTCACGGTGCGCGGCCGGACCACGGAACGCCTCGGCGCGGTCCCGGCGCTCGGCGAGCACAGCGCGGCGATCCGCGCCGAGTTCGGGCCGGCAGACGGCAAACGCTAGGTTCTGTCGGCGAGTTCCGGCGGACTCCCGGTCAGGTACGCCAGCCGGGCCGCCAGCAGCAGCACCGCCGCCGGTACCGCGACGTTGAGCAACTGCCGGATGCCGGCCGGGTCGTTGAGCTGGTCCAGCGGCAACCCGGCCTGGTGGAAAAGGTCCAGGGCGTCGTGGGTGGCGAACAGGTAGCACAGGCCGCCGAAGGCCAGCCCGAACAGGGCCAGCCCCGGGCTGCGTTCGGCCACCGCGAGGACCAGCAGCATCGGCACCATCACCACCAGCGGCGAGGCCCCGTTGAAGACCAGCAGGTACGCCGACTCGGCCCAGGCCGAGGGCGAGTGCAGACCGCTCCACTGCGTCCGGGTCAGCTCGACCGTGGTGGCGGCCAGCCCGAGCGCCACCAGCAACGGCAGCAGCACCCGCAGTCCGGCCCCGGACCGCCGGTACCACCAGGCCAGCGCCACCACCCCGGCGGCCAGCGCTAGCAGCCAGTAGTAGTGCAGCCAGGACGGGTGGGCCAGCGCCTGCGGGCTGAGCACCCCCTGGGGCGAGGAGATCGGCACCGCGCACAGCGGCATCGTGTCGATCTGCGAGACCTCGCCCGGATAGCAGCGGTAGCCGGTGGTCAGGTAGAAGGGCAGCGAGAGGCAGAGCAGGATGCCGCACAGCAGCAGCGCGAACCAGTAGCGCCGAGCGGACGGCGCGATGCCGCCCGGACCGTGGCCGGACATGGTGAACCCCCGTGAGTGGCCCGGCCGCGCCAGGCTCGCGGGGCCAGTATCGCCGCCCACGGCCGGGTGAAACAGGCCCCAGGACCTGTGAATCCAGCCGTCCTGACGGAATGTCAGGGGCGTGCCAACCGCCGTTCACCGCCGACACCGGCGCGGTACTCCAACCCGTAGTGCCGGTACACGCCCTCCTCGGCCTCGGCCGGCAGGATGTCGTCGGTCCCGATCGAGGGAGCCTCCTTGACCTGTGCCTTCGAGTAGTTGACCCGCAGGTAGCCGGGCCCGACCACGGCGTCCGCCAGCGGCACGAAGACCAGCCGACGGTTGGTCAGCATGCCCACCTCCACCGTGGCCATGGCCGGCTCGTCGGTCGCGGTGTCCACGTAGATCGCCTCCAGCGAGCCGATCTTCTTGCCGGCCGTGTCCACCACGTCGTGGTTGCGCCACTCCCGGATGTCGCCGATCGTGATCATCTGTTCGTCCTCTCCGCCCGGTGGCGCACGGTTGCGCCGATCTCCTGGAACGCCGGCGGCTGCCACTCGACCAGCAGCGCCGTCGCGTCGTCAACATCCTGACCGCTCTGGCCCGCCTGCGCCGTCTGGGCCGCCTTCAGCGCGTCGGTCAGTGCCCGGCCGGGGCCCGCGCCGGACGCCAGCGCCTGGACCACCAGCTCGACCAGGCGCTCGGTGCCCAGGCCCGCCGCCGCCCCGTCGGTGTGCACCAGCACCAGGTCACCGGGGTCCAGCGCGGCGGTGTGCAGCTCCCGCGGCGCCGCGTCACCGCCCAGCGGCGGCTCGGGGGGCCGCTCCAGCGCACCGGGCACCAGTTGGTGGCGGCGGATCAGCAGCGGTGTGGGAAGCCCGCAGCCGACCCAGCGCAGCAGCCCGGAGGCCAGCTCCAGCCGCAGGAAGACCCCGCCGACCGCCCGCTCGGGGAACCAGCGGGCCAGCGCCCGTTCGGTGCCGACCACCAGCTCGGGCAGTTCGGCGCCGCACCGTCGCGCGTTGCGGCAGGCGGCCAGTGCGACGGCCGCCCCCAGTCCTGCGGCCAGGTCGCCGCCGCTGGCGTCGAGCACGGCGGCGTGCAGCGCGCCGGCCGCCAACGAGTGGTCGAAGGCGTCGCCGCCCAGCTCCTGGGCCGGCTCCAGGACCGCGGTGGAGAGCACCTGGGAGCTGTACACGGTGCTCGGCGGCAGCAGCGCGCGCAGCAGTTCGGCGGGCAGCGCGTGGGCGTCGCGCTGCGCGGTGATCACCATCGCGAGCAGCGCGGCCAGCAGCGTGCACCGGCGCAGCCCGGCCCGGTCCAGCGCGGCGGTGCGCACGCCGAGCACGCCGAGGCCCACCTCGCCGTCCACCAGCGGGAACCAGGCCTCGCCGTCGCCGGCCCGCACCGCGCGCTCCCGGTGGGCCGAGCCGGCCGTGGTGCCCTCGATCGGCAGCGCCGGGCCGCCGGTGAGCGGGCGCAGCAGCCCGGCGGCCGGGTCGGCGAGGTACACCGTCCCGGCCCCGATGCCCAGGCCCGTGATGTGCTGCGGGGCCATCGGGATCACCCCGCCCGGCTCGCCCGGGCCCGGGGTGACCAGGAAGTCGTCCAGCAGCTGGGCACCCAGGTTGGGCGGCAGCGTCGTCTCGTCGGTCATGCGTTCAGCCCATCCCACCCGGGGCCCGGGCGCACCTCGAACGCGGCTACCGGGCTAACCGGCCGACGGCCGCTCAGCGCGAGGGCTTGACCAGCAGCAGCTCCGTGTTGTGGTCGACCGGGCTGCCCAGCTTGGCGTTCGGGGTGGCGTACGGGTCGTTGAAGGAGACCTCGCGGTAGAACGAGGCCAGCGCCGCGTCCGAGGTGTCGGAGTAGTCGGCGGTGTACGGCGCGGCGGACTCCACCAGGGTGGTGAAGAGCGAGATCGTCCCGTCGCCGTTGTCGGTCAGCTCGATCACCCGGGCGTGCTGCGGGAAGTCGATGTGCGAGGCGGTGTTGACCTCCCAGAAGGACCGCTCGGGCACCGCGTGGCCGTGCGCGGTGATCCGGTTCTCGTGGCTGTGCCCGTTCACCCAGGCCACCACGTTCGGGTAGCGCTGCAGCAGGGCGACCAGCTCGTTGCCGTCGTGGCGCTTCTCGAAGAAGTGCCGCGGGTCCTGCAGCAGGTTGCCCATGGTGGTGCTGGTGTGGTGGCTGAAGAGCACGACCAGGTCGCCGCCGGCCCCGCCGCGGACCACGTTGCCGAACGCGTCGTACCAGTGGCCGCTGTGCGCGCGCAGCTGCTGCTCCAGCCAGTTGAGCTGACCGGTACCGATCGAACCGTCCGCGAAGCCGGCCGCGTTGGTGGTGTCGAGACTGATCCCGAGCACGCCGTCGGCGATCCGGAAGGTGTAGTACAGGTTGCCGCTGGCGGCCGCGTCCGAGGTGAAACCGTGGCCGTAGGGGCCGGCGCCGGTGTGCGCCGGGTTCAGGTGGGCCTTGGCGAACTCCTGGGTGCTGAACGGGTGGCGGCGCTCGTCGGCGGTGATCTCGCGGACCAGGCCGCCGCCGGTCAGCAGCCGGCCCAGCTCCAGCACCGCGCCGGCCGGGTCGGTGCGCAGCAGACCGGCCAGCCTGGCCGCCTCGGCGTCGTCCAGGCCTTCGAGCTTGCGGTCGCCGGTGTAGATCGAGTTGAGCAGGCCCAGGTCCGGCAGGGTGCCCTCGGCCGAGTCGTCGTGGTTGCCGACCGTGGTGTACCAGGGGGTCTTCAGGCCGGGGGCGCTGAAGGTGGCGCCGGCCGCGCCCAGGTAGCCGGGGATCTGCGGGAAGCCGGCCTGCTTGTAGCTGTCCCGGAACGGGTCCTGCGGGTTCCAGTACCCGGTGTTGCCGGAGCTCTGCACGCCCTCGTAGCGGTTCGGGTCACCGCTGTTGGGGGTGACGGACCCGCCGCTCATCACCGTCAGGTACCAGTCCAGCTCGATCCGCTCGTGGTTGTCGGTGTTGTCGCCGGTGGCCATCACCAGGCTGAACGGCAGGCCGGTGTACGGGCCGGCGGCCAGCGCGTTGACCCGCTCGACCAGCGAGGAGGCGCCGCGCACGGTGAGCGCCTCCTGCGGGCGGTGCGCCGCGTCGTTGAACCGGGCCAGGTACTCGAAGCGCATCGGCGACTCGCTGTCGCACAGGTGCAGGTCGGTGAACTGGACGAAGCTCGCCAAGCCGGTGCGCCGGTCGTCGCGCCCCGCGCCGGGGGCGGCCAGGTCGCCGCGGACCACCAGCGGCCAGCCCGGGCCGGCCAGCAGCCGGCGGTAGCCGGTGCCGGCGGCCGGGGTGGCCACCTGCTCCAGCGTGGTGCCGGCCGTGCTGACCGCGCGGGCGGCGGTGAGGTCCAGGGCCCGGGTGCGCTCGGCCGCCCAGGCCGAGGTGCCCGTGACCAACGAGAGGGTCGCTCCGGCGGTCGCCCCGCCCAGGAACCTGCGCCGACTGACAGACATGTGAGGGTTCCCCATCCTGACGCCGCGTCAGGATCCCCGGCGGTCCTGTTCGCGGACCGCACCCGCCGGCTCCCCGCCGGCGCCGGGCCGAGGGAGCACGTTACCGGCTGGTAGTCGACCCGCAAAGACCCTCGGGCGAACAGTGGCCGAACATGCCGGGGAGGGACATCGCGGGCGACGTCCCTCCCCGGCCGCGGCGCGCCGCCCGGCCGGCGGCCTCAGGTGAGGATCTTCTCCTTGGCCTTCTGGAACTCCTCCTCGCTCAGCGCCCCGGAGGCGCGCAGCTCGGCCAGCTTCCGCAGCTCGTCGGCATGGCTGGGGCCGGCCTCGCCACCCGCGGTCTCCCGGATGTACTGCTTCATCGCGGCATCGGCCTGCTGGAGCTGGGCCTGGTCGCGTTCGGCCATCGAGCGGCCGCGGAAGATCACGTAGAGCAGGACGCCCAGCAGCGGCAGCAGGATCACCAGCACGATCCAGCCCGCCTTGGCCCAGCCGCTGAGGGTGTGGTCCCGGAACAGGTCACTGAGGACCTTGAAGAGCAGGAAGAACCAGAGGATCCAGAGAAAGAACTCCAGCATGGTCCAGAAGAGGTCCAGCAGCGGATAGTTGCTCACTGTCGGCTCCCGCCAGGTCGGCCGGGCCGGTTCTCGGAACACCCCGAAAGCCAGGCACCCGGAATCCCGACATAACATCACATATCCCTCGACTCCGCCCGGCGAGTGTCAGCCTCTGACGGCTGCTCACCAGTCCCCGGAACGGCGCTGCCGGGCACCCCTGGCGAACGGGGGTGCCCGGCAGCGCCGGATCGGCGAACCGACTGCGGGCCGGCTCAGCCGGCGTCCTGCGCCAGCCGCTCGGCCAGGTCGGCCAGTACCTCGGCCGCCTCCGGGTGCCCGGCCGCCCGGACGCGGCGCTCCCCGGCCGCCAGCCGCTCCCGGGCCGCCTGGGTGCGCCCCAGCCGGTGCTCGAAGACCGCCGCCAGCCGCACCGCCTCGGCCCGGCCCAGCTCGCCCTCGGCACCGCCTGCCTCGAAGGCCGCCGCGGCCAGCTCCGCCTCGGCCAGCGCCTCCTCGGTGCGCTCCCCGGTGGCCAGCGCCCGCGCCCGCGAGTCGTGCACCGAGGCGCGCAGGAACCGCAGCTCCGGCTCGGCGGCCGCGTCCTGCGCCTGCTCGCCCACCTCGTCGGCGGCGGCCAGGTGGGCCAGCGCCGTCGGCAGGCCCTCGCTCCCCTGCTGCTCCATCACCGCCCGGGCCAGCTCGCGCAGCATGGTGGCCGCCTTGCCCGGCAGCGGCGCCACCGCGTGCGCGGCCATCGCCCGCTCCCGGGCCGCCTCGGCGGCCTCCAGCCGGCCGGCCTCGGCCAGCGCGACGGCGCTCTCGCAGGCCACCATGGTCAGCGTCTGCGGGTCGTCGCCCCAACCGCTCACCTGGTCGGCCAGCAGCAGGTACTCCTCGGCCGCCTCCCGGTACTCCGCCAGCATCGCCAGCCCGCGGGCCAGCTGCAGCCGTACCTGGGCCAGCCGCCGCTCGCCCAGCACCTGGGCCCCCGAGTCCAGCAGCACCGACTCCAGCACGGCCACCGCGTCCGCACCGCGCCCGGCCGAGGTCAGCGCCTCGGCCAGCTGCAGCCGCACGTCGGCCGCCTCCACCGGCTTGGAGTCCCGGTCGAACCGGTCCGCCGCCTCGGACAGGGCCCGCACCGCGCCGGCGGTGTCGCCCAGGTGGCCCAGCGCGTGCCCGAGCAGCGCGTAGCTGGGCCCGTACGGGAAGGACCATAGGCCCAGCCGGCTCGCCTCGGCCAGCGCCCGGTGCAGCAGCTCCACGGCCTGCTCGCGCTCGTCGCGCGCCAGCTTGACCTGCGCCAGCAGCCCGTGGACCAGCGGCGCCCGCCACGGCAGGCCGGCCCGCTCGATCAGCTCCAGGGCCAGCGCCAGCTCCTGCTCCGCCTCGGCGAACCGTTCCTGCCGGGCGGCGGCGTTGGCCAGGTACTGGCGGGCCGTGACCTGACGGCCCACCAGCTCCAGCCGCTCGGCCTCGGCCAGGAAGGCGGCGACCGCGGCGGCGAACCGCTCGGCCGGCTCGGCCCGCAGCTCCTCCTCGGCCTCGATCAGGTCGCTGTGCGCCGCGTACGCCCGGGACTGCAGCAGCCGGGCCCAGTCGTCCGGCTCCATCAGCTGCTCGGCCCGCAGCGCCTCGGCCTCGGCCAGCAACTCGTCCAGCAGCGCCCAGTCGGCTGCCAGCCCGTCGCCCTCGCCCAGCTCCAGCACCGCGAGCTGGGCCCGCACCGAGAGCGCCCGGCCGGCCAACCCGGCCTGCTGGTAGGCCTCCTGGGCCTCGGTCAGGACCGCCCGGCGACCCGGCAGGTCCCAGCGCAGCGCCGGGGTGTAGGCGCGCTGCTCCACCAGTTCGGCGTGCAGCCGCTCGGCCGGGCCGAGCCGCGGGTCCTGCGGGTGGGTGTGGCCGGGGGCCGAGACCAGCTCGTCCACCCGCAGCCAGACCCGCTCGGCCTGCGGGTCCCCGGCGCGCTCCAGCTCGCGGGCCCGCAGCACCAGCTCGACCAGGTCCTCGGGCAGCTCCGGGGGCTGCGGGGCGGCGGCCACCGGCCGCTCCGGCGCGGCCAGCGCGGTGGCGGTGCGCACCCCCAGGGCCAGCGGCTCGGCGAGCAGCGGGCGCCGCGCCAGCCGGGCGCGCCGACGGGCGGTGACCGCGTCGGTGCCGTTGCGCTCGTCGAACCGGGCGGCCAGCGCGCCGGCCTGCTCGGCGGCCTCGCGCAGCAGCTCGGCCACCGTCCAGCCGCGCCCGGCCGGCCCGGCCACCGCCAGCTCGCCGTGGCCCAGCTCGACCAGCCTGGCGAGCAGCACCTCGACGCCGGTCAGCAGGCCCAGCCGGTCCAGCGGGTCGGTGGCCCGGTCGAGCAGCTCGCGGTTCTCGGCCAGGATCTCCAGGCCGCGCGGCTCGTTGCCGCTGAGCGCACAGAACTCCAGGTGCAGGCCGATCTGACCGGCCATCGCGGCCTTGCCGCGGGCGTACCGGTAGCCGGTCAGGTGGCTGGACCTGGCCTGGTCGGTGCGGCCCTGGCGCAGCAGTGGCAGCAGCGCGTAGCCGTGGCTGGTGTAGGGCTCCTCGGTGCAGCCGCTGTCGCCGCTGAGCACCGGCTCCCAGACCGCCAACGCCCGGGCGTCGTCGCCCAGCGCCACGTGGTGCAGCGCCCGGGTGCGGGTCTCGCAGGCGGCGCAGTCGCTCAGCTCGGTGCGCCAGCGGGTGGCCCACAGCTCGAAGGCGCCGACCCGGTCCTGCTCAAGGTGCGCGGCCAGTCGGAACTTCTCCGCGTAGTACGGCTGCAGGCCGTGGCCGGCCTTGGTGTACCGCTCGCGCATCTCCTCGTGCCAGCGCCGGATCGCGGCCAGCGGCACCTCGGGGGCGCCCAGCAGCGCGGCGGCCACCCACTTGAAGCGCCAGAACACCTGGTGCGCCGCCCACTTGCTGAACTCCTGCGGGTCGCTGTCCCAGAACTTCAGCACCCGGGCGAAGACCACGGGGGCCTTGCGGGCCTCGCCGTCGTACTCGTAGGCCTCCATCAGCTCCAGCAGCGCCAGCACCTTGAGCTTGGTGTCGTCGAACTGGTCGGCGGCGTCGACCAGTTCCTCGGCGGTGACGGTGCGGGTCCGCCCGTAGGGGCGGGCGTCGTTCTCGCGCAGGGCGGCGAACACCGCGTCCGTGGTCTCCAGCATCAGGACTCCCTCCCGGCCTGGTGGCCCGGTCCGTCGTGGCCCGCTCCCTCGTGTCCGGCTGCCTCGTGGCCCAGCATGGCGTGGTCGAGCAGCGCGATGAACGAGCGGTTGAGCAGCGCGCTCTCGCTGGCCCGCAGCGGACGGCGGGTCAGCAGCAGCGCCTGGCCGTACAGCGCCTCGACCGCGGCGATCACCAGCTCCCGGTGGCCGATCGAGGCGGCCCGGCGCACCAGCGGGTTGAGGTGGTTGAGCACCAGCTGGGCGCGCGGCGCCTCGGCCCGCAGCGAGCCGAGGATGTCGGCCCACAGACCGTCGGAGGAGTCCGCCAGTTCGGCCCGGGTGCGCTCGTGCCGGGCCTCCCGGTTGTCCAGCAGCAGCGCCGGCGCGCTGGCCGGGTGGAAGCTGCGCAGCGCGACGTCGCAGTCGAACCGGCCGACCACCTCGCGGGCCACGTTCAGGAAGCCGGCCGCGGCCAGTTCGGCGGCCGGGTCCACGCTGTCCAGGTGGGCGGTGACGGTGGTCGGGTCCAGGTCGGTCACCAGCACGCCCGGGCGCAGCTCGGGCAGCCGGTGCACCAGGTCGCGGTCGTAGGTGTAGCCGCCGTTGACCACCCCGAGGCCGGCCGCGGCCGCGATCGGGGCGACCTGGCGGAACTCCTCCACGGTCTGGGCGACCAGGACGGTGCGGTGGGTGCGGGCGAACTCGTCCAGCGTGACGTTGCCGTCGGTGGTCTCGAACGGCAGCCAGGGCAGCAGCATCCGCAGCAGCTCGTCGTCGTACCGGGCCAGTGCCTTGACCGCCAGGTGGTGCACCGAGATGAACCGGTGCAGCAGCGCCGGGTCGCTGGCGGACAGCCCGGTCAGCCAGTCCCGGATCCGCACGCCGAGCGCGTCGCGCACCGCGGCCAGCGTCTCGTCGGCGTACAGGCCCTCGCGCGAGGCGGTCGGGCGCAGACCCTCGGCGTCCACCACGCAGCGCACGAAGAAGGCCCACTCGGGGAGCAGCTCGTCGGCCTGGTCGGAGACCAGCATGCCCTTCAGGTGCACCCGGTGGCCGGCCCGGCGCGACGGCGGCACCGCCTCGGGCAGCACGTAGGCGACCCCGGTCAGGCCGACCAGCGGCAGCTGGAGGTCGATGGTGTCCAGCGGGGTGAAGTCGAAGGTGGCCTTGCAGTGCTCGACCAGCGCCTGACGGCGCGCCAGCGGCGAGCCGTAGGCGCGGGCCCAGGGCGCGGGGGTCTCGTTGATCCGGGTGCGCTCGCCGCGGTCGTCCACCACGGTGACCTCGTGGCGCAGCAGGCCGCCGTAGTTGCGGGCCAGCTCGATCACCTGGTCGACCCTGGTCCACTGGGCGGCGTCGGCCCGCGGCACCAGGGTGACGGTGGTGCCGGGCTCCGGCTTGGCGCTGCCGGGGCGGGTGGTGATGGTGTACCGGCCGTCGGAGCTGCCGCGCCACTCGATCACCGGGGCGTCGGGGGTGGCGGCGGAGCGGGTCAGCACGGTGATCTCGTCGGCGACCACGAAGCAGGCCAGCAGGCCGATGCCGAACTGGCCGATGAAGTCCGAGCGGGCGCCGGCCAGGCCGGCCGCGTCCAGCCGCCCCTCGGCGTCCCGCTTGGAGCTGCGGCCGATGGTGGCCAGGAAGGTGTGCACGTCGGCCTCGGTCAGGCCGACGCCGGTGTCGGTCACCGACAGCGACCGGTCGCCGGCCTGCACCGTGATGGCGCCGGGCGCCTGCGGGTCGAGCCGGTGGCGGGCCGAGATCGCGTCCACCGCGTTCTGCAGCAGTTCGCGCAGGTAGACCTTCGGGCTGGAGTAGAGGTGGTGCGAGAGCAGGTCGACCAGGCCGCGCAGGTCGACCTGGAAGGTGTGCGCGGTGGGCGCCGGCTGAGGAGAGGACACAGGGAAGCTCTTTCGATCGCGGTCGTCGGGGCCGGGTGGGAGACGGGTTACGCGCATTCCTTGCGCGCCAGCCGGAACGCCTCGACCGGGTCCTTGCTCAGGTAGTCCCAGGGGCTCTTCGTGACGGTGTCGCCGAGCTGCGCGAAGACCGCGCGGGCGAGGTTGCGCTCGCCGGCCAGGGACAGCACCATCGCGAAGGTGTTGTGCGTCGCGGCCCAGCCGCGCCCGCGGACGTAGCCGGGGTGCAGCACGGAGCGCTGCGCCGCCTCGGCCAGTTGCAGGCGCACCGGCTGCGAGGTGATGTGGCCGGCGTCCGCGCCGCGCTCCAGGTCGAGCCAGTGCTCGAGGTGGGCCAGCGCCACCAGTTCGCCCAGCTGGCTGCCCTCGGGGGCGCCCAGCATCGAGCTGCGGGCGAACTCGTGCATCTGCTCGTGCGAGCCGCCCCACTTGCGGCACAGCTGCTGCAGCCGCTGCCGGTGCGAGGCCGGGTGGCCCGGGAAGCGGCGCACCGCGGCCTCGAACCGGTAGGTCGCGGCCTCCTTGTCCAGCGACTCGCCGCGGCCGCTGATCTGCAGGAAGTACCAGGGTCCCAGCCACTCGGGCTCGCGCTCGGCCACCTGGTAGAGCTGCTCCTCGGCCGTCTCCAGCCGCTGGTGGAAGAGCTGCCACTGCTCCCGGGTCACGTACTGGGCCCGGGAGCCGCTGCGGGCCTCCCAGGCCCAGGAGACCTGCCGGGCGCCGGAGACCAGTAGCGGCAGGGCCGAGTCCGGCTCCGCGGCGACCGCCTGCGGTATCCACTCCTCGACCCCGGCCACGTCGGCGACCTGGGCCACCATCGTGGTCAGGTCGCCCTGGTCGCCCGCCCGAGCCAGCCCGGCCCTGACCGCCGCCCAGTCCCCGCCGCCCGCCGCCGCACGCAGCTCGGCCAGCAGCGGATCCCCGCACGCCGGGTCGACAGCCAGTCGTGCTCCGGGACGCAGCCGCCCAAGGAGTCTGCGCATGACCGATCCCCCCTTTTCACCGTCTTCACCAGGGCTGCACCCTGCCGCCCCCGCCCGAGTACATATCACGACTCGGACAGCCCGCCTCGAACCGGGGTCGGCGCAGGTGGGAGGGGGTCAGTCGGCGGTGGCGATCAGCGGCTCCAGGTAGATCTCCGGCTTGGCCCGCTGGAAGGCGTTCAGGTGCCACTTGTCCGCGAACAGCGCCAGCAGCGCCTGGTCGGAGCGGCGGGTGAGCACCTCGGAGTCGGTCAGCCGGGCCTTGGCCAGCGCCTCGGCGCCCTCGGCGTTGGTCTTGCGGGCCAGCTGGTAGGAGAGCCGGTCCAGGTGGATCGGCGAGGAGAACTCGTGCTCCATCCGGTGCAGCACCACGTCGAACTGCATCGGGCCGACGGCCGCCATCACCGGGGCCTGCTCGCCGCGCCGGTCGGAGACCAGCACCTGCACCACGCCCTCCTCGTCCAGCTGCGAGACGCCGCGGCGGAACTGCTTGGAGCGGCTGATGTCCTTGGGCCGGGCCACCGCGAAGTACTCCGGGGCGAAGGCCGGCAGCGGCGGGAACTCGGCCTTGCGGCCGGTGAACAGGGTGTCGCCGACCCGCAGCGCGGCGGCGTTGATCAGGCCGACCACGTCACCGGGGTAGGCGGTCTCCACCACGGTGCGCTCGGCACCGAAGACGGTGTGCGCGTACTTGGTGGTCAGCGAGCGCCCGCTGGCGGCCCGGGTGACGTTCATGCCGCGCTCGAAGACACCGGAGCAGACCCGGACGAAGGCGATCCGGTCGCGGTGCGCCGGGTCCATGTTGGCCTGGATCTTGAAGACCACGCCGGAGAACTCCTCGGCCACCTCGCGGTGCCCGCCGTTGGCCAGCGGCCGGGCGGCCGGGGCCGGGGCCAGGTCGACCACCGCGTCCAGCAGCAGCTTGACGCCGATGTTGGTGAGCGCGGCGCCGAAGAAGACCGGGGTGATCTTGCCGGCCTCGAAGGCCTCCTGGTCGTAGCCGGGCCCGGAGGAGAGCACCAGCTCCAGCTCCTCCAGGGCGTTGGTCCAGTCCTCGCCCTCCTGCTCGGCGGCCTCGTCGGCGGTGAGCAGCTCCTCGATCGCCGCGTGGGTGCCGGCCGGCACCTTGGTGTAGCGGCGGAACTGCTCGGTGTCCGCCGCCTCGACCAGGCCGCGCAGGTTGCCTGCCACGCCGACCGGCCAGACCACCGGCACCGGGGTGATGCCCAGGTGGGTCTCGATGTCCTCGAGCAGGGTCAGCGCGTCCCGGCCGCGCCGGTCCCACTTGTTGATGAAGGTGATCACCGGCACGCCGCGGTGCCGGCAGACCGAGAACAGCTTGCGGGTCTGCTCCTCCAGGCCCTTGGCCGCGTCGATCAGCATGATCGCGCAGTCCACCGCGGAGAGCACCCGGTAGGTGTCCTCGGAGAAGTCCGCGTGACCGGGGGTGTCGACCAGGTTCATCACGTGCTCGCGGTGGCCGAACTGCAGCGCCGCCGAGGTGACCGAGATCCCGCGCTCGCGCTCCAGCTCCATCCAGTCGCTGGTGACGCCGCGCCGGCCGCCCTTGGCGTGCACCGCACCGGCCGAGGTGATCGCGCGCGCGTGCAGCGCCAGCGCCTCGGTGAGCGTGGACTTGCCCGCGTCCGGGTGGGAGATCACCGCGAAGGTGCGCCGACGGCTGGCCTCGGCGAGGACCTGGGTGACGGGGACGGACTGCTCGTTGCTCACAGGTTTTCCTCGCGGCGGGTAGGCATGACGAGCCAGTCTAGTCGTTCCCGGCCGCGGGCCGGGCCGGGCGCCGTGAGCGCCCGGCCCGGCTGCCGGTCAGACCTCCAGGTCGGACTCGATCTTGGCCAGCTGGTGCCGCGCCATCGCCAGGTTGGCCCGCCGCTTGTCCAGCGCCAGGTAGAGGAACAGGCCCTTGCCGCCGCGCCCGGTGAGCGGGCGGATCAGGTGGTACTGGCTGCCCAGCGTGATCAGGATGTCCTCGATGTTCTCGTTCAGGCCGAGCATCTCCATGGTGCGCAGCTTGGCCCGCACCACGTCGGTGTTGCCGGCCGCGGCCACCGTCAGGTCCAGCCCGGCGCCGCCGTCCACGGTGCCCAGTGCCATGCCGCTGGTGTAGTCCACCAGCGCCACGCCGATGCTGCCGTCGACGCTGCCCATGATCGCGCGCAGGTTGCTGTCGATGTCTGCCACAGGGTTCTCCAGATCGATTCGTGTGTCGGGAAGGGATGGCGGGAACAAAGGTTGACGGTCCGTCAGGACTTGCCGGCCGGAGCGAGTTCGGTGCGCACCAGTTCGGCCATCCGCTCCGCGGTCCGGCGGGCCTCCAGGTGCAGCCGGCCCACGCTGGCGTCCGGGTGGGCCAGCAGGGTGAGCACGCACAGCGGGCCGGCCGCGTAGCTGGCCACGTAGCCGTGCTCGCCGTGGACCAGCGCGTCGCGGAACTCGCCCTGCCCGGTGGCCTCGGCGAGGCGCCGGGCCACCCCGAGGGTGGCGGCGGTCAGCGCGGCCAGGCTGTCCGGCTCGGCGTCGTGGGTGTCGTGCACGAGCAGCAGCCCGTCCACGCTGGCCACCAGCGAGCCGGCCAGGTGCGGGACCCGGCGTTTGAGGGTGCGCAGTTCGGCGAGCAGGGCGCTGTGCAGGGCGTCCAGCGGGCGGCGGTCGGCGCGCGGTCGCAGCACCCGCTTCATGACGGCGTGCGGTGGGCTGCGGGCGGCCAGGGAATCACAGTCGAGCCTCCAGTGCGGATCGGACGCGCAACAGCAGCGCGGTCTCGGGCGGTTCGGCGGCCTCCGGACTGCGGCGCAGGCTGGCGCCCGGGGTCCGCCGGGTCGGGGCCGCCGGCTGCGGCGGGGCGGGGTCGCGGGCCGCCGCGAGGGTCGGGGTCGGCTCGCCGGCCGGCG
>NZ_PYBW01000121.1 GCF_003205575.1 Streptomyces tateyamensis
AACATGAGCAAGCGGTACACGGCCGAGTTCAAGCGGGACGCGATCGCGCTCGTCCGGGCTTCGCCGCATCGGAACGTCACCGAGATCGCCCGGGAACTGGGCGTGAGCCCCGAGGGGCTGCGCGGCTGGGTCAAGCAGGACAAGACCGACCGCGGCGAGGGGCCGGCGGGCGCGTTGACCAGCGCGGAGAAGGACGAGCTCGCACGACTGCGCAGGCAGAACCGGGAACAGCAGCAGACCATCGAGATCTTGAAAAAAGCCGCGGCCTTCTTCGCCAAGGAGTCGATGAGGTAGGCGAGGCCTGCCGCTTCATCGACACGGAGAAGGCCGCCGAGGCCAATCCCGACGGCTTCAGTGTCGCGCGGCTATGCCGCGTCCTGGGCGTCAACCGCTCCACCTATTACGCGTGGCTCGCCGGGCGGCCAGCCGCTGCCGAACGCCAGCGCGCCGATGACGAGTTGGCCGGTCGGATCCGCGAGATCCACGCCACTTCCCGGGGCGCCTACGGTGCCCCGCGCGTGCATGCAGAGCTGCGGCGAGGCGGCCATGCGATCAACCGGAAGAGGGTCGAGCGGATCATGCGCGAACGCGACATCCGGGGGATCACCCGGCGCCGGCGACGCCACCTGACAAAACAGGACACCAAGGCCGCCCCGGCCCCGGACCTGGTCGGGCGCGACTTCACCGCCGCGCGGCCCGGCACGAAGCTGGTCGGCGACATCACCTATCTGCCCACGATCGAGGGCTGGTGGTACCTGGCAACCGTCATCGACCTGGCGACCCGCGAGGTGATCGGCTACGCGATGGCCGACCACCACCGCGCCGAACTGGTCACCGACGCCCTGAAGATGGCCGCCGGCCGGGGCGGCCTGCAGCCCGGCTGCATCATGCACACAGACCGCGGCAGCGAATACACCAGTAGCGAATTCCGGCGGGAGATAACGAAGTTGAACCTGCGACAGAGCATGGGACGAACCGGCATATGCTACGATAACGCCGTAGCCGAGAGCTTCTTCGGGCTCCTCAAAGCGGAGATCGGCACCACCGTCTGGGAAAGCCGCGAAGCGGCCCGAGCCGATGTCTTCCGCTTCATCGAAGTCGAATACAACCGCACCAGGCTCCGCAAGCACCCCGAGTTCGGGTACCTCACCCCACTCGAAACCCGAGCCAGACTGCAGCACGACTTCACCCCCGCAGCGTAAGCAATAGCTGTCCAAGATCAGGGGGGAACTTCA
>NZ_PYBW01000122.1:0-11333 GCF_003205575.1 Streptomyces tateyamensis
CGCCCGGCGCGACCGCGGGCGGCGACGGGGGGAGTTGGTGGCGCTCGCCCGACAGGCCGTACCGGTCTCCCGGCGCGGAGGGGCTCGCCGCACCCGCCGAGGCCGACGGCGAGGGGGAGGGCGACAGCGGCGCCATGCTCCCGCTCGCCTGCTGCTGGCACCCCGTCAGGGCCAGCAGCAGGGCCACTGCCGCGCCCGCCCGTTTCACGTCCGTCACAGCTGGTCCAACGAGCGACGCGCCGTCAGGACCCGGGGCCGGCCGCCCCCGGTTGCCGCACCGCCCGGCTCACTGGCCCGGCAGCAGGCGGCGGCGGCCCGGGATCTGTTCGAAGATCAGGTTGGTCCGGGTCTGGGCGACGGCCGGATGCGTCGTCAGGTGGTCGACCACGAAGTCGCGCAGCGCCTCGGGGTGGGCGACGGCCACGTGCAGCAGGTAGTCGTCCGAGCCGGACATGTGGAAGACCGCCAGCACGCCGGGTAGTTCGGGCGCGTCGTTGCGGAAGCTCTCGTTCTGCTCCCGGGTGTGGGCGCGCAGCCGGACCGAGATCATCGCCTGCAGCGGCAGGCCGAGCGCGGCCGGGTCCACCTCGGCCCGAAAGCCCCGGATCACCCCGCGCTCGCGCAGCGTCCGCACCCGGGCCAGGCAGGTGGAGGCGGCGATGCCGACCGCATCGGCGAGGGCGTTGTTGGGGATCCGCGCATCCTCGGCCAACACGCGCAGGATGGCGCGGTCGGTGTCGTCGAGCGGGGTCCGGGCGGACTGCGGATTGTTCGGCACGGTACCCAGGATGAACCCTTGATCCGATGATCTGCAAGATTTTCGGGGGCATCGGTCGAATTATCTGCGGAAAGCTTCCGCTCAGTGAGGCATACGTTCCATCCTGACGGGGCTGTGCTGTCCACCACGGCCACCCCAGCGAACGAGGAGCGCCGTGAGCGTCATCGAGTCCCGTCCCGTGCTGCCGCGGCCCTCGGCCCCGCCGGCGGCGCCGAGCGCGCCCGCGGAGCCGGACGCCGCCGCCTTCGCGCTGCCGCCCGAGGGCCTGGACGACGACCAGCGCCTGCGGGCGCTCGACTCGATGGACCAGTACCTCAGCCGCAAGCGCCGCCACCTGCTCGGCTACCAGGCCACCCAGGACCTGGACCGGTACGCGCTGGACCTGGGCCGGTTCATGCGCAGCAACATCAACAACCTCGGCGACCCGTTCCAGAGCGGCGGCTACAAGCCCAACACCAAGAGCGTCGAGCGCGCGGTGCTGGACTACTACGCGCGGTTGTGGGGCGCGGACCGGCCCTGCGACCCGGCCGACCCGGAGTCCTGCTGGGGCTACGTGCTCTCGATGGGCTCCACCGAGGGCAACATGTACGCGCTGTGGAACGCCCGCGACTACCTGTCCGGCCGCCCGCTGATCGACCAGCCGGACAGCCCCGGGCTCCCGTTCCTGCCGGAGAACCCGAACGCCTACCGCCCGGTGGCCTTCTACTCCGAGGACACCCACTACTCCTTCGCCAAGGCGGTGCGGGTGCTCGGCGTGGCGACCTTCCACGAGCTCGGGCGCACCCAGTACCCCGGCCAGTGCCCGCCCGCCGTCGCGGTGGACGGCGACTGGCCCGCCGAGGTCCCCTCCCGTCCCGGGCCCTCCGGCCACAGCTGGGACGGCACCGGCGAGATCGACGTCGACGCGCTCGCCGAACTGGTCGAGTTCTTCGCCGCCAAGGGCCACCCGATCTTCGTCAGCCTGAACCTGGGCAGCACCTTCAAGGGCGCGCACGACGACGTGCGGGCGGTCGGCGAGCGGCTGCTGCCGGTCTTCGAGCGGCACGGCCTGCTGCGCCGCGAGGTCGTGCACGGCACCGACCCGCAGACCGGTGCGCCGCTGACCGACGAGCGGCGCGGCTTCTGGATCCACGTGGACGGCGCGCTCGGCGCCGGCTACGTCCCCTTCGTGCGGCTCGCCACGCAGGACCCCGGGCGGTACGGCTGGACGCCGGAGACGGTGCTGCCCGAGTTCGACTTCGGCCTGCGGCTGAGGGCCGCCGACGGCAGCGAGGTCGACCTGGTCTCCTCGATCGCGATGAGCGGGCACAAGTGGCCCGGCGCGCCCTGGCCGTGCGGGCTCTACCTCACCAAGGTCAAGTACCAGCTGGCCCCGCCGTCGCGCCCCGACTACACCGGCGCGCCGGACACCACCTTCGCCGGCTCGCGCAACGGCTTCTCGCCGCTGGTGATCTGGGACCACCTGGCCCGGCACTCCTACCAGGACCAGGTGGACCGGATCCGCAAGGCCCAGCAGCTGGCCGGCTACCTGGAGCAGCGGCTGCGGCTGCTCGAGCTGGAGACGGGCACCGAACTGTGGCCGGCCCGCACGCCCGGCGCCATCACCGTCCGGTTCCGCTGCCCGAGCCCCGAGCTGGTGGCCAAGTGGTCGCTCTCCTCGCAGGACGTGCTGACGGTCCCGGGCGAGGAGAGCAGCCGGCGCAGCTACGTGCACGTGTTCCTGATGTCCTCGGTGGACCGGGCCAAGCTCGACGCGCTCCTCGCCGACCTGGCCCGGGACCCGTACATCCTGGGCGTCTGAGGCCCGCTCAGAACCGCCCGATCACCTCGGCGCCGTACGCGTCGACGGTGGACTCGATCGCGTCGTGCATCGCGTAGACGGCGAACTGGTCCACACCCAGCTCGCGCAGCTGCGCCAGCTTGTCGCGGTGCGCCGCGGGCGGCCCGATCAGGCAGAACCGGTCCACGATCTCGTCCGGCACGAACGCGGTGTCGGGGTTGCCGGCCCGGCCGTGGTGCGCGTAGTCGTAGCCGTGCCGGTCCTTGATGTAGGCGGTCAGCGCCTCGGGGACCAGGTCGGAGTGCTCGCCGTAGTGGCGCACCAGGTCGGCCACGTGGTTGCCGACCATGCCGCCGAACCAGCGGCACTGCTCCCGGGCATGGGCCAGCGCGGCGGGGGAGTCGTCCGCCGTCACGTAGGCCGGCGCGGCCACGCAGACGGTGACCGAGGCCGGGTCGCGCCCCGCCTCGGCCGCCGCCCGGCGCACCGCCTTGACCATGTACTCGGTCAGGTACGGGTCGGCCAGCTGCAGGATGAAGCCGTCGGCCTGACGGCCGGTCAGCTCCAGCGCCCTCGGCCCGTAGGCGCCCATCCAGATCGGCAGCCGGCTCTCCTTGATCCAGGGCAGCTGCACCTCGGTGCCGTCCAGTACCGCGGAGCGGCCCTCGGCCAGCTCCTTGATCACCTGCATCGCCTCGCCGAGCCGGGCCAGCGTGGCCGGGCGGCGCCCGGCCACCCGCATCGCCGAGTCGCCGCGCCCGATCCCGCAGACCGTGCGGTTGCCGAACATCTCGTTCAGCGTGGCGAAGAGCGAGGCGGTCACCTCCCAGGTCCGGGTGGACGGGTTGGTGACCATCGGTCCGACCGTCAGCCGCTCGGTCTGCGCGAGGATCTGACTGTAGATCACGAACGGCTCCTGCCACAGCACGCAGGAGTCGAAGGTCCAGCCGTGGCTGAAGCCGGCCGCCTCGGCGCGGCGCATCCGCTCCACCAGCAGCCGGGCGGGCGGGTCGGTCTGGAGCACGAGCCCGATGTCCACGGGCAACCACCTATCGTCGGGGGAGGGTTCAGAGGTACTGGCAGGTGGCCCGGGTGAGGAACTGCCCGTGCCCGGCCCGGCCGAGCCAGCGGCCGTGGTCCAGCACCACGGTGCCGCGCGAGAGCACGGTGCGCACCCGACCGGTCACCTGGCGGCCTTCGTAGGCCGAGTAGTCCACGTTCATGTGGTGGGTGCTCGCCGACAGCACCTGCACCGTCTGCGGGTCGTACACCACCACGTCCGCGTCGGCACCCGGCGCGATGGTGCCCTTGCGCGGGTAGAGGCCGAACATCCGGGCCGGGGTGGCACAGGCGATCTCCACCCAGCGCCGGCGCGAGATCCGGCCCTCCACCACCGCCTGGTGCAGCAGGTCCATCCGGTTCTCCACCCCCGGCAGGCCGTTGGGGATCTTCGAGAAGTCGCCGCGCCCCAGCTCCTTCTGCCCGGTGAAGCAGAACGGGCAGTGGTCGGTGGAGACCACCTGAAGGTCGTTGGTGCGCAGGCCCCGCCACAGCTGCGCCTGGTGCTCGCGCGGGCGCAGCGGGGTCGAGCAGACGTACTTGGCGCCCGCGAAGTCCGGCTCGGCCAGGTTGTCGGTGGACAGGAACAGGTACTGCGGGCAGGTCTCGCCGAACACCGGCAGCCCCTGGTCGCGGGCGGCGGCCAGCTCCGCCAGCGCCGAGCCGGCCGAGACGTGCACCACGTAGAGCGGGGAGCCGGCCACCTGGGCCAGCTTGATCGCCCGGTGGGTCGCCTCCGCCTCCAGCAGCTCGCGCCGCACCTCGCCGTGGTAGCGCGGCTCGGTGTGCCCGGCGGCCAGCGCCTGGGCCACCAGCACGTCGATCGCCGGGCCGTTCTCGGCGTGCATCATGATCAGCGCGCCGGTGTGCGCGGCGGTCTGCATGGCCCGCAGGATCCGCCCGTCGTCGCTGTAGAAGACGCCCGGGTAGGCCATGAAGAGCTTGAAGGAGGTGGACTCGCCGGAGGCGGTGAGCAGCTCCATCTCCTTGAGCACCGCGTCGTTGACGTCGGCCACGATGGTGTGGAACCCGTAGTCGATCGCGCAGTTGCCCTCGGCCTTGGCGTGCCAGGCGTCCAGACCCTCGCGCAGCGCCCCGCCCATCGGCTGCACGGCGAAGTCCACGATGGTGGTGGTGCCGCCCCAGGCGGCCGCCCGGGTCCCGGTCTCGAAGGTGTCGGAGGCGCTGGTGCCGCCGAACGGCAGCTCCATGTGGGTGTGGGCGTCCACGCCGCCCGGGATCACGTACTGCCCGTGCGCGTCGATCACCGTCTCGGCCTGCCAGCCGGCCGCGGTGGAGCTGCCGGTGGCGGCCAGGGCGACGATCTTCTGGTCCTCGATCAGGACGTCCGCGTGCATCTCCTCGGCGGCCGTGACGACCAGGCCGCCGGTGATCAGGGTCCTGGTCACGCGCTCACCCGCCGCAGCGCCTCGATCAGCAGGTCGGCGCCCTCGCGGGCCTCCGCGTCGGTCAGCGACAGCGGCGGGGCGATCCGCAGAGTGTCGCCGGCCCGGCCGCCGCGGCCGATCAGCAGGCCCAGCTCGCGGGCGTGCTCGAGGGCGGCGCCGGCCGCCTGCGCGTCCGGCAGCGCGACACCGAGCATCAGTCCCTTGCCGCGCAGCGCGCGCACGACCGGCAGCTCGGCCTGCGCCAGCCGCTCGCGCAGCACGGCGCCGGTGCGCAGCGCGTTGCCCTGCAGGTCGTGCTTGAGCAGGTGGTCCAGGTTGGCCAGTGCGGCCGCGCAGGTGATCGGACTGCCGCCGAAGGTGGAGATGGAGTTGGCGTCCAGGCAGTCCATCACCTCGGCGCGGGCCACCACCCCGCCCATCGACATGCCGTTGGCGATGCCCTTGGCGAAGGTCAGCACGTCCGGCGGGCCGGCCTGGCCGTGCGCCTGCCACCCCCAGAAGTGCTCGCCGGTACGGCCCCAACCGGTCTGCACCTCGTCGCTGATCCACAGGATCCCGTGCCGCTGCAGCACCTCGCGGAAGGCGGCGAGCAGGCCGTCCGGACCGTGGGTGAAGCCGCCCACCCCCTGGATCGGCTCGGCGATCAGCGCCGCCACCGAGCCCTGCGCCTGGCCGAGCATCTCCTCCAGGTCGGCCACGCAGGCGGCGATGAACTCCGCGTCGGACAGCGCCGCGAACGGGCCGCTGTCGCGCACGCCGCCGTGCACGTACAGGGTCTGCAGGGGGGAGAGGCTGGTCGGCGACCAGGCCGCGTTGCCGGTGATGCCGATGGTGGAGAAGGACCGGCCGTGGTAGCTGTTGCGCAGCGCCAGCACCTGGTTGGAGCGGCGGTGGGCGGTGGCCAGCAGGAGCGCGGCGTCGTTCGCCTCGGTGCCGGAGGTGGTGAAGAACACCTTGGCGTCCGGGATGCCGGACAACTCGGCGATCCGCTCGGCCAGCTCCACCATCGGCGTGGACAGGTAGAGGGTGGAGGTGTGCAGGATCCGGCCCGCCTGCTCGCGCACGGCGGCGGTCACCTCGGGCAGCGCGTGCGCCGTCATGGTGGTCAGGATGCCGCCGAAGAAGTCCAGGTACCGGTTGCCCTCGGCGTCCCACACGTGCCGGCCCTCGCCGTGGGTCAGCTCGATCGGCTCGCGGTAGTAGGTGGCGAGCCAGGCGGGCAGCACCGCGCGGTGGCGGCGCAGCAGCTCGGCGGAGGTGGCAGGTTGAACGGTCGTCATCTGGCGGCTCCTCAGGCCTCGGTGAGCGGCCCGTAGGCCTCGGGACGGCGGTCGCGGTAGAACGCCCACTGCTGGCGGACCTGCTCGATCAGGCCGAGGTCCAGGTCGCGCACCACCAGCTCCTCCTCCTTGTCGGAGGCCGGGTCGCCGACGAACTGGCCGCGCGGGTCCACGAAGTAGCTGGTGCCGTAGAAGTCGTTGTCGCCGTACTCCTCGGTGCCGACCCGGTTGATCGCCGCCACGAAGTACTCGTTGGCCACCGCGGCGGCCGGCTGCTCCAGCTGCCACAGGTAGGCGGACAGGCCGCGGCTGGTGGCGGAGGGGTTGTAGACGATCTGCGCGCCCGCCAGGCCCAGCGCCCGCCAGCCCTCGGGGAAGTGCCGGTCGTAGCAGATGTAGACGCCCACCTTGCCGACCGCGGTGTCGAAGACCGGCCAGCCGAGGTTGCCGGGCTTGAAGTAGTACTTCTCCCAGAAGCCCTTGACCTGCGGGATGTGGTGCTTGCGGTACTTGCCGAGGTAGCTTCCGTCGGCGTCGATCACGGCGGCGGTGTTGTAGTAGACGCCGCTCTGCTCCACCTCGTAGACGGGCACCACGATGACCATGCCCAGCTCGGCGGCGAGCGCGCGCATCCGGGTGACGGTCGGGCCGTCCGGGACCGGCTCGGCCCAGCGGTAGTGCTCGGGCTCCTGCACCTGGCAGAAGTACGGGGCGTTGAAGACCTCCTGGAAGCCGATGATCTGCGCGCCGCGGGCCGCCGCCTCGCGGGCGTAGCGCTCGTGGAGCTCGATCATCGAGGACTGCTCACCGGTCCACCGGGTCTGCACCAGGGCGGCACGGACGATCTGCGACTGCGACATGGCATCGCTCCCTCGGGTCCTGGGTGTCCTTGCAGGCTCCCCCTGTGAAGGGCGGGCGAACCCCGACACCCTGTCAGCTCTCCCCGGCACCGGCGCGATTCCGGTGACAGACCGACGGTAGCCAGCCGGGCGGGGAAGGACGGGGCGGGTGCGCCGCCCTGCCGTCGCCAGGCACCCGGACGGGCTAAGGGCGCTCGCCCGTGCTGTCCTCGTCGCAGGCACCCTCGCCGTCCTCGGGGAGGTTGACGGACGGCATGGCGGGGTGGCGGCCCAGCACGACGACGCCGACCACCATCGCCGACAGCCCGGCCGCCTCCCAGGCCAGCGCGCCCGGGGTGACCTTCAGCCGGTCGCCGAGGAATCCCACCGCGCAGGCGATCCCGGCCAGCGGCTGGGCGGCGGTCAGCGCGGGCAGCGACATCCGCAGCGGCGCCGCCTCGAAGGCGCTCTGCATCAGCAGCAGGCCGATCGCGCCGAGCCCGACCACGGTGTACGGCTCCCACCGGTGCAGCAGGGAGGCCAGGCCGGTGCTGGTCGCGTGGCTGGCGGAGGCCCTGGTCAGCGCGTCCTGCAGCCCGTACAGCAGGCCCGCGGCCAGCGCCAGCACGGTGGCCTCCTCGAACAGCGGCAGGCGGCGGGCCAGGGAGACCAGCAGCAGGGCCAGGCCCGCGACGATCCCGAAGACCAGCCAGTGCCGCAGCTGGCCGGCCACCGCCCGCCCGCCCTGCGGGTCGCCGGCCAGGATGAACGCCGTCACGCCCACCCCCAGCAGCAGCACCCCGCCCCAGCCCGAACGGCCGAGGCGCTGGCGCGAGATCAGGCTGGCCAGCGCCATCGCGAAGACCAGGTTGCTGGTGAGCAGCGGCTCCACCAGCGACACCTGGCCGTAGCCGAGAGCGAGCGCGCTGAGCGCCAGGCCGACGATCATGATGGCGATCCCGCCGAGCCACTCCGGCATCCGCACCAGGTCCAGCAGCAGCCGCCAGCGCAGCAGGTCGGCGCGCGGGGCCTGCTGGGCCGCGTGCTGCTGCAGGACGAAACCCAGGCCCAGGCAGCAGGCGGCGCCCACCGCCAGTAGGACGACCGCCACGCAGGATCACCCAGCCGTCGTGTGGTCCGGTCGCGCCGGCCCCGATCCGGGTTCCGGCCCCGGCGGCACGGCGCGCGACTGGCCGTCAGCGTACCTCCGGCACCGGCGGGCGGAGCCCAGCCGCGGCCCGCTACGCGTGTCGCCACGCGTGTAGCCGCCGCGGTCCGACAATGGAGGGAGGGAGGACCGGCCGCCGCGAGGCGCGGGAGGTAGCGATGATCGTGCGAATCTGGGAGGCCCGGGTCGCCCCCACACTGGTCGCCGAGTTCTGCACCGTGCTGCGGACCCAGCTGATGCCCCAGCTCGACGGCCTCGACGGCTACCTCGGCGGCGAACTGCTCCGCTCGCTGCCCGACTCCACCCACCGGGTCCTGGTCGTCACCCGCTGGCGCGACGAGGAGGCGCTGCGCGCGTACGCGGGCCCCATGTGGTCCCTGCGCCCGGTCTGGTCCGACACCGAACAGGGGTACCTGGAGCACCCGCCGTCGGTGGCGCACTTCAGCGTGCTGAGCTCCTGACTGCGGGCTTCTGCTCCTTTGGGCTCCCTTGGGTCCCTCGGCCCCTATGGTCCCCTTTGGCCGCTCAGGCTCCGAAGTTCAACGCGTAGAGGGCGGCGGGGGAGGTCGGGGTGGCGAAGTCCATCGGGACGGTGCCCAGGACCGGGCGGGCGGAGTGGGGGAGGGCGCCGAGGTAGCCGGCCAGGCGGGGGTTGAGGGCGTCCGAGGCCTGCCGGGGCCACAGGCCCCAGCCGGAGGAGGAGGTGAAGGTGAGGAAGAGGCGCTGCGGGTCGGTGGCGGCGCGGGCGGCGTCCAGGTGGGCCGCGACCTCGGGCCACTTGCGGCCGGTGAAGTCGAAGATCGTGCCGATGTCGTAGTCGTCCTCGAGGTCGGTCAGCGGGCCGTTCCAGCCGATGCCCGGCAGGCCCCTGTTGTCGGCGAGCAGCACCACCCGGCCGCGCACCTCGCCGAGGGACGGGATCCGGTTCTGCGTCCAGAGCAGGCCGGGCCAGCGATTCTGGTAGTCGGCGAAGATCGCGGCGAAGTCGGTGTCGGAGACCGTGGAGTACTCCTGCTTCACCCGCATGAGCAGGGTCTCGCCCGGGTGCTGGGCCAGGAAGGCCTGGCAGTCGTTGAGCACGTCGCCGAAGAAGATGTTCTGGAAGAACTGGCTGTGGTGGATCGCGAACACGCCGTTGATCGCCCGGCAGCGGATGTCCAGGAACCGGATCCCGGCGGTCAGCTGGTCCGGGACGGAGAGGGTCTGGGTCTGGGTGATCGGGCCGCCGTAGAGCGAGCAGGTGTCGTGGGTGCCCGGCAGGGTCAGGCGGGCCAGCGGGGCGGCGTCGGGCAGCGCGGCCAGCCAGTCGGAGCCCGCGGGCACGGCGGCGGCCCGGGCCGCGGTGGGGGCGGTGAGGCCGAGCGCGGTGCCGGCGCCCAGGGCGAGGGCGGTGCGGGTGAAGTCGCGGCGGGTGAGCTGACGGGTGCTCAGAGCCATGGTGCTGCCCCCTGGTTGGTCGGCCTGCGGTCACGTTGGCATGGCCATTATCGGGGCGGCAGGCCGGGACGGGAAGACGGTGCGTAGGCTGGGCCGATGACCGACACCGCACAGCCTGCCGTCCCCGCCGTCCCTGCCTTCACCCCCGAGTTCCTGGCGTTCTGGACGGAGCGGCACATCTGCACCCTGACCACGCTGCGGGCGGACGGCTCCCCGCACGTGGTGCCGGTCGGGGCCACCTACGACCCCGGGACCGGCATCGCCCGGGTGATCACGGACGGGGACAGCCGCAAGGCCCGCCACGTGGCCGCCGCCGGGGCGGCGGGGGCGCGGGTGGCGCTGTGTCAGGTGGACGGCGGCCGCTGGGCCACCCTGGAGGGGCGCGCCGTGCTGCGCCGGGAGCCGGCGGTGGTGGCGGACGCGGAGGAGCGGTACGCGCAGCGCTACCGGACGCCGCGGGTGAACCCGAACCGGGTGGTCATCGAGATCACCGTCACCAAGGGCCTGGGACGCGGCGTGAGCCCGGCGGCCCGCTAGGACCGGCTTCTTGGCTCTGGCGGGTGCGCTGGGCCGGGTATCCGGGCCGGAAGCACGGACGAGACCCGGCCCTAGAAGCGGGCTGCCGCCTCGCGCAGGCCGCGCAGGACGGTGGGCTCGATGCCCAGGATCCGGGCCCGGACCAGGACCGGGTGGGTACGGACCGCGTCGGCCGCCCGCACGTAGCACTCCCAGCGCCGGTCGAACTCCGCCTGCTCCCCCGTGCCCCAGGTGCAGCGCTCCACCGCCTGCCACGGCTGCGGGTACTCGGCGCGCCGGCGGTCGCGCACCGCGAGTGCGTAGTCGCCGACCGCCCGATCGGCGGCGAGCAGGGTCTGCTGCAGGACGATCAGGTCGAGGGGGAGGGAAAGGGACGGACTCGAAGCGGAGAACACGCTGACCACCGTAGACAACCTGACTGACAATCACCTGACTCCGACTCGACTACCACTCGACCGCGTACGGACTCTGCGAGGTCGGGCGAGCGGAAAGTCGGACCCGTCGACTTCCGCCGACGGTCCCAGCAGCTCAGGCCGCGTAGAGCGCCGTCAGCCGGGGGAGCCGGCGGCCGGCTCGGTCAGCGAGCACGGACAGGCCGGCTGTCGGTGGCGTGGACCAGACTCGGGGCATGACCGACATCCCTGCCGAGAACCTGTCCCCGTCCTGGCCCGCGGCCCTGGACACCCGCGAGCCGCTGCCGCGGGTCGGCGAGGAGCGGGAGCTGTTGACGGCGTTCCTGGACTGGCATCGGGCCACCTTCGAGCTCAAGCTCACCGGCCTGGCGGCCGAGCAGGTGGCGCAGCGGAGCGTGGCGCCGTCCGGGCTGAGCCTGCACGGGCTGGTGCGGCACCTGGCCGGGGTGGAGCGGTGGTGGTTCGCGCTCCAGTTCGCGGGGGAGCAGCTGCCGCTGCTCTACTACACCGACGAGCAGCCGGACCTCGACTTCGACTTCGCCGCCGCGGGTGTGGACCTGGCGGCCGACCTCGCGGTGTGGCGCGCCGAGTGCGCCCGCTCCCGGGCGATCGTGGCGGCCGCCCCCCCGCTGG
>NZ_PYBW01000122.1:11438-42089 GCF_003205575.1 Streptomyces tateyamensis
GCCCGCCACAACGGCCACGCCGACCTGCTGCGCGAGCGGCTGGACGGGGTGACGGGGCTGTAAGTAGGCCGGTGTCACTCGCCGCTCGGGAAGCTGTAGCTGCTCGGGACGCTGAGCTGGGCGTTCTCCGCCGCCGTGCCGTACACGAGGGCGATCTCGTCGTGGGCGCCCAGCGTGATCGCGGCGGGGTCGCCGGTGACGGGCTTGCCGTTCAGGTAGGCGGTGAGGGTGTGGGTGGCGTCGGTGCTCGCGTTGCCGATGTGGTCGGCGGAGACCGAGACCTGCCACTCGGTCAGGAACTGGCCCAGCGTGAAGTCCGCCTTGACCGGGGACTCGATGTGGATCACGCCACTGGTGTCGTGGGTGTGCAGCGGGCTGACCCGCTGCGCGCCCTCGTCGATGCCGATCAGGGCCGGCACGGCCACCGGCTTGCCGTCCAGGTAGACGTCCAGGTGCGCGTGGCTGTGCTCGACGGTGCCTTCGGCCCCCAGCATCGGCAGTCCGGCCGCGGCCACGGCGGCGCTCGCGTCGGCAGGCGCGTCCCACGGGGCGGCGGTGGTGCGCCCGTCCGCGGTGGTGCGCGGCTGGCCGGGCATCGCGGCGGCGGCCGAGCTGCTCGGGGCGCCACTGCCGTGCTGGGCGGCGGCCACGGCGGTGACGCCGCCGACCAGGGCGAGCCCGAGCAGGCCGGCCGCCGAGCGCACCAGCAGCGTGCGGCGCCGCTCGGCCCGCCGCTGCGCGTCCCGGGCGGCGGCCGCCTTGGCGCGGCGCGCGCCCGGGGTGAGGTCGGCGTGGGCAGTGGTCGGCTTGCGCTTGCGGGGCTGGTTCGCCATGCGGGGTCCTGGTTCCTGTTCGGTAGTTCGGTAGGGTCGGTCCTCGTTTGTTCGTATTTGAACCTCTTTCGACGGTACCTGGCGGATCGCGAAGTCTGAAATCCGCCAGTCTCTGGGTGCCCGGCCGGGCACAGTAGAGGGGTAGCAGTCCCGTACGGAGAGGGGGCCACCGCCGTGGCCAGCATCGTTCACACCACCATCGCCAGCCCGCTGGGCGCGCTGCTGCTGGTCGGCGAGGAGTCCGCGAGCGCCCCGGGCGGGTTCGCGCTGCGCTCGCTCTCGATGACCGGCCAGAAGAGCGCCGCGAACGTGCAGCCCGGCTGGCGGGAGGACCCGGCGGCCCTCGCGGCCGTGACCGAGCAGCTGCACCGCTACTTCGCCGGGGACCTGAAGGAGTTCGACCTGGAGTTGCGCACCGGCGGGACCGAGTTCCAGCGCCGGGTCTGGCAGGCCGTCGACGTGATCCCGTTCGGTGCGACGACGACGTACGGCGCCCTCGCCGCGCAGATCGGCGCGCCCCGGGCGGCCGTGCGCGCGGTCGGCAGTGCGATCGGGGCCAACCCGCTGCTCATCGTGCGGCCCTGCCACCGGATCGTGGGCGCCACCGGGGCGCTGACGGGCTACGCGGGCGGTCTGGAGCGCAAGGAGTACCTGCTCGCGCACGAGGGGGCCTGGCCCGCCGCGCTCGCCTGAGCGGGGACGGGACGGGACGGGATCGGGCGGGCGCGGGGGCGAGGTGGGCGCGGTGGGCGCGGTGGGTGCGCGTCAGGTGCAGGAGGCGTCGCAGCAGCAGCCGTCGCACCCGTCGCAGCAGCAGCCGTCACAGGCACACCCGTCGCAGCCGCCCGCCCCGCCGCCGCAGCAGTCGGCACTGCAGCAGTTCGCGCCTTCGCCACAGCACCGGCAGGCGCCGCAGCAGTCCCCGCATCCCGAGCAGCCGGAGCAGTCGCAGCCGTTGCAGTTTCGGTCGCACCAGCCGCGCTTGGGCTCGCGGCTCCACGGGTCCTCGTGCTCGGTGCACATCAGCTGGCAGGTGCAGGCCATCAGCGCCCACATCGCGCACCCGGCGAGCGCGCTGCGCGGCGGCTTGCGGTCGGCCGGAGGGTGCGGGAAGTGCTGCCCCGCCCGAGCCTCGCCGGTGCAGCGGTGACCGGGCGCGCGGCGCCGGCCGAAGACCCGGTCCACCGCCTGTTCCGTCTCGTGCGCGAGCAGCGCGTGCACCAGGGCGCGGTCGGCGAGCTCGACCTCCGCCAGCGCGAGCCGGATCCCGTGCACCGCGTCGCGGCAGAGGCGTTCGGCCTCGGCGCGGTCGGTGCCGGTGGCGGTCAGCGGGTTCCAGGCGCCGGCCGCCAGGTCGGCCTGCTCGTCCTCGGCCGCGTCCAGCAGGTGCGCGAGACGGCCGAAGAGCCGGCCCGCCTCGCGCAGTGCGGCGGCGTTCGCCGGCCGGTCGGCCAGCACGGCGGTGTGGGCGAAGGCGGCGGCCGTGGCGGTCTCGGTCGGCTCGGTGACCAGGAGTACCGAATCGCCCGGCAGCGCCGAGCGCTCCAGTTCGTCCTGACGGGCGGCCGCAGCGAGCAGGACGGCGGTGTCGAAGCCGACCGCTGTCGCGGAGCCCGCGCTCTGCCGGTCCCAGCGGCGCGCCACGGCCCGCGCGCCGACGGCCACCGGCCGGCGGGCGAAGACCCCGTCCGCGTCCAGCACGTGGTCGCGCACCTTGACCGAGGCGAGCGCGAGCGAGACGGCCGCGGCCAGCCGGGCACCCTCGCCCTGGGCCACCTCGGCCGAGCGCATCCCGCGCAGCGGGCAGGGCCCGGCCTTGCGGCGCCCGCCGCCGGGCGCCGCCCCGGCGGAGCGCTGGGCCTCCACCAGGACTGAGATGATCAGACCGTCGTAGTTCGTCGCGGTGCGGGCCAACTGCCCGTGGTCGTCGCGCAGCGCCAGACAGAGCCCGCACAGGTGGGCCACCCAGGCGGCCTGCAACTGCTCGGACAGCCGGTGCCGACAAGGCCTGATGATCCCGAACACGCGCCACCCCCCGTACCCGCCGTTCCCGGCGGCCCCATGATCGGGCGTCATCCTACGAGGTGTTGACGGGGCTCCTCGAAGCTGGCCTTGGCACCCAGGTCGTGACGGTCACGGGGTGGGGCGGAAGGATCAAAGGGACGTCCAGTGCGCTGTACGCCGAGCCGCCGACCCCTGCCGTACCCGCACATCCCCTGACCGCGGCCCCGACGGTCCGGGACACTGGTGGCCGCGGGGGCGACCGAGTAGCGTGGCGAGCGGCCGGCGGGCATGACTACAGGGGGACCTGGTCGTCGGATGATCGTGGAAGTGTCCACCGGGGCAGCCTGGTTGCTGCTGCTCGTCGGTGCGGGCCTGCGGCTGTGGCCGGGGCGGCAGCGGGTGCGGGGGCGGTCCTACCGTCCCCTGTCACCGGTCGAGATCGGTGTGTTGCGCGCAGGCGACCGCGGGGCCGCCCAGGTCGCGCTGGTCGAACTGCACCTGCTGGGGGCGGTGTCCGCCGGGTCCGGCACCGTCCGACGCTCCGCCAACGCGCTGCCACGCGGCGCCTCCGCGCCCGCCCGAGCCCAGTTCACCGCGCTCTACGGCAAGGCGCACCCGCGGCAACTGCAGGGCCGGAAGAAGGTGCGGGCGGCGATCCGGGCGGTGACCGGGCCGCTGGAGCGGGAGCAACTGCGGCTGTCCGGCGGGCGGCTGGCCGCGGTGCGGGTGCTGCTGCTGCCGGTCTTCACGGCCGCCCCCGTGGGCGCGATCGGCGGCCACGAGACACCGCTGGCGCTGGCCACGGCGCTAACCGCCGACGCGCTGGCGGCGCTGCTGTGGGTGCTGCCCCGGTCGACCCCGCGCGGCCGCGGCGTGCTGGACGGACTGCGCCGCGAGAACGCCGACACCCGGCACGCCACCGAGCAGCAGCCGGACCGACTGCTGCTCGGCGTCGCCCTGTTCGGCGGGCCCGTGCTGCGCGAGCGACTGCCCGTCTTTGTCCGGGACAGCGGCCTGCTGACCCGCCCGAAGGCCGGACCGGGCCAGCGAAACGAGTTCCAGGGCCAGGACTACGCCACCGAAACGTGGAACCAGGCGCTGTGCAGCTGAGCGCTGCGGACCCGGGAGCAAAAGGACCGGACTGACGCTCAGTGCGCCCAGCGGACAGGGAAGTCGGCCCGGACCCGGTCCAGGTCGGCGTCCGTCCGTCCGCGCGCGTGCATCCAGCACAGATCCGCCACCCCGTCGCGCCGCAACAGCCGGCCAGGCGCCGCGTACCAGCGGACCGGGGACTCCTCCGCGCCCGTCCACATCGGGTGGTCGGGCAGCTCGACCCGGCTGTACCCGGCCAGCCCGGCAGCCTTCGCGGCCGGCAGCTCGCAGGCGTTGTACGCGCCGCGCTCCGCGAACAGGGTCTCGCTCAGCACCAGTTCCACCCAGGCCTGGGAGAGCCGGGGCAGGAACTGCACCCACCCCTGGTCCGAGTCCACCCAGACCGGCGGGTCGTCCGCCTCCCCGTGGCCGAGGGCGACCGCCCACCCCGTGCAGCCCTGGTTCTCGTCCCGGAAGCCCAACAGCCCGCCGTAGACCGCGTCGTACCAGAGGCCGGGCAAAGGGCGTAGCGGGTCGTTCCGGCGGACCAGGTCGTCCCGGCGCCCGAACAGCGCGTACCCCTCGCGCAACGCGGCCGGCAGCGCGAACCCCAGCCGCACCTCCTCGGCGGCCAGCTCCGCCTCGCCGTACCCGTCCCCCACCTGGAGCGGCCGCCCCACCCACTCGGCGGCGAACCACCGAACGAGCTCCCACGCCCGCCGACGCGCCGGTACGCCACCCCGCAGAGCCGCTGCCACGTCAGGACCAGTCACCATTTCCCCGAGGCTAGTGGCGGGGGCCGACACCGCACCCCACGACCGTCGGTCAGCTGGAACGACGACTCGCGGTCGGGCGCGCCTGCGCGCTGACGGCGCGTCGGCTCCACCGCTGGAACTGCACCACCCCGGGCCGCGCCGACCACCGCCCGGCCCTCATCGGGGAACTCCTTGCAGAGGGCGCCGGCCGCGTCGACCGGACTGGAGCTCCCCAGCGCGGACGACCTGCGCCGCGGCGGCAACCAGACCGGCGCTGCGCCACCTGCGGCCCGGACTCGCCGTAGGTCTGGTCCGGGAATCCGACACCCGGCCCGGCCCTCTGCCCTGGCCGCCAGGGCCAGATCGTTACCACCGGTGACAGCGGTCTGGCCTACTCAGCCCGTGAAGGCTGCGACACTGGTGATCATGACTGACCACAGCACTCTCGCGATGCCCTTCTCCGAGCCAGCCACTGACGCGCCCGAGCCGAGCCAGTCCGGCGGGCACCGGCCGCTGCCGGTCGAGCAGGGCGCCGACTTCCGCCAGCCGCCCGGCGAAACGCCGGCCGAGCCCGCCCCGTCCCTGCGCCCGCTCGCGGTGGGCGGCCTGACCTTCTCCGACCCGGACCACCAGATCTGACCAGCCAGGCCCCGCCGACGCGGGCAGGTGATGCTCCGCTGGGGAGGCGCCGAGGCAGTGGGGCAGCTTCCGGGACATGGCCTCGATCGCGTCGAGCTACTCTTCGCTGGCGGGTGGCGTCCAGCGGGTCCCGGTGCTGCCGGGCAGGGTCCCGGCCCACCCAGGCCATCGGCGACGGCCCGGTTGCGCTCCGGGCAGCAGGGGCGCGAGGGCGACGAAGGGCTGCAGGACTGCCCGTGCGCCACTATGTGATCTCGACCCCGGTGGGTTCCTTGGCCTCCGGTGCGTGCTGCTCAGGCAGTGGCGCGGCGTGGATGTCGCGGTACCAGAAGGCAGGTAGGCGGCCAGGCAGTATCCGATCCGCCGCCCTTGGCGTCGGCGGGCAACGAAGGCAGCCGCAGGAGCGCCGGTCAGGCGACGGCGGGGCTGCGGCGCTCCACCAGGACGACGTCGCGCCATCGGCTGTGGTGGCGGCCCAGGCGCTCGCGGGTTCCGACCACGCGGAAGCCGGCCCTGGCGTGGAGGGCGAGGCTGGCGGTGTTCTCCGGGAAGATGCCGGACTGCACGGTCCAGATCCCGGCGGCGTCGGTGGAGTCCAGCAGCGCGGTCAGCAGGGCCAGCCCGACGCCGCGGCCCTGGGCGTCCGGGTGGACGTAGACGGAGTGCTCGACCACTCCGGCATACGCGCACCGGCTCGAGACCGGCACCACCGCGGCCCAGCCCAGCACGTGGTCCGCGCTGTCCAGGGCGACCAGGCGGTGCTCGGTGAGCCGGGAGGCGTCGAACGCCTCCCAGGTCGGGGCGGCGGTCTCGAAGGTGGCGTCGCCTGCGTCGATCCCCAGCTGGTAGATCGCCAGCACCTGCCCGCCGTGCTCGGGGAGCATCCCGGTGACGGTCACCGAGGGGGTGGTCACGCGGGTGCCCCGATGCCGAGCTCGGTGAGCAGGGTGCGGACGCGCTGCTCGATCTGGTCGCGGATCGGGCGCACGGCGGCAACGCCCTGGCCGGCCGGGTCCTCCAGCGTCCAGTCCAGGTAGCGCTTGCCGGGGAAGTAAGGGCAGGCGTCGCCGCAGCCCATGGTGATCACCACGTCGGAGGCCTGGACCGCCTCGACGGTGAGCACCTTGGGCACCTCGGTGGAGATGTCGATGCCGGCCTCCTTCATCGCCTCGACCACGGCCGGGTTCACGGTGTCGGCCGGGGCGGAGCCGGCGGAGCGGACCTCGACCCGCTCGCGGCCGAGGCGGGTGAGGAAGGCGGCGGCCATCTGGGAGCGGCCGGCGTTGTGGACGCAGACGAACAGCACGGACGGGACGGTGGGGGAGCTCACGGCTTCTTCCTTCGGGCAGGCGGGGGCGAAACGGGGGTGGGGTGGTGCTCGCCGTGCGGGACCACGACGTCCTCGGCGGCGGGCGCGGGACGGCCGAACAGCCCGGCGACCAGCGCGACGCCGACGACCAGGCCGACGAGCTGGGCGGCGACGAAGGGCAGCACCGAGGCGGGCGCGATACCGGCGAAGGTGTCGGTGAACGCCCGGCCGACGGTCACCGCCGGATTGGCGAAGGAGGTGCTGGAGGTGAACCAGTAGGCAGCGCCGATGTAGCAGGCGACCGCGACGGGCGCGGAGTGCGCGCGGCCGGCGCGGGCCAGGCCGAAGACCAGCAGGACCAGCCCGGCGGTCGCCACCACCTCGCCCAGCCACAGCTGCGGGGCCCAGCGTGGGTGGGTGGACCAGCGCACCAGCGGTTCGGCGAACATCGCGTTGGCCAGTACGGCTCCGCCGATCGCCCCGAGGATCTGCGCGGGCAGGTAGGCGGCGACCTCCCGCAGGTCCGGGCCGTCGCCGCCGCGGCGGCCGGTCCACCACGCGGCCAGCGTGACGGCCGGGTTGAAGTGGGCGCCGGAGACCGGGCCGAGCAGGGCGATCAGCACGCCCAGGCCGAACACGGTGGCCAGGGAGTTGGCGAGCAGTTGCACGCCGACATCCTGGGAGAGCCTGGTGGCCTGGATGCCGGAGCCGACCACCACGGCGACCAGCGCCCCGGTCCCGACGAACTCGGCCGCCGTCCGGCGGCCGTGGGGGTACCCCCGGCCGGAGGCTGGGGGAGGAGCTGTCTGCGTCATCTCGCACCCGCCGCCGCTGCGGCGGTACCGGCCGGGGCCTGGAGCAGGGCGGACAGCCTGGCCAGGGCGGCGGGCAGGACCCAGTAGTAGACCCAGGTCCCGCGCCGCTCGGAACCGACCAGGCCGGCCTCGCGCAGCACCTTGAGGTGGTGGGAGATGGTCGGCTGGGAGACGTCGAAGGGGCCGGTCAGGTCGCAGACGCAGGCCTCGCCGCCCTCGTGCGAGGCGATCAGCGACAGCAGCCGCAGCCGGACCGGGTCCGCCAGCGCCTTGAACATCTTCGCCAGGTCAACGGCGGCTTCCTCGCCCAGGGGCTCGCGGACCATCGGCGAGCAGCACGCCACGGCGTCGTCCTGTCCGAGGACGACCATCTCTGAATTCGACATGCGTCTATGTTGACAGTCATCTAATCGGGGAGGCAAGCTCGCTGTATCGACAGCTGTCGATCCAAGGCCTCGGATCGGGGAGACCGCCATGTCCCGTGTACAGCTCGCCCTGCGCGTCGCCGACCTCGAAGGCTCCATCGCCTTCTACTCCAAGCTCTTCGGCACCGAGCCCGCCAAGCGCCGGCCCGGCTACGCGAACTTCGCCCTCACCGAGCCGCCGCTCAAGCTCGTCCTCATCGAGGGCGAGGCCGGTGAGGACACCCGGCTCGACCACCTCGGCGTCGAGGTCGAGTCCACCGAGCAGGTCACCGCCGCCGCCACCCGTCTCCAGGACGCGGGTCTGGCCACCTTCGAGGAGGACGACACCTCCTGCTGCTACGCACTTCAGGACAAGGTGTGGGTGACCGGCCCCGGCGAGGAGCCCTGGGAGGTCTACGTGGTCAAGGCCGACGCCGACACCCTCGGCAAGAGCGCCGGCGGGGCCCCGGACGCCTGCTGCGGGACCACCGCCTGCTGCACGCCGGAGGAGCGGAGCCTCGACCCGGGCCGGACCCCGGCCCGGGCGAAGGCCGCCGCGGGCTGCGCTTGCGGCAGCTGAGGTCAACCGACCCGACCCGACCCGACCTGACCTGACCTGACCCGACCTGACCTGACCCGACCCGACCCGGCCAGGCCCGGCCCGGATCGCGGAGCAACCCCGCGATCCGGGCCGATGCCCTTCCGGAGGCTTCATCCTCGACGGCGTCGGGGTTCTCGCGAGAGGTCGCCGATGGTCGTGAAGTCAGCCGTCCTCGGGTGGTGTGGCGCGCGGTCGCCGGACCAGGAGGAGCAGCAGAGCCGCGAGTGCGATGGTCTGGGCCAAGGCGGCGACGGTCTTGTCCGGGGACCAGATGGGTTCGTACATGTCCGGCAGCGGGCCGAGGGCGCCGAGGTCGACGTAGCGGTAGAGGAGGATCGCGGCCAGGCCGGCGGCAGCGACGACGAGGCCGAACACGTCGCCAACTCGTCGGCGCCAGGCGAGGACCAGGACCGCGGCCAGTGCGGCAGCCGCAGCTTCCGCGCGGAAGAGGTCGCCCTCACTGATGGTGGAGGCGACGGTGTCGTACTGTTCGGCGAGACGGGCGTGGAAGGCCGCGTCGACGGCCAGTGCGGTGGCCGCGACCAGGCGCAGGAGTGCGCGGGTGATCGTCCTCGACGGCGGGCGGGTCGGAGCTGTAGCGGGCATGACGGCCTCCGCAGGGTGCGTTCAGGCGGTCCGGGAGGGTCAGCTGACGGTGAGTGAGCCGTGCATGTACTGGTGGATGGTGCAGATGTACGGGTAGGTGCCGGGCTTGGCCGGGGCGGTGAAGGTGGCCGAGGCCCCCGGGGCGATGGTCTTGGTGTCGAAGGACTTGTCGTCGGCGGTGACGGTGTGCGCGGTGGCGTCCTGGTTGGCGACGGTGATGCTCTCGCCGGGGTGCACCGTGAGGGCGCCGGGCTGGAACTGGAAGTCCTTGATGGTGATCCGGTTGCCGGAGACGGCGGAGGCGGAGGAGCCGACCGCAGGTGCGGTGTGGCCCGAGGAGCAGGCGCCGAGCGTGAGGGTGAGCAGAGCGGCTGCCAGGACCGGGCGCAGGCGGACGGCGTTCACAGGAGGTTGTTCCTTCCGGAAGGGGGTGCGTGCCCGGGCGCGGGAGAGTCGTTTCGCGCGCGGGCACGCACCCCCGGCATGGCGGGCCGGTCAGACAGTGAGCAGGGTGGGGCTGGCGGCCTTGTCGACGGGCAGGAAATCGTTGGGGACGGGGTACTGGCCGAGCACGTAGTTGAGGATGGCCGCGTGCATGGCCTCGACGGGGGCGATGGTCGCGGCGGTGGCGATGCCGGCGGGGCTGGTGACGTTGTAGGTGGCGAACAGGTAGGTCTGCGCGGCCTGGTCCTCCAGCATCAGGGCCAGCTTGGCGACGTCGCCGACGCTGGTGGCCTTGCCGAGCGCGGCCACCGTGTCGGCCTGGTTGGACAGCGGCACGTCCATGATCGCGGGCTTGCCGGCGCCGGTCAGCACGGCGTTCCAGGCCTTGGCGTGGTCGGTGTGCTGGGCCATCGCGGTGGTGATGAAGTCCGCGACCGCGGGCGGGACGGTACCGAGCTTGCCGTTCTTCGCGGCGTCCAGCGCCGTCTGGTAGGCGCCGACGGCCTGGTTCTCCAGCGCGGTGGCCAGCGCGACGACCTTCAGGTCGCCCGTGTACACCCCCGACGCCGCACCCGAGGCGGGCATGGACGAGCCGGCGGTGGCGGACGGCGAGCTGCTGGACTTGCTGCTGGAACAGGCCGCCAGCACGACCGCGGCCGCGGCGCCGCCGGCGCCGAGCAGGAAGCGGCGCCGACCGGCATCGCGCGGCCCGCCCGCCCCGCGGGCGCGCAGCTCCTCGGCCAGGTCGGTCGCGCTCGCCCGCATGGCGGGCAGCGTCTCCTGGTGCGCGTCCTGCATCTCCCTTGTCAGCTGGGCCAGTTCGCGCTCGCTGATGGGCAGGTTCCAGCCGCCCTCGGTGGTGGTCGTCACTTGACGGCCCCTTCGCTGGTCGGGGAGGCGTTGTCGGTCTTGTAGAAGGCGTCGGGGAAGCCGACGCTGCCGGCGGCGGCGGGCAGCTTGGCCGGATCGACCGGGATGGTCACCAGGTCGGCGGCGTTGCCCGCGAGCAGCGCCTGCACGGCCAGCAGGGTGGCGCGGTGCTGGGCCTCCACCGGCGCGACCGAGGCGAACAGCTTGCGCAGGTCCGCGGCGGAGACCTGGGAGACGTTCTTGGTGTAGGTCTGGGCCGCCACGTCCTCCAGGGTGATGGCGAGCTTCACCACGTCGGCCGGCGTCTTGATGGTCGGCAGCGCCTGGTCGACGACCGCCTTGTACTTCGGGTCCGGGTCGTTCTGCGCCTTGCCGCCGGCCTGGGTGGCGGCGGCGTTGAACGCCTTGGCGTGCGCCTGGTGCTGCTGGGTGGTCTTGTCGATGAACGCGACCACCGTCTTGTTGCCGTCCTTGATGAACGGCAGCGTGGCGGCGGTCTGGTAGACGCTCACCGCCAGGTTCTCGATCGAGGCGGCGGTCTGCAGCGCCATGATGTCCTCGGCCATGGAGGCGGAGGGCGAGGCGGTGTCGGCGAAGGCGCGCGAGGCGCCCCACAGGGCCGCCAGGCCGCCCGCGCCGGCGACCAGGCCGCCGCGCTGCCACCAGCGCCGCTGCGGTTCGACCGCCTGGCCGAAGTCGATCAGCGCGCCGCGGGTGATCCGCAACGCGTCGCTGTTCAGGTCCTCGGACTGCTCGGTGAGTTCTTCGAGCAGCCGGGTGTCGATGCGCTCTGCAGGCATCATGCTCCCGTCTCAGGCCGGAACCCGCCGTCTCGCGGGCCCTTACGCCATGCCTTCGGCGCAGTCCCGGGGTCGGCTTGCCCGACGGCTCAGAAGCCTTCGATATTCACTCGTGTGAGTGAAGGCGCCTGCCGCCCGGTCCTCGGCCGCGGCGTCGTGAAAGGGGCGGGCACTCCGGAACTGCCCGGGACCGTGTGCACGGTCACCTCCCTGGCGGCAATCTGCCGGGCTTCCGGGTCCGAAGAGGACGTGTCCGGTTGTCTTCGATTCGCGCACGTTCCTGCTCCTCAAGGAGGCTTCCATGTCCGCCGCCCGACCGCCCGGCCGGCGCCGCTGTCCGGTGCCCCACTCAGCCGGGCCCGCGGGCCCACGGACCGCAGGGGCAGCCCAGTGAGCGCAGTGGTGCACCTGGCCGCCCCCAGGCGGCGCGGCCCCGACCTGAAGGAGCTCCTCGCGCAGGTCGCCTTCGGCGACCAGGACGCGTTCGCTCACCTGTACGACGCGCTGGCCGGGCCGGTCTACGGCCTGGTGCTGCGGGTGCTGCGCGATCCGGCGCAGTCGGAGGAGGTGGCGCAGGAGGTGCTGCTGGAGGTGTGGCGCAACGCCGCCCGCTACCAACCCGAACGCGGCGAGGTGACGGCCTGGGTGCTGACGATCGCTCACCGCCGGGCCGTGGACCGGGTGCGCGCCGCCCAGGCCGCCAGCGACCGTGAGCAGCGCGCGGCCGCGCGATCACACACGACGGACTTCGACGAGGTCGTCGAGCAGGTCGAGTCGAGGATCGAACGCGAACAGGTACGACGGTGCCTCAAGACCTTGACCGAACTGCAGCGCGCATCGGTCACGTTGGCGTACTACCGCGGCTTCAGCTACCCGGAAGTGGCGGACATGCTCGGCACCCCGCTGGGCACCATCAAGACACGCATGCGGGACGGCCTGATCCGGCTGCGGGACTGCCTGGGGGTGGCGTCATGACGATCGCGGCCGATCTGCACACTCTGACCGGGGCCTATGCGGCCCACGCTCTGGACGGGCCGGAGAAGCGGGCCTTCGAGCACCACCTACGCGAGTGCGAGGCGTGCTCCGTGGAGGTGCGCGAGTTCCAGGAGACCCTGGCCCGTTTCGGTGCGGCGGAGTCCGTGGCGCCGCCGCCCGCGATGAAGGCGCGGGTGCTGGCGGCGGCGGCAACGGTCCGTCAGCTGCCGCCGGTGACCGTGCCGGCCGGTGCGGAAGCCGGAGTCCGCGGCCGGTGGGCTCGCACGGGCGCGCGGTTGGCGCTGGCCGCCTCCGTCGCCGCGGCCGCGACGCTGGGCGCCGTTGCTGTGCAGCAGCACCAGCAGGCCGAGCAGGCCGGCGTGCGGGCAACCCGGCTGCAGACGCAGCAGGAACGGTTGACCGCACTGCTCAGCGCGCCGGATGCCCGCACCTCGACCGTCCGCTCCGCCACCGCGACCGGCACCGTCGTGTGGGCGCAGAGCCGCGGTGAGGCCGGGTTCCTGGCCGACGGGCTGCCCGCGCTGGCCCACGGCACCACCTACGAGCTGTGGTTCGACGACGCCGGCACCATGCGCCCGGCCGGACTGCTGCCGGCCTCCAGCGGAACGCTGCTGCTCAACGGCCAGATCCACCACGCCGCCGGGGTCGGGGTCACCGTCGAACCCGCGGGCGGCTCCCTGCACCCCAGCGGACAGCCGATCCTCCTGCTGCCCTTCACCTGACGGCCAGGAGCGCAGCACAGGTCTGACATGGCGTCAGCGGCCGCCGCGAAGTCCGGCCCTGGCGCCGGCCGCAGCTCCGCCGGCGCCAGGGCGGACTTCGCGGCGGCGCCTGCGGGTCCCGGCTGCCGAAGCGGCTCAGCGTCGCGCTGCCAAGTCGGCCAGTACTGCTGCGGCTTCGGGTGCGTGCACCGGGTGGAAGCCGGGGTTGACGGCCAGGGCGGCGGTGAGGTCGGCGCGTTGCGCATCCGGGTTGCCCAGGGCGCCCTGGATCATCGCCCGGTGGTAGTGGAAGAGCGCGTTGCGGGTGCCGAGGGCGAGGGCTTGGTCGGCCTCGGCGAGAGCCTCGCGGTCGTGGCCGCTGGCGTGCAGGGCCCAGGCGAGGGCGTCGTGGGTGTCGAGGAAGGGACGGGTGGTCAGGCCGGTCCGGGCCAGGGCCACTGCCTGTTCGGGGCTGCCGTGCTCGGCTTCGAAGAGGGCGGCGTCCGCGTCGGGTGCGACGCCGTTGTCGGTGAAGAGCTTCTGTTCGGCGCGGAACAGCTGGTACTGCCGGTCGGCCTCCTGGGAGCGGCCGGTGGCGCGGTAGAGGTCGCCGAGCTGGAGGACGTACTCGGGCAGCGGCAGGCGCTGCGTGGCGGTGTTCAGGTCCGCGGCCGCGGCGTCGTTGTCGCCCAGGGCTTCTTCGGCCATGGCTTTGGCCTGGAGCAGGGGGGTGTAGCCGGGGCTGGCGGTCAGGCCGGCCGCGGCCTCGCGCAGGGCGGCCGCGGGGTCGGCCCGGTTGAGGGCGAGTTGGGACAGGTAGTAGCGGGTGAAGGCCTGGTCGGCGGGGCCGGTGGCGTCCTGGAGGGCGCGGCGCATGTCCTCCTCGGCGGTGGCGGGGTCGCCGTGCAGTTCGGCGATGTAGGAGGCCCGCGCCAGTGAGGGGGTGCCGGGGTGCAGGTCGACCATGTGCTGGACGGCGGCTGCGGCTTCGTCGTACCGGCCGAGCTGGGTCAGGGCGTCGGAGAGCGTTCCGTACAGGGCGCTGTTGTACGGGTTGACGGCGACGGCGCGCTTCGCCCAGTCGAGTGCTTGAGTGAAGTTGTGGCGGCCGTTCTCCAGGGCGGCCATGCCGCCCATCGCGGTGAAGTTGTCCTCGGGTTGCTGGGCGAGCGAGCGTTGCAGGACTTCTTCGGCCTTGGGGTAGTAGGTGGGGTCGGCGGTGTTCTTGGCCTGTTGGACGTAGTCCAGCCCGAGGGCGGCCAGGGCGCCGGGATCCTGCGGCTGTCGGCGCAGTTGCTCCTGCAGGGCGGCGACGGAGCGGGCCAGCGGGTCGCCGCCCGCGGAGCGGCTTTCCTGCGGAGCGGGCGCCGGGTTGGCGGTGGTGTCGGTCCACGGTGCCAGCCCGAGGGCCCCGGCCAGGAACAACGAGACGCCGAGTGCGGCGGTCACCGCCGCCGACCGGACGGTGGGGCGGAGGGAGCGGCGGCGCGTGCGCATGGTTCAGTTCCCGCTTCGGTCGGTCGAGGCTGAAGGTGAGGCTGAGGCTGAGGGCGAGGCTGAAGGTGAGGGTGAAGCTAAGGCTGAAGCTGACGGTGAAGGTGTGGGCGAAGGGGTGGGCGAAGGGGTGGTGGCGAGGGTCGCGTAGACGACGAGGTTGTCGCGGTACTCGTGCTGCTGCCGGTCGTAGCTGCCGCCGCAGGTGATCAGGCGCAGCTGCGGCGCTCCGGTGGTGGCGTAGACGTCGGCGTCGGGGAAAGCGCCCTTGTCGTACTGGCGTAGCGCCTGCACGGTGAAGCCGACCCGAACGTGGTCCGCGCGTTCGATGCTGACCTCGTCCCCCGGGCGCAGGGCGTACAGCCCGGCGAAGGCGCCGGGACCGGTCAGGGAGTCGAGGTGGCCGACGAAGACGGCCGCTCCGGGATCGCCCGGGCGGGGCCCGTCGCTCCACCAGCCGACCTGTCCAGGATCCTGCGGTGCGGCCAGGTGGCCGTCCGGTTGGACCTGAAGGTCGGTCAGGGCGCTGTCTATGCCGATACCGGGGATGCGTATGCGCGTCGGGGCCGGGGTCGGGGCCGCCACCGGTACGGCGACGGCTGGGGCCGTCCCCGCGGCGGGGGGCAGGGTGCCGATCCTGGTGGCGGCGGGCGTCCGGGAGTGGGCCGTCGATGACTGGCCGGCTCCGAGCAGGCCGTCGGCTCCGGCGCCGGCCAGTGCCATCCCCGCGGCGACGGCCAGCAGCGCGGCAGCCCTGTACCGCCCTGTCGCACGGCGCGGCGGCCGGCCGCCCTCCGGGGTGGAGGACGGCCGGCCGCGCTTGACGAAGCGGATCACGCCCGGTTGGCGCGCCGGCGGCGCAGGGCCAGGAACCCGGCGCCGGCCAGGGCGGCGCCGCCGCCCAGAGCGGCAGCGGCCACGACCGGGGTGCCGTGCCCGCCGACGGCCAGGCCGCCGAAGCCGGCGCCGATGCCGCCGCCGGGGTGGACGGAGTCGGCCTGGTTGACCGCGGCGGTGTTGGGCAGCGCGACGTAGGGGAAGGTCGCGCCGGGCTGGCGGTAGGGGCTGTCCACGCCGTCGCCGGCCGCGAGCGCGGGCACGATCTTCCCGGTCTGCGCGGCGCCTTCGAGGGCCTGCAGCTCGATGTCGACGACGTCGTCGTTGAGGCGGCGGCCGTTGGGGTAGCCCTGCAGGTCCCCGCCCAGCACGCCCAGCCGGTTGGGCTGCTCGGTCACGGGCACGGCCATGTTCAGGCGCAGCTCCTCGGCCGGGGTGAACGCGGCCTTGTTGACGTCGGCGTTGAGGAGCTGGGAGTTGAGGTCGGCCTGGATCGGGCCGCCGGAGTTCTTCGAGATCCCGGTCAGGAAGATCTCCACCAGGTCGTTGCGCGGCGTCGCCGGGGCGGGGATGCCGTAGATGCTCTGGACGAGCTTGGGGACGATGGGGTCCTTGACCTTGTCGACCACCGGGGTGACGGTGTGGTCGTCCGCGGGTGCGAGCGCGTTGAACGCGTCCTTGTACTTCAGCGGCACGACGACCTCGTTGACCAGCGGGTTGCCCAGGCGCGAGACCTGGTGCCAGCCGCCCTCGCCGCCCTTGTCCTTGGCCGGCTCGTGCCCCTTGGCCTCGCCGCCCTTGCCCTCGCCGCCCTTGTCGCCGCCGTTGGTGCGGGAGTCGGCGACCACGGCGCCCTTGCGGTCGGTGGTGGACCAGACGCCGATCACCGGGTTGCGCGTCGGGTCGCCCTTGAGCGCCAGGTCCTTCTTGGGTACCTGCAGCGCGACGGTGTTGACGTTGTACCCGGCGAGCGTGTTGTGGCCGCTCTCCTTGAGGTTGCCGCCGTACAGCAGGTCGAAGACCCGAAGGTCGAGGAAGAACGGGTCGGAGGCCTGGCCGGCGAAGCTCTGCCCGCCGCCCGCGAGCGGCACGACGGCCTGCTGGCGCAGCGAGGCGTAGTCGGGCATGGACGCCTTGCCGACGTTGGACGGCGCCACCGGCATGTCCTGGAGCAGCGTCTTGCAGTTCCCGTTCGAGTCGGTGGCCGTCAGGGTGTAGGTCTGACGGAAGTTCAGGTTCGGGTCGTCGAGCGTCTTGACCACGCCGGTGTTGTAGAGGAACTGGTTGGCGTCGTCGCGGATGTGGTCGCCGAAGGTCCAGGTGTAGGTGGTGTCGGGCTTGCCGTCGCCGTCACTGTCGATCTTGATGTTGTAGTGGGCGTCAGTGGCGAACGGGTAGAAGTTCGGGCCGCCGTTGGGCTCCTCGAACGGGATCCAGTTCGCCACCAGCGTCACCATGTCCGGCTTGTCGGGACTGGTGAAGGCGTAGACGTCGGTGTTGTCGGCCTTCGGGTCGCCCGCGATCAGCGGGGCCTCGCGGTGGCTGGAGGCGGCGCTGACCCCGGGGGTCAGGCCGGTAAGGGCGCCGGCGGCGGCCAGTGCGGCGGCCCCCAGAACGGCGAGGGTCCGCTCGGCCGTGCGGGCCGAGGAGGTGCGGCGGGACAAGCGAGGAGGCTGCATCTGCCATCCGATTCCGGTGTGGGCCGCCGGCGTGCAGGCGCGGCGGCTGGGGAGGGGGACACGCTTCACGTCACACACGGATCCGCAGAGGCCCGGCAACAGGTGCTCGGAGGTCTGACATTCCGTCCGAAAAGCGACGTAAGCTACTCATAAGCCACCACGGAACCGGACAGGTACGCCACGCGGGTCGGCCGACCGGGGCAGCAGGAGGCGGCACACGGGTGACGGGTGCGGCGCGCCGCGACTCCGCGACCCCGCGGTCAGCGGCCGGCTCGGCGGGCTTGGCCGGCCCTACGCCGGTTCGTCGTGCTCGGGACGGCTGCCCGGGTTCCACCGCTGCTCGATCCGGGCGTACTTGAACACCAGCAGCGCGACGGCCCACACCGCGGCGAACAGGGCGACGACCGCGAACCCGACCGTGTTGAGGTCCAGCGCGCCGATCCAGCGCCAGAAGCCGCCGCGCAGGCCCAGCTCGCCGGCGAGCAGGGCCAGCAGCTCGACGGTGCCGATGACCAGCGCGACGGCGACCGACAGTCCGGTGACGGTCAGGTTGTAGTAGATCTTGCGGACCGGCTTGGAGAACGCCCAGCCGTAGGCGAAGTTCATGAACGAGCCGTCGAGGGTGTCCAGCAGCGACATCCCCGCCGCGAACAGCACCGGCAGGCACAGGATCGCGTACCAGGGCAGACCGCCGGCGGCCCCGGACCCGGCCAGCACCAGCAGCGCGACCTCGGTGGCGGTGTCGAAGCCGAGACCGAAGAGCAGCCCGACCGGGTACATCTGCCAGGGCGCGTCGATCGACCTCACCACCCGCCCCAGCAGGCGGTTCATCAGCCCGCGCCGGTCCAGTTGCTCCTCAAGGGCCGCCTCGTCCAGACCTCCCGACCTGATCTGGCGCCGCACCCGCCAGATCCCGGCCAGGGCGACCAGGTTGATCGCGGCGATCACGTACAGGAACGTCCCCGAGACGGCCGTTCCCACCAGGCCGGTGATCCTGTGCAGCGAGGAGGAGTCGTCCTGCAGCGGTCCGGCCAGGGACTTGACGCCGACAGCGAGCAGGACGGTCAGCGCGAAGACGACGCTGGAGTGGCCCAGGGAGAACCAGAAGCCCACCGACAGCGGTCGGCTCCCGCGCCCCATCAGCTTGCGGGTCGTGTTGTCGATCGCCGCGATGTGGTCGGCGTCGAAGGCGTGCCGCATGCCCAGCGCATAGGCCGTCACTCCGATGCCGATCCCGAAGGAGGGCCCCGCGACGGTGCGGTGGTGCGGCGCCAGTACCGCGACGAGGAGCGTCCAACCGATGACGTGCAGGGCCGCGATGAAGGCGAACATGGCGGCGAACCGCCGCCATTCCGCCCGCGTCATGAGCGCTTTCAGGCGCCGGCGGCGGCGCTCCGGCTCCGGGAGGGTGGGCGAGGTGGGAGGGGCGGTGACAGCCATGGGCGCTCTTCCTTCGTCCGCGTCGGCCGCAAGCAGCAAGCGCTGCTCAGAGTCCCTACCTGCAAAGTATGTGCAGCTAGGAGCTCTCACCAGGTGCAAGTGGTCTGTCTGAGGGGCGCTCAGAAGCTTGCACCGGCGGCCTGGCCGCCCGTGCGCCCCGCACCGGCAGCGGGCACCCAGGTGCCGCCCGGGGCAAGCAGCTGACGCGCAGTCAGCCGATCGGCGGTCGGCCGTGGGCCGCGCGGGTGATCTGCCGCACCCGTCCGGCCCGCCCAGGGTGACCCGGCGCACCACAGCGGCCATCGTCCTTCAAGGAACCCTCGAACCGATCGGTGGGCTTCGCCCCGACAAGCCGCACGTGTGCACACACCACCGCCCACGGGCCGCCGTTGCCCTGGCACGACGGCCCAGACCGGCCCCGACCGGCGCAGCCGCGTGTCGGTGCCACCCGGGTCGTGCACCTGCGCTGCCGTGAAAGGCACGACATGACACAGCGCCACATCCTGGTCAGAGCAGCGGCAGTGGCCGCCGGCAGCGTGTGGATGCTTGCCGCCACGGCGTCCCAGGCGCAGGCCCACCCGCTGGGCAACTTCTCCGTCAACCACTACACCGGGCTCATCCTGCGACCCGACCGCATCGAGGCCCTGACGGTCACCGACACCGCCGAGATCCCCACCCTGCAGGACGCCCCGCACGTGGACACCGACGGCGATGGCACCGCCAGCACCTCCGAGCGCTCCGCCTGGGCCCGCGCGAGGTGTGACGAGGCGGCCGAGCACCTCGCCGTCACCGCCGCACAGCGGCTGCGCTTCACCGTCGACTCCGCGGCCTTCGACTACCAGAGCGGCCAGGCCGGCATGCGCACCAGCCGCCTCGAGTGCCGCCTGTCCGCACCGGCCGACCTGACCGCGGGCCCGGTGGCCCTGCACGTGGACACCGGAGTCGACGCCACACGCGTCGGCTGGAACGAGATCACCGCCCGCGGGGAGGGCGTCCGCCTGGACCACTCGACCGTCCCTGCCACCTCGGCCACCGACGAACTGCGCAGCTACCCCCGCGACCTGCTCTCCGAGCCCCGCGGCGACGTGCACGCCGAACTCACCGCACAGCCCGGATCCGGATCGGACCAGGGGCCGGCCGCCGTACCGCCGGGCGCGCAGGGCGGGCCGACCGCCTGGCTGGAGAGCCTGTCCAAGCGCCTGAGCGCGCTCAGCGCCGTACGCCACCTCACCTGGCCGGTCGGTGTGCTCGCCGTACTGCTGTCGATCGTGCTGGGCGCGGGCCACGCCCTGCTTCCCGGCCACGGCAAGACCGTCATGGCCGCCTACCTCGCCGGCCGGCGAGGCCGAACCCGCGACGCCCTCACGGTCGGCGCCACCGTCACGCTCACCCACACCGCCGGCGTCCTGGTCATCGGACTGTGCCTGACCGCGTTCTCCGCCCTCGCCGGCGACCTGCTGCTGAACTGGCTGGGCGTCGCCAGCGGCACCCTGGTCGCGCTCGTCGGCGCAGGCCTGCTCCTCGACGCCGCCCGCCGCTCACGCCGGCACACGGCACACCACCATCACGAGTCCGCTGCCCCGCCGCCGCCCGCCGCAGAACCCGAACTGGTCGGCGCGGCAGCCACGCCCACCGCGACAGCCCTCGACGCGACCGGCGCCCCCACCGACCGTCACGTCCTGCACCACCACGACCACCCGCACCCGCAGCGTCATCACGACCACCACCATGACCACGAGCATGACCACGAGCACGAGCACGACCACCACCACGAGCACGTCGACGGGCAGCCGCACGACCACAGCCCCCAGGACGGCCACGGCCACCCGCACGGCCACGGCCACGGCCACGGACACAGCCACGGACTGTTCGGACGCCACCACACCCACGGTCCCGCCGACGCCAAGCCCTACAGCAACCGCGCCCTGGTCGGCCTGGGCATCGCCGGCGGCCTGGTCCCCAGCCCCTCGGCGCTGGTCGTCCTCCTGGGCGCCGTCGCGCTCGGCCGCACCGCCTTCGGCGCCACGCTCGTCCTCGCCTACGGGCTCGGCATGGCCGCCACCCTCACCGCCGTCGGACTGCTCCTCGTACGCATCGGCGACCAGCTCGGCACGCTCGTCGACCGGCCGGGCCTGCGCACCGTGCGCCGACTCCTCCCGCACGCCGCCCTCCTGACGGCGCTGCTGGTCCTCGTCGTCGGCCTGGGCCTGATCGCCCGCAGCCTGCCCCTCGTCCTGTGAAGAACCGGGAACCCCTCATGACACCACGTCGCCTCCTGCCCCTGGCCGCCCTGCTCGCGACCGCCGCCCTCACCGCCTGCGGCGCCTCCTCCGAGGGTGCGCTCGACACCCAGGCCAACACCCCCGCCCCGACCTGCCTGGTCCACCAGACGAAGAACCCGGCCCAGCGCTACACACCCGGCACCGGCGCCGACACACTCGCCGTCCTGGACCTGATGCGCTACTACACCGCCAACGGCACCAAGCCCTACTGCGACGGCCGACCCCCCACCACCACCGACAAGCGCTGGACGCAGCTGTACACCTCACTCGGTGGCGCCCCCGCCCACCTCGCGCTCCCGTCGCCCTCCTGACGCTGCTTCACCACCTCCACGATCGGCCGTAGCTCCCTGGAGGCGGGGTCGTCGGTCCGGGCGCAGATGCTGCGCAACGCCCACCGTCCAGGGCTCCGTCCCACTGACCGACTGGTCGGGGGGCGGAGCCCTTCGCCGATGCCCCGGCATCACGCCTGGCGGACGACGTTCTCCGCCTGGGGGCCCTTCGGGCCCTGCACGACGTCGTACTCGACGGCGTCGCCCTCGAACAGCTCCTTGTAGCCGCTCGACTGCTGGATCGCCGAGAAATGGACGAACACGTCCGCCCCGCCGTCATCCTGCTGGATGAACCCGAACCCCTTGTCAGCGTTGAACCACTTCACCACGCCGGTTGCCATCGGTACGAATCTCTCCTTCGGCGCCGCGACACGAGCGCCATTTTGGGGCCACGGCAGCCCACTGCTGCCTGCTCCGCCTTCTATTACTCCCCACGGAGTGGATCTTCAAGCATCGGCACACCGGGCGCTCGCCAACCGCTCCTGCCGACCACTGAGCTGACGGCCTCTCAGCGCCTCAGGCCGCCGAGCAGATCGCTGTGGATCCAGTCCAGGGCGTCCAGCAGCTGGTGCGGGTCCAGCGGCAGCCAGAGCGCGACCATCGACAGGCCCGCCCCGCGCAGCCGGTCGAGCGCGTCCAGCACCTGCCCGGCGCGCGCGCCCGGGTCGGCCAGCGGGCGCAGCGGCGGCGGCAGCGGGCCGGCGGGGGTGAAGCCGGGCGGCACCAAGGCGCAGACGGCGGACAGGGTCAGCTCGGCCGGGTCCCGGTCGAGCTCCTCGCCGAGCACCTCCAGGCGGGCCCGCACCTGCCGCACGTCGTGTTCGTCCACCCCGCTGCCGTGCCAGCCGGCGCCGAACCGCAGCGTCCGGCGCAGCGCGGCGTCGCTGCGCCCGCCGACCCACACGGGCGGGCCGCCCTCGGTCCGCGGCCGGACCGCCGACGCGCCGTCGGCAGCCCAGTGTTCACGCAGGGCGGCCAGGCACTGGTCGGTACGGCGGCCGCGCTCGTGCACGTCCAGGCCGAGGGCGGCGAACTCGCCCGGATCGCCGCCGGTGCCGACGCCCAGGGTGAACCGGCCGCCGGACAGCACGTCGAGAGTGGCCGCCTGGTTGGCCAGCAGCAGCGGGTGGCGGTAGGGGAGCACCAGGACGCTGCTGGCCAGCCGGATCCGCGAGGTGGCGCCGGCCACGGCGGCGAGCAGGGTGAGCGGGTCCAGGCCGGCGCCGTCGGTGCGCAGCACGTGGTCGTCGGCGGTCAGGTAGTGCAGGCCGAGCTGTTCGGCGCGCAACGCGGTACGCAGCGCCATCGCGCCACCGGCGGCCGGCCAGCGGGGTGGCGCGAGCGAGATGCCCAGCTGCATGAGGGGTGCCGCCTCTCGGTGTGGCCTGCGCTCACGCAGAACGCTACGGCCTCCCGGCGGCGCCGAGGCCCTACGGCGCACCGGGCGGCTATGTTGTAGTCGGCAACCAGTTGGCCGCAGGCGAGGAGGGCCCCGTGTCCGGCCGAGACGCGTCGATCGAGACCATCCAGCGCGAGCTGACCGCCTTCGCCCGGCGGGCGCGGCACAAGGCCTCGCAACTGCACCCGGAGCTGTCGCTGGTGATGTACAGCATGCTCGACCTGCTGACCGAGCGCGGCGGCTGCCGGGCGGCCGACCTGGCCGCCTACTTCATGCTCGACAAGTCCACGGTGAGCCGGCAGGTGCGCGACCTGGAGCAACTCGGCTACGCCGCGCGCGAGGTGGACCCGGAGGACCACCGCGGGCAGATCCTTCGCCCGACCGAGGCGGGCCTGGCGCTGCTGCGCGAGGCGAACGAGATGCGCCGGGCGGCCTTCACCGAGCGGTTCGCGGACTGGTCCGACCAGGACATGGCCAAGCTCGCCGAGTACCTGGTCCGGTACGGCGAGTCCGAGTAGCCGGCCGGCCGGCCGAAGCCGCGGGCCCGGACCGGCGAAACGCCGAACGGGCGCCGCGACCGCAGTCGCAGCGCCCGTCCGGACACCTACCGGGAGTTGACCCCTACCGGGAGTCGACCCCTACTGGGAGCTGATCCCGGCTCAGTACGCCGAGTGGCTCTGCCAGAACGACCAGGCGGCGTTCGGGCTGCCGTAGGTCTCGTTCATGTACTGCAGCGCCCAGCGGATCTGGGTGGCCGGGTTGGTGGCCCAGTCCGAGCCCGCGGAGGCCATCTTGTTGCCGGGCAGGGCCTGCGGCAGGCCGTAGGCACCGGAGCTCGGGTTGGTGGCGGTGATGTTCCAGCCGCTCTCGTGGGTGATGATCTGCTCGAACGAGGCCAGCTGGTCGGCCGGGACGATCGAGGCGGCCAGCGCCTTGAGCGAGGCCTCCGAGTTGTTCGCCGGCGCCGCGACGACGCTGGTGGTGGTGGTCTTGGTGCTGGTGGAGTTGGTGCTCAGCTGGTTGCGGTTGGCCGAACGGCTCGCGGCCTGGTTGTTGCTGCTGGAGCTGCCCGCGTCCGAGGCCTTGGTGGACGACTTGCTCGTCGAGGAGGACGAGTTGGTCGACGGCGCGCTCTGCTGCTGGGCCGGAGCCGGAGCCGGCTTCGGGGCGGGGGCCGGGGCCGGGGCCGGGGCCGGGGCCGGGGCGGCCTGGGCGGTGGTGCCGGAGAGCACCAGGTGCTGGCCCGGGTAGATCAGGTTCGGGCCGGAGGTCAGCACCGACTTGTTCAGGTCGTACAGCTTCTGCCAGCCGCCCTGCACGTTGTGCGAAGCGGCGATCTTCGACAGCCAGTCACCCTTGACCACGGTGTAGCCGGCCGGCGCGGCAGCCGGCTGGGCGGCAGCGGCCGGGGCGGCGGGCGCGGCCGGAGCAGCCTGCGGCGCGGCGGCGGCCACGGTGTGCACCGGGGCGGCAGCCAGCGTGTGGACCGGGGCGGCCTGGTGCGCCGGGGCGGCGGAGGCGCCGGTGGCGGCGATCACGGGCAGGCCCGCACCGACGCCGGCCACGACGGCGGCGGCGACGACGCGCTTGAGGGTGCTACGGCTGGGCAGGCTGGGACGACCGTTGACGGACATCATGATGAGCTTTTCCTCTCCCACGCCTGCGAGGTGAGCTGTCGGATTCGGGCTGGAGTTGCCCGGCCGCGCTAGCGCGGCTTCACCCCAAGCCCCGCCCGGACGGATCCGGGTGGGGCGACTTACCTGTGGTTCCCCCGCTCCTGCCGCGGTGCTGTGAAGGCACGTGCTCGCTCGTCCCGGCGGCAGGACTCGGCGTTCCGGAGAGCGAGGTTCGTGTGAGGACGAACGAGAAGCACCGTAAGCGGGTCGGAGGTCCTATCACAAGGTGATGTGAGGTGTCTCATGTTCCGGCTCAAAGATCGATAACGATCCGGTCGCCGTGTTTGACGCTCCGTCAGGCCGACGGTGGGACACGTGACCCGGCTCACATTCCGGCCGCCCCGGCCGTGGCCTACATGGCCTGCCAGCCCGCCTCGGCCACCCCGCCCGGCACCGCCTCGGCCGGCCCGTACGGCTGCCGGGTCAGCACGAAACTGCCCACGTCCAGATGGTCGACCGAGCCGTCGGTCGCCGGCACCACGCGCAGCGGCTCGCCCGCGTAGTAGCCGTCCAGGCCGGTCCAGGTGCCGTCCGGCTCGGGGCGGAACCGGGAGGTGCGGGCCGAGCCGGTCAGCTCGACCAGCTCCAGGTGGCGGTCGGCGCCCAGCTTCAGCGCCAGCGGCGTCGGCCCCCAGTACCAGGGCCCGGTCAGGGCCAGCAGCGCCGGATCGATCTGCGGCAGCGGGCGCCACGGCGGCGGGAAGGCGGGCTCGCGCTCGGCCACGATGCCGATCAGGTCGGCGGCGACGGTGGACGGGTTCGCACCGGCGGTGACGTTGGCCAGCGTGACCGCCGCCACGTCGTCGGCCGGGCTGAACCAGAGAGCGGCCAGGAAGCCGGGCATCGAGCCGCTGTGGCCCACCAGCAGCCGCCCGCCCCGGCGCACCGACTGCAGGCCCAGCCCGTAGCAGGAAGCCCACTCCTCGTCCGGTGCCACGGCCGGGCGGCGCATCTCGGCCAGGGTCTCGGCGGACAGCACCTTCGCGTGGCCGCCGGTCAGGAACGCGGCCCACCGGCACAGGTCGGCGGCCGTCGACCAGAGCTGGCCGGCCGGCGCCATCGCCCCGGTGTCGACGAGCGGCTCGGGCAGCATCACGTCCGCCCACGGGTGCACCGCGAAGCCGCCCGCGTGCGGGGCCTGCGGCAGCAGGGTGGTGCGGTGCATGCCGAGCGGCTCCAGCACCTCCTGGCGCAGCACCTCGCCCCACGGCTGCCGGCGCAGCCGCTCCACCAGCGCACCGAGCAGCGCGTAACCGGGATTCGAGTAGTGGAACCGCTCCCCGGCAGGGTGGCGGAACGGCTGGTCCTCCAGCAGGTCGGACAGCTCCGGGCGAAGCGTCCCCGGAGTCCGCTCCCACCAGGGCCCGGGCGTCTCGGAGGAGAGCCCCGCCGCGTGGCACAGCAGCTCGCGGATGCTGGCCCGCCCGGCGGCGGTGCCGGGCAGGTGCTGCTCCAGCGGGTCCGCCAGGTCCACCAGGCCCTCGTCACGCAGCCGCAGCACCAGCACGGCGGCGAAGGTCTTGGAGACCGAACCGATCCGGTACTGCACGTCGGCGTCCGGCGCATGCCCGTCGATCATGCTGCGCGCGCCGGACCACACCGTCCGCCCGCCGCGCACCACCGCGCCCACCATCGACGGCGTCCGCCCCCGCGCCTGACCCACCGCCAGCCGGTGCAGCAGCGCTCGCCGGGTCTCGGGCAGCAGTGCCCCGGGCAGCAGATCCGGCTGCGAACCCGCGCCGAAAGGCAGCAACTCGTCCGACAGGTCGGGCATCTGATCTCGCATTCGTTCAGCGGGAGGTGGCCGGAACCCCGACCATACCCGGCGTTGACCTGCGGGGCTCGGGAATTCGGCGGGGACACCAGAGCGGCCTCAGGGCGGCCGGTTATGCTTCCCGAACCCGCCGGTCGGGCGGGTACACGGGGCGAGGGGGCAGTGGTGCAGTACGAGGTGACGGACCTTCAGAGCGATCGACCGCACCCGGCGCGGATCTACGACTACTGGCTCGGCGGCAAGGACAACTTCCCGCCGGACCGGGAGGCGGCCGAGCAGGCGATCGGGGTGTCGGCCGACATCCCGGCCGCGGCGCGGGAGAACCGGGCCTTCCTGCAGCGGGCGGTGCGGCTGCTGGCCGAGGCGGGGATCCGGCAGTTCGTCGACATCGGCGCCGGGCTGCCCTCGCCGGGGAACGTGCACGAGGTGGCCCAGGCCGTCGACCCGGCCAGCCGGGTGGTGTACGTGGACAACGACCCCATCGTGCTCACCCACGGCCGGGCGCTGCTCGCGGACAACCGCAGCACCACCGTGTTCAGCGGTGACGTGCGCAAGCTGGACGAGCTCTTCGAGCACCCGGAACTCCAGGCGCTGGTGGACTTCGCGCAGCCGGTCGGGATGCTGCTGGTCGCGGTGCTGCACTTCGTCACGGACGAGGAGGCGCAGCGCGCGGTGGCCCAGGTGCTGGAGAAGGTGGCGCCCGGCAGCTACCTGGTGATCTCCAACAGCACCCACGAGGGCAACCCCGAGCGGGCTGCCGCGGCGGCGAAGACCTGGGACAAGACCGCCACCCCGATCCAGCTGCGGACCCGCGCCCAGGTGGCCGAGCTGCTGGCGGGTTGGGAGGTGCTGGAGCCGGGCGTGGAGTTCGTGCCGCTGTGGCGCCCGGACGGCTCGACCGAGGGCACCACCCGGTGGATGTACGCGGCGGTGGCCCGCAAGGCCTGAGCTGCTCGGGCCTCGGGAGGGCTGGCCTGTCCGGGAGGTCCTGCCGGGCCGCGGACGCCGTCGGTGCTGCCGGTGCCGTCGGTAGGGTGGCCCGAATGAGACGCAGGACGAAGCCCGCCGCACCCCTGCCGCAGCGGTACGGCGTGGACCCGGTGCGGATCAGGCTGCCGCAGGACGAGGGCGGGCAGTGGGCGACGGTCGGCCAGTACCTGGCGCACAGGCTCCCGGACGGCGCGGGCGAGCGGCTGGCCCAGATGCTGCGCGCGGGCGAGATCCTCGGGCCCGACGGTCCGATCGACGCCGCCACCGCGTACCGGGCCGGCGACAGCGTCTGGTTCCACCGCGACCTGCCCGCAGAGCCGCCGGTCCCGTTCCCGATCCCCGTGGTGCACCGGGACCAGAACATCCTGGTGGTCGACAAGCCGCACTTCCTCGCCACCACCCCGCGCGGCAGCCACGTGGTGCAGACCGTGCTGTCCCGGCTGCGCCACGAGCTCGCGCTGCCCGAGCTGAGCCCCGCCCACCGCCTGGACCGCCTGACCGCCGGCCTGGTGCTCCTCGTCATCCGTCCCGAGGCGCGCGGCGCCTACCAGACGCTGTTCCGCGACCGCCGAGTGCGCAAGGAGTACCGGGCCGTGGCCCGCTTCGACCCGCAGCTCGCGCTGCCCCGCACGGTGCGCAGCCGGATCGTCAAGGAACGCGGAGTGATCGCCGCCCGCGAGGAGCCCGGTCCGGTCAACGCGGAGAGCCGGATCGAGCTGCTGGCGCACCGCGATGGACTGGGCCTCTACCGCCTGTCGCCGCACACCGGACGCACCCACCAGCTGCGCCTGCACATGCACACACTCGGCCTACCGATCATGAACGATCCGGTGTACCCGGAGGTGCTGCCGCCCGCCGACCCGCAGGACTTCCGCCACCCGCTCCAACTGCTCGCCGCCCGGCTGGAGTTCACCGACCCGTTGACCGGCCGTGAACTGCGGCTGAGCTCCGGGCGCACACTGGAGGCATGGGTGTGAGCTGCGCCATAACGGGCTGCCCCGACTTGTCCGGGCCGGGACGCCTGCCTAGCCTGCTCCCGTCGCTCGCGGCTCGCGAGCACCGCCGGTGGGACGCCGAGTCCCGTCCACCCGCCGACGGCCGACCCAGCAACGACACGGACGGGAGCGGGGGAACCAGGTAAGCGCCTGGCTTCGCGCTCCCGTGCGCGCGGTCCGGCTAGGGGTGAAGCCGCTCCCACAGGCGGCCGGGCTACTCGGCCCGAACCCGACAGCTCACCTCGCAGGCGTCGTAGAGGACCCTGCCATGCGCGTACCGCTCAATGGCCGACACCGGACCCGCGGCACCCACCGTGCCGCCGGTCGGCCCGTCTATCCCGCGTTGCCCACCTTGCCGCCGTTGCCCGTGCGGGCCGGTGCCGTCGCCGGTGCCGCCGTGATCGCGCTCACCGCCCTGGCCAGCGGGCAGGCCGACGCCGGGACGCCGCGCGTCGTCCAGGACCGGCTCACGCCCAGCACCTTCACCGCCGGCGCGCCGACCGCCGCCTCGCTGACCCTGCACTCCGCCACCTGCCTGACCGCGCGCAGCGTCGGGGTGGCCGTGCGGGGTGCGGGCGGGGCGAACCTCGACTTCCCGCAGGCGGCGAGCGGGGTGCGGATCTGCTCGGACGGCGTGCACCTGACGACGGGAGCGCGCACGCTGCCCGCCGGGACGTACCGGGAGTTCGGGTACTGGCAGGACTCGGGCGGGCGGTACCACAACCTGCCCGCGCAGATACTGACGGTTCGTCAGGCGCCGGCGGCTCCTGCGACCACGCCTGCTCCGGCGGCCACGCCGAGTGCTGCGCCGGCGACGCCTGCTCCTGCGCCGACGACGCCTACTCCTGCTTCTACTCCGACTCCGACGGCTTCGGCGCCTTCGGATCCGTCGACGCCGACCCTCCCGCCGAGCTCGACGGCCACGCCGTCCGCCGGGTCGTCGTCCAGCCCGCTTGCCAGTCCTTCGGCCACCCCCTCGCCCGCGGCGAGCGCCACGGCCAGCCCGTTCGCGCGGCCCACGCCCACGCCCACGCCTACGCCGTTCCCGACGTCGACCCCGACCGCCACCGGTGGCTCGCTCGCCACCTGGGCCGAGTACTTCGCGGGCGAGAACGTGCCGCTCGGCAGCTGGACCGGTTGCTCGGCCAACGGCCCCGTCCAGACCAGCCACTGCACCGGCCTGCCCGCGGCCGTGGACGCCAAGTGGTGGGCGTACCCGAGCGGCTGGAAGGACACCTCGAAGAACGGCACCTACGACCCCGCCCGCACCCTGTCGATCGCCAACGGGCAGCTCAACATGCACCTGAGCCGCGACAGCGCGGGCACCTGGGTGGCCGCGCCGCTGCCCAAGCTCCCCGGCGCGGTGGGCAAGGACGGCGGCGTGCAGTACGGCAAGTTCGAGATCACCTGGAAGGCCACCTCGGCGGCCGGTTTCAAGACGGCCTTCCTGCTCTGGCCGGACGGCGACGTGTGGCCGCAGAACGGTGAGATCGACTTCCCCGAGGGCAGCCTGACCGGCGACGTCTCCGCCTACATGCACCGCCAGGGCGCCACCTCCGGCTCCGACCAGGACGCCTACGAGACCTCGGTGGCCGAAGCCGGCGCCTGGCACGTCAGCACCATCGACTGGGAGCCGAACAGCCTGACCTTCTCGCTGGACGGCAAGGTGATCGGCCACTCCACCAGCCGGATCCCCTCCGGACCGATGCACTGGGTGCTCCAGGCCGAGACCGCCACCAGCGGGGCCGGCCCCGCCGTGGGCAGCTCGGCGGACATCAGCATCGCCGCGGTGAAGTACTGGAAGGCGGGCTGACCAACTCCTCCCGCGCGGGCCGGTTCGCCGCGCCCGCGTGGGAGGATCACCGCATGCCGGACCCCGTGAACCAGGACGAGCTCGCCCAGCTGCGCGAGCTGTTGATCTCCCGGCCCCCGATGGCCCGCCCGCTGCCCGCCTTCGAGGCGGCCGAGGCGCCCGAGCGGCCCGGCGAGCTGTTCGTGAGCTGGCTGCTGGGGGCGCTGCGGGCCGGGGTGCCGGACGCGCAGACGATGGTGCTCTCCACGGCCGGGCCCGACGCCCGGGTGGTGGTGCTGCGCGAGGTGGACCCGGCCGAGGGACGCTGGTGGTTCGCCGGGGACGCGCACAGCCCCAAGGGGCGCGAGCTGGCGGGGGACCCGCGGGCGGCGCTCACCTTCTACTGGCCCGCCCTGGGCCGCCAGGTGCGGGTGCGCGGTGCGGTGGAGCTGGGCGAGCCGGCCGGTACCGCGGCGGCGTTCCGCCTGCTCAGCCCGAACTCGCGCATCGCCGCCCTGGTCGGCCGGCAGAGCGAGCCGCTGGCCGACCCCGACGAGTTCAGCACCGCCTGGGCGAACGCCGCCGAGCGGCTGGCTGCCGACCCCGACCTGGTGCCCGAGGGCTACACCCGCTACGCGGTCCGGGCGGCGGAGGTGGAGTTCTGGCAGGGCGCGGCCGACCGGCGCCACGTCCGACTGCACTATCGCCGCACCGACTCCCACGGCTGGCGGCGCGAACTGACCTGGCCCTGAACAGGATCCGTGTGGCGCGGGCCACCGAAGGCCCGAAATCTGACGCTCGGTGATGTGCTGCTGGCGGCCTGTCCACCGTTTCGGGGTGGATTGCGGTGGTCTCGGTCACAGCGGGCTCCCTCTGGAGCGACCGGAATGCCGATTTTGCGGTGGTTCAGACCACTGTGGGGCGCTGGGTTTCCGCGGGTAACGGGGGCTGGCCTGCGGCGTTCCCGAAACGGTTGATACCGGACACCTGGGTCCGTACGTTCGATCTCAGCGCAGCAAGCGCAACCCGGGATCACGCACTGTCCGGCCTGTTGGCTGTGGTTCCGTGCGCTCATCGGGACCTTGTCGAGAGGGA
>NZ_PYBW01000123.1 GCF_003205575.1 Streptomyces tateyamensis
CGGGGGGAATCTCACCCCCCGGCTCCCACAGATCCGTGCGTAACAGTCTCCCGTTACACGGCTCTTGTCATTCTGATCACCAAGCCGAGGACGCTGTGGTCACCCACTTCCAGTGCGCGAACATCCGGGGATAGCGCTGGGCTGCCCCTCTCACGCTCTGGAGTGCTTTCCTCAGCGCCGCCAGTCGTTTGTACTTCTTGCGGACCCACCGCACCAAGTAGGCGTTGATGCGTGCCAGGAGCGGATACAGCGCTGCCCGGTCGAACCGGCCGTAGTACTGCATCCAGCCCGCCACGATCGGATTGATCCGGCGGGCGAGCTCCGCGAAGGTGAGGCCGACCTGGCGATGCAGTCGCCAACTGCGAACCGTCTCGCCGATCTTCTTCTGGGCTTCCTTGCTGATCGAGGGCAGGAACCCCAGGAAATACTGGGCGTCCCTGTCCTTAGTCCGGCGCTGACGGAACGTGAATCCCAGGAAGGTGAAAGACGTGTGCTCGAAGGAGCCCCGCCGCCGCCCGTCCTGGCAGTACACGATCTTGGTCTTATCGGGATGCAGCCGCAGCCCGACCTCTTCCATCCTGTCGCCCAGCGCGGCCAGTACCTGCCTGGCCTGACGCTCGCTGACGCAGTGCACCACGGCGTCATCGGCATAGCGTTCGAACTGGACGGTGGGAAACTCCCGGTCCAACCAAGTGTCGAACGCGTAGTGCATGAACAGGTTCGCCAGCACCGGCGAGACAGCGGACCCCTGAGGAGTTCCTCGGTCCCGCTCCTGCAAGGTGCCGTCGGGCAGTTGCAGCGGCGCCTTGAGCCACCGCTCGACGTACAGAACCACCCAAACGGCGTCGGTGTGAGCCTCCACGGCCTTGACGATCAGGTCCCACCGGACGCTGTCGAAGAACTTCTGGATGTCGAGATCGATCACCCAGTTCTTCTTCCAACAGCGGTCCCGGCAGCGCTCCAGCGCGTCATGGGCCGACCGCCCCGGCCGGTACCCGTACGAGTCCGAGTGGAACACCGGTTCCACCCGCCTCGTCAGGTGCCTGGCTACCACGGTCTGTGCAACCCGGTCGGCGACCGTGGGAATGCCAAGCATTCTCGTGCCGCCGCCGTGCTGCTTGGGAATCTCCACCGCGCGCACCGGAGGGGGAAAGTACGTCCCCGACGACATCCGGTTCCAGATCTTGTACAGGTTGCCCTTCAGATCCTTTTCGAACTCGTCGATAAACTGCCCGTCCACCCCCGGCGCCCCTTTGTTCGCCTTCACCTCGCGATAAGCCTCCTGGACCTCCCACTTCGAGATCTCAAACGGCTTGACCTGCGATTTCAGCTTGTCCATCGGCTCCTCCCGGAGAACATCCGGTTGACCAGACACACACAGCCACGAATGACCCGGCCCCTTCGCTCCACTCCCATTACAGGAGCTTCAGCACTACTACGAGCCGGTCCGCCGGCGCACCCCGCATCGGTACTCGACCCCTCACGGTTTCGGCCGCTTGAGGCACTCCCTCTCGCCCGCCCCGACCAGGGCGAACAGTATCGGGGCACGCCTTCTCCTGTTCCGCGTGACAGCGGCAGATCAGTCTCACGTCGTCTTCATGCCGGACACCACCTGGCCAGTCAGCGGGCGCCCGCCAGGCTCATCCCGGAGTCGCCAAAACACTCCGGTTTTGATGTCGTCTCAGTTGTTTCGACACTTCAGCAACGATTCGCTCGCGCTCGTCTTCCTGATCCCTACCTGACGCCTCACGGGCGCCTTTTCCTCATCGCTCACCACGACGGTCTTCAGCCAACGCAGCATGAGGTGGTTTGAAGCCTCCCCCCGCAGGGCGGCTCCGAAGGGCCAAACCTTCATCAGTCACGCAGCATCGCATCGAGCAGCTATTCCTACATCAAGCTCCCCTTCGCGTTCAGGACGCACTC
>NZ_PYBW01000124.1 GCF_003205575.1 Streptomyces tateyamensis
TCGGAACTACTCGTCTAGTGGGGCGGGACCCCACGTGGGGTGACATCAAGGACAGGAAGATCACCGCTCAGCTTTCACTCGTTGACGCCGTCGCCAGCCGCATCCGGCCCTCGGCCGAGGGCCGGATGCCGGTTGTCCTCGTGAAGGGCGGCGCCGGGTCGGGAAAGACGACCGCCTTGATGCAGCTCGCCTATCAGCTGCACAGGAAAGGTTCGCACGTCGGTTGGGTCGACCGTGCGGCCAATCTGACCTCTGGTGCCGTGACAGCGCAGACCCGGCAGCAGAACCTCGAGGCAGTCTTCGTAGACGACGTCAACATGTTCACGCGGAGCGCCTCAGACCTCATGCGGAACCTGAATGACGACGGTAATAGGCTGGTGGTCGCGGCCATTCGCACGACTCGGCAGTCGGAGATCCCTGCAGGTTTTCCCGCAGAGGTCATCGACTTCGACCGCGAGTTGACCGACGGCGATCTGAAGAATCTAGTCAAGGCTCTGGGAAAGAACGCGCTCATCGGCCACCTTAAGCAGTACCGGTCCATGCAGGCCAAGGTGGAGCGGTTGCGCGCCCTTTCTGAAAAGGGCCTACTTGCCGCCATGATCGAGGCGGTGACTGGCTCCACGCTCCGAGAGAAGGTTGCGAGCGAATACGAAGACCTTGGTAAGTACGATCAAGCTTACCGATGGGCGTATGCGGCGGTCTGCATCGTCAATTCTGATGACATTTTCCGGCAGATTGGCATAAGTTCAACCGGGCTCCTGGAGGTCATCTCCAATCCCGATTCGCCGGGGCAGTCGCACCGGGCGGCGATCAAGGGACTCCAAGAGATGGGACTGCTGGTCGCCATGCCTGGAGGCTTGCTCCGTTGTCGACAGCGCACCATTGCCGACACCGTCGTGCACACCGTCCTGACGAAGCGGCTGACCGAGTTGGAGACCGTGATGACGAAGCTGCTGGTCTCATATGCGGAGCGGGCCTGTCATATTCATGATGACCAGCATTCCGACCGGCGGGCCATGATCCGGCTGCTGAGCCACAACGTCATGCGCGACTTCGGCATGCCAAACGAAGCAGCACGCAGGACATATCAGCCCGAATCCACCGGCCTGATTCCGAAGTGATCGTTTCGGAGGCTGAGGGTGGCTGGCCTGGTGGAGGGTGTGCGGTGTCCGCTGGTCTGCCCAGCTCTTCCACGTGTGCTCCGGTCGGGCCCTGGCGGGCGGGTGGTCGGCTTGGTCAGCGGGCTGGCGGTGCGTGTGCGGCGGTGAACAGGTCGGCGAATGCGTGCTGCCAGGGCCATCGCCCGGGCAGATGAAGTAGCAACTTCCGTGCGGTGCGGGCGATTCGAGCCGGGACGTGGACCAGGTGGGCGCGCAGGGTGGCGGTGGTCGCCTTGGCGTGGAAGGTGCCGGCGAGAGCCCCGGCGGCCCGCAGCAGGTTGTGGGCGATCGCCCACAGGGTGAGCCAGGCGGCGTTGGCCTGGAATTCGCCGGAGGGCAGGTGGGCCAGCGCGGAGCCCTTGCCGTCCGCGATGACCTGCTCGATCGTGGCGTGCTGCCGGTGGTGGAGCTCGGCCTGGAGCATCTCGAACGGGCTGTCGGTGAAGATGGGGTGGTAGCGCCAGGCGGTGAACAACTCGCCCTGCCCAGCAACAACTTCCGCGTTCAGTCGGCGGACCCGGCGCACGATCAGCCGCGCGGTGACCTGCTCGGCCTTCTTCCGGCCGGTGAACGCCGTGTACTCGGCCTCGGCGACCTCCGCGTCGGAGACCAGCTCGCCCGTATCGGGGTCCACGAACGCGTCCGGGTAGCGGATCGCGGTCCATGCATTCTCCGGGATGGTGCTGATCGCGGCGGCGACGTGCGGGTTCATCCGCACCGTGACCGAGAAGCGCGCGCCGGCCCGTCGGCACGCGGCCACCACGTCGGCGTTGTAGAACTGGCTGTCCGCGCGCACGACCACTGCCCCGGTCGCCCCGGCCTGCCTCGCTGCGGCCAGGGCCTCGCCGGTGAACGGGCCCGCGCCGCGCGCGTCGGCGGCCTTCCCTCGCCGCAGCCGGACCGCCGCGATCACCGGGCGGGCCAGCGGTGTGCTGAGGGTGGCCAGGATCGGGTGCAGGGTGCGCACGCCCTTGAATCGGCCGACCTCGGCGCCCTGCTTGGAGCGTCCGTAGACGCGGCGGTGGGTCGGGTCGACGTCTACGAAGGCCACCCGGTCGACGCCGGGCAGCAGGGGGGTGGTCCGGGCCAGGCGGGCGAGGAAGTCCCGGTGAACCGAGTGGAGTTGCCGGTTGTGCCCGTGTGTGAAGGCGCGCAGGAAGGTGCCCAGGGTGGACGGCGCTCGCACCCCGCCGAACAGTCGGCCCATCGCGCCATGCCGGAGCCGGTCGGTGTCGTCGATCGAGTCGGCCCCGGCGCACATCGCCGCGACTAGCGTCATCACCTTCGCCGCCGGATTGGCTCCGGCGCTGTTGTCGGTGCCTTCGATGCGCAGCCTGTCTTCGACCAGGGCGGGCAGGCCGACGTGCTCGGCCAGGCGGACCAGCGGGACCAGCCCCGCGTCCGCGATCAGATTCGGCTCGTCGAACACGCCGGAGACGGCCGAGACTGCGTGAGAGGATTGCACTTACGAGATGCCTTGCTGATTGTGCGTGGTGGAGCCTAGAGAACTCCCATCATCGCAGGTCGCAAGGCATCTCTTCGTTCTGCGGAACCTCCCCGACAGCGATCACCCGGTGGATCCGGGATCAGGCGGCTCATGACCTGCTGCAGGACGACCGGCATTACTGGCTGCAGCGAGCCGAATTCGAGATCGACCAGGGCAGATTCGACCTGGCTCGGAACTATCTGGCTGCTGGTCAGGGATGCCTATACGGCCAGGAGGACCGCCTCCTGCGTACGGCTACCGCGCGAGTCCAGCTGAGGGATTCCGCAGCTCACCCCGATGATCCGACGCGCCTGGAGGACGCTGTGGCCGCTGTGCAGGAGCTCCACGAAGTGGTGAGAGGACCCGAAGGAAGTAAGGCCCCGCACGCCTTCGTCGCCCTGGCTCGTGACGGTGCCAACTGGCTTCTGAAGTCAGGTCGAGCACTCGGGTATCAGCGGTACGTAGACCTTCTCGATCAGATCACCGATGACGTGAGCTTTGGGAAGGTCTGTTGCGCAGAACGGAACGAGGTCAAGGTGGCGGCGGCTGGGTTTGAGACGAACCGGAGCAGGCTTAGAGACAGAGTGCCGGGGTTGCCGATCTGACCGGCTGGCTGGTCAGATCAGGTGGCGCACGGCAAGTCCGACCTCTGCTTTGTCAGGCGCAAGCCGCGCACTGTGTAGCTAAGGCGATGCGGTCTGCCTCACATGCCCTGCCGCCTTGCCCGTCTTGTCTCTCCGCATGGCAGTCATGCCCAGTTCGGCGAGGCTGGGGAGGAAGGTCACGTCGAGCCGTTCCAGTGGGTGGAGCAGGCCGCGCTTGCAGGTCTCTGCGGTCCATACTGCGTGGCGGGAGTGCGGGTAAGCGGGATTGATCCCGATCTCACCTTTCGGGATGGTGCCGTTGAACGGGGTCGGGATGCCTTCGGTGTTCCAGTAGTCCCATGCCTCAAGGGCCTTGGCCTGCTCGAAGGCGAGGTAGAGCTGCGGGTAGCGGTTGATGATGCGCATCTCGCGGAAGATGAGCTGGCCCAGCAGGTGGGGCGCGGTCGCGGAGAGGGTGTCGAAGTCCGCGTCTCGGAAGGTGAAGGACGCTGCGTCTTGGCCGGGCACGACTGCCACGTTGGCGAAGAGGTAGGAGAGGCGGCGTCTCGTGAACCGGGCTACCCCGGCTGTCAGGCCGGCTTCGATCTGGCCGACGAGCTGGAGGAGGCGTTCGTGTCCCGGGTTGAAGCGGGACAGGTCGAAGAGCTGGTCCATGCCATGGACCGCTGAGAACGCCAGCCGTTTGTAGAGGCGGTTGTTCATCTCTCCGAGCTGGGCGTACGTCTTGGTCTCGGCGGTTGTGGAGTTGAGCATCAGGTATTCAGAGAGCACCTCGAAGTAGAGGTAGCCGAGGAACGGGAAGGCCGGCACGGTGGCGGCGAGCTGGTCGATGAACTCGGCGTCCGGAGTCGGCGTCCCGGCGGCGTTGGCGAGGAGTCTGTCGAGGAAGGGGGCAGCCGCGCGCAGCCGGTTCAGAACGGCTCGGCGGAGCTGGGTGTCTTCGGCCTCGGTGAGGAAGCTGCGGTGGGTGAGGTAGGTCCGCAGGTGGATGGCGCCCAGTCGGAGGTAGTCGATGCCCTTGGGCGGCACGGGGGCGTCTGGGGTGATCTCGAAGACCAAGGTGCGGGTGTGCTTCTTGGTCTCCAGCAGGTAGGTGCCCAGATTGTGGGGGCGTAGGCCGGCAGGCTCGGGGATGAGGAGCGCGCAGTAGAGGGCCGCGACCAGGCAGCCGGTGGAGGCGTAGAGGTGTCCGCTAGCGCGGATCGCGTCCAGGGCCACGGTGGTGTGCATCAGGTGGATGGGGCGGCCGGAGGCCAGCGTCTTGGTCATGGAGTTGTCGCTCAGCAGCCAGCCGTTGGGCGTCTCGTGTCCGAGGTGGTGGCGCCAGTCAGCTTCGGTCTCGGCGAGCCCGGACGGGCCGGGTCGAGTGGCGCTGCTGGTGTGGTCGGTGTGGGCGTTGTCCCACTCAGCGTGCATGGACGACCTCCTACTGCGTGGGCTTGAGGAGCTGGCTGGCGTGGATGAGTGCTCCGTGGTTGGTGGCGCCGTCGAGTCGGGCCTGTTCGCTTCGGACCACGAGGTCGAAGGCGACGGGGTGGAGCCATGCGGGGATGACGACGCGCAGGTGTGAGGGGTCGGGCCACCAGCGGGTGAGGGGAAGTCGGTAGCGGTCCAGGCAGTCGGCTGCCTTGAGCAGGTCGATCAGGTGGGGTGCCCGCTGGTAGGCGCGGTTCTGCTGCGGGGTGAAGCCCGCGTACGGCACGTCGTGCAGGCCGATGGCGCTCGCGGCTTGCTGGGAGAGGTCGGGCGGGAGTTCTCGGCCGAGCATGGTGGTCACGGCCTGCTGGTTGCGGCTGAACCAGGCTGCTGCCCGCTGGCCGTGCCCAGGATCGTCGCGGTCGTCGCGCCGCCGGCAGTCGTGGACTGCTGCGGCGGCGCAGAGGGCGGCGCTGTGATCGCGGTCGAGCCCGTACTCCTGGGCGAGCAGGCCAGCGAGCAGGGAGACGCGGGCGTTGTGCCGGAGTGCGTCCTGAACGCGAA
>NZ_PYBW01000125.1 GCF_003205575.1 Streptomyces tateyamensis
ACGGCCGGCGGCAGGACGGGCACCGGCGGCACCGCGGGGGGCTGCGGGGCGGCCGGCGGCACGGCCCGCGCCTGCGGCACCCGGCGGCCGCGCTTGCGCTCGATCAGCTCCAGTGCGCTGGGCGGCAGCCAGTCCCCCTCCGACTCCCCGGCGTCGTCCTGGGAGAAGAGGTGCGGGGCCAGCTCCGCCTGGATCTGTTCGGGGGTGGGCCGGTGCTCGGGCGAGGGCCGCATGCAGGCCCGCACCAGGTCCACCAGTTCGACCGGCAGCCCGGACAGGTCCGGCTGCTCGCGCAGCAGCTTGAAGACGGTCTCCACCGGGTTGCCGCCGCGGTAGGGCGGGTGGCCGGTGGCACAGAACACGGTGAGCGAGCCGAGCGAGAAGACGTCGCTGGCCCCGGTCACGCTGCGGCTGTCCTTGGCCTGCTCCGGGGACATGTAGGCGGGGGTGCCGACCGCCACGTTGGTCATGGTGAGCCGGGTGTGCGAGACCCCGGCGGCGATCCCGAAGTCGATCACCCGCGGGCCGTCCTCGGTGACCAGCACGTTGGACGGCTTGAGGTCACGGTGCACCAGACCGGCGCCGTGGATGGACTGCAGGGCCTCGGCGATGCCGGCGATCAGCCAGCGCACCGCGTCCACCGGCAGCGGGCCGCACTCGCCGACCAGGTCCTCCAGCGCGGGGGCCGGCACGTAGGCGGTGGCCAGCCAGGGCACCCGGGCGTCGGCGTCGGCGTCCACCACGGCCGCGGTGTAGAAGCCCCCCACCGTCTTGGCCGCCGCGATCTCCCGGGCGAACCGGACCCGGAACAGCTCGTCCTCGGCGAGTTCGCCGCGCACCGTCTTGATCGCGACCCGGCGTCCCGAGGCGGAGCGAGCCAGGTACACCAGCCCCATCCCGCCGGCGCCCAGGCGCCCGAGCACCTCGAACGGCCCGATCCGTCTCGGATCCTGCGCCGTCAGCTGGTCCACTCGGCTGCCACCTCCCCGTCGCCGCACTGCCACCCTCCCCAGCCTTCGGCCGGGAGGTGCCCCCGAGGGGCCGGAGCTGATTGTCCAATGCGCCCGCCGTCTGAGCCAATCTCCCCCCGTCCCGTGTTCCCGACCGTGTCGTGCCGCTTCGTCCGGATCCGGCCACCCCGTCAGCCGCCCCGTGCGAAACGCGTTCTGACGCCGCCTCGGAAGTCACCGCATTCACGGCGGGACGCTACGCAGAGCAACCCGAAGGAGCTTCAGCCCACGGGCCGTCACTCTGTGCCGCCATCAGCACACGGGGGGGCTTCGAATATCGCTATCCCCGCCACTATTGCCACCCCCGAGCGGACTAATAGTCGCATCACCGAATCGCGCCATGATCGGTGCGCGGTAAGCTGACGGCATGACAGGACAAGTTCGCACCGTCGACGGTCGCGTCGCCGGGCGACGCGGACAGGAGACGCGGCAGAAGCTGCTCGACTGCCTCCGCGAGATGCTCAGCACGTCGCCTTACCGGGACGTCAAGGTCATCGACGTCGCCCGTATGGCGGGTACCTCCCCCGCGACCTTCTACCAGTACTTCCCGGATGTCGAGGGCGCTGTCCTCGACATCGCCGAGGAAATGGCCAAGGACAGCGTCGAGCTCAAAGAGCTGATCGACGGAAAGTCCTGGGCAGGAAAGTCCGGCACCACCACCTCCGAAGAACTGGTGGACGGATTCCTGGCCTTCTGGCGCAAGAACGATGCCATTCTGCGTGTGGTCACGCTGGGTGCCGCAGAAGGGGACAAGCGGTTCTTCAAGATCCGCATGACTGTCCTCAACTCGGTGGCCAAGCCACTCGCCGATGCCATCAAGGACCTCCAGGCCAAGGGCCAGGCCGACAAGGCGCAGGACGCCGCCGCGGTGGCCGGTTCACTGATCTCGCTGCTGGCATCGGCAGCCGAGCACCAGAAGGCCTTCACCTCCTGGGGTGTCAAGGTCAAGGACCTCAAACCCACCCTCGCCCCGATGGTGTACCTGGGCGTCACCGGCAAGAAGCCGCCCAGGTAGACCTCCCGACCACCCGGTAGACCCTCAGCACCCACGTGTGCTCGCGCGTGCCCCGGCCTCCTGTCCGGTGGAACGTCGGGCGGCGGCCGTGTCCTCGGGGGAGGTTCGCCGACGTACCGCAACGCGCCAGCACGACAACAGGGCGAAGGGGCGGGACCCGTACCAGGGTCCCGCCCCTTCGCCCTGCCCGCGGCAGCGACACGCCTCAGGGGCAGCGGATCACCTGTCCGGCGTACGCCAGCCCGCCGCCGAACCCGAACAGCAGCACCGGGTCGCCGGTGGTCAGCTCGCCCCGCTCGACCAGCTTGCTGAGCGCCAGCGGGATCGAGGCCGCCGAGGTATTGCCGGACTCGACCACGTCCCGGGCGATCACCGCGTCGGGCGCGCCCAGCTTGGCCGCGATCGCCTCGATGATCCGCAGGTTCGCCTGGTGCGCCACGAAGCCCTTCAGTTGGGCGGGCTCCAGGCCGGCCTTGGCGCAGGCCTCGCGGGCCAGCGGGGCGATCTTGGTGGTGGCCCAGCGGAACACCGTCTGGCCCTGCTGGCTGATCACCGGCTGCCAGCCGGTGATGGTCACCGCGTCGCTCTTGTCCGGCTCCGACCCCCACAGCACCGGGCCGATCCCGGGCTCGGCCCCCGCCTCCTGGGCCTCCACCACGGCGGCGCCCGCCCCGTCGGCGAAGATCACGCAGGTGGAGCGGTCGGTCCAGTCGAGGGTGTCGCTCATCCGCTCGGCCCCGATCACCAGCGCCCGGCTGGCGGCGCCGGCCCGGATCGCGTGGTCGGCGGTGGCCAGCGCGTAGGAGAAGCCGGAGCAGACCGTGTTGATGTCGTAGGCCGCGGGTGCCGTGATGCCCAGGCGCGCCGCCACCGCGCAGGCGGTGTTGGGGCTGCGCTCGACGGCGGTGCAGGTGGCCACCACCACCAGGTCGATCTCGGCGGCGGTCCGCCCGGAGGCGGCGAGTGCCTTCTGGGCGGCCTCGGTGGCCATGTCGACCAGGGTCTCCGCCTCGGCGATGTGCCGCTGGCGGATCCCCACGCGGCTGCGGATCCACTCGTCGTCGGTGTCGACCAGCCGGGCCAGATCCTCGTTGGTGAGGACCTTGGCGGGCTGGTAGTGGCCGAGCGCGGTGATGCGGGAACCGGTCATGCTCTCATGCAACCGGGTTACTCGCGCGTCAACCGGTCACGGCCTGTGACAAGGTCCGACGCCGGGTTCTGTAGGAGCCGGACAACGCCCCTTGTGCCGCAACGGGTGCTCACGCTGCTCAGGCGGCCAGCGAGGCGGCGTCCCCCATCACGATCACCGGGTGGGCGGCCGGGTCCAGGGTGCGCAGCAGTTCCGCCATGTGGTCCTCGGTCAGCGACACGCAGCCGTGGGTGGGGCCGCCGTGGTCCACGTGCAGCCAGATCCCGCCGCCCCTGGCCGCGCCCAGCGGCTCGCGGCGGTCCAGCGGGGAGCTGCCGGCCACCCGGTTGTAGTCGATCGCCACCACGTAGTCGAAGGCGCCGGCCAGCGAGTCGCCGGTGAAGCCGGAGCCCTCGGCCACGAAGGCGTCGTCCTGGTGATAGGGCAGCTTGCTGCCCGGGTCGCCCTTGAGCCCGCCCGCGTCGCTGAGCGGGAAGACGCCGACCGGGCTGCGCAGGTCGCCCTCGCGGTGGTCGGCGGTCCAGCCCGCGAAGCCGTTGTGGGCCGGCCAGGCCGTGCCCGCGCGCCAGCGCCCGTCCGGGGTGCGGCTGTACAGGGTGACCGTGGTGTCGGCCGCGTCCTTGCCGCTGCCCGCGGCGACCAGCACCTGGGCGGTCCCGGCCGGGATCCGGGCCAGGTAGCCGGCGCCCAGGCCGGGCAGCTGGGCCAGTGTGCCGTCGGCCCGGTCCGAGCGGTCGGCGGCCGGCGCGTCGGTGTGCGGGCCGTCGGTGCCCAGGAACGGGTTGGGACCGGTCGGCGAGGGCAGCGGCTGGTCCGGAGCGCTCAGCGCGACGCCCTTGCCGTGCGCGGCGAGCATCCCGCCCGGGCCGAGGCCCAGCCAGCCGGCCGCCGCGGCGAGCAGCAGCGTCAGGGTGCCGGCCGCGGCCCGGCCGCGGCGGCGCCGGGCCTTGCGCCGCCGCCCGCGGGTCTGGGCCCGCGGACCCGGCGCGCCCGCGGCCCGCGGCTGGTCGGGTCGCGGCGCGTGGCCGCGCCGGCGGCTGCCGTTGGCGCGATGGGATCCGGACATGCGCCCGATCCTCCCAAACGGACGACAGGTCGGTAAACCCGTGCCGCCCTAAATGCCTGTGAAGGGGCGTCAGCGCTGGTGAAGGCGGGTGGCGGTCACAGGCGCATCGCCTGCGGGACGTCCCGCCGGGTGAGGTCGGGGCCCTCGTACTCGCGGATGACCTGGTAGCGGGTGTTGCGCTCGACCGGCCGGAAACCGGCGTCCCGGATCAGGTCCAACAGGTCCTCGCGGCCCAGCTTGTTCGGGGTGCCGAAGTTGTCCGCGTCGTGGGTGATCTTGTACTCGACCACCGAGCCGTCCATGTCGTCCGCGCCGTGGCTGAGCGCCAGCTGCGCGGTGGTGACCCCGTGCATCACCCAGAAGACCTTGACGTGCGGCACGTTGTCGAAGAGCAGCCGGGAGACCGCGAAGGTCTTCAGCGCCTCGGCGCCGGTAGCCATCTCGGTGCGGGCCATCAGCCGGTTGCGGACCACGCCGTCCTTGGAGTCGTGGAAGTCGTGCTGGTAGCGCAGCGGGATGAAGACCTGGAACCCGCCGGTCTCGTCCTGCAGCTCCCGCAGCCGCAGCACGTGGTCGACCCGGTGCCGGGGCTCCTCGATGTGGCCGTAGAGCATGGTGCACGGGGTCTTCAGGCCCTTGCTGTGCGCCAGCCGGTGGATCCGCGACCAGTCCTCCCAGTGGGTGTCGTGGTCGACGATGTGCTGGCGCACCTCCCAGTCGAAGATCTCCGCGCCGCCGCCGGTCAGCGACTCCAGGCCGGCGTCGATCAGCTCGTCCAGGATCTCGTCGGCGCTCAGCCCGCTGATCTTCTCGAACCAGTGGATCTCGGTGGCGGTGAAGGCCTTCAGCGAGACGTTCGGCAGCGCGGCCTTCAGCTCCCGCAGCGAGCGCGGGTAGTACCGCCACGGCAGCGTCGGGTGCAGGCCGTTGACGATGTGCAGCTCCGTCAGCGACTCGCTCTCCATCGCCTTCGCCAGCCGCACCGCCTCCTCGATCCGCATCGTGTAGGCGTCCTTCTCGCCCGGCTTGCGCTGGAACGAGCAGTACGCGCAGGAGGCGGCGCAGACATTGGTCATGTTCAGGTGGCGGTTGACGTTGAAGTGCACCACGTCGCCGTTCTTGCGGGTCCGCACGTGGTGCGCCAGGCCGCCCAGCCAGGCCAGGTCGTCGCTCTCGTAGAGCGCGATCCCGTCCTCGCGGGTCAGCCGCTCGCCCGCGTAGACCTTCGCCTCCAGCTCGCGCTTCAGCCCTGCGTCCATGCGGTGGCCCGCCTCCTGTCCATCCGGTTTCACAGTCCGGACCGAGACTACGCCTATGCCGACAGCAGCTCGGACAGCAGCGTCGGTTCGATGTTCCCGCCGCTCAGCACGGCCGCGCAGACCCGTCCGCCGACCTGGTCGGCCCGGTGCAGGTAGGCCGCGGTGGTCACCGCGCCGGACGGCTCCGCCACCAGCCGGCCGCGCCGGGCCAGCACCGCGACGGTGGCGCGGATCTCCTCCTCGGAGACCGTGACGATGTCGTCCACGTAGGCCGTCAGGTGCTCGAAGGGCAGCAGGCCGACCGTCGGGGTGCGCAGGCCGTCGGCGATGGTGCGGTACGTGTCGGCGACCGGCCAGACCACCCGGGTGCCCGAGCGCAGGCTGCCCTGGGCGTCGGCGGCCAGCTCCGGCTCCACCCCGACCACCCGCACCCCGGGCGTGGTCAGCTTGATCGCGGCCGCGGTGCCGCTGATCAGCCCGCCGCCGGAGACCGGGACCAGCACGGTGTCCAGCTGGTCCGGGGCGTCCTCGCCGATCTCCAGGCCCACCGTGCCCTGCCCGGCGATGATGTACGGGTCGTCGTACGGCGGCACCCAGACGTAGCCGTGACGGCGGCTCAGCTCGCCCGGCACGTCGTCGCGGGCCTCGGGCGCCACCAGCACCACCTCGGCGCCGAACGAGCGGGTGTTGGCCACCTTCACGGCCGGCGAGGTGTCCGGCATCACGATCACCGCCTTGATGCCGAGCAGCTTCGCCGCGTAGGCCACCGCCTGCGCGTGGTTGCCGCTGGACTGGGCGACCACGCCGCGCTCGCGCTCGGCCGCGCTGAGCACCGCGAGCCGGTTGTAGGCGCCGCGGATCTTGAAGGCCCCGGTCGGCTGGAGGTTCTCCGGCTTGAGCCAGAGCCGGCGCTTGCCGTCCTCGGCCCACGGACAGGGCATCAGCGGGGTGCGTACCGCCACTCCCGCGATCCGCTGCTGCGCCGCGCGCAGTTCTTCCAGCCCGACCAGTGCCATCGTCACTCCCCCGATTCCAGCGGCAGCTCGCTGACCCGGTTCTCCCACTTGGTGGAGAGCACCACGGTGGTCCGGGTCCGGGCCACCCCCTTGGTGCCGGAGAGCCGCTTGACCACCGACTCCAGGCCCTCCACGTCGGAGACCCGGACCTTCAGCATGTACGAGTCGTCGCCCGCGATGAACCAGCAGTCCTCGACCTCGCCGAGGTCCTTCAGCCGGTGCGCCACGTCCTCGTGGTCGGCCGCGTCGGTGAGCTGCAGGCCGATCAGGGCCGTCACCCCGAAGCCCAGCGAGGCCGGGTTGACGGTGGCCCGGTAGCCGGTGATCACCCCGGCCTGCTCCAGCCGGTTGATCCGGTCCGTCACACTCGGACCCGACAGGCCCACCAGGCGGCCCAGTTCCGCGTAGGAGGCGCGTCCGTTCTCCCGCAGCGCCTGGATGAGCTGTCTGTCCACCGTGTCCATGTACCGTCCCGCATCCGTCCGAGCCCTGATATCGCAGAGAACATACTCTCCCGGCACGGGCGTTCTTACGCCCCCCGGCCGCCGCCCGGGTGCGCCCGCGCCGCACCCAGCTCACCGGACCACCGCCGGTACAGGGTGTGCGGCACCCCGACCGCGTCCAGCACGCGCCCGGCCACGAAGTCCACCAGCTCCTGCGCGGTGGACCCGCCGGCGTAGAAGCCCGGCGAGGCGGGCAGCACCACCGCCCCCGCCTCGTCCAGCGCCACCAGATGACGCAGCGTCACTCCGTCGAGCGGTGCCTCGCGCACGCAGACCACCAGCGGGCGGCGCTCCTTGAGGGTGACGGCGGCGGCCCGCTGCAGCAGGTCCTTGCTCAGCCCGAGCGCCATCCCGGCCACCGCCCCGGTGGTGGCCGGCACCACCAGCATCCCCTTGGCCGGGTAGGAGCCGCTGGACGGGCCGGCCGCGAAGTCCCCGGCGGCCCAGTACCGCACCCCGGACAGGTCCGTCCCGCCGCCCAGCCAGGCGGCCAGGTCGGCCTGCCAGTGCGCGTCCCGGAAGGCGATCCCGGTCTCGTCCAGCAGGGTCAGCCGGGCGGCCCGGCTGACCACCAGGTCCACCGCCTCGCCCGCCGCCAGCAGCGCGCGGATCACCGCGGCCGGGTACGGGGTGCCCGAGGCGCCGGCCACCGCGACGATCCACGGCCGCCTGGTCGGGAGTTGTTCATTGCCCATACCCGGCACCCTAGGCCAGGGCTGTCCGGCGTGAGGGAGACTGGTGAGGTGACTGCTCCGGTTCTGTACGACCTCACCCATCAGGTCACCACCGGGATGCCCGTCTACCCGGGCGACCCCGCGGTGTCCCTGCGCCCGGCGTTGACCACTGCGACCGCGGGGGTCAACGTGCTCTCGGTGCACCTCGGTTCGCAGTCGGGCACGCATGTGGACGCGCCCTACCACGTGGACGTCACCTGGCCGACCCTGGACGGGCTGCCGCTGGAGCGGTTCACCGGGCCCGCGGTGCTGGCCGACCTGCGCGCGCTGCCCGCGCGCAGCGCGGTGACGGCCGGTCAGCTGGCCCCGGCACTGGCCCGCGCGGTGCCCGGCGCGGTGCTGCTGCTGGCCACCGGCTGGCCGCGGTTCTGGGGCACCGACCGGTACCTGGCGCACCCTCACCTGACGCCCGGGGCGGCCGAGGCGATCGTGGCGGCCGGGATCCGCACGGTCGGGGTGGACGCGCTCAGCGTGGACCCGACCCCCGACCCGGGCCCCGGCGACCCGGCGGTGGCCGCGCTGCTGGCGGGCCTGGCCGACGAGCACGACGCCCCGCCCGCCGCCGAGCCGCAGCTGGCGGCGCACCGGATCCTGCTCGGCGCCGAGGGCGGCGGGGTGATCTGCGAGAACCTGACCGACCTGACCCCGCTGCTGGAGGCGCAGGCCAGGGAGCGGCCGATCAGCGTCTCGCTCTTCCCGCTGCGGCTGGCCGCGGCCGACGGCGCGCCGGCCCGGGCGGTGGCCAGGATCGGCTGATGGCAACCGACTTGGTCTAGACCATCCCGGGAGCGGGCCGATAGGCTGACGGGCCATGACAGAGATCATCGGAGTGGTGGAGCGCCTGTGGCGCTACCCCGTGAAGTCCACCGCCGGCGAGCGCCTGGCCGCGGTGGCCGTCGATGATCGCGGCCTGGCCGGCGACCGGCTCTACGCGGTGCGGGACAGCGAGGGCCGGCTCGGCTCCGGCAAGACCAGCCGCCGGTTCCGCCGGATGGACGGCCTGCTGCGGCTCGGCTCCCGGCTCGGGCGCGCGCTGGACGGCCCCGAGCTGATCGACCCGCTCGGGCGCACCGTGCCCGACCCGACCGCCTTCCTGCGGGCCTACCTGCAGCGCCCCGACATCGAGTTGGCCCGCGAGGACGGCGTCTCGCACTTCGACCAGCTACCAGTCAGCGTGCTCAGCACCGCCACCCTGGAGTGGCTGCGCGAGGCCGTCCCCACCGCGCTGGTGGACGAGCGCCGGTTCCGTCCCAACATCCTGCTGCGCACCCCGCCGGGCACCCGGCCATTCGTGGAGGACGACTGGTTCGGCGGCGAGGGCCACCTCGGCGGCGGCGGGCTGCGGCTCGCCTTCGTCCGCTCCAGCGAGCGCTGCGCGATGTCCACCGCGGCCCAGCCCGGGCTGCCGCACGCCCCCGAGATCCTGCGCGCCCTGGCCCGCGCGCACGGCGGCCGGCTGGACGCCCTGGCCACCGTCGAGGCCCCCGGACCGCTGCGGCTCGGGGACCGGCTGCGGCTCGCCTAGAAGTGCACTGAAGATC
>NZ_PYBW01000126.1 GCF_003205575.1 Streptomyces tateyamensis
CGGGGAGCCGGTCGGGGCGGATGTGTGGGAGACCTGCCGGGACCTGATCCCGGCCGGGAGTGTGTTCGCGTTCCTGGCCGAGCACCGCGAGACGCTGTTCCCGAGGTCGATGTTCGCGGACATGTACCCCTCGACCAACGGCCGGCCGAGCATGCCGCCGCAGGTGCTGTCCGCCGCGGTGGTGCTGCAAAGCCTGTACGGGGTATCGGACTTCGACGCGGTCCAGGAGTTGCGGTGCGACCTGCGGTGGAAGGCAGCCTGCGGTCTGGGGCTGCACGACACCGCCTTCGACCCCTCCCTGCTGACCTACTTCCGCCGTCGCCTGCAACGCTCGGCGGATCCGAACCGGATCTTCACCAAGGTCAAGGAGGTCGTGGCCGCGACCGGCGTCCTCAAGGGCAAGCATCGCCGGGCGCTGGACTCCACCGTGCTGGACGACGCGGTCGCCACCCAGGACACCGTCACCCAGCTGGTCGCCGCGATCCGACGGGTGATCCGCGAGGTCACCGGCGCCGGCGAGGTCGCTGCCCGCTGGTGCACCGCCCACGACTACACCGATCCCGGCAAGCCCCGCATCGCCTGGAACGACGAGGTGGCGCGGGCCGACCTCGTCGACGCCCTGGTCCGTGACGCCCTGAACCTGCTGGGGCACCTGCCCGACCAGCAACTCGGCGAGCGGGCCGCGAACGCGGTCGCGCTGCTGGCGCTGGTGGCCGGGCAGGACGTGGAGCCCGTCGAGGGCTCGGACGGCAGGGACGGCCGCTGGCAGATCGCCAAGGGAACCGCCCACAACCGCACGGTTTCCACCGTCGACCCCGCCTCCCGGCACATCCACAAGAACCGAAGCCGCCACCAGGAGGGCTTCCGGGCGCACGCCGCGTTCGAACCGGAGGCCGGACTGTTCACCGAGGTCGCCCTCACCGCCGGCAGCGGCGCCGACAACCACGAGGCCGCCGTCGCCCAGGACCTCCTCGCCGACGAGAACGAGAACGAGGACTTGACCGTGCTCGGCGACGCCGCCTACGGCACCGGCGAGTTACGCGTGAGCCTGGAGGCGGACGGCCACGCCCTGGTCATCAAGCCCCCGCCGCTCAGGCAGACCATCCCCGGGGGCTTCACCGCCGACGACTTCCAGGTCGACACCGCCGCCGGCACTGTCACCTGCCCGGCGGGCAACACCGTCGCCCTCGCCCGCCCCCAGACGAACGGCAACCGCCAGGCGCAGTTCAAGAAGCTCTGCCGCGACTGCCCCCTGCGCGAGCGCTGCACCACCTCCAAGACCGGACGCACCGTCAACGTCCACCCCCAGTACGACATCCTCAAAGCCGCCCGCCACCAAGCCGCCACCGACCCCAACTGGCGGGCCGAGTACCGACAATGGCGCCCACCCGTCGAACGCGCCATGGCCTGGCTGGTCGCCAGAGGCAACCGAAGAGTGCCCTACCTCGGCGTCCTGAAGAACGACACCTGGCTCCACAACCGCGCCGCCGCCCTCAACCTCCGCCGACTCATCAACCTCGGACTCACCCGCACAGGCGGCACCTGGACACTCACCCCCGCCGCCACATAGGGCAGCAGGGGCCACCCCTCCCCGACCCAGCCGAGGCCACAGACAAGATCTTCAGTGCACTTCTAG
>NZ_PYBW01000127.1 GCF_003205575.1 Streptomyces tateyamensis
GGGCGGGGACAGTCTGACGGTGCGTCAGTCTGTTGACGGCCGGCGCGCCGTGGTTCGGTCCTTGACCTCCGGTCAGCGAACTCGGGACGAGCCGGGGTGCCCCCTCCCGCCGTACCGCTTGCGGCGGGAGGGGGCACCCCGGGGTTCACCGGCGCATGAGCAGTGGGCGGCACTGAGGGAGCGGGCCGCGGTAGGCGCGCCACCAGGGCAGCCCGCGCTGCGTGCGGCCGGTGCCGGGTCGGCGCGGGTCGGCGCCGACCCGGGACGGGTGCGCGGCCCGGAGCAGCTTCGAGAGCTTCGGGCGGTCGGAGGCCGCACCCGGCAGCCGAAGCGCCGGGTCCGCCGGGCGGCGGCAGTGCGGGCACGGGTGGAGGAGGGTGGGCAGCGCTGACGGACGCACGGCCCGGTGGGCCTTGCGGTCGGTATTCATGGTGATTGCTTTCGGCAGTAGCTGACGGCGGCACATGCGGGCACGCGGCATCACCTCCGGGCTGATGAGTAGTCAGGCCCGAGGGCGCTCGCGCGACGGTTCGCTCGGTGAGGTGGCAGCCGTTACAGGTACATGCGGCCGATCATGGGCGAGGCCACGCCCGGAGGCAACCGATTTTCGCCCGGCCAGGAGGGCGGCCGGCCCCCAGGCCGACCCCACCCCACCTGCCACTATTCCCGCCCCCGCCGCTCGTACAGCCCCGCACCCACCGCCAGCGCGGCCAGCCCGATCCCCAGCGCGGCCGGCAGGCGGGCGCCGCTGGTGGACTGCCAGGGCACCAGGGCCGCGAGCAGCACCAGCAGCGAGGCGCCCGCGGCGGCCAGCAGCGGGAGCGGGCCGAGCGGGACGTGGGCGGCGCCGCGCGCGTCCACCATGAGCAGGTAGCCGAGCAGCAGCACGGTGAGGGCGACCGCGAGCAGTGCGGACGGCTGGTGCAGGGCGCCCAGCGCCACCGCCACCACCGCGAGCACCGTGTTGCGGTGCCGCGCCAGTTGGTGGTGCGGCCGGTGCGCCTCCATGCCCCGCCGGGGCGGCACCGGCGGCGCCGCCCACCACGCGAACCCCAGGGCCGGAACCAGCAGCACCAGCTCCAGCGGCCGGGCACCGGAGCGCGCCACCGGGTCCAGCGCGGCCACCAGCAGCGCCGTGCCGACCAGCCGGGTGGGCAGTTCGCGTACCGGGTTCATCGCCGTCCTCCGTGGATCCGCCTGCGCAGCAGTGGCGCCAGCGCCAGGTCCAGGCTCTCGCCAGGGGTGTGCGCGACCACCGGGATCCCCCGGTTGCGCAGCGCGAACCGCATCGCCTCGCGGTCCGCGCGCCACAGCCGCAGCGCCAGCACCGCCAACTCGTCCTGCGGGTCAACCGACGGCTCACCGGTGGGCAGTTCGACGACCACCAGCGGGTTCCCCCGGTCCGTCAGGTCGGCCAGCACGTCCAGCACCCGCTGGTCGGCCAGCGGCGTGAAGCAGTACACCAGCGCCCCGGCCGGCAGCGCGCCCGGCGGCAGCCGGTCCAGCTCCGGGGTGCGGTAGCCGAGGTCCTTGCGGACATCCAGCACCGTCTGCACGATCCGGTAGAAGTGCTGCTCGCCGCTGCCCGCCCGCAGCCAGCGCAGCGTGCCGCCGATCGAGACCAGCCCGATCCGGTCGTGCCGGCGCAGGTAGGCCCGGGTCAGCCCGGCGGCCGCGCGCAGCGTCTCGTCCAGCGTCGAGGTGCCGGTGGCCGGGTCGCGGAAGTCCCCGAGCGCGTCCAGCAGCATCACGGTGTCCACCGCCCGCTCGGCACCGAACTCGTTGAGCTGGACGGCGCCGCGCCGGGTGGTGGACGGCCAGTGGATCCGGCGCTGGCGCTCGCCCCAGACGTGCGGCCGCACCCCGATCACCTCCACCCCCTCGCCCGGCTGCCGGGTGGCGTTCTCGCCGAGCCGGGCCGGCAGCTCGACCGGCACCGGGGTCAGCCGGGCGGCCGAGGGCACCGGGAAGACCTCCAGCTCGCCCAGCTCCACCCGCACCGTGCGCCGGGCCAGCCCGCCGCGGTCGTAGACGTCCAGGTCCAGCGTCCCGATGCTCCAGCGGCCCCAGCGGACCGCGGTGAACTCGAACTCGGCCCGGTCCGCCTCCACCAGATCGTCCACCAGCTCCACCCCGGGACCGAGGGTGAGCACCGGGTCCAGCGGCCCGGTCACCCCGTCGGCGGCCAGCTCGACGGTGCAGCGGACGGTCTCGCCCTCGAAGCAGCGCCGGGTGGAGACGGTGAGCGAGGCCTCCAGCCGGAGCGGCCGGCTGCCGCCCGGCGCGGCCAGCACCACCAGCACCGCGGGCCCGGCCGCCAGCGCGAGCACCCAGGCGTGCCCGGTGAGCAGGGCGAGCACGCCGGCGGTGACGGCCACGGTCAGCAGCCGCAGGGTCCGGCCGCCGGCCCGCCAACCGGACGGCGGCGGGCTCGGCGCGGTGCCCAGGACGACGGAGGCCTTCATCGGACCACGGCCGCCAGCGGCACCGTGGTCGGCGTCGGGACCTCGGCCAGCAGTCGCGCCACCACGTCGTCCGCCTCGACCTGACGCACCCACAGCTCCGGCCTGAGGGTGATCCGGTGCGCCAGCGCGGGTACCGCCACCGCCTTGACGTCCTCCGGCGTCAGGTAGTCCCGTCCGTCCAGCATGGCCCTGGCCCGCCCGAGCTGGACCAGCGCCAGGCCGCCGCGCGGCGAGGCCCCGACCTGGATCTGGGCGTCCGCCCGGGTCGCCGAGACCAGCGCCATCACGTACTCGACCAGGTCCTCGGCCACCTCGACCCGCTCCACCGCGGCCCGCATCGCCAGCACCTGCTCGGGGTGGGCGAGGGTGCGCAGCCGCACCTCGGGAGCCGCCCGGTCGATCCGGGCCCGCAGCATCGAGGCCTCCAGCTTCGGCTCCAGGTAGCCCATCCGGGCTCGCAGCAGGAAGCGGTCCAGCTGGGCCTCGGGCAGCGCGTAGGTGCCCTCGTACTCGATCGGGTTGGCGGTGGCGATCACCACGAACGGGTCGGGCAGTGGCCGGGTGACGCCGTCGATGGATACCTGGGCCTCGGCCATCGCCTCCAACAGCGCCGCCTGGGTCTTGGGCGGGGTGCGGTTGATCTCGTCGGCCAGCAGCAGGTGGGTGAAGACCGGGCCGGGCCGGAACACCATCTCGCCGCTGCGCTGGTCGTAGAACGGCGCGCCGGTGACGTCCGAGGGCAGCAGGTCGGGGGTGAACTGGATCCGGCGGAACTCCAGGCCCAGGGCCTGGGCGAACGAGCGGGCCAGCAGCGTCTTGCCCAGGCCCGGCAGGTCCTCGATCAGCACGTGGCCGCCGGCCAGCACGCCGAGCATGACCAGCTGCAGCGCCTCGGGCTTGCCCACCACGGCCCGGCCGATCTCGGCCAGCACCTCGTTGGCGAGTTCCCCGGCCTGGCGGGGGGTCAGCTCATCGGTGGTCATCCAGTCCTCACACTTCACGACGGGGCACTCGGGGAACTCGGGAAACGACGGGTCACACCGGACGGGTAGGACAGGTCACAGGGTTTCCAGGCGGCGCACCAGCTGGGCCAGCACCGCGCGCGGCAGCGTGTCCGAGGGCGGGGGCTGCTCGGGGTCCAGCCACGGCCAGGCCGCCGGGCCGATCAGCGCGGCCGCGCGGTCCCGGTCGTGGTGCAGCGAGACGTTGTGGCGCTCGGACAGCCGGGCGGCGTACAACCGCTGGAGTCCGGGCCGCAGCGCCTGGCGGTAGCCGTCCTGGTCCAGGCCGTTGCGCACGGTCCAGTACCACTCGCCCATCGCGGGGGGACGACCGGTCATCAGCCGCACGTTGCGCCGGAAGTTGCTGTTCTCGCTGCCCGCGCCGGCCACGTAGCGCGCGGTGGACAGGGCGCCGACGGCGATCAGGGTGGCGCCGAGCCCCAGCCCGGGCAGGCCGCCGACCAGGCCCAGCAGGCACTCGCCCAGGACCGCGGTGGCGCCCAGGACCAGCGCCGGACGCTTCGTCAGCTCCCGGGGCACCGGATGCCCCGTCAGTTCCTGGTCCACCGGATCGCCTCCCCACTCGTGCGTCACCGGGCGGCCTCGCTCTCGCTGCGCCGGTCCGTCAGCTGGGTGGCGATCGCTTCCAGGGCGGTGCGGGCCCGGGTGAGTTCGGGGGTGCCCATCGGGTGGCGGGAGAACCGCGCCTCGCGGAAGAGCGCGGTGAGGGCCCCGGCGTCGGCGCGGTGCACGGTGCCGCGGTTGACGGCGCGGTCCAGCAGCTCGGTCGGGCTGTCGGCGATCCGGCGGGCCACCCCCGAGTCGGCCAGCGAGCTCTCCATCGCCGCGTAGCAGGCGATCACGGCGGCCCGGGCATCGCTGCCGTTCAGGGCTCGGCGACCGAGCTCCACGGCTGCGGCCAGTTGCTCGTCCAGACCGGCTTCCGCACCGTCCTGCGGCTCGGTGCCGGTGCGGCTACGGGCGGGCCGGCGGCGCAACTGCGTCAGGGCCGCCACGATGGCGACCGCTGCCCCCGCCAGCAGCAGGGCGAGCAGGATCGGGCCGAGCAGGTGCGGCAGGTGGGACCCGCTGTCCTCGGGCATCGCCGGCGGCGCCTGGACGGGCCCTGCCACCCTGGTCGGCCGGACGTCCGGCGGGGGCCGCGTCCGGGAGAGGTAGAGGCAGACCACGCTGACCGGGACCACCAGGCCGGCGGCGACGAGCAGTCGGTCGGTGGCCTCCGTCAGCCGCTCGGCGCGCGGCGACAGGTCGGCCTGGCGGTCGCGGGCCCGGTGGCGCTGGAAGAGCCGGTGGAGCAGGGCGCCCCAGCCGAGGACCAGCAGGACCGTCGGCAGGAAGGTGGCCACCGGCGGGGCGGCCGCGCTGCTGAGCAGTCCGGCGGACGGGTGCAGCAGCAGGGCCGCGATGCCGAGCCCGGCCGTGACGAGGCCGGCCAGCAGCGGACGCGACAAGGCGCCCGGCCGCGAAGCGCCTTTCCCGCGCGGCTCCTGTGGTGCGGTCATGCCTGTGGTTCTCCCCCCGTGCGGGCCGACTGCGTACTGCAAAGGCCCGGCAGGTCGCAGCTTTGCACAACAGCTGTTCGAATGTCAGTACCCGGAGGACACGTGCGCGGACGACTCCTGGCGCGTGGCCGGGCGGTCCCAGTGTGCCGGTGGGCAGGCGGTGACGCGGCGAGTGACGCGGCGACGTGACGTGGGGCGTGGCGTGGCGGTGCCGTGACGAGTGATGCGGGGCGTGCCGTGGCGAGTGGCGCGGGGTGAACCGGTGACCGCGGCGCCGGGCGCGGCTACGCTGGCCGATCGGAGGCGTTCCGGCGTGAGTTGACGCCGGGTCAGTGGCGGCGCGTGTGCCCTGGGGAGGGGTGGCCATGTCCGAGGCCGGGTGGGCCGATCAGTCGCAGCAGACCCTGGAGGGCCTGTTGGCGCTGGTGGGGGAGCGGTTCGTCGAGCTGGGCTGCGCGCCCCGGGGCGTGGCGCGCCCGGTGCGGCGGCTGGTGGTGCTCGACGCGTTGGAGCCGCCGGAGTCGGCCGACGACCTGCTGGTCGCGATCGGGGTCGACCCGCACTCCGAGGCGGCCGTCGCCCTGGTCCGCCGGGCGGGTGAGGCCGGCGCCGCGGGTGTGGTGTTCCGTCCGGTCGGGACGGGCGCGAGTAGCGAGGCCCTGCGCGAGGCCGCCGTCGCGGCCGGCGCGGCGGTGCTGTTCCGCGGCTGGTGGACCGACTGGGCGACCGCGATCGGGATGCTGCAGGCGGGGCTCTCGGTGGCCCGCGAGCCGGGGATCGCCGGGGTGCCGCTGGGCGACCTGCCCGAGCTGGCCAAGGCGATCGCGCTCCAGGTCGGGGGCTCGGTGACGATCGAGGACATGGACTCCAACCTGCTCGCCTACTCGCCCACCGGCCAGGACGTGGACTGGATCCGGATCTGGACCATCCTGGGCAAGCGGCCGCCGGCCGGCCGGATGGACGACATGACGACGGCGGGCTTCTTCCGCCAGCTGAAGAAGTCGACCGACGTGCTCTACCGAGCGGCGCAGGGCGACACCCCGGAGCGGCTGATCGTGCTGGTGCGGGCCGGTGACATCCCGTTGGGCTCGATCTGGGTGGCGGCCCAGGGGCGGCCGCTGGACTCGCCGGCCAACCGCGAGGCGCTGCGGGGCGTGGCACGGGTGGCCGCCGCCCACCTGCTGCACGACCAGGCGCGCCGGGAGGGGCAGGGCCAGCTGCTGCAGGAGGCGGTCCGGGCGCTGCTCGACGGGCGGGAGAGCGCCGAACTGCTGGCCACCCGGACCGGGCTGCCGGTGGCGGAGCGGTGCGCTGTGCTGGCGGTCGGCGTGGGCGAGGGCGCGGCAGCGGGCGCGGGCTCGGTGACGGGCGAGGCGCGCGGTGGCCTGGTCCGGACGGTGTTCCGGTTCTGCACCGAGCGGGGGCAGGTGTCGGTGGTGGTGCCGACTAAGCGGGGTGTGCTGGTCCTGCTGGGCAGCCTGCCGCAGGACCGGGCCCGGGCCGAGGACCAGGTGCGGCTGCTGGCCAGGGCGCTGGCGGAGGAGCTGCCGGCGCAGCTGCGGGAGCGGGAGCAGCTGCGGGGGCGGGGGCGGCTGGTGGTGCGCGTCGGCATCGGCGAGGTCCAGGAGGGGCTCGACCGTGCACCGGAATCCCGCCGGACGGCCGAACTGGCGCTGAGCGGGCTGCTGTTCGGTCGCACCCGGGCCGACCGCAGCAGGGACGACCGCACCCGCGACGACCGCACCGGGGATGATCGCGGCGGTACCTACTTCGCCCGGGTCGAGGACGTCGCCGACGCCGTCGCGCTGCTGCACTTCGCCGACGCGCTGCGGGCCGCCCGGCTGCCGGTGCAGACCCCGGTGGGCCGACTGCTGGCGCACGCGCCGCGCAAGGGCGAGGCCTCGCTGCTCGACACCCTCGGCGCCTTCCTGGAGACCGGGGAGAAGGCCAAGGCCGCGGACGCCCTGGGGGTGGCGCGCACCACCTACGCCCACCGCCTGGACCAGACCGTGGTCCGGGTGAGCGGCATCGACCTGGACGACCCGGATGCCCGCCTGCTGGCCCAGCTCCAACTGCTGCTGCTGCGGCTGGACGCCGCGACGCAGGCCTGACTTCGTCGCCGGGCCCGGACTCGGCGCGCGGTCCTCGGCGCCGGGCCCGGGTCGGGGCCGGGCAGTGCTCTGCCGACGTACCGCGACACGAGGGCACCCGGTCGGCACCGGTCCGCCGGACGAGTCGGCGCCGCCCGCCACCGCCTGTCGTCGACCGGCACGGGCACCCCGCCGCAAATCCGGGCCGTGGGAGGAAGACGTCCCACCGGTTGACGGGCAGTCTGGTCGTACCGCCCACCGGAGCACCCGGGGCCGGGCGACCGAGACGACCAGTCGGAGCGTGCCCCATGACGAACCATCAGCCGACGGACCCGTATCTGCCGGATCCGCACCTGACGTCCCTGCACCGTCCCGAGCGACGCGAGCTGATCCTGCGCGCGGCGGTCCGGGAGGGGCTGCTGGACCCGGTGGCCGCGCCGTTGGCGGCGTTCCTCGACCTGGACGCCGTGGCGGCGACCGTGGCGGCCCTGCACCGCGCCTTCCCCGGCCCGGTCGAGGTGCTGCACGCCTTCGCGGCCAAGGCCAACAGTCTGGTCCCGGTGCTGGCGCGGCTGCGCGAGCTGGGCATGGGGTGCGAGGTGGCGAGCCCCGGCGAGTTCGCCCAGGCGCTGGCGGCCGGGTTCGAGCCCGGGCGGATCATCTACGACTCCCCGGCGAAGACCCGCGCCGAGCTGGCCCGGGCGCTGGAGCTCGGCGTCGCGGTGAACATCGACAACTGGCAGGAACTCGCGCGGGTCGACGAGCTGATGATGGGCCGTCAGACGGAGTCCCGGATCGGGGTGCGGGTCAATCCACAGGTCGGCGGGGGCTCCATCGGGGCGATGAGCACCGCGACCGCCACCTCCAAGTTCGGCATCACGCTGGCCGACGAGGGCAACGCCGAGCGGCTGGTGGCGGCCTTCCGGGACCGGCCCTGGCTGCAGTGGCTGCACTGCCATGTGGGCAGCCAGGGCTGCCCGTTGGATCTGATGGCCGACGGCGTCGCCGCCACCGTGGCGCTGGCGGAGAAGATCAACGGTGAGCTGGGGCGCCGTCAGGTGGTGGGCCTGGACATCGGCGGCGGCCTGCCGGTCAACTTCGCCGGCGACCTGGTCACCCCGGGCTACCCGGAGTACGTCGAGCGGTTGCGCGCGCACGCCCCGGCGCTGCTGTCGGGCGACTTCCAGGTGGTGACCGAGTTCGGCCGCTCGGTGCTGGCCAAGAGCGGGTTCACCGCCGGGTACGTGGAGTACACCAAGAAATCGGGCGGCCGGGCGATCGCGATCACCTCCGCCGGGGTGCAGGTGGCCACCCGTACCGTGTTCGCCCCGGAGGCCTGGCCGCTGCGGATCAGCGCGCACGACTCCACCGGGGCGGCGAAGCATGGGGCACCGGTCGAGCAGGACATCGCCGGGCCCGCCTGCTTCGCGGGGGACCTGGTCGCCAAGGCCCGGCCGCTGCCGCTGCTGGAGGCTGGGGACCTGGTCGCGCTGCTGGACACCGGTGCCTACTACAGCTCGACCCCGTTCGGCTACAACAGCCTGCTGGAGCCGGCCGTGTACGGGGCCGAGGTGGCGGCCGACGGCACGACGGTGCGGTTCGCGCTGCTGCGCCGGGCCGAGACCGTCGAGGACCTGCTCGCCCGCACCGGCGCCTGAGCCCGCGCAGGTGCCGGGGCCCGCATCGGCACCGGGGCCGCCGTCCGGCCGTTCCGGCGCCTGGGCCCGCCGTTCCCGTTCCGCCGTTTCACGCTCCACGGATACCCGTTCCGCCGACACCCGAGGACCGTCATGACCCGTTCCCCTCGCCGCCCGAACCCGTCCGGACACCCGAACCCGCCCGGCGGCCGGTTCCGCCCGGCCGACCAGGTGGTCCTGGTCGTCATCCTGGTCCTCGCCGCGGTCCTGACCGTGGCGAGGGTGCCCGCCACCACGGTGCTGGAACTCCTCACGGGTGCGGGCGCCGTCGCCACCGGCCTGCTCCAGCGCAGGCCGGCCCACGGCCCCGCACCGCGCCGCCGCCATCGCTAGTGCCGCGTCAGCTTCCGAGCGGCCGGCTGCCCAGGCGGCGCAGCAGTCTGCCGACCGGGCCGCCGTGTCGAGCCCCCACGGCCGCCTCCGCCTCGCGGGAGGCTGCCACGGCGGCGAAGCCGTACTCGCGCATCTCGGCCTCGTACGCGCCGATCGCCGTCACCAGGTCGCCGCCCTCGGCGAGGGCGGCGATCAGGGTGCGGCAGAGCAGGGCCGCGTCCTGCAGCGCGGTGTTGGCGCCGGAGCCGCGGGCCGGGCTCATCGCGTGGATCGCGTCGCCCAGCACCGTGACCCGGGTGGGCTGCCAGGCCGGCACCGGTTCGGCGCAGCGGACCCGGACCAGGAAGGTGTCCGCCACCGTGGCCGCCGCCAGCAGCTCGCGCAGGTCAGGGTGGAAGGAGGTGGTGAGCCGGCCCACCAGCTTGTGCAGTTCGCCCGGGTCCAGCTCCGCCAGCCGGCCGTCCGGCTGCCCGAAGGCCGCCGCGGGACCGGCCAGCGCCCACATCAGGTAGTCGCCCGCGGGGGAGAGCCAGGCGGCGGCCTGCTCGGGCGGCCGGCGGAACCGGACCAGCCCGGTGGCCAACCCGAGCCGCCCGGCGACCACCGCCGTGAACCCCTCCCGCAGCGGGGCCGGGAGCAGTGGTTCGACGGCGGCGGTCAGCTCGGTGCGCCCGTAGACGACCCGCCCGCCGGTGTCGGCCACCCGGGCGTGCGGCAGGTAGCCGCGCCGCACGGCGGAGTTGACCCCGTCCGCGCCGACCAGCAGGTCGGCCCTGGTCCGGTGCCCGTTCGCGAAGCGCAGTGCGACGCCCTCCGCGTCCTGCTGAAAGCCAGTCAGTTCATACTGGTAGTGGATCTGTTGGCCTAGTCCGGTGCTGAGCACCTCGCGCAGCGTGCGCCGGTCCACCGAGGTGGACAGCGTCTGCGGCGCGTACGGGTCGGCGGCCGGGTCCAGCGGGGTGCGGTGCAGCAGGCGCAGCTGCTCGGTGAGCACGGTGAAGGCGCGGCCCGGCAGCCCGCAGGTGGCCAGGAAGAGCTGGAACAGCTCGGCGGGCAGGCAGTCGCGCAGGGCCAGTCCGGTCCGCGCGTCCACGTGCAGGCGGTACCCCTGCTGCCTGGCCCCGGGCGCGGCGTCGCGCTCGTAGACCTCGACCTCCAGACCCGCCCGGCGCAGCCCCTGCGCCACGCAGAGCCCGCCGAGCCCGGCCCCGACCACTGCGATTCTGGGACTGCGCATGTGTGTGTTCCCCTCTCGCCCGTCATCTTCGAGGCGCCGCGTGCGGGGAGGCAACGGGACAGTGCGCGGTCCCCGGGGGGTTTCAGGGGCGTCGGAGGCGGATCCCCGAGCCGGTGTCAGGGTCGGCTACTCCTGCGGTCGGACCGGTACCCCTAGCAGGACTCGGCCCTGACCCTGACGCTGACCCGCACGGTGCTCGGGCAAGGCCAGGACCAGGGCAGGACCGGGGCAGGACCAGGGGGCAGGGCCGTGGACAGGACCAGGGGCAGGGCGCGGCCCGGCCGGTCAGTCGGTGGCCGGCTGCACCGTCCGCCGCCGGTTCCGCCACCAGGGCAGGGTCCGCCAGAGCCGGCCGCAGGCGATGGTGCCGGCCACCCAGAGGCCGTAGGTCAGCGGGGTCCAGGCGCCGCCCGACTGGGTGCCGCGGCCGTGGTCGAGCGTGAAGGTCACCGCGGACTGCAGGTAGCTGATGCCGTGCCAGCCGAAGGTTCCGGTGGCCTGCGGGTCCGCGGCCAGGATGCCCTGCTGGTAGGCGTTGGCGGCCTCGCTGAGGAGGGAGATCAGCACCAGCGGGACCAGGGCGGCGAAACAGGCGGCGGCGTTCCAGGAGTGCCGGGGGCCCTCGCCGTACTCGGCGCTCAGGTATCCCTCGGCCAGTTGCCGGCTGCCGCCGATGCGGCGCAGCGCCACGGCGGTCCCCAGATCGGCCGAAGCGGTGAGCAGGTTGGTCCGCACCTCGCGGCGGATCGCGATCCGCGAGCTGCGCGGGAGGTCGTACAGCTGCTGGTCCAGGGCCCAGACCACGCGTTCGATGCGCAGTCGGTCCAGGGGTGAGAGGGCGTGCGACATGGCGTCAGGTTCCCTTCTGCGGTGCGGCGTGCGCAGGGCGGGTGAGGACGGAGTCGACCGCGGCCGCATGCCGGGCCCAGCCCGCCTTGCCGGCGGTCAGGGTCTGCAGGCCGACCGGGGTCAGCCGGTAGTACTTGCGCGCCGGACCGCTGGGCGAAGCGACCAGCCGGGTGGTCAGCCGCCCCTCGCGCTCCAGTCGGGACAGCGCCGGGTACACCGTGCCTTCCAGGACGTCCGTGAACCCGTCCGCCTGCAGGCGCTGCACCACCTCGTACCCGTAGGACTCGCGCTCGGCGAGCAGTTGGAGCAGTAGGAGGGAGAGCACGCCCTTCAGCAACTGGGGGTCATGGTTCGGAGTCACACATATAGAGTGTCTCTAGTACTAGGTGAAGTCAAGTAGTGGTGCCGTGCGAGGCCCCTAACTACTGGCTACTGCTTCAGCGCCGCCGCCCTCGGGCTCCACCGCCGCGTCAGCGCCTGCCGCCCCGCAGGAACTCGCGGTTCAGCGTGCCGATCGCGTTCAGCCCGATCCCCTTCGGGCAGGCGGTCGCGCACTCGCCGGTGTTGGTGCAGCCGCCGAAGCCCTCCGCGTCCATCGCCGCCACCATCGAGCGCACTCGGCCGCGCCGCTCCGGGGCACCCTGCGGCAGCACGTTGAGGTGCACCACCTTGGCAGCGGTGAAGAGCATCGCCGAGCCGTTCGGGCAGGCCGCCACGCAGGCCCCGCAGCCGATGCACTCGGCGTGCTCGAAGGCCAGGTCGGCGGCCTCCTTGGGGACGGGGACGGCGTGCGCGTCGGGGGCACTGCCGGTGGGGGCGGTGATGTAGCCGCCGGAGCCGATGATCCGGTCGAAGGCCGAGCGGTCCACCACCAGGTCCTTGACCACCGGGAAGGCGGCCGAGCGCCAGGGTTCCACGTCGATGGTGTCGCCGTCGGAGAAGTGGCGCATGTGCAGCTGGCAGGTGGTGGTCCGCTCCGGCCCGTGCGCCTGACCGTTGATCACCATCCCGCAGGCGCCGCAGATCCCCTCGCGGCAGTCGTGGTCGAAGGCCACCGGCTGGTCGCCGCGCAGGATCAGCTCCTCGTTGAGCGTGTCCAGCATCTCCAGGAAGGACATCTCCTCGCTGATGCCGGTCACCTGATAGGCCGTCAGTCCGCCCGGCTGGTCCGGTCCGGACTGCCGCCAGATGCGAAGGGTGAGGTTCATCGGTTGCTCCGGGTGGGTTGGAGGTCGGGTACCGGGTGCTGCCCCGCGTCAGGCGTAGCTGCGCTGCGTGGGGTGGACGTGCTCGAAGGCCAGCTGCTCGCGGTGCAGCACCGGCGGGCGGCCCGGGCCGGCGAACTCCCAGGCGGCGACGTAGGCGAAGGCCTCGTCGTCGCGGGCCGCCTCACCGTCCGCCGTCTGGCTCTCCACCCGGAAGTGGCCGCCGCAGGACTCGGTGCGGTGCAGCGCGTCCAGGCACATCAGCTCGGCCAGCTCGAAGTAGTCGACCAGGCGGTTGGCCTTCTCCAGGGTCTGGTTGAACTCCTCGCCCACCCCCGGCACCTTGATCCGCCGCCAGAACTCCGCGCGCAGCTGCGGGATCCGCTCCAGCGCCCGGCGCAGGCCCGCCTCGCTGCGCGCCATCCCGCACTCGTTCCAGAGCAGTTCGCCCAGCTCCCGGTGGAAGGACTCGGGGGTGCGGTCGCCGTCGACGGCCAGCAGCAGGTTCAGCCGGTCCGCCACCTCCGCCTCCAGCTCGGCGATCTGCGGGTGGTCCGCGGCCACCGGGGCACCGGGGGTGCGGGCCAAGTAGTCGGCCAGGGTGGCGGGCAGCACGAAGTAGCCGTCGGCCAGTCCCTGCATCAGCGCGCTCGCGCCGAGCCGGTTGGCGCCGTGGTCCGAGAAGTTGGCCTCGCCGATCGCGAACAGGCCCGGCACGGTGGTCTGCAGGTCGTAGTCCACCCACAGGCCGCCCATGGTGTAGTGGATCGCGGGGTAGATCCGCATCGGCACCTGGTACGGGTCCTCGGCGGTGATCCGCTGGTACATCTCGAAGAGGTTCCCGTACCGCGCCGCCACCGCCTCGCGGCCGAGCCGCTCGATCGCGTCGGCGAAGTCCAGGTACACCCCCTGCCCGCCCGGGCCGACCCCGCGGCCCTCGTCGCAGACCACCTTGGCGGCCCGGGAGGCGATGTCGCGGGGCACCAGGTTGCCGAAGGAGGGGTACATCCGCTCCAGGTAGTAGTCGCGTTCCGCCGCGGAGATCTGCGCGGGCGGGCGGGTGTCGCCCGGTCGGCGCGGCACCCAGATCCGGCCGTCGTTGCGCAGCGACTCGCTCATCAGGGTCAGCTTGGCCTGGTGGTCGCCGGAACGCGGGATGCAGGTCGGGTGGATCTGGGTGAAGCACGGGTTGGCGAACAGGGCGCCGCGCCGGTGGGCCCGCCAGATCGCGGTGGCGTTGGAGTTCTTGGCGTTGGTGGACAGGTGGAAGACGTTGCCGTAGCCGCCGGTGGCCAGCACCACGGCGTCCGCCAGGTGGGTGCGGACCTGCCCGGTCACCAGGTCGCGGGCCACGATGCCGCGGGCCCGGCCGTCCACCACCAGCAGGTCCAGCATCTCGGTGCGGGCGTGCATCTCCACGTTCCCGGCCGCGATCTGGCGCGACAGCGCCTGGTAGGCGCCGAGCAGCAGCTGCTGGCCGGTCTGGCCGCGGGCGTAGAAGGTGCGCGAGACCTGGACGCCGCCGAACGAGCGGGTGTCCAGCAGGCCGCCGTACTCGCGGGCGAACGGGACGCCCTGGGCCACGCACTGGTCGATGATCTCCACCGAGACCTGGGCCAGGCGGTGCACGTTGGACTCGCGGGCCCGGAAGTCGCCGCCCTTGACGGTGTCGTAGAAGAGCCGGCGGATCGAGTCGCCGTCGTTGCGGTAGTTCTTGGCCGCGTTGATCCCGCCCTGGGCGGCGATCGAATGGGCCCGCCTGGGGGAGTCCTGGAAGCAGAACTGGACGACGCGGTAGCCCTGTTCGGCCAGCGTGGCGCCGGCCGCGCCGCCGGCCAGGCCGGTGCCGACCACGATCACCGTGCGGCCGCGCCGGTTGGCCGGGTTGACCAGCCTGGCCTCGAACCGGCGCTGGTCCCAGCGGCCTTCGATGGGGCCGGCGGGGGCCTTGGTGTCGGCGATCGGGTCGCCCTCCTGGTACTGGGCGAACGCAGTCGGCGCGTACTCGTCCTGCGCGCGCTCGTCGTTCACGTACTCGTCCTGCGGGTGGTGGGTCACTTGACGGCTCCCGTCATCACGGCGATCGGCACGGACAGGAAGCCGGCTGTCAGCAGCAGCGCCAGGGCGTTGGCGGCGAGCTTCAACACCCGGTCGCGGCGCGGGTTGCCGTGCTGGCTGTTGAGGCCCAGGGTCTGCGCGGCGCTCCAGAACCCGTGCCGGATGTGCAGGCCCAGGGCCAGCATGGCCAGGCAGTAGATCCAGCCGCTGTACCAGGTGTGGAAGGAGGCCACCACGTTCTGGTACGGGTGGCCCTGCTCGGCGCGCGAGTTCACCGTCAGGGTGGTCAGGTCCAGGATGTGCCAGACGATGAACAGGCCCAGGATCACCCCGCCCCAGCGCATGGTCCGGGTCGCGTAGGACGCCCGGGCCCGGGTGTGCCGGTAGCCGGTCGGTCGGGCGGCCAGATCGCGCCGGCTCAGCTGGTAGGCGGCCGTGCCGTGCACCAGCACCGCGGCGAGCAGCACGGTGCGCGCCATCCACAGGAACCACTCGTGGCCCAGGAACGGCCGGCCGATGGTGCGCAGCCAGGCCGCGTAGCCGTTCAGTTCGCCGGCCCCGAAGAAGATCTTGAGGTTGCCCAGCATGTGCGCCACCAGGTAGGCCAGCAGCACCAGCCCGCTGACCGCCATGGCGGCCTTCTTGCCCACGGTCGAGCGCCAGAGCGGGGCGCGCGGCGGGTGTGTCGTCAGTGCCATGGGGACGACGGTAGGCAGCGGCGCGATGATCCGTCCAAGACATGTTCGCACCGCTTTGCATAGGAAGTGCCTATCATTGCTCCGTGCAGCTCCAGCAACTCCGCTATTTCGTCGCCGTCGCCGACCTGGGCCACTTCACCCGGGCGGCCGACCACCTGCATGTCGCCCAGCCCTCGCTCTCCCAGCAGATCCGTTCACTGGAAAGGGAGTTGGGGTCCGAGCTGGTGCACCGCGGCCGCGGTCACAGCACCCTGACCGACGCCGGGCAGGCGCTGCTGCCGCTGGCCCGCCGGATCCTGGCCGATGCCGACTCGGCCCGGGTCGCGGTGCGCGAGACCCTCTCGCTGCGCCGGGGCCGGGTCCGCCTGGGCGCCCCGCCGAGCCTGTGCACCAGCCTGGTCCCCGACGTGCTGCACGCCTACCGCACCCGCTACCCGGGCGTGGAGCTGCAGGTCCGCGAGGACGGCTCGCGCGACCTGGTCCGGGTGCTGGCGGCCGGCGAGCTGGACCTGGCGCTGATCGTCACGCCCACCGATGCTCCCGGACTCGCCCTCACCGAACTCCTTCGAGAGGATCTGGTCCTGGTCTCCGCCCGCCCGCTCTTCCCGCGCCCCCGCCGGGCCCGGATCGAGGACCTGCGGGAGCGGCCGCTGGTGATGTTCCGCGAGGGTTACGACGTCCGCGAAGCCACCCTCGCCGCCTGCCGTGCGGCCGGCTTCAGCCCCGAATTCGCGGTCGAGGGCGGCGAGATGGATGCGGTCCTGTCGTTCGTCCAGGCGGGCCTGGGCGCCGCCGTGGTCCCCGGCATGGTCGCCGCCCGCACCGGACTGACCGCCACCCCGTTCACCAGCCCCGCCATGCGCCGCACCATCAACCTGGCCCACGGCGCCGAAGTCCCGCTCAGCCGGGCCGCCTCGGCGATGCGGGAGGTGCTGCTGGAGTACGCGAAATCCTAGGGCGGGTCAGCCCGGGCAGCTCGCCACCACGCCGGGGCCGCGATCGCCGCCCGTCGGACCGCGAACCTGACGGACACTCACCGCGCACCGGACCGCGCCCGACGGTGTGTACTGCCCCGCCGCGCGCGGGTCGGCGGCTACCGTCTTCGCATCGGCCTTCGCAGCGGTGCGAGGAGAACAGGGGAGTCTGCATGGTCCCGGAGCGGGTGGGTCAGGAAGCGGAGGCGGAGCTGGTCCGGCTGGCGGCGGAGGTCGGGGCGGATCTGCGGTTCGTCGGCCTGCCGGTGCACGAGGCGGGTGACTCCTGGCAGCTGCGCGGCGGCAAGCCGGCGGTCTTCGTGCTCTACTACGACCCCAGCCGGGCCGACACCGGCGGCGTCTACGTGCGATGGAGCCCCAGCGCGGAGATCAAGGAGCTGATCGTCTCCGCACCGGAGCTCGCCGAGCAGCGGGCGCTGCCGCTGGGCACCGTCACCCTGGAGGTGATGACGGACGCGGCCGAGGCCATCCTCAGCACCGCCGGCTGGGAGACCGAGCGCGCCGTGGACGGTGTGCACGAGACGGCGCTCAAGGTCTCCCGTCCGGCTGCTGCGGCCTGACGGAGCGTCAGGCATCGGCAGCCTGGCGGAGCGTCAGCCCATGCTCTTCGCGCCGTCCAGCGACTCGCGGACGATGTCCGCGTGGCCCGCGTGCTGGGCGGTCTCGGTCATCAGGTGCAGCAGTACCCGGCGGGCCGACCAGTGGGCGCCCGGCTCGAACCAGGGCGCCTTGGGGAGCGGCTGGGTGGCGTCCAGGTCGGGCAGGGTGGCCACCAGCTCGTCGGTGCGGGCCGCCACCTCCTCGTAGGCGGCGAGCACGCCGGCCAGCGTCTCGCCGGGCAGCAGGCGGAACTCGTCGGCCCGGCGGGCGTAGTCGGCCTCGGTGAAGCCGGCGAAGTCCGGGAAGGCCTTCGGCCCGTCCACGATGAAGGCCGTCCAGGTCCGCTCGACCGTCGTGACGTGCTTGATCAGACCGCCCAGGCACAGCTCGCTGGCGCAGGTGCGCAGTCCGGCCTGCTCGTCGGTCAGATCGCGGGTGGTGAAGCGCAGGAAGTGGCGCTGCTTGGCCAGGCCCGCCAGCAGGTCGGCCCGCTCGCCGGTGATCGCCTGGGTCGTGCTCTCGGTCATGGTTCTCGCCTCTCGTCGCCTTGCTCCGGCTTGCCCTCGTGTTTCACGGTAGAGCGGAAAGCGGTCAGTTCCTGTCCTGAATCACGGGCAGAATCGCAGGCATGGCGAACACCAGCACCCGAACGCTGCGACTGCTCTCCCTGCTCCAGACCCACCGCTTCTGGCCCGGCGAGGAACTGGCCGAGCGTCTCGGAGTCTCGGTGCGCACCCTGCGCCGCGACATCGACCGGCTGCGCGAGCTCGGCTACCCCGTGGACGCGCAGCGCGGGGTGGACGGCGGCTACCAGCTCGCGGCCGGCGCCGCGCTGCCGCCGCTGCTGATCGACGACGAGGAGGCGGTGGCCCTGGTGATCGGGCTGCAGGCCGCCGCCGAGGGCGCGGTGGCCGGGATCGCCGAGGCCTCGGTACGGGTGCTGGCCAAGGTGGTCCAGGTGATGCCGGCCCGGCTGCGCCGGCGCGCGGAGGCGCTGCGGGCGATGACGGTGCCCGGTGAGTGGGACGGGCCGGCCGTCTCCGGCGTCGACGCCGGGGCCCTCACTGTGGTGGCGATGGCCTGCCGGGACACCGAGCAGTTGCGGTTCGGCTACACCACGGCGGACGGGCGGCGCGCGGAGCGGGAGGTGGAGCCGCACCGCCTGGTCTTCCTGGACCGGCGCTGGTACCTGGTCGCCTACGACCTGGTCCGGCACGCCTGGCGCAGCTTCCGCCTGGACCGCCTGGCGGACCCGGCCGGCACCGGCGCCCGGTTCCGCCCGCGCGAGCTGCCGGGCGGCGACGCGGCCGACTTCGTCCGCGCGGGCCGCAACAACGCCCCGCGCCCGTACCAGGTGCTGGCCGAGGTGCAGGCCCCGGCGCAGCGGGTCAGCGAGCGGATCGGACGCTGGGCCGTGGTCGAGCCGCTCACCGAATCCAGCTGCCGGGTGCGGATGTCCGCGGAGGAGGCGGTCTGGCCGCTGATGGCGCTGGGCGTGACGGACGCCGAGTTCCAGGTCCTCGAACCACCGGAGCTGGTCGCCCAGGTCCGGGCAATGGGGAACCGGCTGGCCCGGGCCGGTCGGGGGCCGCGGTAGGAGCGGCCTGTCCTCAAGCGCGCCCTCGGAACCACTGACGATCTTGAATTCGCGCCCCGGTCGAGAGGCCGGGAGCCGGATCCGTACACCGCCGGTGTACCAGCAGTGTACGATCGCGGCATGGCTGATGCGACGATCAAGGTCTCCCCCCAGACGCGGGACCGCCTGGCCGCTCTCGCGGCGGCCCAGGGAACCACGATCGGTGCCCAGGTGGCCCTGCTGGTGGAGCGGCAGCCCACTGCGGAGCAGATCGCCGAGCGCGTCGCCGAGGGTCGCCGGCTGCTGCGGGAGCACTTCGGGATGACTCTCACCGACACCGAGCTGGACCAGGGCCCGGACCTGCTGCAGCGGGTCTACGACATCGCCGCCGCCGATGCGCGCGCCAGGGTCTCCCCGAGGCGCAGCGCGTGATCATCCTGGACTCCAGCGCCCTGGCCGCGCTGGCCGACGGCCACGCGCGCCTGCACCGCGTCGTGGACGCCGCGCTGCGGAGCCCCTTCCAGCACCTGCTGGTCCCGGTGCTGTGCCTGGCCGAGGCCGAGATCAAGGACGAGGGCACCGCGCACGCGATCCTGGCGCTGCCCTCCCTCGAATTCGAGCCCCTGGACGCGAGCACCGCCGTCCTGGTGGCGACCGTGGTCCGCGACGGCTACGGGGGCCAGGACCTGGCCCACGCCATCGCCACGAGTCTGCCCACCCCGACGCGCCCGCTTCAGCACCTGATCCTGACGGCCCGTCCGGAGCTGTACCCGCCCGGGATCGCCACCGTCCACATCGACGACCCCCGCCTGGAGCCGTAGTTCCGGGCCGTGTGCTCCGCATCCGGACCGCGAGCCGAGGGTCCCCCCGGGTCGGTCGCCGCGTCAGTGGCGGCTCGTACTGTCTGCGGCATGGCAATCGTGACGTTCGTCGACGAGACGACTTCGGGGCAGCGCAGTGACGGGTGGGGGCTGGAGATCGCCGAGGAGCGGCTCACTGTGCGCGAGCTGATCCGGCGGCGGGTCTTCCAGGAGGTCGCCGAGTACAACGCGCGGACGCCGGAGGTCTTCCAGGGGCTGGTCCAGCCGCAGGACACCGAGCGCGTGCTGAACGGGTACGCGCTGCGCACGCCCCGCCGGATCGACCCCGAGGCGCAGAGCGAGCTCGCGCTGCAGGCCTTCGCGGGCAACGGCTTCCTGGTGCTGGTGGGGGACCGTCAGGTCGTCGACCCGGACCAGGAGGTCGACCTCGTGCTCGGCACGGTGGTCACCTTCCTGAAGCTCGTGCCGCTGGTGGGTGGCTGACGGTGGTGGACGTGACGGAGATCCGGGCGCGGATCCGCCGGAGCGGCAGCGCCGAGCAGCCGGAGGCGCTCGTCGCCGACCTGGTCAAGGCCGGGTACGCCACCAACAACCGCGCGGACCGCAACTGGGTCGAGCTGCTCGACGAGCTGCGCGCGCTGCCGGTCGAGCAGCGCGCGGCGCTCGCCGACGAGCTGACGGCGCGGTACCAGTCGACCGACGCGGCTCCCCACGCCCGGGAGGTGGCGCTGACCCTGCTCGGGGTGCTCAGCCGCGACCTGCCCGGTGACCGGCTCGCGGCGGCGCGCCTGAAGCGGCTGGACGCACTCGGCCGGGTGCACACGCTCTGGTACCGCGAGCGCCTCGACGACCTCGCCGAGGCCGAGCTCGCGGCCGGCCGCGCCCTGGCGCCCGCCGTGGTGGCCACCTTCCGGCGCTCCGCCCTGAACGGGTACGACGACGGCACGGTCGCCCTCGCCGCCAAGCTCACCGAGCCGGCCCTCAACGTCGGCGAGGAATGGGCCGAGCTCGCCCTGCGGGACGCCGAGCAGGCCGCGGACGCCGCCGACTGGCAGGCCCTGCTGCGGCTCGCCACGACCGCCACCGCCGCCAAGCCCACCCGCAGGTGGGAGCAACAGGCCCGCGCCCTGGTCGAGGCCCTCGGCACGGACCGGGTCCGGACCGCCGTGCTGCCATGGCTGGCCCTGGTCGGCCGCCGCACCTTCGAACTGGAGGGCCAGGAGTACCAGCCCGACGTCAACAACACCTTCGACCCCTACAACGCCAACGCGTTGCGCGGACTGGCCTGGGTGCTCGCCCTGCTGCCCGCCCACCCCGACACCGCCCGGGCCCTCGGCGCACTGGCCGAGACCTCGCTGAAGAAGCTCCCCGGGGTCGGCCCGCGCAACCCCAAGGTCGCCAACGCCGCCGTCATCGCGCTCGCCCGCCTCGAGGGCGAACCGGCCCTTGCCGAACTCGCCCGCCTGGCCACCCGGGTGACGTACAAGGGCACCCTGAAGCTGATCGACACCGCCCTGCAGACCCGGGCCGACGCGCTGGGCCTGTCCCGTGAGGAGATCCAGGAACTGGCCGTCCCGGCCTACGGGCTGACCGAGGTCGGCCGCACCGAACAGGTGCTGGGGGAGTTCACGGCCGTGCTGGAGGTCCAGGGCGGCAAGGCGGTGCTCGGCTGGCGCAACAGCGCGGGAAAGGCGGCCAAGACCGTGCCTGCCGCCGTCAAGCGCGATCACGCCGAGCAGCTCAAGGAGTTGAAAGCGGCGGCCAAGGACGTCGACAAGATGCTCTCCGCCCAGAGCGAGCGCCTGGACCGCCAGTTCCTGGCCCGCCGCACCTGGTCCTACGCCGCCTGGCGCGAGCGCTACCTCGACCACCCGCTGGTCGGTACCCTGGCGCGCCGCCTGCTCTGGACGGTCGACGGCACCGCCGTCGGCTTCGCGGACGGCGAGCTGCGCACCCTGGCCGACGAGCAGGTGCACGACGGCGCCGAGGTTCGCCTGTGGCACCCGGTGGACCACGAGCCCGCCGTGGTCGTGGCCTGGCGCGACTGGCTGGAGCGGCACGGCATCACCCAGCCGTTCAAGCAGGCGCACCGCGAGGTGTACCTGCTGACCGACGCCGAGCGCGCGACCCGTACCTACTCCAACCGCTTCGCCGCCCACGTCCTGCGCCAGCACCAGTTCCACTCCCTGGCCGCCGTCCGGGGCTGGCGGAACAGGCTGCGGCTGATGGTCGACGACTCGGCCCCGCCCGCCACCCGCGAACTGCCGCAGTGGGGCCTGCGTGCGGAGTACTGGATCCACGGCGAGGGCGAGGCCTACGGCGTGGACAGCACCGAGTCCGGCAGCTACCTGCGCCTGACGACCGATCAGGTCCGCTTCTACCCCATCGACGCACCGGAGAACTCGGCGCACTGCTTCGGCGGGGAGTACAGCATGGGGCTGAGCCGCCGCACGTGGCTGGGCCGCCGCGCCGCCGTGAACTCGCTCCCGCTCGCCGACATCCCGCCGCTGGTGCTCTCCGAGGTGTTGCGCGACGTCGACCTGTTCGTCGGCGTGGCCAGCGTCGGCAACGACCCGACCTGGCAGGACGGCGGCCCAGGCGGCCGGTTCCAGGCGTACTGGACCAGCTACGGCTTCGGCGAGCTCAACCAGAACGCCCAGACCCGCCGGGCCCTGCTGGAGCGCCTGGTGCCCCGCCTGGCCATCGCCGACCGCTGCACCCTCGACGGCCGCTTCCTGCACGTCAGGGGCGAGCGCCACACGTACAAGATCCACCTCGGCTCGGGCAACATCCTGCGGAGCCCGAACGACCAGTACCTGTGCATCGTCCCGAAGTCCGCCGTGGCCGCCCCGCAGACCGGCTTCCTCCCCTTCGAGGGAGACCGGATGCTCGCGGTGATCCTCAGCAAGGCGGTCGTGCTGGCCGAGGACACGAAGATCACGGACCCCACGATCCTCAGCCAGCTGTAGGGGCAGGGGCCGGAGGGAGAGCAGGCGCCCGGCCCGGGCCGTGGTGCCCGCTGCTTCCTCAGGCCACTCACTGATGCAGCGTCAGTACCAATCGACCCTCCGTTCGGAGAGCGGCTCCGGTCGGGGTGTCCTGCCACCGGCCGGGCGCGTGTCCTGCCGGGCAGGCGGGGGTGGGCACGGCACAGTGTCCTCACCAGGGCCCGGGTGCGTGCAAGCGTCGAACGCCCACCCGTATCCTGACCTACCAGCAGGGACCTCAGGGAGGCGGATCAGACTCCACCCGCTCCCGGGCCGGCCCTCGCACCATCCCCGACGCAGCCTTCCCCGCCACGAACCGGACGATCCCCATGACAGTGCTTCCCGTGCAGAACGCCGATGTACCGCCGCAGGACCGCTCCGCCGGTCCGGGTGCCGAAGAAACGCCCGAGTTGGGCGAAAGCCTCCTCAGGTATGCCGAACTGGGCGGATTCACGCTGGCGGTGGAGACCCACGCCTGGTACGCCGCCGCCTCCACCGTGACCGGCGCCGAGGACGCCCGGTCCGCCTCCACCGTGCTCGCCGAGGTGCGCGGCTGCGACCTGTCGCTGCTGCGCGAGGCCGCCGAACGCCTGGCCGAGGAGGCGGCGCTGCGCGAACCCGCCTCGGTGGCCGAGGTGCTGACCCTGATCGGCCTGCTGCGCCGGGTCCGCGAGACCGCCACCACGCTGCGTTCGGGTGCGTACGAGGCGGACCTGGACGCGCTGGCCGCCGCCACCGCGAACGGGAGTTGGCGGCGCGAGCGCGGCCTGAAGCTCTCCTGGGGCCGGCGTCGCAAGCTGCGCGCGGAGGCCCGCCGCCTCGCCGTGGCCGACCGTCCGCGCCGCGACGCGCTGCACGCCGCCCTGGTCGCCGCGGCCGCGGAGCGCGCCGAGTGGCAGGAGCTGGCACCGGCCTCCGGCACGGTGGCCCGCCCCGTGGACCCCGAACTGCTCGACGTCACCGGCCAGTCGGCCGAGGCGCTGACCGGCGGCCTGCGCGAGCTGAGCAAGCTGGTCGGGCGCGAACTGATGGTGCTGAGCTACGAGGAGCTGGCCGACCTGGTCGCGGCGCTGGCCGCGGACGAGGGAACCCTTTACCGGCTGCCCGAACTGCGCGCGCTCCGGACCGAGCTGGAGGCGGCCGGGCTGGACGAGCTGCTCGCCGAGCTGGCCGAGGCCAAGGCCGACCGCGCCGCTGCGCAGGCCGCGTACGCGGAGCTGCTGCGCAAGCAGGCCGAGACGGCGGAGGCGGCGGCCGAGGAGTCCGAGGCCGCCGAGGCTGCCGACGAGGTTGACGCGGCTGCGGAGACCGAGGAGCCCGGCGAGGACGAGGTGGCCGAGGACGAGGCGAAGGCCGTGCTGGCCGAGCCCGCGATCGTGATCCCGGCGCCGGCTCGTGAGCCGGAGCTGGAGACGCTGCCGCAGGTCGAGGTCGAGGTCGAGGTCGAGGTCGCCGCGGAGACGGAGGTCGAGGTCGCCGCGGAGACGGAGGTCGAGGTCGCTGCCGAGGCAGAGGTCGAGATCCAGGTCGTTGCCGAGGCGGCCGCCGAGGACGAGGTCGTTGCTGAGCTTGCGGCTGACGCCGAGGCAGAGACCGAGCTCGAGGCCGAGGCCGCACCCGAGCCGGAGGCCGAGGCTGGGGCCGAGACCCATGTTGAGGCGGCTGCCGCGGCTGACGTCGAGGCAGATGCGCAGCCCGCTGCCGTCGAGGCTGACGCTGAGTCGGTGACCGAGGCTGAGGCCGAGGCCGAGGCTGACGTCGAGCCGGCTGCCGAGGTCGAGCCGGTCGCGGACGTCGAGCCCGAGCCGGAGCCCGTTGCCGAGCTTGCGGTCGAGGCCGAGCCGGTCGCGGAGGAGGCGGCGCCCGTCGCCGTAGAGCCCGAGGTCGCCCCCGAGCCCGAGCCCGTCGCCGAGGTGGCGCCCCCGGTCGTGGACGTGGCCGCCGAGCCCACCGCCCCCGCCGGCAAGCCCGACCTCGCCCCCGGGCGCCCCATCACCGCCTACTCGGCCGAAGACCTGGTCGCCCTGGTCCGCTGGCTGGACACCGACGGCACCGACCGCAGCGAGGACGAGCTGCTCCGCGCCGCCATGAAGGAGCTCGGCTTCGCCCGCCTGGGCCCCCGCATCAAGGAGGCCCTGGGCACCGCGGTCACCAGCGCCCGCGCCTGACGCGCGCCGCACACCGCCACCCCGCACCAACGACCGGGCCCGGTCGGAGCACCTGCTCCGACCGGGCCCGGCCCGTCTCCCCCCGCCGTCAACACCGAGCGGCGCTCAGCAGCTCAGCAGCTCAGCAGCTCCGGCGTCTGGTTCAGCAGCTGGGCCCGCATCGAGGTGAACTCGCGGTACTCCGGGCCCGCTTCCGCGCCGGCCGGGAAGACCCCGACCCGGTGGCAGTTCATGAAGGCCAGCTTGACCCCGAAGTGCCGCTCCAGCGAGCCCCGGATCGAGTCGCTGGCCATCGCCCGGAGCAGCTGCCCGCGCTCCGCGTCGGTCGGCGGCTCGACCGTGTTGTGGGCGAACGGTGCCGCACCGTCGGCGAGTTCGGTGGTCAGCCGCTCCACCGTCCGGTACGCGAAGGGCAGCGAGTCGCGCACGGTGGCGACGAAGTCGGCCTCGGCGACCTCGCCGGCCTGGGCCTGGGCCAGCAGCTCGGGGGAGACGGTCAGGGACATGGGGACCACGCTCACTCTCGGATCAGGAAGAGCCAAAGTGCAAATGAAAGCCATTTCCACTAAGCCTGATCCTGGATCACCTCCTGACACCCTGTCAAACGACACGCCCCCGCGCGCCCGCCGCCCCCGAAAACCCAGCGGCCCCCGCCGAGAACTCGACGGGGGCCACCGCTACCTGGTGCCGCCTACCCGAGCGGCACCGTCGTCAGCGAGCTCGGCGTCGTCCCCTTCAGCGCGCCGGTCATCGTGTCGCGCCAGATCGGCCCGGCCAGCGTGCCGCCGAAGGCCTGGCCCACCACCTCGCCGCCGATGCTCTGCCCGTCCAGCGACTTCGGGCTGTCGGTGTCGCTCACCACGGTCGCGGCGGACAGCTCGTTCGTGTACCCGACGAACCAGACCTGCTTGCTGTCGTTGGTGGTACCGGTCTTGCCCGCGCTGTCCCGGTCGCTCAGGCCGGCCGGCGAACCCGTGCCGTCCTGCACCACGCCCTTGAGCATGGTGGTGAGCTGGTCCGCGGTGTCCGAGGACATCACCTGGCTGCACTTGCCGGTCGGCACGGTGATCGGCTTGCCGTCGGGGCCGGTGACGCTGTCGATCGCGGTCGGCGTGCAGTAGCTGCCGTGCGCGGCGAAGGTCGCGTAGACGTTGGCCATCTCCAGCGGGGTGAGCGTGTTGGTGCCCAGCGCCATCGCGGGGGTGACGGCCAGCGGGCCGCCGCCGGCCAGCTGGGTGATGCCCAGCTTGTTGGCCATCTGCGCCACGCTGCACAGGCCCACGTCACCCTCCAGCGAGGCGAAGTAGGTGTTCACCGACTGGGCCATCGCGGCGGGCATCGCGAACGGGCCGACCAGCGACTTGGCGTCGTTGTGCACCTCGTCCTTGGACGGGTACCGGTTGCCCGAGCAGTCCTTCATGGCGGGCCAGAGCATGCTGTACGGCGAGGCGTAGGTCTGCGAGGCGGGGATGCCGCCCTCCAGCGCCGCCGCCGCAACGATCGGCTTGAAGGTCGAGCCGGTCGGGAAGCCGACGCCGCCGCCCATCGACTTCTCGACGTTGTAGTTGATCTGGGTCTGGTTGGTGCCCACGCCGTACGGGCGGCTCTGGCCCATCGCGATGATCTTGCCGGTGCCGGGCTGCACCACGGTGGTCGCGGTGGCCGCCTTGTCGGAGGCGTACACGTGGCTGGTGACCGACTTCTGCAGCGCGGCCTGCGCCTTCGGGTCCAGGGTGGTGTGGATCTGCAGTCCGCCGCGCTGCCACAGCGCCTGCCGGGCCTGGGCGGAGTTGCCGAAGGCCGGGTTGTTGAGGACCTCGTTCTTCACGTAGTCACAGAAGAACCCCTCGCCCTGCTGGGCGGTGATGCAGCCCTTCTGCGCCTTGCTGACGTTGAGTCCGAGATCGGTCTTGATCGCGTCGTCGGCCTGCTGCCGGCTGATCGTGCCGTACTCGGCCATCTTGCGCAGCACGGTGTCCCGGCGCTCCTTGGCGGCCTTCGGGTTGACCACCGGGTCGTAGCCGCTGGGCGACTGCACCAGGCCGGCCAGCAGCGCGGCCTGCGGCAGTGTGAGGTCGGCGGCGTGGGTGGAGAAGTAGCGCTGGGCGGCGGCCTCGACGCCGTAGGCCTGCTCACCGAAGAAGGTGATGTTGAGGTAGTTGGTGAGGATCTGGTCCTTGCTCAGGGTCTCCTCGACCTTGATCGCGTACTTCATCTCCTTGAGCTTGCGCCCGACCGTCTGTGCCTGGGCCGCCTGCACCGCGGCCGGGTCGTCGCCGGCCTCCTCGACGAAGACGTTCTTCACGTACTGCTGGGTCAGCGTGGAGGCGCCCTGGGTGCCGCCGCCGCCCGCGTTGTTGCTGATCGCCCGGAGCACGCCCTTCACGTCGATCGCACCGTGGTCGTAGAACCGGTTGTCCTCGATGTCCACCAGGGCGGACTTCACCAGCGGGGATATCTGGTCGCTGGTGACCACGGTGCGGTCGCGGTCCCAGACGGTGGCGATCACGCCGCCGCTCGCGTCGTAGATCGTGGAGGACTGGGAGAGCGGCGGTGTGGTGAAATCGTCCGGCAGGTTCTGGAAGTCCTCCACCGCGCTCTTGGCGGTCAGGCCCATGCCGCCGACGGCCGGCACCGCGACCCCCGCCGTCAGCACACCGGCCGCCGTGCTGATGCCGAGGAACCTGACCGTGAGCTTGCTGTTCCGGACAAACTTGCCCATCTGCGACGAAGACATGCCTGGCACTCTATGCACGAAAGATGAGTAAATCGGACCAAAAGGGGGGCGTCGTCCGTCACAGGCCTGCGACAATGTGCGTCCACGGATCGTCTTGAGGTGGGACGGCGATGACCCAGACCCTGGCTCCGACCGCCCCGGAACTGCCCGGCCCGCTGGCGGCCCTGGCGCCGTTCCTGGAGCACTACGGCTACCTCGCGGTGGCCGTACTGGTGCTGCTGGACAACGCGGCGCTGCCGGTGCCGGGGCAGACGGTGCTGATCCTGGCGGCGGTCTACGCGGGGGCCGGCCGGCTCTCGCTCGCGGGGGTGGTCGCGGTGGCAGTGGTCGCGGCGTTCCTGGGGGACTGCCTGGGCTACCTGCTGGGCCGCTCCGGCGGGCGGGCACTGGTGCACCGCTGGGGCCGCTACGTCGGGCTGACCGGCGCGCGGCTGGAACGGGCCGAGGGCTTCTTCACCCGCAACGGCGGCAAGGTGGTGCTGGGCGCCCGGTTCATCGACGGGCTGCGCCAGACCAACGGGATCATCGCCGGGATCACCGGCATGGCCTGGCGCCGGTTCCTGCTGTGGAACGCGCTCGGAGCGGTGGCCTGGGTCGGGGTGTGGAGCACGGTCGGCTACCTGGCCGGGGGCAACCTGGACTCGATCTACCGGCAGGCGCTGCGCTACCAGCTCTACCTGCTGTGCGCGGCGCTGCTGCTGGCGGCCGTGCTCGTGTTGCGGGCGGTGCTGCGCAGGCGCCGCCGCCCCTGAGCGGAGCGGCGGCGCCTGCGGGTCGTCCGGGGCTCAGGGGAGCAGGCGCTCCACGGCCGCCGCGCCGTCCCGCTCCAGGGTCTGCCGGGCGCGCTCGATCAGCTCGGGGGTCGGGGTGCGGCCGGAGGCCATCACCAGATCCTCCGGGTCCACCGGGTGCTCGGCCCCGGTGTGCAGCAGGTGGTCGGGAGTGGGCGACTCGTTGTCGATGGGCTCGGACATGGGAAGCCTCCGTCGGTCGGATGGACCCTGCACTCCGAGTGTGGATCCGAACCGTCCGTGAGCGCACCTGGGCGCGCCGATCGCGTTAAATCCGTTTGGCCGTGTGGGCGCGCCTACCGGCCGAGCGGTGCATACGCTGCGAACATGACCAGCCACGAAGTGACGTCCCGGGTCGGGGCACGTTCCCGGGAGCAGGTTGAGGACGCGCTGGCGCGTCTGGAGTACCTCGGTGAGCCGCCGTTCGAGCACTCGCCGGCCCGCAGCGGATCGCTGGACGGCTACCGGTGGGCACTGGGCCACGGCCGGCTCGCCCCGGTGACCGGCAGCCCCGCCACCTCGCCGGAGGGGCCATGTCCGGCCCAGCTGGCCGCCGAGCAGCAGGCCGCCCAGGTCCGCCACCTGGACCTGCGCACCGATCCCGAGCAGCGCGAGCACGCCCGCGGCGTGCACGACGCGCTGGCCTGGGTCTGCGGCCGCAGCGACGTGCAGCCCTAACCCACCCGGGGATCCAGGCCCAGCGACCGGTTCAGGAAGGCCAGCGAGTGCTCCAGCAGCCGCTGGCCGACCGGTGAGTGGGTGGTGCCGCTGAGCGGCAGCACCTCGTGCGGGCGGCCCGCGGCCAGCAGGGCGGCGGACAGCCGCAGGGTGTGGGCCGGGAAGACGTTGTCGTCGGCCAGGCCGTGCACCAGCAGCAGCGGCCGGCGCAGTTTCGGCGCGTCGAGCAGTAGTGAGGCGGCGTCGTACCGCTCGGGGTACTGGTCGGGGTGGCCGAGGAAGCGCTCGCGCCAGTGCGTGTCGTAGAGCCGCTGGTCGGTCACCGGAGCGCCGGCCACCGCCGCGTGGAAGACCTCGGGGCGGCGCAGCACGGCCGCCGCCGCGAGGGTCCCGCTGTAGGACCAGCCGCGCATCGCCACCCGGGACAGGTCCAGCTCCGGGTGGCGCTCGGCCATCGCGTGCAGGGCCGCCACCTGGTCGTCCAGCGCCGGGCCGAGCACGTCGCCGGCCACCTCGCGCTCCCAGCGCGGCCCGCGCCCGGGCACCCCGGCGCCGTCCACCACCAGGACCGCGAAGCCCTGCTCGGCGAACCACTGGGAGACCAGGCCGAAGCCACTCTGCGCGTTCACCACCTTGCGCATCGCCGGGCCCGCGTACGGGTCGAGCAGCACCGGCAGCGGGCCGCCGCCGGGCCGGTACCAGGACGGCAGGTGGAGCACGGTGGGCAGCTCGCGCGGGCCGGCCGTGGTGAGCCGGCGGTGCTGGGCCAGCACCGCCGGCTCAGCGAGCGAGCTGACGGGCAGTTCGGGCCGGCCGTCCCGGTGCACGGTGACCCGGGTGCCGGGGTGGTCGGGGGAGAGCGAGCTGCGGACCAGGGTGCCGGCCCGGCGCACGCCGGTGTGCACGCCGGGGGCCTCGGTCAGGCGGCGCACGCCGTGCTCGGGGTGGTGGGTGAACAGGTGGGTCTCGGTGGGCTGCTCGGCGGCGGCGAACAGCACCTCCTCGCCGTCCACCCCGAGCACCTCGTGCAGTTGCAGGCCCGGCGCGGTGACCGGGGTGCCGGCCACCGTCAGGTGCCGGGTGTCGCCCAGGTCGGCGAAGCCGAGCAGCGCGCCGCCCGCGTTGCGGTCGGGCAGCCCGGGCACCAGCTGCACCCAGTGCTCGTCGCGCTGCTCGTGCAGCACGGCGGTGGCCCCGTCGGCCGGGTCCACGGCCAGCAGCAGCACGGTCCGCTGGTCGCGGCTCTGCACCGCCGCGTACGGGCCGTGCGCGTCCCAGCCGGCGGCGGTCAGGTACTCGAAGCCGGCCCGGTCCCAGCGGACCTCGGTGCGCCGCCCGTCCAGCTCGGCCAGCCAGAGGGTGACCTCGGCGTTGGCGGTGCCGACCGGGGGGTAGCGGACGGCGCGCGGGCGGCGGGCCGGGTCGGCGGGGTCGGCGATGTGCCAGCGCGTCACCTGCGACTCGTCGACCCGGGTCACCAGCAGGCGCTCGCCGTCGGGGGACCACCAGTAGCCGCGGTGACGGCCCATCGACTCGGCGGCGACGTGTTCGGGGCGGCCGAACGAGGTGTCGGGGGCGTCCGGCGCGGCCACCGGCCGGTCGGCGGTGCCGTCCGCCTCGATCACCCGCAGCTCGTCGCCGCTCAGGTAGGCGATCCGGCGGCCGGTCGGGTCCGGTCTGGGGTCCAGCGCCGGGGTGCGGGCGGGCAGCCGGCGGGCGGCGCCGGTGCGGGTGTCCACCGTCCACAGCCGGCCGGAGAGGGTGAAGACGGCCAGCGCCGCGGCGGCGTCGGTCTGGTAGCCGACCAGGCCGGCGCCGAGCTGGCGGGTCCGCTCGCGGCGGGTCCGCTCCGCCTCGGAGAGCTGCTCGGCCGCGCCGCCCAGCAGCACGACCGGGTCGACCAGCAGGTGCTCGGCGCCGGTGGACACGTCGAGCGACCAGAGGCAGGCCACCGGGTCGGCCCCGCCGCGGCTGCGCAGGAAGAGCACCGTGCTGCCGTCGGGGGTGACGGTGAACCGGGTCGGCAGGCCGAGGGTGAAGCGACGGGTGCGGGCGAGCTGCTGGGGGAGATCGGTAGTGGACACTCTGATTCTCTATCACCTGTCGGCCGGTCACCTCGAAGCCGGGGGCTCGGCAGTCGGGGCCTCGGCTGCCGGGACCGCAGTGGTCAGGGGGCTCAGGCGGGCAGGCCGTGGGCGGCGGCCAGCTTGGCCAGTGTGCGGTCCAGGGCGGTGCGCTCCGGCTCGTCCAGCTCGGCGGTGAACTCCGCGTCCAGTTCGTGGGCGGCGCCCGCGCAGCGGTCCAGCAGGGCCTGGCCCTGCTGGGTCAGGGTGAGCTGCTGGCGGCGGCGGTCGCCGGGGTCGCGAAGCCGGCGCACCGCGCCCAGCAGTTCGAGCCGGTCCGCCACGGTGACCACCAGGCTCGGGGCCACGCCCATGGCCTTGGCCGCCTCCAGCTGGGAGAGTGGACCGCCGGCGCGCAGCAGGGTGAGCAGCCCGACGTCCTTGGGCTTGAGCCCCAGGGCGGCGATCCGCGCGGTGAACCGGGCGGTGGCCACGGCACCGAGGGTGCCGAGCCGGAAGCTGGTGCTGCTCGGCAGCGGGCTGACGCTGTTCATGCGGGGGACGGTAGCACTCGGCAACCGTTCTGACCGTGAACGGTCCCGTCGGGCTGCCCGGAGAACTCCGGATGGCGGCCAGGTGACGGGCGTTCAGCGGAAACGGGTTGCCAATAAGCCCATCCGGGGTGCGGTGGGCGCGCGCTGGGGCCACGCTGGGGCTATGGGCGGAGTCGAGCGGCCACAGTGGGTGACCGGAGCCGTTTCCGTCCAGCACCCTGGAGTCCTCACCCTGGAGCTGACCGATGACCTCGGACCTGACCTCCCACCAGCTCACCGCCGCCCGCGCGGCGATCCCGATCGACTACCACCCGATCGAGGGCCCGACCCAGCAGCTGCTGGTCAGCGGCGAGCAGCTGCACGCCAACGCCTGCCTGTACTGCGGCACCGAGCAGCAGCTGCACACCGCGGGGCACGCCTACACCCACAGCAGCGGCCTGGCCTGGGTGGTGGTGGCCTGCGCCGCCCACCTGGCCCTCGGCCGGGCCGAGGTGCGGGCCGCCGCGCTGCCGGTGGAGGCGGTGGAGCCGCCGCTGGGCTGACGGCGCGTTGACGGGGCTCGGCCC
>NZ_PYBW01000128.1 GCF_003205575.1 Streptomyces tateyamensis
ACCGGGCCACCGGCGCGTCCTCACCCGCGGGGTGCCGTCAGGGACGGACGAACATGCCGTACAGGTACGCGCAGGCTTCGCCCTCCGCGTCGAAGCGCGCCTCGACCCGGTGCTCGCCACGCTCCCAGGACTCGATCGTCCACTGGCCGTCGGCGCCCTGCACCAGGATCGGCGCCGCTTCCAGCACGTGGTCGAAGGTCACCAGCCCCTGCACGCTGATGCCGTAGGCGGTGTCGCGTACGCCTGCCTCGCGCAGGGCAGCGAGGAGTTGATGACTGTTCACTTGCAGGCGCTTCCGTCCTCGTTGACCAGGTAGCCGGCGGCACAGAGCTCGCTGACCCTCTTCTCCAGCTTGAACTGGGTCGCCCCGCCGGGCTGCTCGAACCAGGGCGCGACCTTGCTCTCCTCGATCGTACCGGCGGCGGCGTCGTAGTCCTTGGCCCACTTGTAGCGCATGTACGGCAGGCTGAGGCTGTCCGGCGGCAGCGCCCGCGCGGCGAACGGCGCGTTCTCCGCAGCCGGGGAGAGCCACCTGCCGCTGCTGTCACCGAAGCGGTCCCAGACCTGGCCCGCCTTGATGTCACCCGGCGAGAGCATCACCTGGGTGCCGGGGATGGCGTACTGCGTCGGGTAGTTCCAGCCGGCGTGGACCACGCCGTTGGCGTCGGTCCAGGCCGCCGTGTTCCAGTACTTCTTGACGAACTGGAGCCGGCTGAGTGTGCCGAAGCGCTGCCAGCCGACCGCCAGGCCGGCCACGCCCGCCGGTGGGGTGAGCGGCCCGAGGGTGCCCGCCGCGTCCAGGTCCGCGGCCAGCTTGAGCAGCGGTTGGATCTTGGCGACCAGTGCTTCGAGTCTGGCCATCGTCACCGTGTTCGCGGCGACGATCGTGGTCCGCACCACGGTCATGGCGTCGTCGATGGCGACACCGGTCTCCACCGCGATCTTGACCGCGACGACCGCCTTGGCGCCCTTGAGCAGCGTGCCGGCCGGGACGACCGTCGCCACCGCCCAGAAGCAGGAGGCGTTGATGCCGGGGTTGTTCCAGCACTTGACGATGTCCCCGGTCAGCATCTGCCAGAGGATCTTGCCGCTGTCGCCGGTCGAGCAGCCGCCGTCGGGGGTGCAGTAGACCTTGTAGTGCGCGGAGTAGTAGTCGTAGGTCAGCTCGACGGTGGTGTCGTACGGCTGGATGCTGTCGAGTTTCTCCGAGGTCAGCTGCATCACGTCGTCGGACGTGTACTTGCCCTGGCAGTCCGCGATGCTGAGGTTGGGGACCGGGCAGGTCTTGAGGTCGTAGTCCATGGTGCCGTGCGGCTGGACCTTGACCGGGACGTCGCAGACCAGCGTGCCGGCCGCGTTCTTGTGCCAGGTCTTGGCGTCGCTGAACAGGAAGTTGGCCAGCGTGCCGGGGTCGTCGGCGACGCACTTGGACATGTCCTCGCTGACCACCTCCTGCGAGACGTCGCCCTCCTGGCGGCTGAACACCGCCGAGACCCGGCCGTCGTCGTCGACCACCACCGTGTCGGGCAGGTAGCTGCCGTCGACGTTGGAGGCCTGGCGCTGCTTCCAGATCTCGCCCTGAGCGGCCACCGAAGCGGCCTGGGCGTCAGCGGCGCTCTTGCCCGCCGCCAGCGCCGAGGCCTTGGCCTGGTCCGCTGCCGTCTGGGCGTCCGCGGCGTACTGCCTTGCCTGGTCGGCCGAAGCCGTCGCGGCGATCGCCGAGGCGTCCGCCCGCTGCGAGGCCGACTGGGCGGAGGCTGCCGCGCTCACGGCCTGCTTGGCGTAGGCCGCCGCCTGCGCGGCCGAGGCCTGGGCCGCCGCTGCCGAAGCAGCCGCCGCCTTCGCCGCGTCCGAGGCCTGCTGCGCCGACTGCTGCGCCTGGTTGGCCGCAGCCGCCGCGTCGTTGGCCGCACCGCGCGCGGTCGCCGCCGACTGGGCCGCCTCCGCCGCGTACTGGCGGGCCAGCGCGACCGAGCCGTCGATCTGCGAGAGGTAGGAGTTGATCACGGCGACGTGCGCGGCGGTGTCGGCGTCGCGCTGCTGCGCCTTGGGCAGGCCTACCTGGAGGAACGGCTCCAGGCCCGAAGCCGGACCGGACATCGCGGCCTGCGCCGCAGCCTTCACCTCGGGACCGCCGTTGGCGATGTCCTGGGTGATCAGCACCCGGTCGTCGTCCTGGCGGGCCTTGTACTGACCGGTGGTCAGGAAGGCTCGGACGTCGTCGATGGTGCCGTTCAGCGCCGCGTTCGCGGCCGCCTTCACACCCGGGCCGCCCGCCGCCATGATCTGCGACAGCGCGACCCGGTCGTCGTCGTCCTTGCCCGGGTACTGACCCGTCACCAGGAACTGGCGCAGCTCGGCAGCCGGAGCCACCGACGCCCGCTCGGCGGCCAGGCGCTGCTCCAGGTTGGTCGACTGCTTCGCGATGGTCTGCGCGCTGACCCGGTCGTCCCGCTCCTGCGCCAGCGAGAGCCCGCCGCCCAGGAACGCCTGGACATCGGCGTCAGTGCCCTCGACCGCGGCCTCGGCCGCCGCCTTGGTCCACGGACCGCCCGAGGTCATCAGACGCACCGCCAGCTGACGGCCCTTCGCCACGGCGACAGCCGGGTCGACCCCGGCGGCCGTCGCGTCCGTCAGCAGCTGCTGGGTGTCGGCAGCCAGCTGGGCGGCCTGACCCGACTGCCAGGCGGCGATCTTCTGCTTGGTGGCTTCGTCACGAGACGCCTGGTCGGCAGAGGCGATGTTCGCCGCCTGCTGCTCGGCAAGACGCTCGGTGTCGGCCTCGGCCGAGATGGTGGCGACCTTGTGCGCCTGGGTGGCCGCGTTGGCCGCGGTGTCCGCAGCGGCGGTGGCCTCGGTGGCCGCCGCCTGCGCGGTGTTCGCCGCCGTCGCCGCCTGACCGGCGTGCGCCGCCGCGTCGTCAGCGGCAGCAGCGGCCGCATCGGCGTGCCCGGCCGCGTCGTTGGCATCACGCTGCGCCTCAGCGGCGGCAGCGGCTGCCTCGCCGGCGATCTTCACCGTGGCGTTGGCCGCACGCTGGGCCTCGATCGCGGCGGCCTTCGCCGTCGCCGCCGCGTCGCGTGCGGCCTGGGCCTGCGCGTCCGCGACACCCGAGTACCCGGCCGCGTCCGCCGCGGCCTGCGCCGCCGCAGCCGCATCCGTACCCGCCTGCGCGGCAGCCTGCGCCGCCGCACCCGCGTCCGTGGCGACCTTGCCGGCCCACTGGGCAGCCTCACCAGCGGTCCGCGAGTCGGCAGCGGCCTGCCGGGCCTGCACGGCGGCCTGCTTCGCCGCGTCCGCCTTCGACTGGTCGCTCGCCGCGGCTGCCGCCGCGTCGCGCGCCCGGGTCGCGGCGTCGCCGGCCATGGTGGAGGCCTGCGCCGCCGCAGCGGCCGCCGAAGCCGCTTGCTGCGCCGCGTTGTTGGCCGCCGAAGCCGCCGAGGAAGCGGTCTGGGCGGCGGCGGCCGCACGGGAGGCGGCGTCCGCCGCCCGACCGGCCGCGTTCGCCGCCTTCGAGGCCGAACCCTGCGCCGCCTGGGTCTCCTGGGCCGCCCGCTGGGCGGCCTCCTTGGCCAGGCGGGCCGCGTCCACGGCCTTGGCGGCCGCGTCCTTTGCCACTGCGGCCTGCTCACCGGCCCGGCTGGAGGCGTTGTTCGCCAGGCCGGCCAGCTGAGCGACGGTCAGCGTCTCCTGGTCGCGCGAGGCGGCGACCTGCCAGCCCGAGCGCAGGAACGCGCGGACATCGTCCTGGGTACCGTCCAGCGCGGCGCCTGCCGCCTTCTTCACCTCCGGGCCACCGGTCGACATCAGCTGGGTCAACTGCACCCGGTCGTCGTCGTCCCGGGCCTTGAACTGGCCGGTGTTCAGGAACCGGGTCACGTCGTCGAGCGACCCGTCCATCGCCTTGGCGGCGGCGGCCTTCACCCCGGGGCCACCCGTCGCCATGATCTGCGACAGCCGGACCCGCTGGTCGTCCTCGGCCGGCTTCTTCATCCCCGTGGTGAGGAAGGCCTGCACGTCGGCGGCCGAACCGGCCAGCGCCTTCTGGCCGGCTGCGCGCACGCCCGGGCCCGAGATCGCCAACTCCTGCTCGAGGCCCGCCCGCAGGTCGGTCTCGGCAGCCGCTGCCTGGCCGGTGGCCAGGAACGCCGTGATGTCAGCGGCGGAACCGGTCAGCGCGGTCTCGGCCGCCCGGCGCACCGCCGTGCCACCGGTCTTCCACGCCGCGACCACCTTTGCCCGGTCACCGTTCGCCGCCGGCGGCGCGGTGTCGGCCGCCGCCGGGACCGTGACCAGTCCGCTGAGCAGGGTCAGCGCCAGGGCACCGACTGCGGCAGCCCGCAACGGTATGCCCCTCGGTGTCGGTACGCCCCTCGATGTCGGTCTTACCCTCATCAGCTCAGAACTCCGTCCCCGTATGGCACCCGAAGTGCCGTCACGCCGCGGGCGGTCGCCCCGGCGGTCTGCCGAGCGCACCCGCTGCGGGGCCGTCAGCGGGTCGCCGCATCCGTGACCGGCCGACCCGACCCCGCCGTGTTCCCGCCGATCGGCGGGGGTGGGAATCGCCCGTTCTCGGCCACCATCAAGACGCGGACCCCTGCGCCAACACGCCCCCGAGCTGGCAGGTCTCAAGCTTCGCGGAGGCTAGTGGTCATGATTCGGCCACGTCAACCAGGGGTCCGGCCGGGCCGTCCGGGCGTCTCTGACCAAGGGTCAGCCCACACAGCGACAGGCCCTTGTCAATCCTCCGGAAGTTGGTCAACGAACCCACCGATTCCGGCCAAACCCCCGCGGCGGGCCGACCGCGCCCGACCCCCTCGCCGGACCACCGTGACCAAGGTCACTCCAACCGCGATCGAGGCCGACTCGAGCCACCAGCCGCCCAGTTGCCAGTATGTCGGGAAATGCTTTACTCCGATTTGACGCACGCGAACATTGCCCGCTAGCGTCCGCTCGCTTCACACCGCTGACTCGGGGGACGTTGGCATTCCCCGGGCGCGCTCTCGTCCTACGGGGAGTCGACTTGCACATCCACCGAAGAGTTTCCTGGCCACTGGCAGCAGTACTGGTGCTGCCGGCCCTGGCCGGGCTGACCACCGCGGCGACTGCCGCCGAGCCGGTGCCGCCCACGGCGGTGGAGGACTTCTCCTACCCGGGTGCGGCGCAGATCCTGGCCGGCCAGAACATCACGCTCAAGTCGGGCGACGGACACATCGTGCTCGCCGACTGCGCGTCGGGCAGCGGCCTGGTGCAGTTGTACAGCCGGGCCGCGAACCCGAGCGAGGTCTGCTTCAAGATCACCGGCCCGACCGGCTACCTCGCGCTGGAGATCCCGCAGGTCTACAACATCAAGGGCGACGACCACGCGATCAAGGCCACCCTGAACACCGCGGGCACGGTCAGCAGCGTCGACATCAACAAGAACGCCTGGACCCCCGTCGGCGAAGGCTCCGCGACCAGCGACGCCACCCTCCTCGAACTCAACGCCACCGGCGGCACCGCCGCCCCGGCCGCGACCAACGCGTACCCGGCGATCGGCACCGTCACTGTCGGCCGGCCCGGACACCCCGGCTCCCGCGCCTGCAGCGCAACCCTGGTCGCCACCCAGTGGGTGCTGACGGCCGCCAGCTGCTTCGCCGCCGACCCCAACCAGCCGACCACCGTGCCGGCGGGTCCGCCCGCCACCGCGACCACGGCCGCCTTCGGCAACCACACGCTGGCGGTGACCGGGCTGGTCCCGCGTACCGACCGCGACGTGGTCCTCGCCCGCCTCGCCTCCCCGATCGCGGACATCACCCCGGCCACCATCGGCGCCGCCGCCACCGCCGGCCAGTCGCTCAAGACGGGCGGCACCGGCCGCACCGCGACCGACTGGCTTTCCGCCACCGCCCACGCCGGCGACGCCACCGTCGGCGCGGTGGCCGCCACCTCACTGACCCTCACCCCCACCGCCGGCACCGTCTGCAAGGGCGACACCGGCGGCCCCAGCTTCACCGCCGGTTCGAACGGCGCCATCGCGGTGAGCGGCGTGCACAGCCTGTCCGGCCAGGCCGGCTGCCTGAGCGAGTCGTCCACGCTGACCACCGTCACCGACGCCCGGGTCGACGACCTGGGCTCCTGGGTCAGCGCCAACACCCCGCGGGGTCAGTGGAGTTCCAGTGACTACAACGGTGACGGCCACGGCGACATCGGCATGGCGTACCGCCACGGCGACGGTTCGATCGGCTTCTTCACCTCGGTGACGGACGGCGGCGGCAACTTCGGCCCGTTCATCGGCGGTTACAGCGTCCCCGCCGGGAACTGGGACTGGAACTCGATGAAGCTGTTCGCCGGCGACTTCAACGGCGACGGCCGCACCGACCTCGGCATGATGTACCGCCACAGCGACGGCTCGATCACCATGCACACCGGCCTCGCCGACGCCAACGGCCTGATCCAGACCATCACCGGCGCCGGCTACACCGTCCCCGCCAGCGGCAACTGGGACTGGAACGCCTTCCAGATCTTCGCCGGCGACTACAACGGCGACGGCCGCACCGACCTCGCGCTGGCGTACCACCACACCGACGGCTCGATCGGCTTCTACACCTCGGTGACGGACGCCGGCGGCAACTTCGGCCCGTTTGCCGGTGGCTACCTCGTCCCGGCGAACGCCGGCTGGGACTGGAACTCGATGAAGCTGTTCGCCGGCGACTTCAACGGCGACGGCCGCGCCGACATCGGCATGATGTACCGCCACGGCGACGGCTCGATCACCATGCACACCGGCCTCGCCGACGCCAACGGCCTGATCCAGACCATCACCGGCGCCGGCTACACCGTCCCCGCCAGCGGCAACTGGGACTGGAACGCCTTCCAGATCTTCGCCGGCGACTACAACGGCGACGGGCGCACCGACGTCGCCATGGTCTACCGGCACACGGACGGTTCGATCGGGTTCTTCACCTCGGTGACGGACGGCGGCGGCAACTTCGGCCCGTTCACCGGCGGGTACAGCGTCCCCGCCGGCAGCTGGGACTGGAACTCGATGAAGCTGTTCGCCGGCGACTTCAACGGCGACGGCCGCACCGACATCGGCATGATGTACCGCCACGGCGACGGCTCGATCACCATGCACACCGGCCTCGCCGACGCCAACGGCCTGATCCAGACCATCACCGGCGCCGGCTACACCGTCCCCGCCGCCGGCAACTGGGACTGGAACGCCTTCCAGCTCCACTGACGCAGCGCCATAGCTCGACCTGGCCCTGCCGCCCCGCTCGTCCGGGGGCGGCAGGGCCTTGCGCTTCCCTCGGCCGGGTCAGGGCGACAGGGGTGCGGCCGGGCTGCTCACCGAGGCGTGGCTCGCACTGCTGCTCGCGGCGTGGCTGGCACTGCTCGCGCCGCCGCTCGAGGCGCCTGCGCTGGGTGACTTCCCACTGCTCGGCGAACTCGCCGGAGCCGATCCACCCGCGCTGCTGGAACTGCTCGCGCCGCTCGACGCACTCGCGCTGTGCGAACCCCCGCTCCCGGTCGCGGCAGGCGTGGTCGCTTGATCCGTGCCGCCACCGCTGCCGACCGGGCGGGTGAAGTACGTGCCGCTGTCCTGGTCCACCATCACCAACTCGGCCGTGGGTGCGTCCGCCGGACGGACCGTCACCACCTTCTGCGGCTGGAACCCGGGCCAGGCTGCTCCCGCGTAGGCGGGCTGGGCGGCGTCGGCCAGCGGCGGGGTCAGCGGGTTGCCGCACGCGCACCGCACCCGGGGCACCCCGTGGCTGTCCACCAGCACGGCGCTGCCCGCCTGGAGCACGGACTGGAAGCTGGTGGCCGCCCCGTTGGCGAAGCCGTGGTTGGTCACCCGGGTGTCGACTCGCAGCAGGGCCGAGGTGAGCGACTTCAGGTAGTCCGGGATCGTCGCCGGGTCGATGCCCTCCACCCCGGCCCAGGCCTTGCCCTTGTCGGCGTGCGTGGTGAGGAAGCTGCTGAGCTGGTCGACGTTGCAGCTGGTGTTGTGCAGCGACCCGCCGTAGAGGCCGACCGCCGCCCCGTCCACCGTGCCGCCACCGTTCACGGGGGTCGACGCGCTCGCCGTCGCCGTCGCTGTTGTACTGGTCGGCGTGCTCGCCGCCACCGACCCCGTGTACGGATCCTGCCCGGGCGCGGCGGCGGCCTGCAGCGTGACACTGGGCGCGCCGCTGGGGCTGGCGACGGCCACCGACGGGTGGTTCCCGTTCGGCTGACGCGCCACCAGCAGCACCGTCAACCCGCCCACCAGCACCAGCCCGCCCCCGACCAGCGCCAGCACCCGCCGCCGACGCCACCACGGCTGGCCGCCGCCGACCACGGTCCGCGGCGGCGGCCCGGGGGGCCCGGGAGGTCCGGGCGGCGTGGCAGAGGCGGGGAGCGAGGGGGGCGCACCGACGATCTCGGTGGGCGGCGGCGTGTCCGCCTGCTGCGTGGGCGTGGGCTGACTGGGCGTCGGCTCGCTCGGCGGCTGACTTGGCGGGTGACTCGGCGGCTCCGAGGTCGGCCCGGACGGCGGCCCACCCTGCGCCCCGGACCCCGTCCCAGGAGCCAACGGCCCAGACGGCGGCCCCGCAGGGGGCTCGGCGGACTGATCTGACGGCTTGTCGGAGCTCACCCCTCATTCTCCGCGCGCCCCCGCACCCCGCCGCAACCGCTACTACGGTGAACGGGTCCCGGGGGCACCCAGCCCCCCCCGGCCGGCCCGGACGGGCGATCAGCAGGTAGCCGAGCTGGATCGCCAGCTGCACCCAGAGAGGAATCGGTGATATCGCGATCAGGAACAGCAAGGCAGGCAACGGAACGAGAACCGACAGAACCAGTTTGAATTTGACTCCAGAATATTCGGCCGCCAAGGCGTTGGCAGTGGCAATGCAAGCGATGGTAGGCATACCAGCGAAGATCGAAAGCGCAACGATCAACCACCACAGATCGGACACACCGTCCCAATTGGCGAACGGCACGCGGTGAGTGAATGACACTGCCACCCAGGCACAGGCGTTGAGCGCCAGGTACTTAAGAATTTCCCTCAGCAGTGTCATCTCTTCCCTCATAGGTGACGGCAGTTCCAGGACGGGATCGTCCTCCGGCACCCGGACGAGGCCCACCCCGTCTACGGCGACATCCTGCGGACCTTCTGGGCCCCCGACGCCAACGCCACTGGGGCTACGCCACCACCGGCGAATACGACGAAGACGGCGGCCGCGCCCAGAACTACCAGCACGCCACCATCCACTGGCACCCCGCCAAGGGCACCTGGATCACCACGCCCTGAACCGCTGCCGGGTCAGTCGGTGTCCGTGGCGGCCAGGAACGCGACCTGTTGGCCGCCCGGGCGCAGGGCCGCGACGGCGAGGTCCCAGGCCACCTGGTGGAACCACGGGGCGGTGGTGGCGGCGCGCAACCAGCTGGTCCGGCGCACCAGTTCGGCGATCTGAGCCGGCGGGGCGTCGGCGGGGCTGCCGGTCAGGGCGGCGAGGGAGTGCCAGGCGGCGAGCCTGCCGTAGGCGCCGAAGCAGCCCCGGCCGTAGGCCGGTGCCCACTGCGCGGAGTTGAACAGCAGCTCGAACACCTCGACTGGCGTGGCCGGGTGCCACGCCGCGGCCGCCTCCGGCCAGGGGGTGAGCGGCAGGAGCCCGAGCAGGGCCGGGAAGTCCGCGGCGGCCACCGGCTCCGCCAGCCAGAACTCCTGTGCGGCGAGCAGGCCGTTGGACTGGCTGACCCAGTGCGCCACCGCGGCGCCGATCGCCTCGGCGGTGGCCGGCAGGCCGGTCTCGGTAACGTCGACGTCCAGCACCCGCTGCCGCATGGCGGCGGTGACCTCCAGCGCGGGCGCCTCGGCCGGGCGCTCGGGGAGGCCCTGCTCCTCGGGCAGCAGGCGCAGCGGCAGCACGGCGAGCGGGTGACCCTCCGTCAGCAGCTGCTCCGCGAAGGAGCGCAGCGCCGGGTACCCGTCGACCCCGTCCACGACGAGCACCAGTTCCTGGAGCAGGCAGGCCGCGAACTCGTGGACGTACGGGTTGGCGGGCGCCGGGTCGAACACCAGGGGGACGATGTCCTCGACGCGCCGACCCGCACCGGCCACCGCCGCTGCCAGCGAGCGCGGCGAGACCCCCTGATCGGGGCTGGGGTTGTCCTGGTACGGCGAGGTGAGCACCTCCATCAGGGCGCGCAGGCTGGCCGGCTCCGAGCGGGCGGCCAGGCCGTGCAGCACCCGGTACAGCATCTCCCGGCAGTGTCCCTGCTGGTCCTCGCCCCCGGCGATCCGGGCGGTCAGCTCCGCGCCGAGGCCGCCGGCCCAGTCGAACTCCCGGTCGGCCAGCCGGGCGGCGATCTCCACGCGGAAGGCGTCCAGCTCCGCACCCTCGGCCTGGCCCAGCGCGTCCACCGCGCTGGTGATGTCCTTGCTCATGGCGTGATTATTCCCAACGTCGGGTAGCCCCCGGCAACGGGCTCGGCCCGCCCCGTCGGAACGGGGCGGGCCGAGCCCGTGTCAGGAGGGCAGCGAAGGTGATGCGACCTCAGAACCGCGTCACGGACCCATGACGGGGTACGCGCTGAGGATCTGGTTGGTACCGGGGTTGATCGCCAGTCGGATGAACTTCTCGCCGTTCGTCCCGATCACGTCGTTCATCGGGACGATCCAGACGGCGTCGTCGCCCGGCACCCGGATGGCCCGGGACCGGAAGGTCCAGGCGTCGTCCACCAGGTCCAGGACCTTGATCGGGTTCTTCTCCAGGAACACGGTGTGCGTGGCCCGCGAGGTGTTCACCGCAGTGTGGGCGAGCACGTGCTCGATCTTGCCCGGAGCGTAGAGCAGGCCGCCCGGGGACATGAACGAGCCGTTGCCCAGGTCCGCGAAGACCGCCGGGCACCACTCGGGCGTGTCGCTGTTGTGCACCAGCACCGGGGTCGCACCGGCGAGCACGTAGTAGGTGTGCACGTTGCTGACGGTGAGGTTGTACGCGGCCTGGAGCGTGGTCCAGTGCCGGGTACCGGTGATCCGCACGGTGCGGCCGTCGGCCGTCTGGAGGGTGTCACCGGTGGTCAGGGCCGCCGCGTCACGCCAGGCGTGGGCGCTCTGCGACCAGTACGGGTGGTGGTCGGTGGAGGTGATGGTCGAGCCGGTGCCGTCCGGCGCGGCGACCGTGAGCTCGGTGAAGTCACGGTCGTCGGGGGTGTAGATGGTGTTCTGGACCAGCTGCGAGCTGCTCACGCCCGTGGTCGGGTCGGTGGCCTTGACCAGGTCGCCGATCTTGACCTGCTCGATCGGGCGGGTGGTGCCGTCGGCCATCAGCACCGGCGTGCCCGCCGGGAAGCTGTTGCGTCCGCAGGCGGTCCGCAGGTCCCTGGCCGTGTCGGACTCGGCCTTCAGCTCGTCGACCAGGGCCCGGTCGACGGACGGGTCCTTGCTCAGGGCGTCGAGCGCCGCGTCGCTGCCGACGCCGTCCTTCAGCGACAGGCGGAACTTGGCGACCGCGTCGGCCGCGGCGGTGAGCTTGTCGACGACCGGACTGGTGTAGCCCTTGAGCGTCGCCTGGAGGGCGAGCTTGGCGTCCTCCAGACCGACGCCCGTCTCCATCGCGAAGCGCAGCGCGACGATGCCCTTGGCCGCGTCCGCCAGCTTGCCGACGGGGATGAGGGTCGCGGCCGCCCAGGCGCAGGAGGAGTTCAGGCCGGGGTTGTTGAAGCACTTGACGAAGTCGCCGGCCAGGATGTCCCAGAGGAACTTGCCCGCGACGACCTTCGGGTCGTACTTCGTCTTGTAGTCCTCGTACGGCAGGTCCATCGTCGTGGTGTACGGCACGCCGTCCAGGTGCTGGGTGCTCAGCACGACGGTGTCCCAGGTCGTGTACTTGCCCTTGCAGGCGTCGACGCTGAGGCCGGGCTCCGGGCACGTGCGCATCACGTAGTCGACGGTGCCGGAGATCTTCATCTTCACCGTGATGGTGCAGAACAGGCCCTTCTTCCCGTCGACGTTGTGCCAGGTGTTGTCGCCGAAGATGGCGCTCCACATGCCGGCGTCGGCCGGGTCCTTCTCGATGCACTTGCCCATGCCGTCGTCGACGATGGTCGGCGTCATGTCGGAGTGCGGGACGGTCTCGACGTAGTAAGCCCGGCCGTCCTTGTCGCTGCCGCTGCCGGCACTGCCGTCGGAGCCGTCCTTGCCGGCGGTGCCCGAGGGGGTCTGGGCGGCGGCGGCTTCGGCCTGCTGCTTCTGCCAGACGGCTGCCTGGGCGTCGGCGGCGGCCTTGGCCGCCTCGGTGGCGCTCTTCTGGGCCGCGGCCGCGGAGGCCTGGGCCTGGTCGGCCGCGGCCTTGGCGGTGTCCGCGTACTGGCGGGCCTGGGCGGCGGAGCTGGTGGCCAGGGCCGCCGAGGCGCCGGCCCGGCGGGCGGCGTCGTTGGCGGAGGCCGCGGCGGCCTGGGCCTGCTTGGCGTAGCCGGCCGCCTGCTGCGCGGAGGCCGCCGCCTGCTGGGCCGAAGCCGCCGCCGCCTTCGCCGCGTCCGCGGCCTGGGTGGCCGAGGCGCTGGCCTGCTGGGCGTAGCCGGCCGCCTCGGCGGCCGCGCCGCGCGCGGTCGCGTAGGACTGCGAGGCCTGCGCCGCGTACTGGCGGGCCAGTGCCACCGAGCCGTCGATGGCGGACAGGTAGGACTGGACGGTGGCCACGTGGGCGGCGGTGACGGCGTCGCGCTGCTGGGCCTTGGGCAGGCCGGTCTGCAGGAATGGCTCCAGACCCGAGTCGGGGCCCGACATCGCGGCCTGGGCGGCCGCCTTGACCTCGGGGCCGCCGTTGGCGATGGCCTGGGTGATCAGCACCCGGTCGTCGTCGGTGCGGGCCTTGTACTGACCCACCGCCAGGAACGCCCGCACGTCGTCGATGGTGCCGTTCAGCGCCGTGTTCGCGGCCGCCTTCACACCCGGGCCACCCGCCGCCATGATCTGCGAGAGCGCGACCCGGTCGTCGTCGTCCTTGCCCGGGTAGGCACCCGTCACCAGGAACTGGTGCACCTGGTCGGTGGTGCCCACCGAGGCGGTCTCCGCGGCCAGTCGCAGCTCCAGCTTGCCGGGGCTCTGCGCGATGGCCATGGCGCTGGTGCGGTCGTCACGGTCCCGGGCGGTGGCCAGGCCGGTCGCCAGGAAGGACTGGACGGCGCTGTCGTCGCCCTCCAGTGCGGTCTGCGCGGCGGCCTTGGTCCACGGACCACCGGCATCCAGCAGACGCAGCGCGGCCTGACGGCCCTTCAGCACGGCGGTCTTGGGGTCGACCCCGGCAGCCGTCGCGTCCTTGATCAGCTGGTCGGTGCCGGCGGCGAACTGGGTGGCCTGGCCGGCCTGCCAGGCCGCGGTACGAGCCTTCAGGTCAGCCTCGCGGGAGGCCTCGTCGGCGGCGGCGACCTCGATCGCCTGCTGCTCGTTCAGCCGCTCCTGGTCCGAGGCCCGGGCGATGTCGGCGACCTTGTGCGCCTGGGTCGCGGAGGCGGCGGCCGAGTCGGCGTCCTGGCCGGCCGCGGTCGCGGCGATCTGCGCGGTGTTGGCCCAACTCGCGGCCTCACCAGCGTGCTTGGCAGCCTCCTCGGCTGCCGTCGCGGCGGCGTCGGCATGCGCGGCCGCGTCGTTGGCGGCCCGCTGCGCGTCACCCGCCGCGGCGGCGGCGTCGTTGGCGATCTTGACGGTGGCGTTCGCGGCCCGGGTGGCCTCGGCCGCGGCGCTCCTGGCGCGCGCGGCCGCCTGGCGGGCCCGGTACGCGGCATCGTCGGCGACACCGCTGTACGAGGCCGCGTCGGCCGCGGCCTGCGCGGCAGCAGCGGCATTGGCACCAGCAGAGGCGGCGGCCTGAGCCGCGGCACCCGCCTGGGTGGCCGCCACACCGGCGAACTGGCTCGCCTCGGCCGCGGTACGGGCATTGACCGCCGCGTCACGGGCGGCGGCGGCCGCCTTGTTGGCCGCGTCCGCCTTGCTCGCGTCACCACCGGCCGCTGCAGCCGCACTCAGGGCGGCGGTGGCCGCGTTGCCGGCCTTCGTGGCGGCCGAGGCGGCGCTGGCAGCGGCACTGGCGGCCTGGCTGGCAGCCTCGTTGGCGGCCGCGGCCGCGCTGGAGGCCGTCTGGGCGGCGTCGGCGGCCCGGCTCGCGGCATCGGCCGCACGCCCGGCGGCGTTGGACGCCTGACCGGCCGCACCCTGGGCCGCCTTCGTCTCGGCGGCGGCCCGGGCAGCGGCCTGCTTGGCCAGGTTGGTGGCGTCCACCGCCTTGCCCGCCGCGTCCTTGGCGGTCTGGGCCTGCTGGCCGGCCTGGGCGGAGGCGGTCTTCGTCAGGTCGGCCAACTGGGCGACCGTCATCGTCTCCTGGTCGTGCGCGGCCGCCGTCTGGTACCCGAACTGCAGGAACTGCTGGACATCGTCCATCGAGCCGTTCAGCGCGGTGTTGGCGGCTGCCTTCACCTCCGGCCCGCCCGAGGACATCAACTGGGTCAGGTGCACCCGGTCGTCATCGTCCCGCGCCTTGAACTGACCCACCGCCAGGAACTGGTTCACGTCGTCCAGCGAACCGTCCATCGCCTTCGCGGCAGCGGCCTTCACCCCGGGCCCGCCGGCCGCCATGATCTGCGACAGCCGCACCCGCTGGTCGTCCTCGTACGCCTTCTTCGCGTCCTTGGTGAGGAACTTCTGCAGGTCGGCAGCGGAGCCGGCCAGGGCCGCCGTACCGGCCGCCCGCACCCCCGGCCCCGAGACCGCGACCAACTTCTCGATCTTGGCCCGCTGGTCCTGGTCGGCCGCCGTCGCCTGACCAGAGGTCAGGAACGCGGTCAGGTCGTCGGCGGAGCCCGTCAGCGCGGCCGCCGCCGCCTGGCGCACCGCCGCGCCGCCGCTCTGCCAGGCGGCCACCACCTTCACCCGGTCCGCGTTCGGCCCGGTCGCCGGGACGGTGTCGGCCGCCGCCGGGAACGCCAGCAACCCGGTCAACAGGCTGCCGGCCACCAGCCCGGCCGCCACTCGGCGCCGGGCTCGTGATGTCAAGTACCTGCTCATCGCAGTCCGCAGTCCCCTCTGCGTGAGGCACCGAAGTGCCGCTCGGCCGCCGGGTCCCTGTGCCCGAGGGCCGTGAAAGCTCGTTCGCACGACGCCGCGTCACCGCACTGGTGCGGCGAGGCGCGAGCGGCCCCCTGCCGGAGCCGGGGGCCGCTCGTGGTCAGACTGCTGTCAGCCGTTGTAGGTGGCCGTGACGGCCACCTTGTCGTGGCTGCCGCTGATGCCGGTCAGGTCCACGGGAGCCGCGGCGGACCAGGTCCTGTCGGCATGGCGGACGACGTTCAGCACCCGGTTGTCGCTCGTGGCGACGGACAGCTGCAGCTCGCCGTTGATGACGGTGCCGCCGGCCGACTTGGCGTTCAGCTGGCCCCAGACGCCGGCCAGGTCGCCGAAGGCTGCCCAACTGCCGCTGGCGTAGCGGATGGTGTGGTACTGGTGGGCGCCGTTGTCGGTGATGATCACCATCTGGGCGTCACCGCCGGAGCCGGCCATCGCGACCGAGTTGACCGGGCCGGTGGCGCCGGCGGCCTGGGCCACGTCGCCCCAGGTGCCCCAGACCCCGCTGGCGGCGCGGATGGTGTGGTAGACCTTGCCGTTCGCCACGACCGCGACCTGGAGCTGCCCGCCGCTGGTGCTCGCGACGGCCACCGAGGTGATGGCCGCCAGGTTGCCGGCCCCGCCGCCGCTCTCGACGTCGCCGAACTTGGTCCAGGTCCCGTCGGCGTGCCGGATGGCGTGGTAGACCCGGCCGTTGGCGACGGCGACCACGTGCAGGTCCAGACCGATCGAGACGGTCGCCACCTGGGTGATGTTGGTCAGCGGGCCGGCCGCGCCGGCGTCGTTGACGTCGCCGAACCTGCTGGCCGCCTGCACCGGGGCGGTGGTGGGCTGCGGCACGAACACGTGGTGCAGGTGGCCGTCGCCGCCGAGAGCCACGATGTGGGTGTCGCCGTTGATGCCGGCGGTGGCGAAGGCCCGGACCCCGCCGATGCTGCCGTACGAGGTCTCCACGTTGGTGAACGCGGTCGAGCCGTCGCCGAAGCGGACGGACCGGTAGAGGCTGCTGTCGCCGTTCACCAGCACGGGGGTCTTCCAGCCCGGCTCGGTGGTGCGCAGGAACGTGACCCAGGCCCCGAGGTCGTCCGTCCGGGACTCGGTGGCGCCCGTGGCGGTGTCGGTGGCGCCGAGGCAGCCGCTCTGGCCGGAGTGGCCGGTGACGGCGACGATCTCGAAGCCGTTGCCCTTGGCGCGCAGCGCGGGTGCGCCGGCGTCGCCCTGGCAGAGCACGGCGTCCGCGGGCGTGCTGGGCGTGACCGCGAGGTCGGTGGCGTTCACGGTGCCGACGGTGAAGGTGGCGCTGTGCGGGCTGCTCGGCCGCCACTCGGTCTTGGTCCGGCCGAAGCCGACGACCTGGAGGTTCTCCCCGGCGGCGGGCGCGGTTCCGGACACCGGAATCGGCGTCACATCGGTGACGGGCTGGGCCAGCCGGACCATCACCAGGTCGCGGTCCGACGCGTAGGTGTCGTACTCGGCGACGGCAACGGTGTGGCTGCCGATGGTGGCCGTGGTCGCGGCCGGCACCGGGGCCATGGTGCCCAGCGGGCCCGTGGCCGGCGGGAAGCAGCTGGCCGCCGAGAGCACCCACTGCGGGGCGACCAGGGTGGCCGTGCACGCGAGCGAGCCCGGGTGGCCGGGCTGGCCGACCGCGAGGGTGCCGACCGCCGGGGTCGGGTTGGTCCCGGCCGGGGCGGCGGTGCCGCCGGTGGCGTTCAGCTCGAGCAGGGTGGCGTCACCGGGGGCGGAGCCCTCACCGACGGGGGTCCAGGCGTTCTTGTTGATGTCGACGCTGCTGACCGTGCCCGCGGTGCTGAGCGTGGCCTTGATCGCGTGGTCGTCGCCCTTGATGTTGTAGACCTGCGGGATCTCCAGCGCCAGGTAGCCGGTCGGCCCCGTGATCTTGAAGCAGACCTCGCTCGGGGTCGCGGCGCGGCTGTACAACTGCACCAGGCCGCTGCCTGACGCGCAGTCGGCGAGCACGATGTTCCCGTCGCCCGACTTCAGCGTGATGTTCTGGTTGGCGAGGATCTGCGCCGCGCCCGGGTAGCTGTAGTCCTCCACTGCGGACGGCAGGGTCGGCACCGCGGCCGTCGCCGAGCTGCTGGCCGACCAGCCCGCTATCACGGATGCCACCACGGACACGGCCAGCGGCCAGACCAGTCTTCTGTTTCCCTTGATTCCCCGCACCGACGGCTCCCCGTAAAATGGCATGCCCGGGAGACGCCAGCGGCCCCCCGAATCAGCTGGTTGAACGTCGCGGACGTTAGCGGTCGCCATTCGTGTACGTCAACATTGCTCGACCTTTGCTTTTCGGGGCGGTCAGAACTCCGGGAGCTGGGCGGGCGCCAGGTCGAGCCGGCGGAGCAGGCCGTACAGGTCCGTCTCGCCCCAGAACTCCACGATCCGGCTCTGCGCCAGGCGGTAGGACTTGACCCCGGTCATGGTGGCGTCGCGGCCGGATCGGTCCTGGGTGTAGGCGACGGTGACCCGGTCGCCCGCCGCCACCAGGTCGTCCACCTGGACCCTGCAGTTGGACAGGCCCGGGGTGAGGATCGCCCCCTCGGGCAGGTGACGGCCCCGACCGTGGAACCCGGCGCCGTGGACCAGCACGTCCTCGGCCACCAGCTCCGCCAACTCGTCCACCGCGCGGGTCTCGAAGACCCGCAGGTACCGGCGGACCGCCTCGGCGTTGCGCTCCTCCTCCGGCTCCCCGGTCAGCCAGGCGCCGAACCCGCCCGCGAGGACCAGGTCGGCGAGCCGCCCGTAGCCGCCGGCGCCCGGGTGCGCGCCGTCCCCGGCGGTGGCTTCGGCCACCCAGACCGGGTCCTCGACCAGGGCACGGGTGACGTCGACGAACGGCACCCCGTGTGCGGCGCAAAGTGCCGCCAGCTCCGGAACCACCGTCAGCAGCCGTGCCAGGTGCTCCGGTCCCCCGACCATCACGGGCGGCGGGCCGACCACCAGAACGCGGATGCCGAGTTCCTGAGCACCGGTCAGCACTGCGGTGACGTTGCGCAGGAAGTCGGCCCGGTCGACTCTGGGTGCGCCGTTCTCGTCGGGCATCGCGTCGTTGCTGCCGACGGAGAGCACCAGCCGGTTGTCCGCCCCGTCGAGCAGCCGCGCGCCGACCTCGGTGCGCCAGCGGGCCAGCACGTCGCGGGAGGAGTTGCGGCGGATACCGAGGTTGAACGCGCCGGCCTCGCCGAGGGAGAGCCGCTGCAGGACCCGGCCCACCCAGCCGCGGTACTCGGGGTCGCCCAGGCCCTGGACGAAGGAGTCCCCGATGAAACTGACCCTCAGATCCTTGATCACGCCGCCACGGTAACGGGGGGCGGGGTGGGCGGCCAGCGAAATTCAGCGAGGCCGGAGCGGGCCGCCCGGCAGCGGACCAAGCACCCAGGGATCCCCGAGGCGGGCCCCGTCTACTAAAGGAAGCCGCCATCCCCACCCCGGGCGGGCCGCCTCTCCGCAAAGAACCCGCCCACCCCCTCAGCGGGCCCAGGCCGGCGCCCACCCCGCCGGCGCCGCCTCGCCCAGGTGGGCACGGAGGCGGGCCAGGCCCGGGTGGGGGTTGTCGCGGTGCCAGACCAGGCAGTGCGGGTACACCAGCACCGGGTCCACCACCGGGATCCGCCGCAGGTCGTGCCCGGTCGGCCAGACCAACCTGGTCTGCCCGCCCACCAGCGTCACCAGCTCCGCCGAGTCCGCGATCGCGTCCAGCAGCGCCTCCACGCCGAAGTTCGGGCCCGTGGTCTCGATGGTCAGCCCGAACTCCGCCGCCAGCGAGGCGTAGTACGCACCCCACTCGGTCCCCGGCTCGATCCCGGGGATCCAGATCCGCTGCCCGGCCAGCTGAGTCGGCGTCACCTCCCGTGCACCGGACAGGGGATGGCCCCGCCCGGTGAGCAGCTCGTGCGGCTCCGCGAGCACCCGGACCGCGCACACCCCCTCCGGCAGCTCCCTCCCGGGCTGCACCACCGCGCGGAAGGTGGCGTCGATCGTCCCGCTCGCCACGGCCGCGATCGCGGTCTCGGCGTCGAACAGGGTCACCACGTCCAGCGCCGTCTCCGGCACCGCCCGGTGGAACTCGCGCAGCAGCGCCGCCGGGGCCAGCCGCCGGCCCAGCACGTCCACCCGCAGCGCCCGCTCGCCCGGCCGCACCGAGGCCACCGCGCGCTCGGCCGTCCGCAGCAGCTCACGCGCGTGCGGCAGGAAGGCCTGCCCGTCGATGGTCAGCTCGGCCCCGCGCGGGGTGCGGCTGAACAGTCGCACCCCGAGTTCGCGCTCCAGCCCGGCGACCCGCTTGGACACCGCCTGCTGGGTCACCCCGAGCCCGAGCGCCGCCTGCTGGAACTGGCCCACCTCGGCGGCGGCCACGAAGGTGCGTACGGCTTCCAGATCCATGCCGCCCACCCTAACCACACAACCCACCGTTGTACCCGCCGTGGTTTGACCCCTGCCCACGCCCTGCGGTTTCCTCTGCCGGTGCCCCTGCGAAATCCCCGCTTCGCCCGCTTCTGGGCAGCCAACGCCGCCAGCACCCTTGGCAGCGGGCTGGCCCTGAGCGCCTTCCTGCTGCTCGCGGTCCGGGTCCTGCACGCGGGACCGGCCGCGGTAGGCGCGCTGGCCGCCACCGGAGCGGCGGTCGGAGCCGCCCTGGCCGTCCCGCTCGGCCCCTGGGTGGAGCGCCGCCGCAAACGGCCGGTGATGGTCGCGGCGGACCTGTTCCGCTGCCTCGCCCTGCTCAGCGTGCCGGCCGCGTACGCGCTCGGTAGGCTCGGCTTCGCCCAACTTCTGGTTGTGGCCGTGCTGGTTGCCACCGCCGACATCGCCTTCACGGCAGCCGCCGGGGCCTGCCTGAAGGCGCTGGTGCCACCGGCCGAGCTGCTCTGCGCCAACGCCCGCCTGGAGGCCACCAGCTGGACGGCGATCGTGGTCGGCCCACCGCTGGGCGGTGCGGCGGTCGGGCTGTTCGGACCGGCGGTGACGGTGGTGGCGGACGCCGTCAGCTACCTGCTCTCGGCCCTGGGCCTCGGCTCGATCGGGCGGGAGGCGCCGGCACCGTCGCCGAGCCCGCCCGCCGAGCCCCGGCTGCGGGCCGCCGACCTGCTGGACGGCTGGCGCTGGATCCTCGCCGATCCGGCACTGCGCCCGCTGTTCGCCAACACCGTTCTGTTCAACGCCCTGCTGCTGGCCACCGAGCCGCTGCTGGTGCTCCTGCTGGTCGGCCGGCTCCACTTCAGCCCGGTGCAGTTCGGGCTCACCCTCGCGCTCCCCTGCCTCGGCGGCCTGCTCGGCTCGCGGCTCTCCCGTCGCCTGGTGGCCCGGTTCGGTGAGCGCCGGGTGCTGGTGACCACGGGGATGGTCCGCGGCTGCTTTCCGCTCTGGCTGGCCTTCGCCGGTCCTGGCCGCAGTGGGCAGCTGCTGGTGATGGAACTACAGTTCGCGATGATCTGCGCCATCGGCGCTTTCAACCCGGTGCTCGCCACCTACCGGCTGAACCGGATCCCGACCGACCGGATCGCCCGCACCCTGACCGCCTGGTCGGTCACCACCAAGGCCACCACCGCCGCCCTCACCGCACTCTGGGGCCTGCTCGCGACGCTCACCGGCCCCCGGGCGGGCCTCGCCCTGGCCGGCCTGCTGCTCCTGCCCACCGGTGCCCTGCTGCGCCGGGTGACGACTCCTCAGGTCACGGCTCCGGCGGCCGACTTGCGGCCGGCCGGGTGACCGCCCCCGCAGCACCGGCACAGTTGCGCCACCGGAAGTCCACCAGCGCCCGGTTAGGATGCGAAGGACGGCATCGCGTGCTGGTCACCGACGGGGTGAGGCATGGAAGTGCCCGTGAGATTGCCCTGACGGAGGCATTCCACACATGTCGGTCGAGTTGAACCACACCATCGTTTTTGCCCGGAACAACCGGGAGTCCGCCGAGTTCCTGGCGGGCATCCTCGGACTCGAAGCCGGGGCCGAGTGGGGGCCCTTCGTGCCGGTGGCCACGGCCAACGGGGTCGCCCTGGACTTCGCCAGCGTGCCCGGCGGGCAGCCGATCGCCACGCAGCACTACGCCTTCCTGGTCTCGGACGCGGAGTTCGACGCCGCCTTCCGGCGGATCGAGGAGGCCGGACTCACCTACTACGCCGATCCGTTCATGCGGCAGCCCGGCGAGATCAACCACCACCACGGCGGGCGCGGGGTCTACTTCCAGGACCCGGTCGGCCACGGCATGGAGCTGCTCACCCGGCCGTACGGGAGCCTCTCGGACTCCTGACACCTTGTCAGGCCCGGTACACCGCCGCCGCCCAGCCCGGCAGCGGCGGGGTACCGGCCGCCCGGTCCGGGTGCGCCGGGAGCTGGGCCGGGGAACTCCGCAGCGCCTGCACGAACGCCGTGCAACTCGGGTACCGCTGCGCCGGGTCCTTGGCCAGCGCCCGTACCAGCACCTCGTTCACCGCCTCCCCCTGGCCCGGCATCGGCTGCGGCGGGTCGTTCAGGTGGGCCCAGAGCAGCGCCATGTCGTCGTCGCGCTCGAACGGCGGGCGCCCGGTGAGCATCTCGTGCACCACGCAGGCCAACCCGTAGACGTCGCACCGCCCGTCCACCGGCCGGCCGGCGATCTGCTCGGGCGCCACGTAGTCCATGGTGCCGACGAACTGGCCGACCGTGGTGAAGCCGGTGAGCGAGAGCGACTTCTTGGTCAGGCCGAAGTCGGTCAGGTAGATGTGCTCGGGGTGCTCGCTGTCGGTCCCCTCGGCGACCAGGATGTTGCCGGGCTTGACGTCCCGGTGTACCAGGTCGTGCGCGTGCGCGGCGTCCAGCGCGGAGGCCACCTGGGCCGCGATCCGGGCGGTCCGCGGAACCAGGAGCGGGCCCTCGCGGTCCAGCAGCGCGCGCAGGTCGCACCCGACCACGTACCGCATCGCGATGAACAGCACGCCCTCCGCCTCGCCAGCCTCGAAGACCGGGACGATGTGCGGGTGGTCGATCGAGGCGGCGATCCGTGACTCGTGCTCGAAGCGCTTGCGGAACACGTCGTTGCGGGCCAGTTCGGGGGCCAGGATCTTGACCGCCACTGTCCGGCCGAGCCGCAGGTCCGCAGCCCGGTACACCCGGGCCATGCCGCCGCGGCCGATCTCGTGCTCCAGTCGGTAGCCCGCGATCCGGCGCCCGACCAGGTCCGAGGGGACGGTCGACACTACGACTCACCGTCTGCCACGGCGTGCGGCCGCAGCCGCCGCCCGTCGCAGTGGTACCAGCGCCGTTGGGCCGGCCGGAACAGCCAGGCCTCGGTGCCGTCCACCACCGCCCCGATCCGCAGGCCGCCCGCCCGGCGGGCGAACTCCTCGACGGTGACGGCGCCTTCGGCGAGCCGGTCGAGCAGTTCGCGGTACTCGGCCAGCGCCGCCTGGAGTTCGGCGAGCAGCGGACGCGGGTCCTCACCGGGGCGCAGTTCGCCGCTGCCGGGCGGGTGCGGCAGGCCGAGCAGCAGGCGGCCGTCCACCCAGGTGGCCCAGCCGTTGGCGCAGACCACCCGGGCCCAGTCGCCGCGCAGTTCGGTCAGCGCGACCGGGAGCAGCGGGTCGAGCCGGGGCGCGGTCCGCTCCGGCTCGGGGGCGGACCAGCTGGGCAGCCCGCCCGGCGGCACCACGTGGGTCGGCTCGAAGGCGTCGAGCTCCGGCCCGCCCGCGCTGCTCTCGACCACCACCGCCTCACCGCCGCATCACGGCCGGCTCGTGGCGCCGCAGCAGCCGGGCCACCAGCAGCCCGTAGGCCGCGCTGAGCACCACCAGCATCCCCATGTCGAGCAGCCAGGTCTTCGCCTGGTGCTTGAACAGCGGGTCGGCGGTCAGCGTGCCGGGCACGATCGCGTGCAGGTCCAGGGTGGAGGCCATCGCGGCCAGCGCCCAGCGCGAGGGCACCAGCCAGGAGAGCTGGTTCAGCACCGGCACCCCGTTCAGCTGCAGCAGCGCGCCGCAGAACACCACCTGCACGATGGCCAGCAGCACCAGCAGCGGCATGGTGACCTCTTCCTTGCCGACCAGCGCGGAGATCACCAGCCCGAGCATCATCGCGGTGAAGGACAGCAGTGCGACCGCCAGGGTGATCTCGATCAGCGGCGGCATGAACACCCCGCTGCCGCCCTGCGGTTTGAGCTTGACCCCGGCCAGGCCGACCATGGTCAGCACCACCGCCTGCACCACCGTGACCGTGCCCAGCACCACCACCTTGGAGCACAGGTAGGCGGAGCGGGACAGGCCGACGGCCCGCTCGCGCTGGTAGATCACCCGCTCCTTGACCAGTTCGCGCACCGCGTTGGCCGCGCCGGTCAGCACGCCGCCGACGCAGAGCAGCAACAGGGCGTTGAGCGCGGTGTTGTTGGTGAGCTCGCTGCCGGCCAGCGCGTGCGCCATCGCGCCCATCACGAAGGGCAGCGCGATCATGATCGCCAGGAAGGTCCGGTCGGCGGTCAGCGCGGTGGCGTAGCGGCGGACCAGGGTGCCGAGTTGGCGGTGCCAGCGCTGCGGGGCGGGCGGTGGCTCGGGGGTCTGCTGGGCTGCCGAGGGTGCCCGGGCGGCGGGCCGCGGGGCCGCCTCGGTGAGCGGGGCCACGTAGCGCCGGTACTCGCGCGAGGAGCGGAACTGGCCGGACCAGTCCCGGTCCTCCTGGTTCTCGAACGCCTCGAAGGCCTCGGGCCAGTGCTGGAAGCCGAAGTACGGCAGGGTCTCGGCGGGCGGGCCGTAGTAGGCGGTGCGCCCGCCCGGGGCGAGCAGCAGCAGCCGGTCGCACAGGTCCAGGCTGAGCACGCTGTGGGTGACCACGACCACCGTGCGGCCGTCGTCGGCGAGCGCGCGCAGCATCTGCATCACCGAGCGGTCCATGCCCGGGTCCAGGCCGGAGGTGGGCTCGTCGAGGAAGAGCAGCGAGGGCTTGGTGAGCAGTTCCAGCGCCACGCTGACCCGCTTGCGCTGGCCGCCGGAGAGGCTGGAGATCACCTGGTCGGCCCGCTTCTCCAGGCCGAGTTCGCCGATCACCTCGGTGACCCGGGCCTGCCGCTCGGCGGGCGCGGTGTCCTCGGGGAAGCGCAGCTCGGCCGCGTAGTCCAGGGCCCGACGCACGGTCAGCTGGGTGTGCAGGATGTCGTCCTGCGGCACCAGGCCGATCCGGCGGCGCAGCTCGGCGTAGTCGCGGTACAGGTCGCGGCCGTCGTAGCGGACCGTGCCCTGCTCGGCCGGGCGCAGGCCGGTGAGTGCGCCGAGCAGGGTGGACTTGCCGGAGCCGCTCGGACCGGCCACCGCCAGCAGGGACTTCTGGCCGACCGGGAAGCTGATCGAGTCCAGCAGCCGGCGGCCGTCGGCGACGGTGACCACCAGGTCCTCGACGTCCAGGGTGACCTCGCCGGTGTCGGCGTACTCCTGCAGTTCGCCGTCGACCAGGCAGAACATCGAGTGGCCGATGCCGACCAGGTCGGTGGGGCCGACCCGGGCCCGCAGCACCGGTTGGCCGTTGAGGTAGGTGCCGTTGTGGCTGCCGAGGTCGGTGATCTCGTAGCGGCCGTCGGGGGTGGCGCTCAGTTCGGCGTGGTAGCGGGACACCTGCAGGTCGGCGAGGACCAGGTCGTTGTCGTGCGAGCGGCCGATCCGTACCGTGCGGGCGCCGACCAGCGGGTGGACCTTGGTGGGCGGGCGCAGCGAGCCGGTGATCGCGGTCAGCCCGGTGCGGCGGGGCCGGTCACTCGATCGGGGCCGGTCGCCGGGCGCAGGCGCGGCGGCCGGGGGTGCGGCGGCAGCCGGCGGTGCGGCGCCAGGCGGTGGTGCGGCGCCAGGCGGTGGTGCGGTGGCGAGCGGGGGCGCGGGGGCGATCCGGGTGGGCGGCGGAGCCGGGCTGTCGACTCGCAGGTCGAGCGCGGGACCGTCGCCCGGGCTGCCGAGCCGCAGGTGGACCTCGGGGCGCTCGGGGCGCTGCAGGTCGAGGTCCAGGTGGGCGATCCGGTGGCCGTCCTGGTAGGTGCCGTTGGTGCTGCCGAGGTCGTCCAGCACCCAGTGGTCGTCCTCGGCGTGCAGCAGCGCGTGGTGCCAGCTCACCCGGGGGTCGCTGAGGGGGATCTCACTGACCGGGTCGCGGCCCACGTGGTACGCGCGGCTCGGGCTCAGTACCCGCGAGTCGCCGGCAGTCTGCAGGACCAGGTTCGGCGCCGTGGGCGCGATCCGTCGCTCTCCCATGGTTCGACCATAGCCCCGGGGGGTGGGCCGCGCGATCGACCTGGGTCGACTACAAGGCGTGATAATCTCGTGACACTGCGCGCACGGGATGTCGGGTCACTCCCGACCCGTGCGCGGCACCCGTTTCCCCGCAGGCTCCCGGCTCGACGAGGGTTGATGTCCACGCTTGTTCACACCTCCCCGCCCCTTGCCCCGCCGCTGGCCGAAGTGGCGCTGACGGCCGCCGGGCGCAGCACCGCGGTGGAGCTGGCGGTCCGCCAACTCGAGCTGCTGGGCTGCTCGGTGGAGCGTTACGAGGCGGGGGCCGGAGCCGGCGAGCTGCGCCTGGGCGGCTCGCTGGACTGCCGGATCGACTGGGCCGGCCCGGTCGCGCTGCCGCTGGCGAGCGAGGCGGACGTGCAGGCGGCCTGCGGGCTGGCCTCGGTGCACGGGCGCCGGTGGGGGCGGGCGACGCCGCTGGGGATCGACTACGCGGGCGCGGTGGCCGGGCTGCTGGCGGTCCAGGGCCTGCTGGCGGCGCGGCTGGGCGGCCGGCGCGAGGTGCGCACCTCGGTGGCGCAGGGCGCGCTGCTGGCGGTCGGCCAGTACCTGGCCTCCGGGGAGCCGCCCGCAGCGGCCTCGGCGGCGGCTCCCCCGTTCGTCAGCACGGACGGGGTGCGGTTCGAGCTGGAGGCGCTGGAGCCGGAGCAGTGGCTGCGGTTCTGGACGGGGCTGGGGATGGAGTTGCGTGCGGTCGGGCGGGGGTGGTCGGCGTTCCAACTGCGGTTCAGCACCGGGACCTGCCTGCTGCCCGGCGAGTTCGGCCTGCGCGCCTCGGGGTTGACGTACCGCCAGATCACCGCGGTGGCCGACGCGACCGGGGTCTCGGTGGTGCCGGTGCGGGTGGGCCGGTCCACCGGGGTGGCCGAGCCGCCGTGGCGGATCACCTCGGCGGGCGGTCCCGCCGTCGGCCCGCTGCCGCTGACACCCGGGGCGCTGCCGCTGCACGGGCTCACCGTGGTGGAGCTGACCAGGCGGCTGCAGGGGCCGCTGGCCACCCACCTGCTCGGCCTGCTGGGCGCCCGGGTGGTGCGCGTCGAGCCGGTCGGCGGGGACCCGCTGCGCGGGGTGCCGCCGCTGGTCGGCCCGGTCTCGGCGCGGTTCCACGCGCTGAACCGCGGCAAGGAGGTGGTCGAGGCCGACCCGCGCTCGACCGAGGGGCACCGGGTGATCCGCGAACTGCTCGACGGGGCCGACGCGTTCCTGCACAACCTGGCCCCCGGAAAGGCCGAGGTGTACGGGCTCGGGGCGGCCCGGCTGCTCGCCGAGTACCCGGGTCTGGTGCACGCGTACGCCTCCGGCTGGGGCGAACTCTTCGGGGGGCACGCGCCGTTCGGGACGGACTACCTGGTTCAGGCGCAGAGCGGGCTGGCCGCGCTGGTCACCCCGCCCGGGCAGCCGGCCACCCCGACGCTGCTCACCGTGACGGACGTGTTCGGTGCGCTCACCAGCACCGTCGGCGTGCTGGCGGCACTGCTGGCGCGGGCCCGCACGGGGGTGGGGCAGCGGGTCGAGTCCTCACTCTGGTCGGCGGCCTGCACGCTGCTGGCCACCGCCGCGCCGCCCGGGCACACCGACCTGCCGGCGGCCACCCCGGCCGAGGTGGCCGCCGACGCCCGCTTCGCGGGGGCGGTGCACTGGGACGGGTGCGCGCTGCCGCGCACGCCCTGGGAGTTCCGGTGAACCGGTGGCGCACCCCGCAGGGCCTGGTGGTGCCCGATCGGGTGCCGGTGGCGCTGCGGCGGGAGTGGGTGGCGGCGGGGCACTGCCCGGACGCCGATCTGTACCAGCTGTTCCGCGAGCGAGTGCGGGCGCATCCGGAACGGGCCGCACTGGTGACCGCCACGGAGTCGCTCAGCTACCGTGAACTCGACGCCCAGGTACAGGAGTTCGCCGCCCTGCTGGCCGGCCGTGGCCAGGTCGCCGCAGGCGAGGTGGTGGCGCTCCGGCTGCCCAACGGCGTCCCCGCGGTGGCCGCCGAACTCGCCGTGGCCGCCCTGGGCGCGGTGGCCCTCACCTTCCCGGACGGCCCTGGCAGCAGCGAGGCCCGGGCGCTGCTGCGCCGCTCCCGGGCCACCGTCCTGGTCGCCGCCCGCACCGACCTGCCCGGCGCCCGACTCCCCTATCTGCGCGCGGTCCTGACTCCGGAGGAGGTCCGGCCCGCCGGCTTCGTCCGCCCCGCCCGGCCCGACCCCGACTCCCCCGCCCGGGTCCTGGTCTCCTCCGGCTCGGAGGCCGAGCCGAAGATGGTCGCCTACTCGCACAACGCGATGGCCGGCGGCCGCGGCAACTACCTGCGCGCCGTGTACGCGGGCACCCCGGTACCGCGCCCGCTGGTCCTGGTCCCGCTCGCCGCCTCCTACGGCTCGCTCGGCGTGGTCTCGCTCTACCGGCACGGCGCCACCCTGGTCCTGCTCGACCGCTTCGACCCGGCCGCCGCGCTGCGCGCCGTCACCGAGCACCGCGCGACCCACCTGTTCGGGGTGGCCACCATGCTGCGCCGGATGACTGCGCTGGCCCCCGAGCCGGGCGAGGACCTGTCCTCGCTGCGCGCCGTGGTGGCCAGCTGCGACGGGCTGCCGCCCGAGCTGCTGGCCGCCTGCCTGGACCGGTTCGGCTGCCCGGTCAGCAACCTGTACGGCTCCTCGGACGGCGTCAACTGCCGGGCGGAGTACGGCTCTCCGGTCGCCGACACCACCCTGCTGGGCCGGCCCGACCCGGCCGTCTGCGAGTTCGCCACCCCCACCGCCGCCCCCGGGGAGGCGGGCGAGCTGTGGGCCCGCGGCCCGATGACCCCGCTCTGCTACCTCGGCGCCCCCGAGCTGGACGCCGCCCGCCGCTGCCCGCAGGGCTGGGTGCGCACCGGCGACCACGGCCGGCTGACCAGCCGCGGAGAGCTCCAACTGCTGCGCCGAAACAGCCAGTTGATCAAGCGTGGTGGCTACTCGGTCAGCCCGGTGGAGGTGGAACGCCACCTCGGCGCCCACCCGGCGCTGGCCGAGGCGGTCTGCGTGGCGGTCCCTGACCCGGACCTCGGCGAACGCCTGTGCGCCTGCGTGGTCCCGGCTCCCGGCCGCCCCGCCCCCACCCTCCCCGAACTCCGCCACTTCCTGGAGACCACCCGCGGCCTGGAACGCCGCAAGCTCCCCGAACAGCTCCTCACCCTCCCCACCCTCCCCCTCACCCCCACCGGAAAGCTGGCCCGCACCGAGCTCGCCACCCTGGCCCGTGGAGCCACCGGATCCTGACGGCCCAACAGGGCTCCTCGCACGCGCGCTCGACATGAGAGTCTGAATCGAACGGTTCACCGACTCCCCGTGCGGAGGTCCCCATGACGGCCCCGGCTCCCACCGTCGACCAGGTGCTGGCCCGGATGCGGGAGCTGGCACCCGCGTTCGCGCCCGGGGACGGGGTCGGGGTGTTCCACCGGATGTACCTGACCGTCACCGAGCTGGTCGCCGCCAGGCTGGCCGACGGGTTCTTCGCCGATCCGCCCGCGCTCGCGCTGCTGGACGGGCTGTTCGCCGGGCGGTACCTGGCGGCGGTGGACGCGGCGGCGGCCGGGCAGCAGCTGGCGGCGTGCTGGCGGCCGCTGTTCGAGCTGCGGACCCGGGCCGGGGTCCATCCGCTGCAGTTCGCCCTGGCCGGGATGAACGCACACATCGAACACGACCTGCCACTCGCGGTGGTCGACGCGGCCCGCGGGCTCGGCCGGGACCCGGAGTCCTTCCGCACCGACTTCCACCGGGTCAACGACCTGCTGGCCCAGGTCGAGGCGCAGGTCAGGCAGGAGCTGCTGCCGGACCCCGAGCAGGCGGCCGAGCCGCTGCTGCACGTGCTCGGCGTCTGGAGCATCGACCGGGCCCGGGACGCGGCCTGGGCCAGTGTGCTCGCGCTGCGCGGGCTGCGCGCGGTGCCGCCGGCATACCAGGCGTTCGAGGCGGCGCTGGACGGCTCGGTCGGGATGGTCAGCCGCGCCCTGCTCACCCCGGTGGACCTCTGACCGGCCCCGCACCCTTGTCCGACCCTTGCCCTGAGGGGAAATCAGCTCCGCTTAAGGATCGGTGTATTGACGCACCACATTGGTCTCTACCAATGTGGAGTGCGCCGCGGCACGCCCCCACACCGTTCCCGCGGCACGCCCCCACACCGTTCCCCACGCCCCGAGGAGGGCCCGCCCATGAGGCGTGTCACCCCCCTGCCCACCGTCGTCGCCACCGCCCTGCTGGCCGGCGCGGTGCTGCCGCTCGCCCTGCCCGCCGCCGCGACGGCGGCGACCACCGCCACGGTCGCCACCGCCGACGCCGGGATCTCCGGCCTGGTCGCCACCCTGACCGAGCCGCAGTCCTGGTCCACCGGCTTCGAGGCCGACTACACGGTCACCAACCACACGAACACCACGGTCAACAGCTGGTCGCTGACCTTCGACCTGCCCGCCGGCGAGACCGTCAGCAGTGCCTGGAACGGCACCCTGACCGGCAGCGGCGGCCACTACACCGTCACCTCGCCCAGCTGGGCCGCCCCGCTGGCCCCCGGCGCCACCGCCGCCGTGGTGGGGATGGACGTGACCACCACCGGCGCCCAGATGCTCCCGGCCAACTGCCTGATCAACAACCAGCCCTGCGCCGGCGCCCCGGCCGACACCAGCGCGCCGAGCGTGCCCGCCGGCGTCCGGGTCTCCGCGACCGGGCCGGGCGCGGTCGGCCTGGCCTGGAACGCCTCCACCGACAACGTCGGCGTGGCGGGCTACCGGGTCTACGAGGGCTCGACCGTGGTGGCCTCCACCACCACCGGCACCGCCGCCACCGTCTACGGCCTGCTGGCGGGCAGCAGCCACACCTTCACCGTGACGGCCTACGACGCGGCGGGCAACGAGTCCGCCAAGTCCGCCGCCGTCACCGGGGTGGCCGGCAGCGGCAGCAGTGCGGGCGTGGCCGCCCCGTTCGTGGACCTGGGCGCCTACCCGACCCCGAACCTGGCGCAGATCATCGCCACCACCGGCCTCAAGCAGCTCTCGCTCGGCTTCATCGTCAACGGCACCAGCGCCTGCACCGCCAGCTGGTTCAACGCCTACGACCCGGGCACCGGCTGGGACAAGGCCGACTTCGACGCGGTACGCGCCGCCGGCGGCGACGTGCGCCCCTCCTTCGGCGGCGCCAACGGCACCGAGCTCGCCCAGTCCTGCACCAGCGTGGCGAGCCTGACCGCGCAGTACCAGAAGGTGGTCGACGCCTACGGCCTGGACCGGATCGACTTCGACATCGAGGGCTCGGCGGTCTCCGACCGCGCCTCGGTGGACCGCCGCTCGGCCGCCGTCGCCGCCGTCCAGGCGGCCCAGCGGGCCAAGGGCCGCGACCTCAAGGTGACCCTGACCCTGCCGGTGCTGCCCAGCGGCCTGACCGCCGACGGGGTGTACGTCCTGCAGTCCGCCAAGGCCGCGGGCGTGGCGGTGGACACGGTCAACGTGATGGCGATGGACTTCGGCGACACCGAGGCCCCGAACCCGGCCGGCCAGATGGGTGCCTACGCGATCAAGTCGGCCCAGTCCACCCGGGCCCAGGTGGCCTCGGTGTGGACCAACCTGACCACCGCGCAGACCTGGGCGATGATCGGGGTCACCCCGATGCTGGGTCAGAACGACAACCAGAGCGAGGTCTTCGGCCTCTCCGACGCCCAGCAGCTGATCGCCTTCGCCCAGCAGAACCACCTCGGCGAGCTGGCCTTCTGGGAGGTCACCCGGGACGCCAACGCCTGCACCGGCGCGCTGTACAAGTGCACCAACATCCAGCAGACGCCGTACCAGTTCTCCAAGATGTGGGCCGGTTACACCGGCTGACGTCGCCGCACCAGGGAACGGCACCGGGCTCCTCG
>NZ_PYBW01000129.1:0-15856 GCF_003205575.1 Streptomyces tateyamensis
GGTGCGCTCGGCGAGCAGCCGCAGATGTATCCCACCGACATGCCCGATCTGTCCCTTGCCGTCGGCGGACATGGCAAGCCCGCGACTCCACTCGCTATCCTGCACGTGAAAGGTGCCTTCCGACCCGCCCGATACGACCCTCAGCAAGTCGCATCCAAGCAGGTCAGAAGGCACCTCTTCTTTTCATCTCACACTCTGTCAACAAGCCTGGCAGTCCTGCTGAAACACCGAGGCATGACCTACGCATTACGAGGCCACGAGGGTTCGTGACGCCAGGTGTCAACTCGTGCTCCGTGTTGCCGTCTTGCCTGTTCAGAGTGCGTGCGGAGAGTTCGAACATGACACGCTGTGCTACCTCGTCCAAAGGCGTCCGGCCGCACACCGGCCGCACATGCCACACCAGATGCTCCAGCCCCGTCAAAGACCCGCGCTTGTCGATGCCCCACAACTGACCAGCACGCTGGGGCCACCGGCACGCCACCGTAGCCCGGCCGATTCTGACCCAACCGGGAGGTAGCGCGTACGCTGCGTGCTGGACAGGACGGCACCTGGCCCGTCCGGAGGGGGCGGAGATGAGCACGCGCAGGGGGCTGTCGGTGGGGCGGTCCCGTCCAGGCCGGAGCGTACCTAGAAGCGGCAAGACCCAGCTGGCGGCCACCGTCGGCAGCCAGGGTTGGCAGGCCGCACAATGACGAACTTCGCCTTCGAAGCGACCGGGCCCGGGTCTATCGCCGCCCACAGCATCGGCACGGCGATCACCGGCTCAGTCACCGTCCTGCCAGCCGAACTGCTGAACTCGGCGCGCGACGTGCAGGCGCCTGTGGGGCTCACCAACCTTCCGCCACTCCCCCTGTGTCTCGGCCGCGCGGATGCGCTGGTCAGGCTGCGCGGCACGTTCGCGTCGGAGCCCGGGCAATGGGCTTCCGGGGCCGTCATCGTCCAGGGCCTCGGCGGCGTCGGCAAGAGCACCGTGGCACTCGCGTACGCCCACCGACACCGCCGCGACCACACCGTGGCGTGGTGGATCAACGCGGCTTCGCCCGCCCACATCGAGCAGTCACTGGCCGCCCTTGCCCTGCGGCTGATCCCCGCCTGGGCCAGCCATGCTGCCATCGAGGAACGCGCCGCCTGGGCGATGACGTGGCTGCAGTGGCACCCCGGCTGGCTGCTGGTCTTCGACAACGTCGAGGACCCGGCCGACCTTCGGCCCTACGCCGGCTCACCGGACGGCTGCATCATCGCCACCAGTCGGCGAGCGCTCGGCTGGCCGGTCACCGTCCCGGCGCTCGCCTTGGATGTCCTCGATCTGGCCGAGGCCAGCGAACTGGTCTACCGGCACGTGCTCGGCGGGACGGCGCCGAACCCCCGTCAGTTGCAGGAGGCCCGCGCCCTCGCCGCCGATCTCGGGCGACTCCCCATCGCGCTGGAGCAGGCCGGTGCCTACCTCGCGCAGAACCCGACGATCGGCATCGAAAGCTACCGCCGCAAGCTGACGGCCAAGTTGGACAAGGTCTCAGACGGTCATGACCCCGAGCGAACCATCGCTCGGATCTGGCGCCAGACGATCAGCACCCTGACCGATCGCAACCCGCTGGCGGTGTCTGTCCTGTCCACACTGGCGTGGCTGGCGCCCGACGACATCCCGGTGGACCTGTTGGCCACGACCGCCGCCGACGACACCGACGACTTGCACGAGGCCCTCGGGCTCCTCCGCGCCTACTGCATGGTCTCCCTCACCCGCGACACGGTGAGCGTCCACCGACTGGTCCAGGCCACTCTCCGGAACCAGCCGACGTTCGATGGCACGGCGCCAGCGGGCCGTCTGGAGGCCGAACGGCTACTGTGCGCCGCGGTAGTCGCGCTTGGGGAGCCACCAAGCTCCGGCCGGTCCTCTGCCTGGGAGCAACTGCTCCCACACCTCGTCACACTCGCGGCCACGACTCCTAACGGTCACTCAGACACCTTTCCCGCCGGACGGTACGCTGCTGCTGCGAACTACCTAATTGGCCACGGACACGACGCCCGCGCTGTTCCGCTGCTTACCGCGGCCCTCGCCCGCTGCGAGGAGCTCGCTGGAGCCGAGCACGAGCTCACCATGAAGGTCCGTGCGAACCTGGCCTACGCCTACCACGGAGCAAGGGACTTCAGCCGGTCCATCGCGATCCTCGAACCGATGGTCGCCCAGTGCACACGGGTTTTCGGCGACTCGCACCCCGGGACTCTCACGGTGGCCTCCAACCTCGCCAACTCATACCGTGACTCCGGCGATCTGACCCGCGCCATGGCGCTCCACGAAGCCACTCTGGCCCGCCGTCGGCAGGCGCTCGGCGACAACCACTCCGACACCCTCGTCAGCTGCGAGGAACTGGCCCGCACGTACCAAGCCTCAGGCGACCTGGATCGCGCCATCCCCCTGCACGAGGCGACCGTGGCACAACACGAGCAGTCCCTCGGATCTGCTCATCCGGCCACGCTGAGCAGCCGAGGCGACCTGGCTGCGGCCTACCTCGCCTCGGGCGACCTGGATCGCGCCATCCCGATATACGCCGCCGTCCTCGCCGAACGGCAGAAGGCGTTCGGCGACAGCGATCCTGACACCATCACCAGCCGGAACAATCTCGCCTACGCCTACTTGAGCGCCGGACGCCCCGACCGAGCGGCGCAGCTCCTGGAGACAACCCTGGCCCGGAGCGAGGAGGTGTACGGCGAGGCGCACCCGGAGACCATCGCCGTCCGCGCGAACCTCGGCTGTGCCTACCGGGACGCCGGGCAAGCGCCGCGTTCGATCGCCCTGCTGGAGACCGCAGCTGCGCAGAGCGCCCACCTGCTCGGCGACGCACACCCCCAGACCCTGACCACCAGGAACGGGCTGGCAGAGGCATACCGGGTTGCCGGCGACACTGAACGGGCGATCTACCACTACGACACCGTCCTCGAGCACCGTGCCGCGCTGCTCGGCGAGACGCATCCTCACACCCTCGCCACCCGAAGCGGCCTCGCCAAGGCCCACCTCGCGGCGGGCGACCCGACCCGTGCCGTCCCGCTATTCGAGACCGTCACCGCCCAGTGCGAGCAGGTCTTCGGCGGCACCCACCCCGACACCCTGGCCAACTGCATCAGCTTGGCTGAAGCCCTGCGCCTAACCGACGACCCGGCCCGTGCCGTCACTCTCGCGGAGACGACGCTGGAACGGTGCATCCGGTCGCTCGGCGAGGACCACCCTCACACCGTGCTGTGCCGGAGCAACCTGGCCACCGCTTACCTCACGGTCGGAGGCACCCAGCAGGCCCTCCAGCTCCTCGAAGTAACCGTGCACAGCGCCGGCCGCCTCTTCGGCGCCACACACCCGCACACCGTCACCGCCCGAACGAACCTGGCCGCCGCCCACCTCGAACTCGGCGACACGGCCCAGGCGGTCGCCGTCCTGGAGGAGCTCCGCGCGCAGCTGGATGCCGAACACGGCGGCACACACTCGGAAACACTCCATTGCACCGCGATGCTGGCCCGCATCCTTGGCATGTCCGGCAGCCTCGCACGGGCGACTCGGCTGCTGGAACATAGCGCCGCGCGCACCGAACAGGAACTTGGCGCCACCCACCCGGACACCCTCGAGCAACGGCGGCACCTGGCCGAGATCTACCGGGCCGACGGCCGTCCCGATCAGGCCGTGCCGCTGTACGAAGCCGCCCTCGCCCACTGGCAGCAGACCCTCGGTGACCACCCGAACATCCTGATCGCCCAACTCGCCCTGGCAGACACTTACAAGGAGGCTGGCACACCCCGGAAGGCGATCGCCGTCTACCAGGCAGCCCTCGACCGGATCGAGCCCGCCCTGGGCCCGGAGAACCCGCTCGTCGCGCAGATCCGCGCACGGACCGGCTCAGCCGGGTCGGCCGCTTCGGAGACTGGCCGTTAGTACCCCCGTGACAGCTCTCCGTTTGCTTGCCAAGGTCAGCAGCCTGACGCTCGGGAGTGCAGACAGGGCTGCCTCAGAGGCAGGAAGGTCTTCGCTTGACTCGCGTGGAGTGAGGCCGATCGACGGGCGGCGGATTGCAGAGTTGCCGCGTGCACACCGGCTGGGCGCCCTAGTCTGACGCCCTGACATCAGTCAATGACAGGAACTCAGAGGTGGCTTGTGGGAGCGGAGATCGTGGAGTTTGTTGAGCAGGCAGGGCCGTATCTAAGCGCGGCCTTGGGCACCTACGGTGCAGGGGTGCTGGCCCGGGCTGAGGACGCTGCGGTGGGAGCGACGGCGAACGCAGGGCGCAGCATCCTGCACGCGATCTGGCGGCGCCGGAGCCCCGCCGGGCGCCCGGAGCTGGAGGCGGCGGTGCGTGAGGCGGCCGAGGACCCGGAGGACACCGATGCTGCCGCCGCGCTACGCCAGCAAATCAAGCGGACGCTACGGGAGGATCCGCAGTTGCTTACCGAACTGGCCGCCCAGCTTCCCGCCGCCGGTGCAGTGACGATCACCGCGTCCGGTGAACGATCCATCGCCGCACAGACAATCGGCACGGCCGTCACCGGCGACAACACCACGATCCGTCCGTGACCCAACCCCCATCCCCGAACTCGGTGCCGTAGTGATCACGGCAAGCGGCTGAGGTATGCCGGGGCCACGGTACGGATGGTTTCCTCGGGGATGTCACCGGCGTGGGCTTCGACGGCCAAGTTGACGCCAGGAGTCGCGGCGGCCCCGAAAAGATCCCGGAGGAGTCTGAGTCCTTCAATGGCGATAGCGCCAACGCGTGGATCCTGGACCAGGGTGGCGAAGGAAGCAGCTACCTGACGAGCCGGGACTGTGGCCATGATCCGGTAGACGTCGCCAGCATCCTTGTTCGTCAGGCGATCGGGGCGCCGTTCGACGTCGGCAACCCGCTCACTGATCTTGTAAGCCTTGGCGACCAGCAGGGCGGCAGGGCCAGCGACGTTGGCGCTAACGCTGCGCCTATCCTCCGGATCGAGGCTCTGGATGAGCACCAGCGAACGGTCGACGGCGCAGACCTCCAAGCCAGGGGTCCAGCGGGCAGTCATGTTGTCGTGTGGGGGAATCTTGGCACTTCGCTTTCCAATTTTCCCAGCCAACTCCTTGGCGATGAGCAGATCTAGCTCGACCTGGACGGCTTGGTCGCCGATCTGCTCGGTACGCGCCCACAAGCCCGGCTGGTTGTCCTGCATCAGTTCGAATCCGGCAGCCCGCAGCACTTCGTCGAGATGCGGCTGGTCACCCAGCAGGACCGGGTCGATACTCAGGTCCGCGTCGGACGTGAAGGGCGCGTTGCGCATCGCGGCGTTCGGTGTGCGCAGGTAAACGGCCTGGGCTCCGACGACGGTCAGTGCGTCCAGGTGCGGGCGCAGGGCAGCAAGGCCGTCGAGCAGGACCCGCCGCGCGGCGATCGCCAGCTGACTCCGCTCGACACCCTCGGGGATCTTGGACATGCCGCGCCTCACCTTCACCAAACGCACTGTCAGGAGGTTGATCCTAGTAGGACAACGTTCATGATCAGATCGGGAGTTGGGCAGCGCGCCACAGCTGCGGGTTTTCCTGCATGTACGTCAGAACAGCCTCGCCTTCTGCTGGCATCCGACCGGGACCGGAGAGGCAATCGAGGACCAGCTGGCTCAGCGCAACCCTGGGAAGCCCATCCATTTCGACGGTCCGCTCAAAGACGACGGAGTCGTGTGCCCGGAGCATGAGGACGTCGGCTCCCTTGTCGACGCGCAGCAGCCCAAGGTCCTCACCGATGATGTCGGGCGTGTGAGGTCCGGCGGTGACGTAGAGCATCAGCTGACCGCCAACAGCCAGCGGGGCAACCGAATGGGCGGCATAGGAACCGGTTACTGCGACGGAGTGCCGGTCGGCCTCAGGCAGGGTACGCAGTGCGCGCAGTACCGCGTCGATGCCATTCGGGGCGACCATGCCAACATAGGGATTGTGGCGAAGCAGGTTGAGCTGCTCGGCCCGAACACGCAGTAGCTGCGGCCAGTCCACGTCCTTGATGACCCGGCCCTGGCGTCGGATAAGCAGCTGGTCTTCGAGGGTATCCAGGAGCCGGGAGACGTAGGGAAGGCTGAGCTTGGCAGCTTCGGCGAGTTGTGCAGCCCTATAGGGCGGGAATACGTCAGCAAGGAGACGCACAAGACGCCCGACCTTGGGGCCCGCCAGTGTTGCCTTGGTGCTTCTCGGGGAGCCGGCCAGTGGCGAGCGGGTCTCCCCCTGGGTGTAGAGGACGATGGCGGGCCGCGGGACCCGTAGAGACATGTTGCCAGTCAGGTCGATGTACCCAATGCCGTTCTCGCGTAGGAGCAACTGGACGCGCGGTGCAATCCATGGGGCGATTACCATCGGGCTCGTATAACTGTTTACCTGCCGAACAAGATCAAGCTTGGGCAGCAGCTGCTCTTCGACCATGCGGGGAGTTACGTTCTTCCTCAGGTCAACCAGCAGCTGGGTGAACACGCTGTCACCATCCGACTTCACCTGCACCAGCGCGTCCAGATGCTGCCTCCCACTCCTGGCCTCGCGCGGGGAGGGCTGGAGGCTGACATCCCAGGTCGGACCGAGTTGGTCGCGTAGCGCTTGCAAGCCCTGCTCAAGGAGCGATTCCGGGGTCAAGTCATCGAGGTCCACTCCCCGATCGTGACACGAGAGAGTCGCCCAGTCTACGAAAACTTGCTCAGATCACCCACTTGCCCGAACCGGGCAAGCTGCCGACCTAGACAAGTTTTTTCAGGTGACCAGCTTCTCTCAATCCGGAAAGTAGTGCTTGAGGCAAGTTGCGTAGCCCTCGGTGCACCACGCAGCGCAGAGGCTTATCGGCGGGCGCCGGGCGAGAAGAGGCGGGGGCGGCACAGTACCTGCACCCCGAGCCGCAGTAGAACCGAGCGACATTCGGCACCCCGTAGGCACTGGGCAGGTCGGCCACGACAAGCTTGGCCGCTGATGCTGCACCTAGGACGACAACCGGGCGCCCCGCGAACTGCTGAAGCTGGCGGCGCACCTGTCGACATCGCACAACGAACTGATCAACAACCAGTCCCAGCCTTGCTGGCGCACCAGGCGCCCAAGCAGCACAGCTGCAGCGATGGCCGCACTTCGGCCGCACATCAGCCCTGGCCATCCGTCAGCTATGCCCTTGCTCACCTCGAATGCCCAGGTCAGCGAGCCACTGAGTCCGGGACTACCGTCAGTCGACAACTCATGACCTACGCACTCCGTACACAGGGTCCCGGTGCACGATTTGGGCATTTCCCATGGTCAACCGAACGAGAAAACCCCAGGTCAGAGGCCCGACCTGGGGTTTCACTATGGAGCCGCCTATGGGATTCGAACCCATGACCTACGCATTACGAGTGCGTTGCTCTGGCCAACTGAGCTAAGGCGGCACCGCTGCCCACGCAGGGCAACGCGGGCAAGTCTACACAGGTTCGGGGGGTGGGCCGTCACGTGGTTCAGGCGGAGGAGGTGGCGAGCTTGGCGGCGAAGCCGGCGAAGAGGAGGGCGACGCCGCTGGTGAGGGTGGCGGACAGGCGCTTGCGGCGGCGGAAGGCGGTGGCGAGCGAGGTGCCGGCGAAGATCAGGACCGAGAGGTAGATCACGCTCATGGTCTGCAGGATGCCGCCGAGCAGGGCGAAGGAGAGGGCCGGGACGCCGTAGTGGGGGTCGACGAACTGGGTGAAGAAGGAGAGCAGGAAGAGGATGGCCTTGGGGTTGAGCAGGCTTATCACCAGGGCGCGGCGGAACGGGCGCTCCAGGGCCTGCGGCTGCTCCTCGGCGGCGGCGGGGGCGGGCCGGTCGGCGGAGCGGTGCTCGCGCCAGAGCTGGCGGGCCGAGCGGAGCATGTTGAAGCCGATCCAGAGCAGGTAGGCCGCGCCGCCCAGCTTCACCACGGCGAAGGCGGCCGGGTTGGCCTTGAGCAGCGAGGCCGCGCCCAGCGAGGTGAGGCTGATCAGTGTGAAGTCGCCGAGGAAGACCCCGGCGGCCGCGCGGTAGCCGGTGCGGATGCCCTTGCGGGCGGCGACCGAGAGCACGTAGAGCGAGTTCGGCCCCGGGAGCAGCACGATCACCAGTGCTCCCAGGGTGTAGGTGGCGAGGTCGGTCACACCGAACACGGCGGGGCGGTCCTTCCGGGGCAGCGGGGCAGCGGGGCAGTGGGGTGGCGGGACCGGAAGCTTAACCCCGGGGACGGTTAGCATCACCCCATGCCCCCTGCCCGCGGAGACCACGACGCCCGCCGCCGCGACGTCTCCCGGGCGGTCTGGCGGGTGCTGGCCACGCGCGGCTTCGGCGGGCTGACGCTGCGCGCCGTGGCCGCAGAGATGCAGGCCTCCACCGGACTGCTCACCCACTACTTCCCCACCAAGCAGGACCTGCTGCGCACCGCCCTGGAGGTGCTGGACCAGCGCAACCAGGAGCGCCCGCGCCGGGTCGCGCCCGCCGAAGGTTTGGCCGCACTGCGCGCGGCCCTGGTGGACGTGCTGCCGCTCGACCCGGACAGCGCCGCGGAGAACCGGATCTGGGTCAGCTCCTGGGACGTGGCGCTGGCCGACCCGGAGCTCGCCGCCGCGCACGCCGAGCGCTACCGCCGCTCCCGGCTGCGGCTGACCGAGCACGTGGCAGCGGCCGTCCGGCGCGGCGAGGTACCGGCCGGCACCGCCGTCGAGGACCTGGCGGCCGCCGCCCAGGCCTTCGTGCTCGGCCTGGTGGTGCAGGCGCTGTTCGCCCCCGGGGAGTTCCCGCCGGAGCGTCAGGTCGCGCTGCTGGACGGCTGGCTGGCCGGTGTGGCCGCTCCCGGCGTCACTTGGGACAGCTGAGCCCGGCGGCCGGCGTGCGGCCCTCCACCAGGTAGTGGTTGACCGCCGAGTCCACGCAGTCGTTGTCCCGCCCGTAGGCGGTGTGGCCGTCGCCCTGATAGGTGATCAGCTGACCCGACGCCAGCTGCCCGGCCAGCGAACGGGCCCAGGCGTACGGCGTGGCCGGGTCCCGCACGGTGCCGACCACCACGATCGGCCCGGCCCCCTCGGCCCGGACGGTGTGCGGCGTGCCGGTCGCCTTGACCGGCCAGTACCCGCAGGTCAGCGCCATCCAGGCCATGTCCCGGCCGAAGTGCGGCGAGGCCTGCTGGAAGGCCGGCACGGCCGCCGCCACCTCGGTCGGCGAGCTGAACGGGGCCGGCAGGTCGAGGCAGTTGACGGCCATGTTGGCGAACATCAGGTTGGGGTAGTTGCCGTCGGCCGAGCGCTCGTAGTACGCGTCGGACAGGTGCAGCAGCTGCCCGCCGTCCCCGGACTTGGCGGCGGCCAGCGCGCTGCGCAGCTGCGGCCAGAGGAACTCGGCGTACAGCGCCTCGATCACCCCGGTGACCGCCTGCGCCCGGGTCAGGGTGCGCCCGCTGCCGGCCGGCAGCGGCTTGCCCTGGAGCGAGGCCAGCAGCGCGTCCAGCTCCTGGCCCGCCTGCTGCTCGCTGCGGCCCAGCGGGCAGTCGGAGCGGCCCGCGCAGTCCTTGGCGAACGAGGCCCAGGCGGTCTCGAAGCCGCCGGCCTGGGTGCGGTTGCCGGCGAACGCGTCCAGTGAGGGGTCCATCGCCCCGTCCAGCACCATCCGGCCGACCTTGCCGGGGAACAGACCGGCGTAGGTGGCGCCCAGCAGGGTGCCGTAGGACTTGCCGACGTAGTTCAGCTTCGGCTCGCCCAGCAGCGCGCGCAGCACGTCCATGTCGCGGGCCGCCTCCACGGTGCTGACGTGGCCGAGCAGGGTGCCCGCGCGCTGCGCGCAGCCGGCCGCGAACTCCCGGTCGGCGGCGACCAGCCGGTCGGTCGCCGCCTGGTCGGTGGGCGTGGTGTCGACGGCGGTGAAGGCGTCCATCCGGTCCCCGCTCAGGCAGCTGACCGGGGAACTGCGGCCGACCCCGCGCGGGTCCAGGCCGACCAGGTCGTAGGCGGCCCTGACGACCGGCTGGTAGCCGCCCGCCACCGACTCGACGTAGGAGACGGCCGACCCGCCGGGGCCGCCCGGGTTGAGCAGCAGGGAACCGAGCCGCTGCTGGCCGCCCGCGCCGTCGGCCGGGCGGCGCACCGCGGTCAGCATCAGGTCGCCGCCGCCCGGGTGGGCGTAGTCGGTCGGGACCTTGAAGCCGGTGCACTGGAAGCCGTTGTCGCACGCCTGCCAGTCCAGGTGCTGCGCGTAGTACGCGGCCAGCTCGGCCGGGACCGCCGCCGGCAGCGGCTGGAGCGGGGTGGCGGCCGCCCCGGTGCTGCCCGCACCGCCCGCGCCGTCCGAGGAGGAGGACGAGGAGCGCGGGGTGGTGTCGCCCGGCTCGGTGCCGCGCCCGGCGCTGGTGCAGCCGGCCAGCAGCAGAACGGCCGCCAGGACAGCGGTGCGGAGCGGGGCGACGGGCATGCGGAAGTCTCCTCGGTGGCTGGGGCTCGGGGCGGCGGCAGGCGCTCAGGACGTCGGACGGGCCAGCGTGTCCGTAAGGTACTGCGCCGCGAGCCGAACCAGGCGCAGCCGCTCCCGCTCCGGCGTGAAGTCCTGCACCACGTCCGAGACCCGCACCACGGCCCGGGCCGCCTGCCCCTTGCCCGCGTGCAGCGCATCCGCCACCCGGTGCGCGGCCGTCAACCCGTCCGTGTCGGCCTTGGCGGCGGCCAGCAGCAGGTGGGTCGGCGGACCTGACGGGGCGTCGGCCGCCGTCTGGGCCAGCGCCGGTGCGTCGTAGCGGCCCGAGACCGCGGCCGCCGCGCCGTACAGCTCGGGACGGGCCAGCCCCGCCGCCACCGCGCAGGGTGCGCCGGCGCCGACCCCGAGAGTGGCCCAGCCCTGCGGGGCGGGAGGCAGGGTGCGGAAGGCGGCGGCCACCGCGGTGCGCAGCCCCGCGTCGTCGGCGAGCGCCTGGGGGGCGGCTGCGACCAGCTCGCAGGGGTGCTCGGTGCCGGTCGGCGCGGCGGGGGCCACCACCAGGAACGGGCGGGCCCGGCCCAGCTTGATCGCCGACAGCAGGCCGTCGAAGACGTCCGGCAGCTCGGCGTCGGCGGTGCGGCCCGGCACCGAGGCGTGCAGCACCAGCACCGGGTAGCGGACCGCGGCGTCGTCGGCGTAGTGCGGCGGCAGCCAGACCCGCACGGCGCGCGGCTTCCCGTCGCTGCCGGGCACCGCGCCCTCCAGCAGATCGCCCTCGGCCGGGTGGCCGATGCCGGTGAACGCCACCGGCCGCCCGGAGCCGGCCGAGGCGGCTGGCGAGGCGGACGGCGGGACGGCGGCCGGGTGCTCGACGGCCGCGGGAGCGGCGGGCAGCCCGGCGGACGGCGCGGCCCGGGGCGGCGCCGACGGGCGGCCGACGAAGACCGCGGTCACCGCCAGCGCCGTTGCCGCCATCGTGCAGACCAGCGCGCCGGCGGCCCGCAGCACCACCGGGCGCAGCTCGGTGCCCAGCTCGTAGGTGAGCGCGGCCCGCTCCCCCCGCCAGCCGTGCAGCGCGCCCCGGGCCAGCAGGCAGGCCGCCGCCAGCACCGGCACCAGGAGCAGCAACAGCAACGGACGGGACATGGGGGCACCACCCTCGCGCGGACCGGTCCCGGACGCCCGGGTTCTCGCTCCACAGCGTGCAGTCCCGCCCCCGGGAACCGGCCCAGTCCCCGGCCTGCACGGCCGCGTTCACCCGAACGAGCGAGCGGGACGGACCGCCTGACGGCCGGTCGGCCGAATCCGGGTCAGCCCGCGCGCAGTGCCACCGTCATCGCCTCCACCGCCAGCAGCGGATCGACGTTGCGGTCCAGCGCCCGACGGCAGGCCAGCACGGCTTCGATCCGGCGCAGCGTGGCCTCCGGCGGGCCGGCCTGGGCCACCCGGTCCAGGGCCTGGCGCTGGTCCAGGTTGGCCGGCGCCGCGGTCGAACCGAGCTGCTGGGCGAGCACGTCGCGGTAGAAGCCGAGCAGGTCCAGCAGCGCCACCCCGAGGGTCTCCCGGCGGGCCCGGGTGGCCCGGCTCTTCTGGCGCTTCTCCAGCTCCTTGACCGCGCCGGCCATGCCGCGCGGGGTCTTGCCGCCCTCCACCGCTCCGTAGGCGGCCCGCAGGTCGTCGGTCTCCTTGGTGTCCCGGGTCACGGCGAGCGCCTCGGCATCCGCCTTGGCGGTGTCCACCAGGCGCTGGGCGGCGGCCAGGCAGCCGCCGATGTCGGCTACCTCCAGCGGAATCCGCAGCACCTCCAGCCGGCGGGTGCGGGCCTGCTCGTCCACCGCGAGCCGGCGGGCCCGCTCGATGTCGCCCTGGCCGGCCCGGGCGGCCAGCTCGGCCAGCCGCGGCTCGACGCCGTCCCGGCGCACCAGCAGGTCGGCGACCGCCTCGGCGGCGGGGGTGCGCAGCACCAGGTGGCGGCAGCGGGAGCGGATGGTCGGCAGGGTGTCCTGCACCGAGGGGGCGCAGAGCAGCCAGACGGTCCGGGGCGAAGGCTCCTCCACACCCTTGAGCAGGGCGTTGGCGGCGGCCTCGGTCAGCCGGTGCGCGGCGTCGATCAGGATCACCGACCAGCGCCCGCCGGTCGGGTAGCTGGCGGCCCGCAGCACCAGGTCGCGCATGTCGCCGACGCCGACCGACAGGCCGTCGGTGCGGACGAACTTCACGTCCGCATGGCTCTCGGCCATCACGGTGTGACAGCCGTCGCAGAAGCCGCAGCCGGGGGTGCCGCCGAGGTCCAGGTCGGGGCTGGTGCACTGGAGCGCCGCCGCGAAGGCGCGCGCCGCCACTGTCTGGCCCGCTCCCGGCGGACCGGTGAACAGCCAGGCGTGCGTCATGAGCGAGGCGTTCGCCCCCGACTCGGGCTGCCCCGAGCGGCCGGCCAGCACGGTGGCCCGGGCAGCCCGCGCGGCCGCCGTCAGCTGCTCGACCACCCGTTCCTGGCCCACCAGGTCGTCCCAGACGGCCACCACAGCTCCCGTGCTCGACCAGCGATCTGTCCGCCAGCGAGCATACGTGCCGTGGCGGACAGCCCGGGCCGGGCGCTACTTGCGGCGCTTGCGGCCCTTGCCGTCCGACTGGTCGTCCGGGTCCACCTGCTCCCACTGGGCCCACTCCTCGCGGGTGCCCAGCAGCGAGTCGGTCAGCGTGGGGAGGTCGTCCATCGGCGTCTCCTCCGCCCAGGACGGGCGGGCCGGGCGCGGCTGCTCGGCGGCCGGCGCCTCGTGGCGGAACAGGCCGGGCGGCATCCGGTCCTCGATCGGACGGACCGGCGGCAGGACGGCGGTCCGCTCGACCTCGGACTCCTGGGCCGACTTGGCCGACCTGGCCTGCGCGGTCTCCCTGGCCTGCTTCGGCTCACCGGCGGCCTTGGCCTCGCTCGCCCCGGCCTGCTTCGACCCGGCCTCCTTCGACCCGGCCGGCTTCGCCACCGGCGCCGGCCCGGCCGGCTTGGCGACCTCGACCGTCTCGGCCTCGATCGCCCCGGTCCCGACCCGCGGCAGCACCGCGGTCCGGTCGACGGGGTCCTCGGTCTCGACCCGCGGCAGCACCGCGGTCCGGTCGACGGCCATCTCGGCCGTCTCGGCCGCCTTCGCCGCCTCGGCCGCCGCCACCGCCGCCTGCCGGTCCTGCTCCGAGATCTCCTCGGTCAGCTCGTCGGCGCCGACCACCGGCATCTCCCGGGTCACCGACTCGGCGTCGTTGGCCGCCCGGGCCTCGGCCGCGGCCTGCTCGGCCAGCCGGGCCGCCTCGGCCCGCTGCAGCGCCTCCTCGGCCCGCCGGCGCTGCTCCTCGCGCTGCACGTCGCGCTGGCGCTGCAGCTCTGCCTGCTGCGCCTCCTCGGCCTCCCGGCGGGCCCGCTCGGCGGCCTCCGCCGCCAGCCGGACCGCCTCCGCCGCCCGCCGCTCGGCCTCCTGCTCGGCCCGCTGCTTCGCCTCCGCCTCGGCCTTGAGCCGAGCCTCCTCGGCAGCCTTGCGGGCGGCCTCGGCGGCCTTGCGCGCGGCCTCCTCCTTGGCCAGGCGCTCCTTCTCGGCCTGCTCGGCCCGCAGCTGCTCCAGCAGCTCCTGCCGCTTGCGCTCGGCCTCCGCGGCCTCGGCCCGGCGGCGGGCCTCTTCGGCCGCCCGCCGCTCGGCCTCCTCCTTGGCGAGGCGCTCCTGCTCGCGGCGCGCCTCCTTCTCCTGCTCGGACAGCGGCAGCTCACGGTCCAGCCGGTGCCGGATCGCGGTGGTGACCAGGTCGGCCGACCGGCTGCCGTCCACCACCAGGTAGCGCACCGGGTCGGCGGCGGCCAGCGCCAGGAAGCCGGCCCGGACCCGGGCGTGGAACTCGGTGGGCTCACTCTCCAGGCGGTCCAGCGCCTCGGTGAACCGCTCCCGGGCCTGCGCCGGATCGACGTCCAGCACTACGGTCAGGTCGGGCACCAGGCCGCCGGTGGCCCAGCGGGAGATCCGCGCCACCTCGGTGGCGGCCAGGTCGCGGCCGGCGCCCTGGTAGGCGATCGAGGAGTCCATGTAGCGGTCGGTGATCACCACCGCGCCGCGGGCCAGCGCGGGGCGGATCACGTTCTCCACGTGCTCGGCCCGGTCGGCCGCGTAGATCAGTGCCTCGGCCCGGTGCGACAGGCCGGTGTTGCCCACGTCGAGCACCAGGGCGCGCAGCCGCTGGCCGACCGGGCTGCCTCCCGGCTCGCGGGTGACCACGACCTCATGGCCCTTGCTGCGGATCCACTCGGCCAGCGCCTGCGCCTGGGTCGACTTGCCCGCTCCGTCACCGCCCTCCAGGGCGATGAAGAAGCCGCTGCCGCTGGCCCGGTGCTCGGCCACCTCGCGGCTGCCGCCGAGCGCCTCCAGCAGCTCCCGGCCGAACGGCACGGTGCCGCGCTGGTCGTCGGTGCGCATCAGCACCACCCCGGCCAGTGCCAGGGTGAGCACGCCGGCGGTGGCCACCGCGAGGGCGGCGCCGCCGTGGATGAAGGTGAAGCCGCCGGGCGTGCGGTTGCCGTACTCGACCTCGCCGTAGCCGGCCGCCAGCAGCGGCATCGCCACCAGCGCGGCGCCGGTCACCATCCGCAGCACCGCGTACAGGTGCTCGGTGACCAGCGGCAGCCGGGCCTCCTCGACCTCCTGGGCCAGCAGCGCCCGACCGGTCCCGATCACCAGGCCGGCCGCCACCGCGGCGACCGAGGTGAGCAGCAGGATCAGCACGTAGTCGAAGACCAGGCCGGCCAGGATCAGCGCGGCGCCCATCACCAGCAGGGCCACCGCCAGCAGCCGGCGTCGGGAGAGCGTCGGCAGGGTCACCCGGGTCAGCCGCAGGCCCAGCCAGGGCAGCCCGGTGGCGGCCAGCACCAGCAGGCCGTAGCCGACCGGGCCCGCGCCGTGCTCGGCCGCGGTGAGCAGCGCGAGCGCGGCGACCCCGGCGGTCGCGGCGTAGCCGGCCGCGATGGCGAAGGTGAAGTACGGGGCGGAGCCGGTGCGGCCCTTCCCGAGCGCCGGGCCCGGGGCGGCGTCCGTCGGCGCCCGCAGGCCGCGCAGCGGCGAGCTCGGCCGGCCGCTGCCGAGCGCGGTGCCGGACAGGTCCTGCGGGTAGAGCAGCACGGCCGAGACCGCGAAGAGCACGGCGGCGCCCAGCGCTCCGACGGTCAGCTGGTGCGCGCGCAGCCAGTCCGAGCCGAGCGCCGCGGCCAGGTTGTTCAGCAGCGTGCAGCCGATCAGGGCGAGCGCGGCCAGCGGCACGGTGGCCCAGCCGGTGCGCAGGTCCAGGGTGCGCAGGGTGGCCAGGTTGGCGGCCGAGGGGTGCTGCTGGTCGGCGGGCGCGTACGGGTTGGCGGCCGGCAGCAGGCCGGGGGCCGCGGTGCCCTTGGCGGCCGACCAGACCCGCTCGGCGGCCCCGGCCGCGAAGACC
>NZ_PYBW01000129.1:16167-16470 GCF_003205575.1 Streptomyces tateyamensis
CCAGCCGGTCGGCGGTGCCGCCGAGCAGCTGGGTGGTCCACAGGCGCCGGTACGGGCGCAGCCGGAGCAGCGCCCGGGCCCGCTCCGCGGGCGTGCCGGCGGGTGCCACCTCGGGGAGGTCGGCGACCACGGCTGTAGGGGGCGTCGCGGCTGCGGGGGTGGGCTGCTCCTCGCTCGTCATACGGTCAGCGTAGCGGCCCGGCCCAAGTGCCAGTTGGCGCCCGGCGCCTTCGGGCACGGCTATGACCGGGTTGTGACACCGGCGTGGGGTACCGGTGTGCGACGAGACCGGGGCGGGGACGG
>NZ_PYBW01000013.1 GCF_003205575.1 Streptomyces tateyamensis
GGGCCGGCAGCGCCCTTTCCGGTGCGCGGGTCAGTCCTGCCGGGCCGCCTGGAGCGCGATGTCGGTGCGGTGCTGCGAACCGTCCAGGCTGATCTCGGCCACCCCCGCGTAGGCCCGCTCGCGGGCCTGGGCCAGCGTGCTGCCGGTCGCGGTGACCGAGAGCACCCGGCCGCCGGCACTGACCACCCGGTCGTCGCCGTCCAGCCTGGTGCCCGCGTGCAGCACCCAGACCGTGCCGTCGGCGGCCTCCGCCTTGTCCAGGCCCTCGATCACGTCGCCGGAGCGCGGCGCGGCCGGGTAGCCCTCGGCGGCCACCACCACCGTGACCGCGGCGCCCTCGTCCCAGCGCAGCGGCTCCAGGTCGGCCAGCGTGCCGTTGGCGGCGGCCAGCAGCACGCCCGCCAGCGGGGTGCGCAGCCGGGCCAGCACCACCTGGGTCTCCGGGTCGCCGAACCGGGCGTTGAACTCGATCACCCGGGTGCCGCGGGAGGTGAGCGCCAGGCCCGCGTAGAGCAGGCCGGAGAACGGGGTGCCGCGCCGGCGCAGCTCGTCCACGGTGGGCTGCAGCACGGTCTCCAGCACCTCCTCGACCAGGCCGGCCGGGGCCCACGGGAGCGGGGAGTAGGCGCCCATGCCGCCGGTGTTGGGGCCGGCGTCGCCGTCGAGGGCGCGCTTGAAGTCCTGCGCGGGCTGCAGCGGGAGCACGGTGGTGCCGTCGGTGATCGCGAACAGCGAGACCTCGGGGCCGTCCAGGTACTCCTCGATCACGACGCGCTCGCAGGAGGCGGCGTGGGCCAGCGCGGCGGTGCGGTCGGCGGTGACCACCACGCCCTTGCCGGCCGCCAGGCCGTCGTCCTTGACCACGTAGGGGGCGCCGAAGGCGTCCAGCGCCTCGGCGGCCTCCTCCGGGGTGGTGCAGACGTAGGAGCGGGCGGTGGGCACCCCGGCTCCGGCCATCACGTCCTTGGCGAAGGCCTTGGAGCCCTCGAGCTGGGCGGCTTCGGCGGACGGGCCGAAGACCGGGATGCCGGCCGCGCGCAGCGGGTCGGCCACACCGGCCACCAGCGGCGCCTCCGGTCCGACCACCACCAGGTCGGCGGCCAGCCGGCGGGCCAGCTCGGTCACGGCAGCGCCGTCCAGCTGGTCGACCGGGTGGACCGTCGCCACTCGGGCGATCCCGGCGTTGCCCGGGGCGCAGTGGAGCTCGGAGACCGCAGGATCTTGGGACAGGGAGCGGCACAGGGCGTGTTCGCGGGCGCCGCCGCCGATGACGAGGACCTTCACGGTTGGCAAGGGTAGTCGGTGGCCGGTTGCGGCCCGTCGACCGGGCCGTGCGAAGCTCCAGCTGCGGGCCGCTGAGGTGGGTGTTCGACTGTCGGTTCGGCCAAGCGGTTGATCCGGTCAGGTTCACGGCGCCCCGTGCACTCGCTCGGAAGAGTGAAATCGCGCCGACTTCCGCAACCCGCTCACCTCGGGTTCCTGACGCCCTTTCGGGTAACGATCGTTGCGGAAGCGCCCACGCGGTCAGCCATTTGGCGGTAAGAAGTGCTGTTGGATACCCAGCAGTGCCTCAGTAGGCAGTGCCCCGTGCAGGCAGTGCCTGATGCAGTGCAGTCCATGTCGCAGTGTGCGTGTCGCAGCAGTCAGGCCCGTCAAGGGAGACCCCACAGGTGAGCCAGCCCGAAATGCAGCCCGAGGAGAGTCCCTGGGGCAAGGAGGTCGGTGAGGAGGACCAGCCCGCCGTGGCGGGTGCTGCCGGCCGGGACCGGGCCGCCACGCGCCGGCGAGCCGACCTGAGTGCCCGCCAGTTCCCGCTCGGGGACTGGGGGGAGCCCGCCGAGCGGTTGGAGGAGCTGTACCGGTGGTCCGAGGAGCGGGCCGTCGAGGCGATCGAGTGGTACCGCCGGGACCGGCTGTGGAAGCGGCGCTGGGCGCGGCTGCTGCGGCTCGGCGCGGCCGGTTTCGGGGTCGCCGGGGTGAGCCTGCCGCTGGTGCAGCTGACCGGCCGCTTCCCGCACGCCGGCGCCTGGGGCTACGTCTCGCTGGCGCTGGCCGGTGGCTGCCTGCTGGCGGACCGGGCGTTCGGGCTGAGCAGCGGCTGGATGCGCGACGTGAGCACCGGGCAGGCGCTGCAGCGCCGGCTGGAGGCGTTCCAGTTCGACTGGGCCTCGGAGTGCGTGCGCGAGGTGCTCGGCCCCACCGAGGGCACCGCGGGCGAGGCGGCCGAGCGCTGCCTGGGGGTGCTGCGCCGGTTCTGCGAGGACGTCTCCGAACTGGTCCGCAGCGAGACCTCGGAGTGGATGCTGGAATTCCGCGCCCGGATGACCCAGCTGCCCAGCCAGGCGCCGGGCAGCTGGGGCGGTCGGCCGGAGATCGGCACCCCGGCCCAGGTGCGGGTGCTGCCGCCGCTGGGGACCAGGCCCACCATGCCGCGCCAGCGGCCGCCGGAGGGGCCGCTGCGCTGAGCCGCGGCGGGTGGTGAGCCCCGGGGCCCCGGACCGCAGGGGCCTCGGACCGCCGGGGAGCCGTCTCCCCGGCGCTCAGGCGCTCAGGCGCTCAGGCGCTCAGGCGCTCAGGCGAAGACGACCATCGAGCCCTGGGTCAGGCTGCGGGTCGCCGCCGCGTACAGCCCGGCCCAGGCGTGCCGCTCCCGTGCGTACGGGTGCACGTCGTCCAGCGGCGGCGCGAACGGCTGCTCCAACCCGGTCGGGGTGAGCGGGCGGGTCGGCTGCGGCGGGTTCAGCGGGTCGATCCCGATCGCGGGGGCGATCGCCTGCAGCTCGCGCAGCAGCCCGTAGCAGGACCCGAGCGGACCGCCGGAGGACAGCAGCGCCTGGTCGACCAGCGGGACCTCGAACTCGATCGGCACGTAGGCCCCGGCGTGGTCGAAGTGCCAGACCAGGTGCGAGTGCTCGGCGGTGGACTCGAACATCTCCAGCAGCTGCTCGTAGTCGCCGCCCAGTGCGTCCACCGGCGTCAGCTGGAACCCGGTCAGCTGCAGCAGGTAGGCCCGGCGCAGGAAGTGCAGCGAGTCGTAGTCGAAGGCCGCGATCGGCTCCACCGAGCCGGTGATCCCCGGGGCGAAGCGGTAGACCGGCACCGGCGGCAGGCCGTGCGCGGTGAGCGCCGCGTTGTAGACCGCGAGGTCCTCGCGGAACGGGTTCTCAGGGCTGTGGCTCAGTACGTCGACGAGCGGAACGAGCCAGAGGTCGCAGGCCACGGGCCGCTCTTCCTCTCGGGGACGGGGCATGGCGGAGGGCGCCGACCGGCCGCGGTCGACGTCCGAACCACCCTACCGGCCCAGCGTGCGGCGCGGCGCGGGCCGCAGGGCGCGGGACTGCGGTAGCCGGCCCGCGCCGTCCGGCCCCTCCTCGGGCTCCGGCTCCGCAGCCGGCTCCGCAGTCGGCGGCGGAGCCGGAGGCGGTCCGGCCGGGGTCTGCACCGGCTCATCGGTGAGCAGCGGCAGCACCGCGACCGACTCGGCCGACTCGCCCGCCAGTTCGGCCAGCAGCCGCACGGTGAACAGGTTGTACTCGTTGACCGTGCGGTGCGCGCCGGTCAGGTCCTGGGCCGCGATCAGCTCGACCAGCTCGACGTGCCGGTCCCAGCAGACGCCGGCCAGGTCGGTGCTGGCCCGCAGGTACGGGGCGGCGAACATCCAGGACTGCACCCGCAGCCAGTCCAGGTAGTCGGCGATCCGCCGGTTCTCCAGGAAGCCCGAGACCTCGTGCCAGAACCGCCGGTCGCAGCCGACCAGCACGTCGAGCTGGCCGGCCCGGGCGGCCCGGGCGGCCGCCTCAGCCCTCCGGCGCAGTGGGCCCAGCCGGGACCAGTCGTACTCGGTGACCCGGCGGCCGAGCCGGCGGAAGGCGGCGTCGGTGAGCATGGTCCGGGCCTCGAAGATCTCCACGAAGTCGGCCCAGCCGAGCTCGGGCACGGTGAAGCCGCGGTGGTGCTCGGCCCGCAGCAGGCCCTGGGCCGCCAGGTCGACGAGCGCCTCCCGGGCCGGGGTCGCGGAGACCCCGTACAGCTCGGCGATCTCCTTGACGGTGAAGTTGCTGCCGGCCACCAGCCGGCCGGCCATCAGCTCCTCCCGCAGCGCGCCGGCGATCTGCTCGCGCAGGCTGTTGCGCTGGATCGGCAGGCGTCCCACACCGCTGACGACCACTGGCACGACCCCCTTCAGGACTCACCCGGACCACTTCCGTGGGTCATCCTCTCAAGGATTGCCCACAGAACGTCCACATCCTCGGCGCCGGACCGGCGCCGTCAGCGCTGCACGGGCGCCGGGATGCCCAGCAACCGGTCCCGGTGCACCGGGAAGTCGGCCCGGGCCCGGGCCACCTCCGCCGGGTCGAACTCGACCGTGAGCACCTGCTCGCCCGCCCCGGCCTCGGCCAGCACCCGGCCCCACGGGTCGACCACGACGCTGTGCCCGGCCTGCTCGACCCCGCCGTGGGTGCCGGCCGTGTTGCAGGCGAGCACGTAGGCCTGCTCCTCCACCGCCCGGGCCCGGGCCAGCAGCGACCAGTGCTCGCGCCGGCGCTCGGGCCAGGCGGCCGGCACCACCAGCAGCTCGGCGCCGGCGTCCAGCAGCGCCCGGAACAGCTCCGGGAAGCGCAGGTCGTAACAGGTGGCCAGGCCCAGCCGGCCGAAGTCGGTGGCGGCGGTGACGATCTCCTGCCCGGCGCCCATGGCCACCGCCTCGCCGCTGTCGAAGCCGAATCGGTGGATCTTGCGGTAGGTGTGCACCAGGTCGCCGGAGGGCGCGAAGAGCAGTGAGGTGTTGTAGACCGGCCCGTCCGGGTCGCGCTCCACGATCGAGCCGGCGTGCAGCCAGACTCCGGCCGCCCGCGCGGCCGCTGACATCACCTCAGCCGTCGGTCCGTCCAACGGCTCGGCGCCGTCGGACCAGCTGTCGTACGCGAAGCCGCCCAGCGGCCACAGCTCGGGCAGCACCACCAGGTCGGCGCCCTGCTGGGCCCGGACCAACGCGGCCGTTCTGGCCCGCCGTTCGGCCGCCGGCTCGGCATCGGACACGGCGAGTTGGATCAATGAGGCGCGCACACTACCACCGTCCACGACAAGAGTCCTACGATCGTCACCCGAAAGCGCTGCCCTGCTCTCTCCAGGCAGCGTAACGTGCGCTTAGCGCGTGTGCCCGGAAGCCGGGATACCCGGTCCGAGCACCCCGGCGCGCGGGTGTTCAGCCGACGGATGGCCGGAGAATAAGGGAACTGTGACCGACAATCAGGTCGTGCAGACCTACATTGACGCCTGGACGCACTCCATCGAGTCCATATCGGAACTGCTCGCTCCGCTGCCCGGCGACTCCTGGAACCGGCCCACCGAGTGCCCGGGCTGGTCGGTGCGGGACGTGGTCTCGCACGTGATCGCGATGGAGTCCGAGCTGCTCGGCGACCCGCGGCCGATCCACTCGCTGCCCAGCGACCTGTTCCACATCAAGGACGAGCTCTCCCGCTACCTGGAGCTCCCGGTGGACAAGCGCCGCTGCCACACGGCGCCGGAGATGACCTCCGAGCTGGAGTACGTGATCATCCGCCGGTCCCGCGCGCTGCGCAACGCCCCGACCGGGCCGGACGACGTGGTCCGCTTCCCGGCCGGCCCGTTCGGCTACGAGCTGCCCTACCACCAGTTGCTGCGGCTGCGGGCGATGGACGTCTGGGTGCACGAGCAGGACCTGCGCCGGGCGCTGCAGCTGCCCGGCAACCTCGACTCCCCCGCCGCCCTGGTCACCCGGGACCTGCTGCTGGAGGGGCTGCCCAAGGTGGTGGCCAAGCTGGCCGGCGCCCCGGCGGGCAGCACCGTCGCCTTCGACGTCACCGGCCCGATGGAGTTCCTGCGCACCGTCCGGGTGGACGCCGCGGGGCGCGGCAGCCTGGACTCCTCGATCAGCCTCGGTCCGGATGTGCAGTTCACCCTGGACTGGGAGAGCTACCTGCGCCTGGCGGCCGGCCGGACCAGGGCCGGCCAGCTGCCGCCGGGCTCGCTCAAGGTGGACGGCGACACCGAGCTGGCCGACCGGATCCTGGACAACTTCACGCTGATGCCCTGACGCCGGGTCAGGACCGCTCGACCTCGGCGCGCAGCCGCAGGATCATCGCGGTGCCCAGCAGCAGCGGGACGAACATCCAGCAGAACGCCAGCCGGTAGTCGCCGGCCGAGTAGCTGCTCCCGCCGCCGCTGGTCACCGCGTCCAGCAGCACCCCGATGCCGAACAGGGTGATCATGGTGGCCAGGAAGCCGCCCATGTTGGCGATCCCGGAGGCGGTGCCGAGCCGGCGCGCCGGGTTGTGCGAGCGGGCGTAGTCCAGGCCGACCAGCGAGGCCGAGCCGTTGCTGCCCATCACCAACAGGACCAGCACCAGCAGCCACAGCGGCGGCCGGCCGCCGGGCCAGGCCAGGGCCAGCGCCCAGCTCAGGCCGGTCGCCGCGATGACGGTCAGCACGATCGGCATCCGGGCCGCCGGTCCCCGGGAGAGCAGCCGGCCGAACAGCAGGCCGAAGAACATGTTGCTGAACACCAGCAGGGTGAGCAGCCCGCCCGCCTGGGCCCGGCTCATCCCCTGGCCCTCGACCAGGTAGGGCAGCCCCCACAGCAGCGCGAAGGCGTTGCCGGGGAACTGGGTGGTGAAGTGCACCCACAGGCCCAGCCGGGTGCCCGGCTCGCGCCAGGACTCGCGGATCTGGGCGCGCACCGGCAGCCGGTCCACCACCCGGACCACCGGGGCGCCGCCCTGCGCCGGAGCCTCCCGCAGCAGCAGCGCGACCAGGGCGAAGACGCCGGTGCCCAGCAGCGCGGTGGCGGTGAAGGTGGCGGTCCACCCCTCGGTGTGCAGGGCCTGGGCGAGCACCACGGTGGTGACCAGGTTGCCGCCCATCCCGGCCAGGCCGGTGAGCTGGGCCACCAGCGGGTTGCGGGCCGGCGGGAACCAGCGCGCGGCGATCCGCAGCACGCTGATGAAGGTCATCGCGTCGCCGCAGCCGAGCACCGCGCGGGAGGCCAGGGCCGGGCCGAAGGAGGTGCTGAGCGCGAAGGCCAGCTGTCCCGCGCTGAGCAGCACCACGCCCGCCAGCAGCACCCGGCGCGGGCCGAACCGGTCCACCAGCAGGCCGACCGGGATCTGCATCGCCGCGTAGACCAGCACCTGCAGGATCGAGAAGGTGGAGAGCGCGGAGGCGCCGACGCCGTAGCGGTGCGCGGCGTCCAGGCCGGCCACGCCCAGGCTGGTGCGGTGGATCACCGCGAGCACGTAGACGGTGACGGCGATGCCCCAGGCGAACCAGGCGGCCCGGCCGCCGGGAGGCCCCAGCTCGGCCGCGGGCGCACCGGGCTGGGCGGGCACGGCCGGGGCGGGCTCGGTGGGACGGAGTCGGGGACCAGGAAGGGACGGGGAGCGGGTGGCGCTGGCGGGGTCCACGGTCATAGTGGCACCAGGTTAGTCATCCCATCATTGGATACTTCCGTCGGGTACGGAGCACGGGGCGGAATCCAGCCGCCGCCGCACCCGGCCGGCTCACCCCGTCAGCACCCAGCTCACCGTGCGCGTCATCCGCTGCTCCCGGAACGCCTCGTCCCGCACCCAGTCGGTGGTGTCCCGCACCGTCGCGCTCACCGTCACCTTCTGACCCGGGGCCAGGGGCAGGGCGGCGGGGTCGTACCAGGTGTGGTCCGGGGACTGCGGCTGCACCGGCTTGCCGTCCACCTTCCACTCCACCTGCAGGCTGCGCCCGCCGGTCAGCCGCAGCGGTCGCACCACCAGGCGGGGGCGGCCCACCACCGGGCCGGCCACCGGCTCGGTGCCGTCCACCGGGGTGACCCGGCGGTACAGCTGCTCGACGATCGCCTCCCGGGACGGCAGGTTGTAGGCGCCGCCCAGGGTGCGCATCACCGAGTCCTCGGTCGGCCGGTAGATCCCGTTGGCGCTGCGGTAGGCGCCCACCAGGCCGCCGCCGTCCGGAGACTGGGCACCCAGCCAGCGCCACCACTTGGTGTGCTCGCGCAGCATCATGTCGGCGTTCTGGCCGGACAGGTTGGGGTAGTCGGTGTCGTCGGGGGCACTGTCGTACTCGTCGCCCAGGTCGCCGACGGTGTGGCCGATCTCGTGCTGGATGATCCGCCCGGCCTCCGGGCTGCCGCCGGCCAGGGTGGTCACCCCGGTGCCGCCGGCCCCGCCGTACTCGGTGGAGTTGGCCAGCGCGATCAGGTACTGCGGGCCGGAACCGGCGCCGGCGTACCGGGCGGTGGCGGCCTCGTCGGCGCAGAGCAGCCGGGCGGTGCCCTCGCACCAGAAGTGCATGCCCAGCGGCGTGCCGGGGCGCCGGCCACGGGTGTCCGCCTCGGCGATGCCGGCGCTCGGGGAGACCACGTCGACCCTGCGTATGTTGAAGAAGTCCTGGTAGGTGCGGAACGGCTCGATCTCCAGCAGCGCCCGCCAGGCCTGGTCGGCCTGCTGGTGGAAGAGCTCCTGCTGGTCGGCGGTGTAGCCGTCGCCGAGCAGCACCAGGGTGATCCGGTTGGCCGGGTCGCCGGTGCGGCGTATGTCCACGGTCGGCGCGGGGGCTTCGCCGTGCTGCGCCGCCGCCCGGCGGCCCGCCGCGCCCTGCGGCGGCAGCGCCCGGTCGGCGGGCGGCCCGAAGGCACCGAACGGGGCCGGGCCCACCAGCTCCACGCCGGCGGGCAGCACCGCTGCGGCCAGCAGCACGAGTGCGGCCAGGCTCCGGACGAGACGGCCAGGGTTGCCAGACGTCATGCTGACGGTCCTCGGTGCTCCGGTCACCCGGCGGACGCTCGGGTGGGGGGTCGCCAAGACGTACCCCGCCCGTACCGATGAGCCGACTTTCTGCTGAACATCTCACCTGATCAGCGGACAAGCACTGAGCCCCGCACCTCGGTGAGGTGCGGGGCCCGGTGGCGGCTGACCCGGGGTCAGCCCCAGCTGATCAGGCGCTTCGGGTGCTCCAGGATCGCGGCCGTGTCGGCCAGCACCCGGGACCCCAGCTCGCCGTCGACCAGGCGGTGGTCGAAGGAGAGCGCCAGCGTGGTGACCTGACGCGGCACCACCCGGCCCTTGTGCACCCAGGGCAGCTCCCGCACCGCGCCGAAGGCCAGGATGGCGGCCTCGCCGGGGTTGAGGATCGGGGTGCCGGTGTCGACGCCGAAGACGCCGACGTTGGTGATGGTGATCGAGCCGCCGGACATGTCCGCCGGGGCGGTCCGGCCCTGGCGGGCGGTGTCGATCAGCTCCCCGAGCGCCGTGGCCAGCCCCGGCAGGGTCAGCGCGCCGGCGTTCTTGATGTTGGGCACGATCAGGCCGCGCGGCGTGGCGGCCGCGATGCCCAGGTTGACCTGGCCCTTGACCACGATCTCCTGGTTGGCCTCGTCCCAGGCGGCGTTGATCTCCGGGTACCGCCGCACCGCGGTGAGCAGCGCCTTGGCGACCAGCAGCAGCGGGGAGACCCGCACCCCGGCGCCCAGCTCGCCGCTCTCCTTGAGCGAGCGGACCAGCTTCATCGTCCGGGTGACGTCGACCTGGACGAACTCGGTGACGTGCGGGGCGGTGAAGGCGGAGGCGACCATCGCCTGCGCGGTCGCCTTGCGCACGCCCTTGACCGGGATGCGCACGTCCAGCCCGGTGCCCAGCACCGGGGCCGGGGCCGCGACGGGCGCCTCGACCGCCGGGGCTACCGGGACCGTCGAAGCCGCCGGGGCCGGAACCGGGGCGGCCGCGGCGTGCACGTCCTCGCGGGTGATGATCCCGTCCGGGCCGGTCGGCACCACCAGGCTCAGGTCCACGCCCAGGTCCTTGGCCAGCTTGCGCACCGGCGGCTTGGCCAGCGGGCGCTCGCCGGTCGCCGGGGCCACCGGAGCGGCCGCCACCGGGGCCGGCGCGGGCGCGGCCACCACGGGGGCGGGCGCCGGGACGGCGGCGGCGGTGCGCCGGGCCCGGCGCTGCCCGCCACCGGTGCGCGGGCCGTAGCCGACCAGCACCGGCTCGCGCCGGGCCGGCTCGGCCTCCACCGCGGCAGCGGCAGCAGCCGCAGCCGCGACCGGAGCGGCGGCCGGCACCGGGACGGCCTCGGCCGGAGCGGCACCTGCCACCGCGACCGCGATGATCGAGGTGCCCACGTCGACCGTGGCACCCTCCGGGAAGTGCAGCGCCTCGACCGTCCCGTTGAACGGGATCGGCAGCTCGACGGCGGCCTTGGCGGTCTCCACCTCACAGACGACCTGCCCGTCGGTGACGGTGTCGCCGACCTGCACGTACCACTTGAGGATCTCGGCCTCGGTCAGGCCCTCGCCCACGTCGGGCATCTTGAACTCACGGAGCGAGCGAACGTCGGTGGTCATCTCCACTCCTCTCAGAACGCCAGCGCGCGGTCGACGGCGTCCAGCACGCGGTCCAGGTCGGGCAGGAACTGCTCCTCGACCCGGGACGGCGGGTACGGCGCGTAGTAGCCGCCGACCCGCAGGACCGGCGCCTCCAGGTGGTAGAAGCACTTCTCGGTCAGCCGGGCGGCGAGCTCGGCGCCCATGCCCATGAAGACCGGTGCCTCGTGCACCACGACCCCGCGGCCGGTGCGCTTGAGCGACTCGGCCAGGGTGGCGAAGTCCACCGGGGAGAGCGAGCGCAGGTCCACCACCTCGAGCCGGTGCCCGTCCTGCTCGGCGGCCGCGGCCGCCTCCAGGCAGGTCTTGACCGTGGGCCCGTAGGCGAACAGGGTCAGGTCGGTGCCCGGCCGGACCACCTTGGCCGCGTGCAGGTCCAGCGCCGGGGCCGCGGAGATCTCCGCCTTGTCCCAGTACCGGGCCTTCGGCTCCAGGAAGATCACCGGGTCGTCGCTCTCGACCGACTGGCGCAGCATCCAGTACGCGTCGTCCGGGTTGGACGGGGTGACCACCCGCAGGCCCGCGGTGTGCGCGAAGTACGCCTCGTGCGACTCGCTGTGGTGCTCGACGGCACCGATCCCGCCCGCGTAGGGGATGCGCACGGTGACCGGCAGCTTGATGTGCCCGAGCGCGCGGGCGTGCATCTTGGCCAGCTGGGTGACGATCTGGTCGAAGGCCGGGTAGACGAAGCCGTCGAACTGGATCTCCACGATCGGCCGGTAGCCGCGCAGCGCCAGCCCGATCGCGGTGCCGACGATGCCGGACTCGGCGAGCGGGGTGTCGATCACCCGGTCCTCGCCGAAGTCCTTCTGCAGCCCGTCGGTGACCCGGAAGACGCCGCCCAGCTTGCCGACGTCCTCACCCATGATCAGGGTCTTCGGGTCGGTCTCCAGGCAACTGCGCAGGCCCTCGTTGATGGCCTTCGACATGGTGAGCTTGGACATGATCGGGCTACTCCCCACCCTCGAAGGACTGCGCGTACGCGACGTACTCGGCCCGCTCCTCGGCCACCAGGGCGTGCGGCTCGGCGTACACGTGGTCGAAGATCAGGGTCGGGTCCGGGTCGGGCATCGAGCGCACGCCCTCGCGCACCCGCAGGCCCATCGTCTCGCTCTCGGCCTCGATGCCGGCGAAGAAGGCCTCGTCGGCCAGCCCCTCGCGCTCCAGGTGCGCCTTCAGCCGGGCGATCGGGTCCTTGGCCTTCCAGGCCTCGGTCTCCTCGCTGCTGCGGTAGCGGGTCGGGTCGTCCGAGGTGGTGTGGGCACCCATCCGGTAGGTGAACGCCTCGATCAGCACCGGACCCGAGCCGCTGCGGGCACGGTCCAGCGCCCAGCGGCTGACCGCCAGGCAGGCCAGCACGTCGTTGCCGTCCACCCGCACGCCAGGGAAGCCGAAGCCCGCCGCGCGGCGGTACAGCGGGATCTTGGTCTGGTTGGTGGTGGGCTCGGAGATCGCCCACTGGTTGTTCTGGCAGAAGAAGACCACCGGCGCGTTGTACACCGAGGCGAAGGTGAACGCCTCGCTGACGTCGCCCTGGCTGGAGGCGCCGTCGCCGAAGTAGGCGATCACCGCGTCCTCGGTGCCGTCCTTGGTGATGCCCATCGCGTAGCCGGTCGCGTGCAGCGTCTGCGAGCCGATCACGATGGTGTAGAGGTGGAAGTTCTTCTCGTTCGGGTCCCAGCCGCCGTGGTTCACCCCGCGGAACATCCCGAGCAGGTTGAGCGGGTCCACCCCGCGGCACCAGGCGACCCCGTGCTCGCGGTAGGTGGGGAAGGCGTAGTCCTTCTCCCGCAGCGCGCGACCGCTGCCCACCTGGGCCGCCTCCTGGCCGAGCAGCGAGGCCCACAGGCCCAGCTCGCCCTGGCGCTGCAGCGAGGTGGCCTCGGCGTCGAAGCGCCGCACCAGGACCAGGTCCCGGTAGAGCGAGCGCAGCTCGTCGGGGGTCACAATCAGCGGGTAGTCCGGGTGCTCCAGCCGCTCGCCCTCCGGGGTGAGCAGTTGGATGAGCTCGACGGGGGCCTCCTGGCCGGTCCCGGAGCCTGCGGGGACGCCGGGGGCGGCCTTCTTGCGCGCCCTCGACGTGCTTTTGACGGTCACGTTCACTCCTCGGTCTGTCCGGCCGCCCGGGGTCGCCGGTGACCGGTCCGGTCACCTCCTCGCACGGCGCGCGGGGTGTGCACGCCTACTACGCGGCAGGTGGTGATCCTTCTCCGACGGCGTCCCACGAGAACGTTACCCAGCGGGCGCAGTTGGCGCGCCTGCGCTAGGACGTCCTAGTTGTTCCCGGACCTTGGGTGGGGGCCGGTTCGGGCTCGTGGCGGGAGACCGACCTGGGGGTGCCGTCTGGACACCAGCGCACGCTATCCGTACAGCGCGCCTTGCGTAAGGGGTTGACCGGGCAAATTTGGCGTGCAGTGCGGTGTGCGCCGGGGCACCCCGATAGGTGGTGTGCGAGCATGTGCCGGTGAGCGAAAACGGACAAATCAGGGTTTTCCTCCTCGACGACCACGAGGTGGTGCGGCGCGGCGTCCACGAACTGCTGGCCGACGAGCCGGACATCGAGGTGGTCGGCGAGGCCGGCACCGCCGCCGAGGCGCTCAGCCGGATCCCGGCCGTCTCCCCCGACGTGGCCGTGCTCGACGTGCGGCTGCCGGACGGCAACGGGGTCGAGGTCTGCCGCGAGATCCGCTCCCGGCTGCCCGAGGTCCGCTGCCTGATGCTCACCTCGTTCTCCGACGACGAGGCGCTGTTCGACTCGATCATGGCGGGCGCCGCCGGCTACGTGCTCAAGGCGATCCGCGGCAGCGACCTGCTCTCCGCGGTGCGCGACGTGGCGGCCGGCAAGTCGCTGCTCGACCCGGTGGCCACCAGCCGGGTGCTGGCCCGGCTGCGCGAGGGCGGCGCGCAGGAGGACGAGCGGCTGGCCCAGCTGACCAAGCAGGAGCGGCGGATCCTGGAGCTGATCGGCGAGGGGATGACCAACCGTCAGATCGGCAACGAACTGCACCTGGCCGAGAAGACGGTGAAGAACTACGTCTCCAGCCTGCTGGCCAAGCTGGGCATGGAGCGGCGCACCCAGGCGGCCGCCTTCGTGGCCCGGCTGGACCGCAGCCCGCGGGCCTGACCCCCGTACCCGACTCCCCTGTCTGCGCGGACAGTTCACGCGACCCGCCGGTCAGCGGGCGGCCCGGCCCTGCTCAGTACCGGTCATTTTCCGCCATCCGGTCCTTGATCCTCACGTGGCGCTACGATGACCGAGCGTGACAGAGCGTCAGATGCTGGTCGCCCGGCCGGGCGCCCCGCCGCCCCCCGTCGACCCCGTACCGGTCGACCCCGCCGCCCCGGACGGGCCGGACACCGACACCCCGCCGGTCGGCACCCTCAGCCCGCCGGTGCCGGCGGCCACCGTCGCCCGGCTGCTGCGCGACTACCGCACCGGCCCGCTGCTCGCGGTGGAGCCGGTGGCCGAGGGCCTGCTCAACCGCGGCTACCGGGTCAGCACCGCCGGCGGGCGCTACTTCCTCAAGTGCTACGTGGAGCCGGCCACCGCCGCCCCGGCGACCATCGCCGCCCAGCACCGGGCCACCGCCCAGCTCGCCGCCCTCGGCCTGCCGGTGCCGCCGCCGCTGCCCGACCGGGCCGGACGGACCGTCACCCAGCGGGACGGGCGCCGGTTCGCCCTCTACCCGTGGGTGACCGGATCGCACCGCACCGGCGCCGAACTGGACCTGACGCAGTGCACCGAACTGGGCGCGCTGCTCGGTCGGCTGCACGGCGCGCTCGCCCAGGTCTGCGCCCCGGTGGTGCAACCCCTGGCGGTGCCCACCGCGGACCCGGCCGACACCGCCGCGCTGATCGGCGAGCTGCGCCGGCTGGCCGCGCGGCACCACCCCTACGGCGCATTCGACCGGCTGGCCGAGCGCCGGCTGGCCGAGCGGCTGGACCTGCTGGCCGCGCACCGGCACCGCCGCCCCGCCGACACCGCGGTCGGCCGCTCCGGCTGGGTGCACGGCGACTTCCACCGACTCAACCTGCTCTACCAGGGCCGGCGGGTGGCCGCGGTGCTCGACTGGGACCGGCTGCGGGTGCGACCGCGGGCGGAGGAGGCGGTGCGGGCCGCCACCCTGGTCTTCCACCACCCGGTCGGCGGCGAGCTGGACCTGGCCCGGGTGCGCCGCTACGCCCGCGGCTACCGGCAGGCCGCCGGGGCCGGCCCCGCCGAGCTGCGGCTGGCGGTGCACCGGGTCTGGTGGGAGCGGCTGAACGACTTCTGGATGCTGCGCTGGCGCTACCAGCGCGCCGACCCGCGCGCGGACCCGCTCTTCCCGGCCGCCGCCGCGCAGACGGTCTGGTGGTGCCAGGAGTACGAGCAGGTCCTCGACGCGTTCGTGAACTGAGCCCCGGTCAGGGCAGCGGGCTGGCGGTGGTGGGCGGGGGCGCGCTCTGGGTGTGGCCGCCGGTCGGCGAGGCGGTGGAGCTGGCCGAACCGCTGGCCGAGGCCGAGGCGCTGGGGCTGGAGCTGGCGGACGCGCTGGAGCTGGCGCTCGGCGAGCCGGACCGGCTGGGCCGCCCGGTCGCGGTGGCCGTCGGCGGCACGTCGGTCGGCTGGTAGCTCGGGCTGTGGCTGTGGCTGGGTGAGTAGGACGGGGTCGGCGCGCTGGTCGGCGCGCTGGTGTCGTCCGTCGGCGACTGGCTGACCGTGGCCGGCAGGCTCGGCGCGGTCGGCGTGCCAGAGCTGCCGTGGCTGCCGTTGGCGGCCACCGCGATGCCGACCCCGGCCGCGGCCAGCACCAGCAGGCCGGCCGCCCAGGCCAGCCCCTTGCGCTTGCCGGAGCCGGGCGGCGGCCCGTCGTACTCCTCGTAGCCGTCCCCGTCACCGTGGTCGCCACCGCCGCCGTACCCGCCGCCGGCCGGCGGGTAGCCGCCCTGCGGGGCGCTGCCGTAGGGCAGCACGGTGGTCCGCTCGGCGGCCGGCAGGCCGCCCAGCACCGCGGTGACCGCGGTGCCCTCGGGCGGGGTGCCGGCGCCGGCCGGGTAGCCGCCGCCGTGCATCTCGCGCAGCGCGTGCTGCACGTGGGCGCGGAACTCGTCGGCACTCTGGAACCGCTCGTCCGGGTTCTTCGCCAGGGCCCGCAGCACCAGCGCGTCCAGCTGCCAGGGCACCCGGGAGTGCGCCTGGGACGGCGGCACCGGCGGGTCCTGGACGTGCTGGTAGACCACCGAGAGCGGTGTGTCACCGGTGAACGGCGGGCGCAGCACCAGCAGTTCGTAGAGCATGCAGCCGGCCGCGTACAGGTCGGAGCGGTGGTCCACCGGCTTGCCGAGGGCCTGCTCCGGCGACAGGTACTGCGGGGTGCCCATCACCATGCCGGTCTGGGTCATCGTGGTGGCGCCGCCGGACAGCGCCCGGGCGATGCCGAAGTCCATCACCTTGACCGCGCCGGTGGTCGTGATGATCACGTTGGCCGGCTTGATGTCGCGGTGCACGATGCCGTGCCGGTGGCTGTAGTCCAGCGCCTCCAGCACCCCGGCGATGATGATCAGCGCCTGGTCGACCGGCGGGGCCTCCTCGGCCACCAGCAGCTCGCGCACCGTGCGGCCCTCGATCAGCTCCATCACGATGTACGGGGTCGACTCCCCGCCCACCAGCTCCTCGCCGGTGTCGTAGACCGCGACGATCGAGTGGTGGTTGAGCGAGGCGACCGAGTGCGCCTCCCGGGTGAACCGCTGCCGGGAGACGTCGTCCTGGGCCAGCTCCTGGCGCAGCAGCTTGACCGCCACGGTGCGGCCCAGCCGGATGTCCTGGGCGGCGAACACCTCGGCCATGCCGCCGCGGCCGAGCCGGTGGGTGATCCGGTAGCGGCCCTCGCCCAGGGTGCCCAGCGCGGCCGCCACGCCCCGGCCGGCGGTGGCCGTGCTGCCGTACGGGGCGCCCGGGCTCTGGCCCATCGGGCGGGCCGCGGTGGTGTCCTCGGCCTCGGGGGCCGGGGGCTGCGGCATCTCGGAGGTGACGGCCTCGTCCCGGGCGTCGGGTCCGCCGTCCGAGGAGGCGGTGCGCTCCTCCTCGCCGTCACCCGGCTGCTGCGTCTGTGCCATTACTCCTCGCCCCGGGCGCGCGCCGCTCGCGGTCGCCCTTTCGATTCGCTTCCCAGCACGCTACCGCCTGGGGCGCCGGACCCCCGAATGCGTCAGCTCGGCACGGGGCCCGGGTGGAGCTGGGTGAGCACCGTCTGCACCGCGGGCAGGCTGCTGGAACCGGTGGTCCGGGTGGCCACGATGGCGAGGATGATGACGACCAGCACGATCAGGCCGACGATCACGCCGACCACCACCAGCGCGGTGGAGCAGCCGCTGTTGCTGTTCGCCTTGACCGGGGCGAACTGGGTCGGCATCGGCATCGGCGCCGGGGTGTGCGCCGCCTGCTGCGGGAAGGCCGGCGGGGTCTGGTAGGGCTGCGGGGCCGGCGTCGGGTAGGGCTGCGGCGCCGGGGTCCGGTACGGCTGGGGGGCCGGGGTCCGGTACGGCTGCTGCTGGAACTGCGGCTGGGGCGGCGGGGTCTGCGGGCCGTACGGCGGCGCCTGCGGCGGCTGGTACGGCTGCTGCACCTGCGGGGTGGGGGTGCGGATGTCGCCGGCCACCGGCGGGAAGTTGGCCAGCGAGGACGAGTGGTTGGCCCGCGGCCCCTCGCTGATCACCAGCGGCGAGGCGACCAGCGGCGCGGCCCCGCCCTTCTCGCCGGCCCCGACCCGCTCGACCTCCTCGCGCATCGTCTCGGCGGTCGGGAACCGGTGCGCCGGGTCCTTGCGCAGCGAGCGCGCCACCAGCGCGTCCACCGCCGGGCTGACCGCGCGGTTCAGCCCGGAGGGAGCCGGCGCCTCCTCCTGCACGTGCTTGTAGGCGATCGAGAACGGCGAGTCCCCGTCGAACGGCAGCTGGCCGGTGAGCAGCTCGAAGAGCATGCAGCCGACCGAGTAGAGGTCCGAGCGGGCGTCCACGCTCTTGCCCAGCGCCTGCTCCGGCGAGAGGTACTGCGGGGTGCCGACCACCATGCCGGTCTGGGTCATCGAGGAGACCCCCGACTGCATGGCCCGGGCGATGCCGAAGTCCATCACCTTGACGACGCCCTTGGTGTTCACCATGACGTTGCCCGGCTTGATGTCCCGGTGCACCAGGCCCTGGTCGTGCGAGACGTCCAGGGCGGCCAGCACCGCGGCGGTGATCTTCAGCGCCTGCTCGGTGGGCATCGCACCGTGCTCGGCGATCGCCTGGTTGAGCACGTCGCGCAGCGACTGGCCCTCGACGTACTCCATGACGATGTACGGCACGGTCGCCCCGTCCGGGGCGACCTCCTCGCCGCTGTCGAAGACGGTGACGATGTTGGTGTGCTGCAGCCGGGCCACCGCCTGCGCCTCGCGGCGGAACCGCTCGCGGAACGAGGCCTCCCGGCCCAGCTCGGTGTGGAGCGTCTTGATCGCCACCGGGCGGCCGAGCACCGTGTCGTGGGCCAGGTGGACCGAGGCCATCCCGCCCTGGCCCAGCAGGTGCTGCAGTACGTAGCGCCCGTTGCCGAGAGATGGGAGCTGCGCCTGCGGCTGGTCCACTCCGGTGCCGTCCTCGCTCATGGTCTCTGCTTCCCCCTCGGCCCGGGCCGGCCGGTCGCGCGACATGGTGATGTGCTCGGGTTACCCGGCGCCAGGGTATCGGCACCGCGCCCCGGCACAGCCCGCAGGGGCGCGGTGCCGACGGTGGCTCAGGCTGCCACCGCCGGTAGGGCTTACAGGTACGGACCCGAACGGATGCCGTGGCCCTCGCCCGGCTCGTCCAGTTCGTGCTCGCCCAGCGAGCCGGGCGGCAGGGCCCGCCGCATCTGCTCCAACTGCGCCCGGGCGGCCATCTGCTGGGCGAACAGGGCGGTCTGGATGCCGTGGAACAGGCCTTCCAGCCAGCCGACCAACTGGGCCTGCGCGATCCGCAGTTCGGCCTCGGTCGGGATGGAGTCCTCGGTGAACGGCAGGGACAGCCGCTCCAGTTCCTCCACCAGCTCGGGCGCCAGGCCCAGCTCCAGCTCCTTGATCGAACTGGCGTGGATGTCCTTCAGCCGGGCCCGGCTGGCCTCGTCCAGCGGGGCCATCCGGACCTCTTCCAGCAGCTGCTTGATCATGCTGCCGATCCGCATCACCTTGGCGGGCTGCTCGACCATCTCGGTGACCGGCAGCTCGCGGCGCTCCCCCTCCTCGTCGTTGCGGGCGAAGGCGCGCCCGCCCGCGGCGGTCCCCACCGCCATCCCGTCCGGGCCGACGATCAGCACCTGCGGACTCTCTCCAGCCCCGTCCGATCGCCCGGCTTGCTGGTACGGCTCTTGCTCGGGCCGTTCATTCAGCGGCTTCGTCATAACCCCTTCATATGCTTCGACGCTTCGAAGGGTCAACCGACCTGCCGTGACGCGACCGCCGACGCCCCCGCGCGCGGGCGGTCAGCGCCGCCGCAGCCGCAGTCCGATCAGCCCGAGCCCCAACCCGATCAGCAGCAGCCCGGTGCCCAGCGGGAGCACCAGGGCGGCCGGTCGGGACCACTGCAGCTGGGTCGCGGCCACCGGGGGCAGCAGCGCCGCGGCGGCGGCCTGCACGGGGGCGGCGGGCTCGGCCGCCGGGGTGTCCTGGGCGGCCGGGTCGGCGGTGTCCTCGGCCGCGGGCAGCGGGTCGGGGCGCTGCGCCGAGTCCTGGTCCGCGGTCGCCTCGCCGGCCTGCTCCGGGTCCGGATCGGCGGCGAGCGGGGCGCTCCCGAGCGGATCGACGGGCGGATCGGCAGGAGGAGCAGCGGGGGGATCGGCGGGGGGCACCACCGCCGGGACGGCGCGGGCGGTACCGGACGGGCTGGGGTGGGCGGCCGACCCGCTCGGGGTGCCGGGCGTCGCGCCGGGGTGCGGCGCGGTGGCAGCGGGGGTGCCGGACGGCGTCGGTGCGGCCGTGGCGGGCGGCGTCGGTGTGGCGCTCGGGGCCGCGCCGGGGGTATCGGTGCTCGGCGCCCCGCTGGGTATCGCGCCGCCGGGGGGCGCGGAGGCGGTCGGGCCGGTGCCGGTCGAGGCGCTCGGGCCGGGGTCGGCGGAGGCCCCGGTGGCGGCGGTCCCGGCGGACGGCTGCGGCATCGGGCGCAATGCCGTGCGGTCGACCACCCCGGTCCCGCTCTGCGCGCTGGGCAGCGGGCGGGCGACGGAGCCGGCTGCGGCCTGGGCGGTGGCGGGCAGCGCCAGGGCCAGCAGGGCCGGAGCGGTGACGACGGCGGCCGCGAGGCGGCGGGAGCGGTGGCGCGGGGAACGCGGAGGAAGCGCGGGGATGGCCACGGACGACGTCCTTCCGACGGCCGGCACCCGGGCGGGCAGCGGCGGCGGGACAGCTCGGGTCCAGCGTCACATAGACCGACACTCCGGGCATTTCGTACAGCACCCTTCCGCAGCCAGTGCCATGGCACTAGTCTGGGCCGCCACGTACCAAACGCTTGTTATGTACTTCAGGAGGCCGCCGCCCGTGTTCGCCGTACCGCTCTCCGACACCCTGCCCGCCGAGCTGCGCCCGCTTGAGCCCTGGCACGCCGCGGAGTTCCTGGCCCATATGGACCGGGCCCGGGAGAACCTCGACAGGTTCATCGGCTTCGCCGCCCTCAGCACCGACCTGGCCTCCGCCAGGGCCACCCTGCAGCGGTACGCCGACCGGGCCGCCGCCGACACCGGCCGGATCTACGGGATCTGGCTGGACGGCACGCTGGTCGGCGGCGTGATGTTCCCGCACTTCGAGGCCGTCCAGGGCTGGGCCGAGATCGGGGTCTGGGTGGAGCCGGCCGGCGAGGGGCTCGGGCTGGTCTCCGCCGGCGTCCGGGAGCTGATCGAGTACGCCCTGGTCGAGCGCGGCCTGCACCGGGTGGAGTGGCTGAGCAGCACCCTCAACGACCGCAGCCGCGCGGTCGCCCGGCGGGCCGGCCTGACCCTGGAGGGCGTCCGCCGCTCGTACTACCCGCACAACGGGATCCGCCACGACAAGGAGGTCTGGGCCCTGCTGACCGACGAATGGCTGGGCAGCCCGCAGCGGGCGCAGCTGCTGCGCGAGCGCGCCGCCCGCTGAACCCGCCACCCGGTACGGGTCTGCGCCGCCGCAGACCGACGAGGGGCTCCAGCAGGCCCTGGACCGCTGCGCCGGCCTGTCGCCCGGTGCCGCGGCCCAGGGCCTGACCACTCCTCAGGCCTGCAGCACGACCTTGCCGACCTGCTCCCCCGCCTCCAGCGCCCGGTGCGCCTCGCCCGCCTCGGCCAGCGGCAGCACCCGGTCGATCACCGGCTTGACCACGCCCGACTCCACCAGCGGCCAGACGTGCTCGCGCACCGCCGCCACGATCGCCGCCTTCTCGGCCAGCGGACGCGGGCGCAGCGAGGTGGCCACCACCGCGGCGCGCTTGGCCAGCAGCGTGCCCAGGTCCAACTCGGCGCTGCGCCCGCCCTGCAGGCCGATGATCACCAGCCGGCCGGAGACCGCCAGCGCGTCCACGTTCCGCGACAGGTACTTGGCGCCCATGATGTCCAGCACCACGTCCGCCCCGTGCCCGCCGGTCGCCTCCCCCACCGCCTGCACGAAGTCCTGCTCGCGGTAGTTGACCAGCACGTCGGCGCCCAGCTCCTTGCACCGCGCCAGCTTCTTCTCGCTGCCCGCGGTCACCACCACCGTGGCCCCGACCGCCTTCGCCAACTGGATCGCCATCGTCCCGATCCCGCTCGCCCCGCCGTGCAGCAGGACCGTCTCCCCCGCCCGCAGGTGCGCCACCATGAACACGTTGGACCAGACCGTGGCCGCCACCTCGGGCAGCGCGGCGGCCGCCACCAGGCCCAGTCCGCGCGGGATCGGCAGCAGTTGGCCGACCGGCACCGCGACCAGCTCGGCGTAACCGCCGCCCGCCAGCAGCGCGCAGACCTCGTCGCCGACCGCCCAGCCCGACACTCCGGGCCCGAGCGCCGCGATCCGGCCGGAGCACTCCAGCCCCAGGTACTCGGGGGCGCCGGGCGGCGGCGGGTAGAAGCCCTGGCGCTGCAGCAGGTCGGCCCGGTTGACGGCGGTGGCGGCCACCTCGACCAGGACCTCGCCCTCGGCGGGGACGGGATCGGCCACCTTGGCCCAGGTCAGGACCTCGGGTCCGCCCGGCTGGGGAATCGTGATTGCATGCATGCCCCCGAAGCTACCGGCCGGTCCCGCCGAACGGGGTCCCGGCGCGGTGGCGGGGTGGTCCGAAGTGGTTGGGCGGGGACGCTGAACGTTGGCCGACGAATTGGTGTACTCCCCTGTGGAACTTGCCAGTTGATGGGCGCTCGGGGGATCGTTCGGGTACCGGGAACGGCATCGGCAGGTGCCGCGGACCCACGGTCTGACACTGTGTCAGATGTGACAGGATGCCGGTACCGATCCTCCGACCGGAAGAGCCGCCGTGCGCGACGAGACGATCAGCCAATTCCTGGACCGCCTGGCCGACCGGGTGCCCGCCCCCGGCGGGGGTGCGACGGCTGCCCTGCACGCCGCGCAGTCGGCGGCGCTGCTGGCGATGGTGGCCCGCTACAGCACCGGTGAGAAGTACGCCGCCCACCAGCAGGTGGTCGAGCGGATCATCCGGGAGAGCGACGCGCTGCGCGGCCGGGCGCTGACCCTGGCCGAGCAGGACGCCGCCGCGTTCACCGCGGTCGTTGAGGCCTACCGGCTGCCCAAGGAGGACGGGGCGCAGCGCACCGCCCGCTCCGCCGCGATCACCCGGGCCCTGATCGGCGCCGCCCGCCCGCCGGCCGAGGTGATCACCGCCGCGCTGGACGCGATCGAGCTGGCCGAGGTCCTGCTGCCGATCGGCAACCCCAGCGTGGTCACCGACGTCGCCGCCGCGGCCGAGGCGGCCCGCGCCGCGGCCACCACCGCGCGGGTCAACGTGGAGGTCAACCTGACCGCCCTGCGAATCGAGCACAGCCGCGAGGAGCGCACCCACGCGGCCCTGCTGGCCGACACCGCCCGGGTGGACGAGATCGCCGCCCGCGCCGAGCAGATCACCGCCGCCGTCCGGGCGGAGCTGGCCAAGTGAGCGCCCTGGTGCTGAGCGGCCGGGAGCTGGCCGCCGCGATCCGCGCCGAGGCGGGCAACCGGGCCGCCGAGCTGACCGCCGAGGGCCGGCCGCCGCAGCTGGCCGTGGTGACCGCCACCGCCGACGAGTCCAGCGCCTGGTACGTGCGCTCGATCGCCAACGCCGCCGAGAAGACCGGGCTGCGCTGCGAGGTGCACGACCTGGGCCCGGACGCCGGCCCGACCGCGGTCCGCGAGCGGCTGGAGCAGCTCAGCACCGACCCCACGGTGCACGGGCTGATGCTCCAGACCCCGCTGCCGCCCGGCGCCACCCTGGAGGAGCTGGCCTCGGCGATCGCCTTCGAGAAGGACGTGGACGGGGCCAACCCGCTCTCGCTGGGCCGCCTGGCCGCCGGGATGCCGGCCTTCGCCCCGGCCACCGCGGAGGCCGTGGTGGCGCTGCTCGACTTCCACAAGGTGCCGCTGAGCGGGCGTCAGGCCGTGGTGGTGGGCCGCTCCACGGTGGTCGGCAAGCCGGTCGCCCACCTGCTGCTGGACCGGGACGCCACGGTCACCGTCTGCCATTCGCGCACCGCCGACCTGGCCGCGGTCACCCGCACCGGCGAGGTGCTGATCGCCGCGGTCGGCCGGGCCCACCTGATCACCCCCGACCACCTGCGCCCCGGCGCGGTGGTGGTGGACGTGGGCACCAACCCGACCCCGGACGGCGGCCTGACCGGGGACGTGGCGCCCGGCGCCGCCGCGGTGGCCGCCGCGCTCACCCCGGTCCCGGGCGGGGTCGGCCCGGTCACCACCGCCCTGCTGCTGCGCCACACCGTGCTGGCCGCCGACCGGGCCGGGTAGCGCCGGCGCGGCGTCAGGTCCTCGGCGCCACCCGCCGGATGGAGATCACCCGGTCACCGGAGCGCAGTTCGGCGGCGGCCGGGTCGTAGTGGTCGAGGATCCGGCCGCCGCGGACCACCGCCACCACCAGGTCGGCGCAGTCCCGGGGCGAGCCGCCCACTTCGGCGGGGGCGACCGGGCGCTCCACCACGTCCAGCCCGCGGCCCTGGGTGAGCAGCGCCTCCATCACTGCGCCGGCGTCCGGGCTGAGCATCGACATGCCGAGCAGCCGGCCGGCCGAACTCGAGCTGGTCACCACCACGTCGGCGCCGCTCTGACGCAGCAGCGGGGCGTTCTCGTCCTCACGCACCGCGGCCACCACGGTGGCGAGCGGGTTGAGCTGGCGCACCGTCAGAGTGACCAGCACCGCGGTGTCGTCCCGCTCGGGAGCCACCACCACCTGGGCGGCGGTGGGCAGTTCGGCCAGCAGCAGGGTGGCGGTGCGGGTCGCGTCGCCGACCACCCCGACCATCCCGTCCTGCCTGGCCTGCTCGACCGCCCGGCGCTGCACGTCGACCACCACGATCGACTCCTTGGCCAGCCCGTGCCCGAGCAGGGTCTGCACCGCGCTGCGCCCCTTGGTGCCGTATCCGACGATCACCGCGTGCTGCTGCACAGCGCTCCTCCAACGTCTGATCCGCCACTGCTGGCGGGTCCGCTCGGCCAGCACCTCCAGGGTGGTGCCGACCAGGATGATCAGGAACAGCACGCGCAGCGGGGTGATCACCAGGATGTTGACCAGCCGGGCGCCGGGGCTGACCGGGATGATGTCGCCGTAGCCGGTGGTGGAGAGGGTGACGGTGGCGTAGTAGGCGGCGTCGAGCAGCGAGACCCGGCCGTTGGCGTTGTCGTGGTACCCGTCGGCGTCCAGCCAGACGATCAGCGTGGTGGCCACCAGCACCGCCAGCGCCAGCAGGATCCGCCAGCCGACCTGGTGCAGCGGCGGACCGCTGCTGCGGACCGGCAGCACCACTGCGGGATCGGCCTGGGCTGTGCGCACCACCCCAGCATGCGGCTTGCGGCCGGGTCGCCGCGGGAAGCCCGGCCGGGATGTCTCGGCCGGGTCGCCTCAGCGCGGCACCGCCAGCAGTTCGACCAGGTCACCGGCGGCCGCACCGCCGGGCGGCAGCACTGCCAGGGCGTCCGCCAGGGCCAGTCCGCGCAGCATCGCCGGGCCGTCGAAGGCCAGCGGGCGCGGGCCCTCGGGGGTCAGCCGGACCGGCAGCAGCCGGGTGTCCGCGGGGTGGCCGGGCAGCGGCTCGGCGGTCCTGACGCACCGTCCGCCCGGCTCGGCCGACCCGGTCCGCCCGGTGAGCGCGGCCAGCAGTGGCAGTGCCAGGGTGACCGCGCCGGCCACCGCGGCCAGCGGGTTGCCGGGCAGGCCGACCAGGTGGCGCGCCGCGCCGCGGGCGCCGGCCGGCGGCAGCTCGGCCAGCAGCATCGGGTGGCCCGGGCGCACCCGCACCCCGTCCACCAGCAGCCGGGCGCCCGCCTCGGCCAGCGCCGCGTGCAGGAAGTCGACGGGGCCGGCCGCGGTGGCGCCGGTGGTGACCACCACCTCGGCGGGCGAGTGCCGGATCGCGTCCCGCAGCAGCGCGAAGTCGTCCCGCACCGCGCGCGGGGCCGGCAGTTCGGCGCCCCGGGCCGCCAGCCAGGGCTGCAGCATCGGCCCGAGCGCGTCCCGGACCAGCCCCGGGGCCGGCAGGCCCTCGGTCCGCAGCTCGTCGCCGAGCACCAGCAGCTCCACGCTCGGCGCCCGGCGGACCGTCAGCAGGTCGTAGCCGCAGGCCGCCGCCAGGCCCAGCACGGCGGGGGTGACCTCGGTGCCGGCCGGCAGCAGTTCCTCGCCGCGCCGGCACTCCTGGCCGCGCGGGCGGACGTCCTGACCGGGCGTCGGGTCGGCGGCCGGGCCGGGGCGCAGCTGCGGTCCGGTGCGTTCACCGTGTTCGCGCCGGAGCACCGCGGTGGCGCCGGGCGGCAGCTGGGCGCCGGTGGCGATCTCGGTGGCCCAGCCGTCGGCCAGCGGCGGCGGGGTGCGCCCGGCCAGCACCCGCCCGGCCAGCCGCCACGGGCCGGGGCCGGCCACCGCCCAGCCGTCCATCGCCGAGGTGTCGAAGGCGGGCAGGTCGGTGAGCGCGGTCAGCGGGCCGGCCAGCACGGCGCCGAGCGCGGCGGCCAGGGTGCGCTGCTCGGTGGCCGCGATCCGGTGCCGGGTGCCGGCCAGCTGCGCGAGTTCGCGGGCCCGGGCCCAGTCGGTGGTGCTCACCGGACGGCCGACCGGGGGTGCCGGGGCACTCATGCCCCGGGGCCGTCGGTCGGGGCCTGCTCGGCGGCCCAGCGCTCGGCCAGCGCGGTGACCCGGGCGCTGGCGGCGGCCACCTCGGCTGCCCCGCCACCGCGCGCCGCAGCCGCGTAGCCGACCAGGAAGGCGGTCAGCGGGGCGGCCGGGCGGGCCACTGCGTGCGCCACCACCCGGGCGAGGTCGAGCAGCTCGGTGCGGTCGACGGCCAGGTCGATCCCCAGCTCGGCGGCGGCCTCGGTCATCCAGTCGTCCAGCGTGCGTCCCATGGGGGACCATGCTGCCCGATCCGCCGCACCCCGCGGTGTTGGCGGTGCTTCGTTTCCCTCACCATCGCCCGGGCGGTCCGGTGAGGAGCCGGCCCGGCGGCGGGCTTCGGCCGGTGCGGAGTCGGTCTGGGGGTCGGCTTCGGCGACCGGGGAGCCGGCCCGGCGGCGGGCTTCGGCCAGCTCCGGCCAGGTGTCGCAGTCCACCGCGACCCGCTGCGGGTCGGGCAGCTCCACCGTGCGCAGGCCGCCGACCAGCCGGCGCAGCGGCTGCCCGCCCGGCTCGCCGAGCGCGGCCAGCGCGGCGCACAACGCGTCCCGCCGGTAGGCGCCGGCCAGCGGCTGGGCCCGCCCCGCGGCGTCCACCAGCACCGCGGCCTGCACCTCGCCGGTCACCGCGGCGGCCAGCCGGTCCAGGGTGGGCCGGTCCAGGAACGGCAGGTCGGCGGCGAGCAGCAGCAGCACCGGCGCGGTGACCCCCTCGACCGCCAGCCCGGCCGCCACCGCGGCCACCGGGCCGCCGCCGGGCGGCTGCTCCCTGGTCCAGCGCACCGCGCCGCCGCTGCCGGGCCCGACCACCACCACCTGTCCGGCACCCGAGCAGGCCGCCAGCACCCGGTCCAGCATGCTGCGCCCGCCCACCACGAGCCGAGGCTTGTCCGCCCCACCGAGGCGACGGGCCGCCCCGCCGGCCAGCACCACCGCGTCGTACCCAGGCGTCATGAGCCCAGTATCGGCCGTCGGCCGGGCGCTACGCGTCCCCGCCCGGTGCGGTGTTGGCGATCGCACCCGCCGTCAGGAAGGTGGGCAGGGTCAGCTCCCCGTACAGCTGCCCCATCGCCGTGATCAGCACGTCCGGATCGTGCGGGTGCTCGGCCAGCAGGCGGTCGAAGTCGCGCAGGTACTCCCCCGTGAAGGTGAGCACCCGGGCCGCGTCGTCGTCGTGGTCCGGCGCCCGGTGACCGGCGATCACCCGGTCGACCCCGAGGTCGGCGATCCGGCCGAGGTTGCCCAGCCAGGCCTGGCGGTCGGCGGGGGTGGTCTCGGCGGTCCACACGTGGGTGCCGTTGTACGCGAAGTCGCCCGCCACCACGGTGCGGGAGCCGGGCACGTGCACCACGGTCGAGTCGGGGCAGTCGGCCTGTCCCAGGTTCAGCACCCGGATCAGCTGGCGGTCGATCAGCAGCGGCTGCGGGCGCAGCACGCCGGGCAGCACCGGGTGGTCCGGCACGTCGTCGCCGTACTCCAGCCGCCACCGGGCAGCCTTCTCGGCGGCAGTGGCGGCGATCGCGGCCACCACCGGCGCCGCCGCCAGCACCTGGGCCTGCGGGAAGAGCCGCAGCACCTCCTCAGCCCCGAAGTAGTGGGCCGGGTGCGGGTGGGTGATCAGCACGGCGAGCAGTTGGCGGCCCTTGCCGGCGATCCACTCGGCCAGCTCGCGCCCGGCGCTGCGAGTGGGCTGGGCGTCCACCAGGACCGCCGCGTGCTGACCCAGGATCAGGCTGGAGGTGGCGAACCGGGCGGACTCGGAGCCGGTGAAGACCGCCACCTCGAGCGGCGGTCCGGGCAGCGGGGCCGCGGTGGCGCCGTTCGGGACGCCGGCGGGTGCGGCCGTCCCGCCCCGTGCCGGGAGGGCCGAACCGGACTCTGCCGCACCCCGCGGGACGGCCGGCGGCTCGGGCGGGGGCACTGCGGTCACGGGCTCTCCCCAGGTCGGCGGCGCGGTGCTGTCGCCACCAGCATGGGAGCGCGCACCGCCCGGCGCCCGACGGGCGCGCCCGCCCGGGTGAGGCGCGGGGCGGCTCACCCGGGGTCGACGGCGGATCAGATCACGGCGCCGGGTCAGACCGCGGCGGTGGATCAGACCGCGGCGGTGGCTCAGACCGCGGCGGGCTCGGTCAGCCGGGCCGCCACCTTGCGCGCCGTCTGGCCGGCCTGCTCGTGCGCGGCGGCCTTGGAGGCGTCGCCGGCCTCGATGAAGCCGGCCAGCGCCGGGTTGACCCGGGCCAGGGTGAACTCCGCGGCCACCGTCTCCACCTCGACGTTCATCATCCCGGTGAGTGCCGTCTCCAGGTAGCGGGCGGCGAACTCGGCGTCGGCCCGCGGCGTGCCGGGCGCGTAGGAGCCACCGCGCGAGGCGAGCACCGTGACGTGCTTGCCGGCCACCGTGGTGTCGGGGGCGCCGCCGGTGCGGCCGACCAGGATCACCTGGTCCAGCCAGGCCTTCAGCGGCGAGGGGATGGAGAAGTTGTACATCGGGGCACCGATCACCACCGCGTCGGCCTGCTCCAGCTCGGTCATCAGCTCCTCGCGCAGCGCGAAGGCGGCCTGCTGCTCGGGGCTGCGGTGCTCGGCGGGCACGAAGGCGGCGGTGATGCCGGCCTCGGTCAGGTGCGGAACCGGCTCGGCGCCCAGGTCGCGGCGGACCACGGTGCCCTCGGGGTGGGCGGCCTGCCACTCGCGGACGTAGGTCGCGGTGAGCTCCCGGGAGACCGAGCCCTGGCTCAGGGCCGAGGAGTCGATGTGCAGCAGCGTGGCCATGGGGTCCTCCATATGTTCTCATAGTTGCTGCCGTTTCCTCGGCAACTGTTATTACCGTAGCACCTTACTTTTTCTTCGTCACTAGCGCATTGCCGGTACCCTGGACCCATGGGTGAGCAGTCACAGACCGGACGGACGGCGGTGGGGCAGGTCGAGGCGCCCGCCACCGCGGTGTTCAACGCCTGCGCGGCGGCCAAGGCCGGGCCGTGCGGCAGTGTGGACCTCAACCTGACCCGGGTCTTCGCGCTGCTCGGCAAGCGCTGGACCGGCCTGGTGGTCGCCGTGCTCAGCCACAGCGAGGCGTACTTCGCCGACCTGCGCCGGGCCATCCCCGGGATCAGCGAGCGGATGCTCTCGGACCGGCTGACCGAGCTGGCCGAGGCCGGCCTGGTGGTGCGGCAGGTGGACGAGGGGCCGCCGCTGCGGGTCAGCTACCGGCTGACCGAGGCCGGGCACGCGCTCGGCCCGGCACTGGAGGAGCTGCGGCTGTGGGCCGCCGTGCACCTGCCGGAACCGCCGCCGCCCGGCCCCTGCTGAGGAGCCGTCAGCCGGTGGCCAGACCGGCCAGCAGGACCGGCAGCTCGCGCATGTCGGTGAACACGGTGGCGCCCTCACCAGCCAGCCACTGAGCAGGCGTCAGCCCGCCGGCGAAACCCAGCGCCCGCATCCCGGCCGCCCGGCGGCCCGCACCCCGTACTTGCTGTCCTCCACCACCACGCAGCGCTCCGGGCGGGCTCCCATCCGCTCGGCCGCGTACAGGAACAGGTCGGGGAACGGCTTGCCCCGCTCGACCTCGGTGGCGCTGAAGATCCGGCCGGCGAAGTGGTCGTACAGCCCCGTCAGCCCGAGGGTGTGGCGCATCTTCCGGTGGCTGCCGCTGGAGGCGACGCAGGCGGGCAGGGTGAGGCCGGCCAGCGCCTGCTCGATGCCCGGCACCGCGGTCAGCTCGCGGTCCGCCGCCGCGTGGTGCAGCTCCTCGAACCGGGCCTGCCAGCGCTCCGCCGCCGGGCGGCCCAGCCGCTCGGCCACCTGCTCGGCGATGGAGGCGCTGGAGCGGCCGACGAAGCGGTCCAGCACCTCGGCCTCGGTCAGCGGCCAGCCCAGTTCCGCCCCGACCTCGCACTGCACCCGGACCGCGATCCGCTCGCTGTCCACCAGCACGCCGTCGCAGTCGAAGAGCACCAAGTCGATCACCGGCCCAGGCTATCCGGGCCGTTCCGGCCCGCCGTGTCAGCCCCTCCCCCTACCGTCGGGGCGTGAGCGCCCCCACCACCGTGCCGCTGGACCAGCTGCTGGAACGGCACCGCACCGAACTGACCGGCTACTGCTACCGGATGCTCGGCTCGTTCGCCGAGGCCGAGGACTCGGTGCAGGAGACCATGGTCCGCGCCTGGCGCGGCCACCAGGGCTTCCAGGGCCGCTCGCAGCTGCGCAGCTGGCTCTAGAGGGCGGCCACCGGCCGTGGTCCCTACAGGTCCTGGAGCTGTCCGGCGGCCGGATCACCGGGCTCACCTGCTTCCTGGACACCGCCGCCCTCTTCCCCGCCTTCGGGCTGCCGGACCTGCTCTAGGACCTAGAGGTACTCCCCGAGCAGCCGCGCCTCGGCCCGCAGCAACTCGGCCCGCTCCAGCTGACCGACCTGCTCCAGCGCCGCCGCGGCCGCCTCCCGCTCCGACTGCTCGCCCCGGACGATCTCCACCACCTGAGCCGCCGTCAACTCCCGCCGCGCCACCTCGGTCGCCCCGGCCCCCACCGGCGTCGCCTCGATCGCCGACGACCCCACCACCACCGCGGCCGAGTCCACCGCCCCGGCGTTCTCGACCGCGGCCAACGCGGTCCGCAGCACCCCCACGGCCATCCGGTCCCGCTGCTTCATCGCCACCCGCAGCCCGCCCCGCAACCGCTCGACCAGCGTCCCCGCCTCATTCGTCATACCGCGACCCTACGGGCCCGCTCCGGCACCGGCGATCCCCAACGGCGGGTCGGTGCGGGGCCGAGCGTGAAAAGAGCGCCGCGCCACCGCAGTGACAGGCACTCAGTTCATCGAACCGTCAGTGCTCAGGCCCGGCGCCCCCGACGGCGCATCAGGACCAGCACGCCGGCACCCGCGGCCAGCAGGGCCGCGCCCGCGCCGGCGATCAGGCCGCTACCGGACGAACCGGTGGAGGCCAGCTCCTTGCCGCCGGTGGCGGCCGGGGTGGCGGTCGCGGTCGCCGAGCCGGTGGTGGCGGCCGTGCCGGCCGTGGTGGCCGCAGCCGGGGCCGGGCTCGGCGTGCCGGCGGCCGAGCCGTCGTGGCTCACGCAGTCCGGGGCACCGGCGACCTGGGTGGTGGTGAACGTCTGGGTGGTCCAGAAGTAGTTGGGGCCCTCGCCCGGGTAGTAGCCGAAGCTCAGCTCGGCGCCCTTCGGGTTGGACTTCCAGTTCTTGCCCAGGCTGATCCGGGCGTTCAGCACCCGGTTGTCCACCGGGCCGGTGGCCCACTTCACCAGGTCGACGTCGTTGTCCTCGCCACCGGCGATCTTCGTGCCGACCTTGTGCCAGACACCGGTGGCCGGGTCCTGGACGTCCACCTCGCCGTCACAGGCCGACGGTCCGGCATCCGCGCCCGCGATGCCCTGGCCGGCGAAGACCAGGAAGCTCGCCTTGGTCAGGTGCCAGTCGAAGTGGTTGGCCGTCTTGATCGAGACCTGGAACGGGTGCGGCTTGCCGTCCAGCGGGATCTGCGCGGGCAGCCCGCTGATGGTGGTGGTGAGGCCACCCGGCTTGACGTTGAGCTGCGCCCAGGCAGCAGCCTTGTCGGACCGCATGGAATCGGCGACGGTGCGCGAGAGGGCGGCGTAGACCGGGATGTCCTGGTCCATCTCCTCGCGGGCGGTCTGCGGCAGCTTCAGCCGCAGCCGGAACGTGTGGCTGGACTTGGCCTTGAGGCCGACCGGAGCACCGGTCAGGTCGACGACGCCGCCGACCCAGCGCGGGTCACCCTCGGATGCGGTCGCGAAGGTGAGCGGCTGCCAGGTGCCGCTCGGGCCGTCGGCGTACTCCGCGGCGAACTGGTCGAGCGCGATCTTCTGGTAGCCGATGGTGAGCACCAGGTGGTCGGTGGTGTCGTCGGTCGCCGAGTTGTTGGTGACCGTGACGGTGCCCTCGGCCCACGGGCCACCGGCCTGGAGATCGGAGAAACCGTCGAGCTTGACGCTCTTGGTGGCGTCCTGGGCCTGCGCGGCAGGCGCGCCGACCGAGAGGGCGGCGGACACGACCATCGACGCCAGGAGAGCGTGACGCATCTTCAAGAAGAGTCTCTTGGATCTTGCTAACGGCGGCAGGAACGGCCGCGACGGCGCATCAGGACCCCCCTGCGCGCAGCTGTCACCCTAGTGCCGCTGGTCACCACTCACCCAGCCGGTTGTAGGTCGTTGTCTCAGCTCCGTGTCGGTGAACCAACGGCGCCGCCTGCCAACGGCCGCGACGCGGCCCGCTGTCCTGTCTTTCGTGGAACGGAGCCCACGCGATGGGCAGCGTCCAGGCTGTAGGGTCCACCAATCCGTGGGCACTGACAGCCTTCTGACCAGCTGTGACAGCGGCACTGAGCAAAGCCTCCGCGCTCATCCGTCGTCTGATCATGAGCAATCGAGATCGTCCAGCTCGCCGACACGGCACCGGTGACCATAGTCAGCCGTCGGCAGACCCGCTCCCGCACATCCCCGTCAGATGATGCCCAAGACCCTTGGTTGCGGTGCTTCTCGGGGCAGCACCTGCTCCAGCAGGCCGGTGAGGATCACGGCAACATGCCAGCCCGTCTCCTGCTGAGCCTCAATGGCGTTCACGATGGCTTGTTCAACCTGCCGAACCGCGTCGTCATGTTCGAGTAGCGGTACGTCAAAGGGGTTATTGGGCTCGACGTAGTGGACGGTGAAGCCGTCAATGTCCAGCTGGTAGACGTCTTGGCGACGGAAGTAAGTGATGAAGCGCGAGGCCTCGGGGCTCTTTCTATCCAGATCAATGAAGTCGGCAAGACTTTTATGGCCGATTCGTACGGGGCGATAGGCGGCAAGACCCGGAATGCGGACCCATGGCTTTTCGACGGAGAAGAGCCTGGCGGCGGCGCGTTCTTCGGGATTCATTCGTCTGACCGCTGCCTCTAGGAGTTGCTGCGATGCGGAGCCCAGCTGCCCAGGTGTCTTCGCCCAGCGAGCCAGGATCTGGAATCCGTTCATCAGCCGCACACCGCGACTGCTGACGGCATTCTTGGCGGCCCGCTCGAGGTGGGCGTTGGCCTGGTCGTGGCGGCTCGCTGCCTGAACCAAGACGTTTGCCACAGTGATCGGGCTAGCAGCGGATTGGGTGATCAGCTCGGCAGCATGTTGAACGAGCAGGTTTTGATGCCGCGGGTGCTGGCGGGCCAGGTCCTCGTCGAGCAGACTAAGCGCAAGCTGCGCCCCCGGCAGCAATGTCATAGTCGTTCTGTCCAGTGCGTCAACGGTTCGCAGCGCATTGACGAGATCGGACCGCAAATGTGGGTGGAGGGCGAAGACGCCGGCCGCCGCCAGGAGCCATGTATTTCGCCATGAGGGGTGCTGAGCAAGTGCTTCCAGCCGAGGGATGATGTCGGCATCCGGACCGGAGATCAGTGCACGGGCCGCAGAATACTCCTGCAGACTCCTGACCTCGAACCCGATGTAATCAAGCTCGGGTGCGACTAGCAGAACGAGGCGGTCGGTCACAGCCTCGATCAGCTTAGCGGCAAGTGAAGACGCCTTCTTCGGATCGTCAATCTCGTCCTTGAGTCGCTCCTGGAGACGATTTTCCAACTCGTTCTTCAGCATGACTGAATCACGAGCACCTGTCTGGGCTGCCCTAGTTTGCAGAAGCACTCCAACGTACTGGTGAAGCCAGTCCACGTGATGGCGATTCTCAGCGAGCAACTGCCCTGTACTGTTGGGCTTGTCGACCTCTCTCGCATAAATCGTATCGTAGTAAGCATGGAAGAGCTCAAAGCGATTCTGCGGCATTCTTGCGCGCTTCTCGACAAGCAGAGACATGATAGTTACTTGGAGAGGCGAGCGCATAAGGCGGGCAGTACCGGCTTCGCGCGAAGCCACCGCAATTCGCTTGACCACCTGCTCCCGCATATCTGGGTCGTCACGGTGCCTGGCCTTGGCAAGCTTTCCTGCATAGTGCAGTGAGTCTGCGGTTGACATTTCGACCAGCCGGATGGGCTCGAAATCCCCGCGATGGAACTCACCATTATATCCCTGGGGCCGAGTTGTTCCCACGATGAAAAGGTCAGCGTCAAGTCCGCGGGCTTGAATGAGAAAGTCAGACACGCGAGTCATAACGAGATCCCGAGTGTATGGTGAGGCGACTTCATCCAGGCCGTCGAGTACGAGAATCCAAGGCCAGGTACGTAGCCATCGCTGGAGAATTGTGGCGGTGATACCTGGTGTGCGCCTGCTGGCTTGCTGGGCAAGGAAGTGCAGGAGGCTAAGCTCTTCTCCACCAAGAATGGCATTTGCATAGTCGTGCAGTGCTATCCGAAGCGGCCAGCGCCGTGATCTCGGCCGTGGAAGTCCAAGTTCATCTAGATCGTCGCGGAGAGCCTGAAGCACCTCGCGCGCCTGGGCCGTGAGAAGGGACTCGCCTTCCTCATCGAGCAGGGCAACCCGGTATGCCTGACAGATCAACTGACCCAGAGTGCTCTTCCCCTGACCTGGGCCACCGATGATCAGAGCGTGCCGTGGGTCCTTCGCTGTCTGCAATGAGGGGCGCAGGATGCTGTCACCTCGCTCGATCACATATGCGCCCGCCCGGACGGACCCTACGCCTTGGGTAGCTTCGGTTATCGCCTCCAAATCGACCGCTACCGGCCCGAGACCGATTCGTCCGCTGTCAGCCTGCGCTCCCGCCTGACCAAGGCGGACCCACTGGTCGGCTACCAACTCCATGCCCGCGTGTATCCGAATCATGCTCGCGGTATCCGGAACAGCATCCGGAAGAACTTCAAGCAACCGACTCAGGACATCGCCAGGGGTGATGAAGCCTGCATAGCTCTGTCGAATCTCTGGATAGACGTCAAGATAGCGGCAGATCTCGTCGAAGTGCCAGACGCCCCAGCCCTTGAGGTTAATCTTGAGCCTCTTGGCTTCCGACTCGATGAACCGGTCGATGCGGTCGATTCCCCCGCTGAATGGAACGGGCGACAATACAACATTGGTCGTAAAAAGGATGAATTCGGGCAGTTCCCCACGCTTGGAACCAGCAGCCTTCCAAGCGCCGAGTTCCTCCCGAATTACGTTCTCCATCCAGACCGAGTCAGGGTTGCGCGCAGTAGACCGCTGGCGAAACTTAGCCTGCACGACCCCGTACCCGTCCCACGCCTTCTGATCAAGCGGGTACGTGACTGGGCCTCTGAACGTCGCCTCTCTGCCACCGTCCTTGCCGTCCCCGAAGACGCTCACACCAGCACCGAGCACGCGCTTTGCAAGCGCCTGAGTGAGGTGTTCGAACTCCCGGGTGCCCAGTCGGCTGAGGTCATAGTCCACCCCACCATCGTTCCGTGCTCCGGCACGAACCGCCATGCCTTCTGACATTTTGCCTGGCCGGCCCACGAGCGCCGCCCGGCTTCCGCCCATGTTCCAGCTGAGTCTGCTCAGCGCTCAACCGGGCCCAGACCCGTAGGTAGAATCGCCGACAGTGAGCGGGCTGTTCCAAGTCCCTTGGGGTTCCTGTGTTTTACTCATCGCCCTGGTGGCTGGGTGGCGACGCGGGATGCCCCATCCTGCAGCAGCACGACACAAGGTCGTCTGACTTGCCCCAGACTCAGCGGACAGCTCAGCGATACTCCTCCTTCTGTCGAGGTACTCTCGCTCGAACCAGTCCCGGTCAATGAAGTGTTCTCTTCGTCGACCTTGTTGGTGGAGCGCTACGCCGATTCTGGTGAGTTCGCCGCGGACGACGCTGGTGCTAGTGCCGATGATTTTGGCGATCTTGGCAATCGAGAGTTGCTGCTCCACATAGAGTTCGCGGAGCCGGTCTGGTCCCAGGTCGCCGACCCGCGGCGTGGGATCGGTCTGCCGCCTCTCCTGCCTGGGGAGTTCGGGGAAGGTTGTCCCGGTCGCATCGCAATACAACCGGACGTTCTCAAAGGTCAGCCCGGTTCCTGTCGCGACCTCGGCGAGAGAAGCACCGGCGCCGTTGAGAAGCCGCACGACCTCGTTCAGGTCGTCGGGGTCCTGCCCTGGCCAGGTGACACCAGTGACCCACTCGACAGGGGGTTCCCAAAAGATGGGTTCATCAGTGATGCCGTGCTCATCGAGCACCGCCTGAGCTTGGCGTTTGATGAGCTCTTGGATGGCGGGATGCATGCGGAACCGCAACACATTCCAGCCGGTGCAGACCGTGGGAGAGTCCATCCTCCTGCCTGCGAGGCTGGTCAGATCTGAGCCGGTCAGAAGAGATCGCAGGTACAGGTCGAGCAGCCGGAGATGGCGCGCGCCAGGTGGTCTCCATCCCTGCCGTTTGCTGAGGTCTTGGTGAAGTTCGCTGTCGAGCCGGACAGCCGCATCGGGGGCCCCGAAGAGTGCCCGGCGCCGCTCGTAATTGATGGGGGACCCCTCACTGTCCAGGCCGGCGGCGAGCTGGGCCAGGGCCGATACGATCGCGTGATGCCCTTCGTTCTGTGGCCCGAGCAGCATCTGGACCGCCCTCTTGCTGGCGGGGATGCTGAGCATGGCGCATGCGTCTGGGTGTGTGAAGGAGACAGGGGCTCGTGCCACGAGAAGGAGTGACGAGAGCGTCCACCGTTGGGGGTAGGGCTGGTAATTGGGAGCGTTGCTGTCGGCGAGCCGGATCGTCCAGGAGGGCCACATCAGCTTCGGGATCATGGTGGCTCGGCGCTGAAGGTCTTCTCGTGTTGCCTTGGGGATGGCGGGGTTTGAGGTCGCTGTTCCGTACCGGAGCCGGTGGTGAGACTGCAGACCGGAGTCAAGTGACCTCAGCACGCGGGACATCAGTGGTGGGCTGAGGCGTCGATAGGTGTGGAGGACGCTCGACGGAGTAGCCGTGACGAAGCGCTGCCGGTCTCCTTGTGTGATCCAGTCCAGGACGATGCTGCCGCCCGGTGTCTGACCGGCGTGGGCGGCCAGAGCGATCACTGTGCCGGCCGCAGCGGTCGCGGCATCCTCGGAGCCGAGGCCGTTGAGTTGAAGAATGGGTGCACGGTCGAACTCTCGCAGCGCGTCGTTCAGCAGGTCTGGGAGTCCCGCTCGATGCGTGTGAAAGACAACGAGGGCTTTCCAGGCAAGGGTGTAGAGGTCGTGGAGTGCTTCTCGCGCGTAGTTAAGGTCGCTTGCCTCGAGGATCTCGTCGATCTTGGCCTGTGCGGCCACCACAGCCCCGTCTCGTGGAACGCTCACTGTAGGACTGTCTCGAAGTGGGTGCGCGCAACGGCCTCGCCCGAGGCTGGGTACATGCCCGTGGCGGCCGGCAGGGATTGGGCGCGCTCCGCACGCTGGGCAGGTGTCGAGAAGCAGCAGGCTGTGCTGGCGGCAGGCAAAAGACCATGGCAGGCGCCATCTCAGCTGCCAGCGGTCTTCTGTCTCGTGGAGGCAGGAGGGACAGTAGCGGCTGCCGCTGCTGCCGCGCCAGGTCGGCGCGCGTGCCAGACCGCGTGTCTGGGCGCGGACGGCGATGGAAACCCCGTCCTGTGGGTGAAGCGTCATGCGAGTCAGAACTGCCGGCTCCATTCCGGTGGCACGCGAGAGTGCGTCGCGCTCATGTTCGGTCAGCGCAACCACCATGCGACGGGGCCGGGATCGGGTGAGGTTGAGAAAGCTCAGCAAGCCCGAGGCATTGGTGTGAAGCCGGAAGGCGTATGCCTCGATCCAGCTGTCCAGGGCTTCGCCGGGAATCGGCGGTACGAATATCGGCATGCGGTCCGGTGACCAGGTCATCAGGCAGTCCGTCTCCGCTGAGCCCGGTTCTTCGGCCGAGAGGTCAGCAATCCGGCCTCGATGGCTGCGACAAGTTCCCGCCTGGCTTCTTCTGCTGCCGCATCGTTCTTCACCTTGTCCATGAGCTCGGTGTCGAGCCGCTCGTGTCCGGTACGGATGGCTCGTAGGCAGCCCCGGTTGATCAAGGCCATGAGTGAGGCGAAGTGACCGCTGGAGCGCGCAAACAGGTAGTCGCTGAGGTCGTCAGCAAGCATGCCTGGATACAGCTCGGAGAGCACGAGTTGACGCTCGATCGACAGGAGGAGGCGGCGCCACTCCTGTCGTCCTTGCTCGTCCTCGACTTGAAAGGGCCGCAGGGTCAGCGGTGTGGTTCGGCGTCCGAACTGCGCGAACAGCGTCTGCTCCGGAGCGTGTCCCTCGGTCAGGATGCCGCGCTGCCGTACCCCGACACCGACGTAGATGAGCGTGACCGGGAACGTGTTCGAGAGAAACTTGAGATGGTTGGCCATCCGGACGGCATTGGCGTTGGTATGAGACGGGGCCAGAAAGTGGATGTCGTCGACGACGAAGACGGCCGTTTTCATGGTCAGGACAGCGTCCTTGGCGCGTTCAGCGAGCGTGTCGGCATCACCGCGATCAGGGAGGCCGTAGAAGCGGCAGATGGCGGCGTTCAGCCCCCGGATGTGAGTGTTCCCGGTCAGTGCGACGTAGATGAGCGGTACACGGCGCTGCCCGTCAGGTGTGGTCTCGCCTCGCAGGGCGACCTGGCGGCGATAGTAGTCGCGGGCGTAGTCGAGGATTGCGGTGCTCTTTCCCAAGCCGGGATAGGCATCAACCAAGACGGCAGGCTTGGCCTTGTCTCCGTCGTGCCGGTTCGAGTCGACGATCTCGGCGAGATCATTGTGGAGCTCCAACAGCTGAGGCGTCTTGATCGGGCCGATGTTGGCGTGCCAGACCACGCGCCGATCGTCGTAGCGCACCAGGTCCTGCGCGGACAGCGCAGTTCTCTCGGCCTTGGTCAAGTGCTCAGGCTTGGCCCGGTCAGCGCCGTAGACGAACTCCAGCAACCCCTTGAGCCGAGTAGGCGAGTACTGCCGGTCGTCGCCTTCGAAACAGTCCCGCCCCGGTTCGGTATTCACCGGCTCTCCCAGGCGTCGGCGTAGAAGTCTTCTTCCTCCGCCAGCGACACCTGATCATCGCCGGGGAATGGCGCGTCGCACTCCTCGTCCTCGTCGTCGTCCCCGCCGAGGTCCTCCCCGGTGAGAGCCGAATCCGGGTCAATGGAGCCCTCCACGACCCGCTGCGACTGAACAGTGTCGGCATAAAGCGCTGCAACTCGCCGGGCCGTGGGCAGTGCCGCAGCATCGTCCGTTGCCTCCCCCTGCCCGAGCAGGCGCAGACGCTGTTGAGAGAGGCGCACAGCCATACGCCGCTCGGCGGCCCCTGCCGTCAGCCCGGCTCCCCATCGGTCCAGCAGTTCGACCAGGGCGCGCCGGGTGTCAGGAAAGCGATGGGTCTTCGCGGCGAGCCTTCGCGCGTAGCCAGCGGCCTCGCGGCTGACCGGGCCGTCCATGGCCGCAGCATGCTCCCACTTAAGCGTGTGCCAAGTCTTGTCCCGCGGGTCCTGGAAGTAGACCTGGGTGACGTCTCCAGCATCGATCGCAATGGGCCACTTTCCCGCTTCCGGACCGCGCGCCGAACTAGGCTTGTTGCGGAAGTCGTTGAGGGAGTCCCCGTTGTAGATCAGGGTGTCGTGCTGCACCCCGTAGTGCTGGATGGTGACGTGTGCCTCCTCCAGGAACTCGTAGACCGTGTCTGGGCGGATCGGGATGGTCAGCGGGCCTGCTCGGTTGATGCCGTGCTCCAGCATCTCCAGCGGGCTCAGCTTCAGCTTCGGGAACTCGGGGATCACCAACCCGCGGTGGTGGCGCCGGTGATAGACCAAGATGATCCATTCGCGGATGATCGCCTCGAGTTCGTCGATGAAGAAGAACGCTTCCTCCTCCACCTTCTCGCCCCGGCTGTGGACGTCCGGCCCTTTGTAGCCCGGGAGCGCCGCGAGGAGTCCCTCACGCAGGGTCCTGAACCAGCGTTCGATCGGCTTGTCGGTAGGGGTGTAGGGCCGGGCCGGCTGCAGGGAGATGCCGAACTTCTCACAGACGCTGCGGATGTGGTTCGACAGGTAGATCTTGCCGTGGTCGAAGACGATGGTCTCCGCCGCGACGCTTGGCAGCAGCGGCTGACCGTCGACCGCGGCGTCCACCAGCTTGCGGGGATCGACCACCATGTTGGCCGGGACACCGCAGTACGGCAGCGCCTCAGCAGTTCCGGACCTGGCTGGGCTGCGTGGGCGGACCGTCTCGAACAGCACGCCGGCCACGTCCACCGCCTTCGTGGACACCGGGGTCAGCCGTAGGCCGGTGATGCAGCGGTCGTAGAGGTCCATGGCAATGGTGAGCTCGCACTGCACCCAGCGGCAGGTCACCGGCTCCATCGCGAAGACGTCCAGGGTGTTGGTGTCCAAGATGACGTATTCACCCGGACGGGTCGCCCGCAATCTCCCGTAAGTGCCCTGCGGGCGGTTCGCGATCGATCGCTTCCCCTTGGTGCTGCCAGTGAACGCGTTCGTGCCTCGGTCCAGCGCCCGCAAGATCGAGTAAGCGGTAGTCCGCGCAGGTGAGAGGACTCTCTCGGCGTCCTCGCCGTTCTTCTCGGCGTCGCGTTGCTTCTCGGCGAGTCGCTCCTCAATCTCCAGAAGGAGCAGGTCGCGGACCGGTCGGCTGGCCTTGACGTAACGGGCGACCGCTTCCCTGGCCGCGTCGAGCCAGCGGGGATCGGCCCGGTCCAACACGTCCGTCGTGGGACGTTCCTTCACCAGTCCGGCAGGGCCGAACTCGGCCAGGGCAGCCCATCGGCGGACCGTGCTCTCGCCTACCCCCAGTTCGGCCGCCTTCGCCGCGTATCGCCGCATCATGGGGACACCAGGGGCATATGCGGGTCGCGGCTCACCCTCCAGGGCCAGTTCAGCGCAGCCCAGCCGGTATCCCGTGAGTACCTCCTGGACGTGCCGGTACTTCAGCGTCAGTGCATCGTCCTCGTCCTCGCTCAGCGCTCCCAGTACGGCCGCAACGGCAGTCTCCGGCTCCGGCGTGTCGAGAAGGATCCGGGTTGTGGGATGTGACAGGAGCATCGCGGTGTCCACCTGCCGCCACTTCGGCTCCCCCAGGACCCCTACTTGCTGTAGCAGCACCCTGCGGCCCTCGATCTCGGCAACAGTGAACTGCTCGCCATCGAAGGTCAGCGGCAGGCCCGGGCGCAAGGTCGTCGTCCATCCGCTCACATCGACCTCCGAAGCACCGACTCGCCGGACAACGGACGCGTCAGATCAGTGGTCAACTTCCCCGACCACAGCAATGCCAGCAGCGGCGGCCTCGCTTCATACCTCGGGCGGCCCGCAGCCAACCTCAACTCGGCCTCAGCCAGTCGTTCACCATCGCGCACGCCTACCCAGGCCCGGTCGACATCCTCTTGTGGGACGACCCCCGGGCGCCGATACCCAGCCAGAAAGCGGACGTTCTCCAGGACCACGACATCGACCCCCGACCAGATCTCGTACTCCCAGCCGCGCCGCTCGGCGATCTCACCAGGCCACGCCAGTGCCTCCGCGATCTTCGGGTCTGTCAAGCGCTCCGCCGGCTTCACGTTCACCAGCCGAGCCGCGCCCGTCGTCGACACCAGCAGGTAGTCCGGGACATGATGTCGGGGCCGCCCTCCGACCCGTGCGACCAGGCGAAACGGCTGTGCGTAGATGTGGTGCACCAACGGATCGAAGTCCGCCAGCAGCAATCGGGCGAGCTCCAGCCGGCTCTCGTGCACCACCAACTTCCCCATGGTCGTTGAGGCGTAGGCCCCAGAGAAGTGCTTGTCGCCGTGCCGGGAGCGGACCTTTCTCCAGGGCTCGGACTGGTGAAAGTCCTGCAGCCGGAGGCGTGCAACGTCATGGGCGAGGACGCCGCCGTCCTCGTAACGGACCCAGGCGATCGGTTCTCCGCCGCCAAGACGGCGCTTCTCTCCACTTCGTCCGGACATGTCCGCACTGTAGAAGCGGCCGAGCACTCGAAATTGGGAAAGATCGGCGAGGCCCACCTTCTGCTCGAGAAGGTCCACCTCGCCGTGGACTTCGTATCGACATTGATCACCTATTGCTCATGATCAGCCGATACTGCTCACCGTCGTTCCGCCGAAAGCTCACGCGGCCTGACTACAGAGGCAGGAGGCGGATCCCTGGGCCCTGAACGGGAGCTCAGGGATCCGCCCCCGCCCGCTCAGCACTAGTACTCCAGCGGTAGATCGTGATCATGCTGGTGCCGCGGCTTGGCGCTGGTAGTGGCTGGCTTGGGATCGGGCCTGGTGGCGGCGTCTCCAGTGGGACCAGCGCAGCCGGTGGGCTGTGCCGTGGGCGCGCTCCGCGACGAGGGCGATCAATAGGCGGGCGATCTCGTTGCAGGTCAGCGGGATCAGATCGTCGGGGCCGGGCTGGTGGGTGTGTTCGTCGGCGCGGACGACGGCCAGGAAGGCGTGGGCGAGCATGGCCAGGGTGACCCAGCGCGACCAGGACGCATATCGGCGGACCTGGTGCTCGTCCAGGCCGGCCAGGCCCTTGCCGGCCTGGAAGGTCTCCTCGACCCGCCATCTTGATCCCGCGACCCGCACCAGGGTCGTCAGCGGCACCGGCTGGGGCGAGTAGCAGCGGTAGTAGGCGAGTTCGCCGGTGGTGCGGTTGCGGCGGATCATCAGGTGGTGGTGGCCGGGGGCGGTGTCGGGCAGGGCGATGTGGGCCCAGTCGTAGAAGCGTTGTCCTTTGGCTCCGGCTCCGGCGGACAGCTTCTGCCAGGCCCGCTTGGGGAGCTTCTTGGCGAGGATGTCCGCGCGGAACTTCCCTGCCCGGGTGGTGACTTCGTGGTTGCAGGCCACGGCCAGCACATACCCGGTGCCGCGTTCCTCCAGGGCGGTTCGCAGTTTGGGGTTGCCGCCGTAGACCTCGTCGCCGGCTACCCAGGGGGAGCGGTGGCCGGCGTCCAGGAAGCGGGTGATCATGCGGGTGGCCAGTTCGGGCTTGGTTGCGAACGCGGTGTCCGGGTCGAGCCCGGCCGCCCGGCAGCGGTCGGGCTTGTCGGTCCACGAGCGCGGGATGTAGAGCTCGCGGTCCACTGCGGCGTGTCCGCGCCGGCCTGCGTAGACCAGGTAGACGGCGACTTGGGAGTTTTCGATTCTCCCTGCGGTGCCGGTGTACTGGCGTTGGACGCCGACCGTGTGGCTGCCCTTCTTCACGTCGCCGGTCTCGTCGACCACGAGAACAGCCTGGTCATCGTGCAGGTGCTCGACCACGTAGTCGCGCAGGTCGTCGCGGACCGCGTCGGCGTCCCACTTGGCCCGGTTGAGCAGGTGCTGCATCCCGTCCGGGGTGGCCTCCCCAGCCCATTCGGCGATGGTCCAGCAGTTCTTACGCGGCAGGTCCGCGAGCAGGCCCAGCACCAGTGACCGTATCCGGCGGCGGGGTTCGACCCGCGTGAACCGGCCCGCGATCCGGCCTATCAGGACCTCGAACGATGCCTGCCAACGGGCAGGGTCTACGCTGTGACCTGCGGCCACCGCATGATCGTTTGTCTTCACACACTGATGATCAACGGTGGCCGCACCCATGTCCGCACCGGCCCCCACCAGCAAGATCACGAACCATAGCCGGAACCTAGGCCGACCAGCAGTACAGACAGCCGGCGTGCTCATCGGCCGCGCGGGCGAGACGAGCCAGGTCGCCCAGCAGTTCGGTCGCCATCTCCAGGTCGAACTCTTCGCCCTCCGCTGCCCGTTCCCGAACCCACAGCGCGCCGACCTCGGCAAGCCTGAGCGGATCCGCAGCGGCAAGCGCGTCCTGGAGGGGCCCGGAGACGACGAGGATCAACGGACCCTCCCCGTCGTCGGGGTCAGCCACCACTCGCGGTTCGCCAGCTGCAACAAGCTCTTCGAACCTACGACCGGTGAAGATGCCCTCCCACTCCATCAACGCCTCTTCGACGTCGAAGTTGCCGCAGGACAGCGACTCGAAGATCCCGGCGGGCCCATGCTCCACAACGGTGGCCGCCGCTTCGTCGTCCGGCGCAACGTAGAACTCGATGATGGTGCTCATCGCGGCATAGTGCCTGCTCAACCTGTCCAGGTCCACCTCGTCGACCAGTAGGCCGCGAGCAACCACGTCGCCATCGCCCCGGGACAGCGCGACCATGATCACGATCTACCGCTGGAGTACTAGCGTCGGGGAAGCGCCAGCAGGTTGTCGCTCCACTTGCCGTCAGCATGAGTCCGAAGGTACTTCTCGCCCCGCTCGGGCGTGACGACGGCAACGTCAGCACGGTTACCCCGACCGTCGTCGGTGTAGGCCTTCCCGCCGGTCTCGATCCACGCGACGATCGAGGCCCGCGAGTTGTCGCCGGCGTTCCCGTCAGCCCGATCCGTCCACCACAGGTGGACGATGTGCTCGTGCTTGTCGCCACCCGAAAGCCGGACAGCTGTGATCTGAATCGCCATGTTGTTCTCCTCACGTGTGGTGCCGCTAGGGCCTGTTCTGAATTCAGATCATGGTGCGGGTTTCAGGCTGCGGAGCCAAATAATGGAGCCGCGCAGGTGGAGACCTGCTTCGAAGCTGGCGGGCGTCTTGTCATAGCGGGTGGCGAGGCCCCGCCAGTCCTTGATCTTGTTGATGGCCCGTTCGACGGTGTTGCGATCGCGGTACAGATCGGCGTCGTGACTGACGGGCCGTCCGCCATCGCGGCCTCTCTTCATGCGGTTGGCGGCCTGGTCGTCCTTCTCCGGGATGACTGCCTTGATCTGGCGTCGGCGCAGGTAGGCCCGGGTGGTACGAGCGGAATAGGCCTTATCGGCGGCCACCGCGTCGGGGCGCGTTCGGGGCCGGCCGACCGGGCCGCGTACCTTGATCTTGTCCATGACGGCGATGAACTGCGGGTTGTCCGCGCTCTGGCCCGGGGTGAGCACGAAGGACAACGGGCGGCACCGCCGCTCGGCAGCCAGATGGGTCTTCGTGGTCAGCCCGCCGCGCGAACGCCCCAGTGCGGCCGCCTTGAGCCGGGCCCGGCGGCGCCGACGTAGCCGGCGCTTCGCCGCCCGCCGGGACTCCTCCGCCTCGTCGTGCTCGCCGCCCCGGCCTGCTATCGACCCGGTTTGTCCCTTCGTAGCAGCCCCTTTTCCTCCGTGACGGCTTTCTCCAGTTCCTCCAGCAGCTCGGCGTCCACGACCATCCCAGCGGCGTGATGGTGTGCACGAGAGACGGTGGAGTCCACGCTGACCAGTGACAAGTCGACCTGGCCGCGCGCGGCGGCCTCGGTGATCATCCCCTCCATCAACGCCTGGAAGACTCCCCTGCGCGCCCAGGTGCCGAACTGGCCGTAGATCGTCGACCAGTTGCCGTACCGCTCGGGGACGTCCCGCCACGGACTGCCCACCCGGAACCGCCACATGATCGCGTCGAACTGCCGCCGCAGGTCCGGGATCGGTCCCGTCGCCGCCACCGGCAGGAACGGCTCAACCAGCTCCCACTCACTGTCCGTCAGATCGCCGCGCGTCATGGACTCGTTCTACCAGCCGCCAGGCCGCCCAGGAGCACGAACCGGCGCAATCATGATCTGAATTCAGAACAGTCCCTAGGCGGCCTGGCAGTGAGGGTCATACGCTCGATGTGTGATCACGGGTTGCGTATCGACCCTCGACTGAGGCGGGCATTGGCGTGCCCGCCTCAGTACGTCTTGTGGCCCTCGTCCGTCGGACTCCGGGACTCGTTAGCGAGAGCGTCTGATACTGGGCCATTGCTCACCCAGTACCGGTATTGCTCGTCACGTGCTCATGATCAGCCGATATTGCTCACGAAATCGTGGTCCCTACACAGGCGCCCCCGGCACCGGGCTCAGTCCCGGGTCATGTCCACGAAGCGCGAGTAGTGGCCCTGGAAGGCCACCGTGATGGTGGCAGTCGGACCGTTACGGTGCTTGGCCACGATCAGGTCGGCCTCGCCGGCTCGGGGGGACTCCTTCTCGTAGGCGTCCTCGCGGTGCAGCAGGATGACCATGTCGGCGTCCTGCTCGATCGAGCCCGACTCGCGCAGGTCACTGACCATCGGCTTCTTGTCGGTGCGCTGCTCGGGGCCACGGTTCAGCTGGGAGAGCGCGATCACCGGGACCTCCAGCTCCTTGGCCAGCAGCTTGAGGTTACGGGACATGTCCGAGACCTCCTGCTGGCGGCTCTCGGCCCGGCGGGAGCCGCCGGACTGCATCAGCTGGAGGTAGTCGATGACCACCAGCTTCAGGTCGTTGCGCTGCTTGAGCCGGCGGCACTTGGCCCGGATCTCCATCATCGACAGGTTCGGCGAGTCGTCGATGTACAGCGGCGCCGCGGTCACCTCCGGCATCCGGCGGGCCACTCTGGTCCAGTCGTCGTCGGTCATGTTCCCCGACCGCATGTGGTGCAGCGCCACCCGGGCCTCGGCGGAGAGCAGGCGCATCGCGATCTCGTTGCGCCCCATCTCGAGCGAGAAGATCACGCTGGGCAGCGCGTTGTGGATCGAGCAGGCCCGGGCGAAGTCCAGTGCCAGCGTCGACTTGCCCATCGCCGGGCGGGCCGCGATGACGATCATCTGGCCGGGGTGCAGGCCGTTGGTGAGGGCGTCCAGGTCGGCGAAGCCGGTGGGGACGCCGGACATCTGGCCCTGGCGGGAGCCGATCGCCTCGATCTCGTCGAGGGCGCCCTCCATGATGTCGGCCAGCGGGGCGTAGTCCTCGCTGGTGCGCTGCTCGGTGACGGCGTAGATCTCGGCCTGGGCGGCGTTGACGATCTCGTCCACGTCACCCTCGGCGGCGTAGCCCATGCCGGCGATCCGGGTGCCGGCCTCGACCAGGCGGCGCAGCACGGCGCGTTCGTGGACGATCTCGGCGTAGTACTCGGCGTTGGCGGCGGTGGGCACCGAGTTGACCAGCGTGTGCAGGTAGCCGGGGCCGCCGACCCGGGTGAGCTCACCGCGCTTGGTGAGCTCGCTGGCCACGGTGATCGGGTCGGCCGGCTCGCCGCGGGCGTAGAGGTCGAGGATCGCGTTGTGGATCAGCTCGTGCGCCGGGCGGTAGTAGTCGAGCGGCTTGAGCACCTCGACCACGTCGGCGATGGCGTCCTTGGACAGCATCATGCCGCCGAGCACCGACTGCTCGGCCGGCAGGTCCTGCGGCGGGACCCGCTCGAAGCCCTCCGCACCGCCCTCGCGACCACCGTCCCGGTCCTGGTCGCGGTCCCGGCCGCCGTCACGGCCGCCCTTGCCGTCCCGCTTGCGACCGCCGCCGAATGCGACGGCGTCCTCCCGCTTGCGGGTCACCGGCAGCCGGTCGCTGGGGCCCTGGACCGGGAAGGTGGCGCCGAAGGCCTCGTCGGTCGGCTGCCAGTCGTCCTCCGGGGGCGGCATGTCGTGGTCGTCGTACTGGGGACCGGTCACGCGTCTTCCCCGATCAGCGAGCGGTGCGAGTGTGGAGCGAAGGCGCGGCGGCCTGGAGGGACGGACGCGGTCACGGTCCGGTCCACCTCCTTCATACGCCACGGCACCGACGGATCGGCCGCCGGGGCAGCCCGGCGCGTCGGCTGAGCGCCCACGCTAAGGGGCGGGCCCGGTCCGCACCAAGACGGTTATCCACACCCCCTGTGGACGACGGGGGTTCCACTGTGGACAACTGCCCGAAACCTGTGCACAAGCATGGGGACAGAGCTGTGGATAACCAGACGATCGAACCGGCGTCAATGCACTGACCTGCGATGACACTATCCACCGGCTGTGCATGAGAAAAACTTCACACAGCAGCGGGCGACCGCGGCGAACTGTCCGAACAGATATTCGATCATAGGTTCTAGTAAGCGTCACTTATGCCTTGCACCACTTACCTGTGGATGGCTACGGTACGTACCATGAGTCCCGTGAGCACCCCGATACGCCGGCACGACCGGGAGATCCTGGCCCTGGCCCTGCCGGCCTTCGGCTCGCTGGTGGCCGAACCGCTCTTCCTGCTCGGCGACTCCGCCATCGTCGGCCACCTGGGCACCGCCCAGCTGGCCGGCGTGGGCATCGCCGCGGCCGCCCTCAGCGCCCTCACCGGGCTCTTCGTCTTCCTCGCCTACGCCACCACCGGCGCCGTGGCCCGCCGGATCGGGGCCGGCGACCGCCGGGCCGCCGTCCAACAGGGTCTGGACGGCCTCTGGCTGGCCCTGCTGCTGGCCGTCCCGGTGGCGCTGGCCAGCTTCCTGCTGGCGCCCGCCACGGCCGCCGCGCTGGGCGCCTCGCCGACCGCCGCCCCGTACGCGGTGGACTACCTGCGGATCAGCGCCCTGGGCATCCCGGCCATGCTGCTGGTGCTGGCCGCCACCGGCGTGCTGCGCGGGCTGCAGGACACCCGCACCCCGCTGCTGGTGGCCGTCGGCGCCTTCTCCGCCAACCTGGCCCTCAACGCGGCGCTGGTCTACGGCGCCAGCCTCGGGGTGGCCGGCTCCGCCTGGGGCACCGTGCTGGCGCAGACCGCGATGGCCGCGGTCTACCTGCTGGTGGTGCTCCGCGGTGCCCGCCGGCACGGCGCCCGACTGCGGCCCCACCCGGCCGGGATCCGCGCCTGCGCCCGGGTCGGCGGCCCGCTGCTGGTTCGCACCGCCTCGCTGCGGGCGATCCTGCTGCTCGCCACCGCGGTCGCCGCACACCTGGGCGACCAGCAGATGGCGGCCCATCAGATCGCCATGGCGCTCTGGAGCTTCCTGGCCTACGCGCTGGACGCGATCGCCATCGCCGGTCAGGCGATCATCGCCCGCTACCTGGGCGGGGCCGACGTCGCCGGGGCCCGGGCGGCGACCCGGCGGATGGTCCAGTGGGGCATCGGTTCCGGGGTGCTGCTCGGCCTGCTGGTGGTGCTGGCCCGCCCGCTCTACCTGCCGCTGTTCACCGCCGACCCGGCGGTGCGCGCCCAGCTGGCCCAGGTGGTGCTGCTGCTGGCGCTGACCGAGCCGGTGGCCGGACTGGTCTTCGTGCTGGACGGGGTACTGATGGGCGCCGGGGACGGGCCCTACCTGGCCCGCGCGATGCTGGCCACCCTGCTGGTCTTCGCCCCGGTGGCACTGGCGGTGCCGGCCCTGGGCTGGGGGCTGCCGGGGCTCTGGGGGGCGATCAACCTCTTCATGCTGGTGCGGGCCGGCTTCCTGGCCGCCCGCAGCCGCACCGGCGCCTGGCTGGTCACCGGCGCGGTCCGGGCCTGAGCCGGCGTCACCGGGCCACGCCGGGCCGGGCCGTCCTGCCAACGCCCGAGGGCCGGGCTCCCACACGGGGAGCCCGGCCCTCGGGTTCGGTACGACTACCGCTGCGAACCAGTGGTTCAGGCGACGGTGACGTCCAGGTTGGCGGTCACGTCGGCGTGCAGCTTGACGGCGACCTTGTGGGTGCCCACGGTCTTGATCGGCGAGGCGATCGTGACGGCGCGCTTGTCCACCAGCGGGCCACCCGCGGCCTTGACGGCCGAGACCACGTCGGCCTGGGTGACCGAGCCGAACAGGCGGCCGGCGTCGCCGGAGCGCACGGTCAGCTTGACCTGCAGGCCCTCGAGGGTGGCCTTGACCTCGTTGGCCGCCTCGATGGTCTGGATCTCGTGGATCTTGCGGGCGCGACGGATGGCGTCGACGTCCTTCTGGCCGCCCTTGGTCCAGCGAATGGCGAAGCCGTTCGGGACCAGGAAGTTGCGGGCGTAGCCGTCCTTGACCTCGACGACGTCGCCGGCGCCACCGAGGCCGGAGACCTCGTGAGTGAGGATGATCTTCATTCTTCGGTCACCCTCTCTTAGCGCGCGGTGCTGGTGTAGGGCAGCAGCGCCATCTCACGGCTGTTCTTCACGGCCGTGGCGACGTCACGCTGGTGCTGGGTGCAGTTGCCGGTGACCCGGCGGGCACGGATCTTGCCGCGGTCGGAGATGAACTTCCGCAGCAGGTTCGTGTCCTTGTAGTCAACGTAGTTGACCTTGTCCTTGCAGAAGACGCAAACCTTCTTCTTCGGCTTGCGAGCAGGCGGCTTCGCCATGGTGTGCTCCAAATAGGATCACGATCCGGGACCGTCCGCGGAGGGACGGAACCGGGTCGCACGAAATCTGTCAGCTCTTAGAACGGAGGCTCTTCCGAGAAGCCGCCACCGGCCGGGGTACCCCAGCCGCCGCCACCCTGGTTGCCACCAGCGGGAGCGCTGGACGCCCACGGGTCGTCGGACGGACCGGACTGGCCGCCGCCGGAGTTGCCACCCCAGCTGCCGCCACCCTGGTTGCCGCCGCCGCCCCAGCCGCCCTGGGCACCGCCCTGCTGCTGGCCGCCGCCACCGCCGCTCCAGTTGGAGCCGGGGGCGCCGCCCGCACCAGGACCGCCAGGACCGCCGGCCCGGTTGGCCCGGGTCACCTTGGCAGTCGCCGAGCGCAGGCTCGGGCCGACCTCGTCGACCTCGACCTCGAAGACCGTTCGCTTCTCGCCTTCCTTGGTCTCGTAAGACCGCTGGCGCAGTCGGCCCTGCACGATCACGCGCATGCCGCGCTGCAGCGATTCGGCCACGTTCTCCGCGGGCTGCCGCCAGACGTTGCACGTGAGGAAGAGGCTCTCGCCGTCCTTCCACTCGTTGGTCTGGCGATCGAAGGTGCGGGGAGTGGACGCGATGCGGAACTTCGCGACCGCCGCACCCGACGGGGTGAAACGCAGCTCGGGGTCGTCGACGAGATTGCCGACGAGGGTGATGACGGTCTCGCCTGCCATGGTGTGGTGACCTCTCGGGATGGAGGAGTTCCGTTCAGCGATGTTTCACGTGAAACATCTACGTGAGCCATCAGGACCTCAGCGGTCCCGAGGGTGGCTCAGTGAGTGTCCGGGCGCAGGACCTTGGTCCGCAGAACCGACTCGCTCAGCGACATCTGGCGGTCGAGCTCCTTGACGACCTCAGGCGTGGCCTTGAGGTCGATGACCGAGTAGATGCCCTCGGGCTGCTTCTTGATCTCGTACGCCAGGCGACGACGGCCCCAGGTGTCGATCTTCTCAACGGTGCCGCCACCAGTGCGGACGACGTTGAGGAAGGACTCGATCAGGGGGGAGACAGCGCGCTCCTCGACCGAGGGGTCGAGGATGACCATCACCTCGTAGTGACGCATGGGTAAACCCACCTCCTTTGGACTCAGCGGCCACGGTCTCTCCGTGGCAGGAGGGTTGTACGGCGTCGGCACTGGTGCGCCGACACGGCCCCACCGTAGTGGGCCGGACTGACAGCGACCCCTACAGCCACGGGAGGGCATGCGGGGGCACAGGTACACCAGTGCAGATCGCACAGCCTACCCGCACCCGTCCGGCCGAACAAAACACCCATGGATTGCCGCCCGGTCCCGAGGAGCGCAACCTGGGCAGAACGGGTAACACCGAGGTACCGCTGCTTGCCCCCTAGCTGGAGGTGGGTTCCATGGCACAGACCGTCCACCGTTTCCCCCCGCTGACCCTCAACACCGACGGACACCGGCACCCCCGGGAGAACACCCTGGTCGCCGCGACCGTGGTGCTCGGCCTGGTGGCCTTCATCAGTTCGTTCTGGCACCACATGAACCTGCTGAGCAGCTGGACCGGCCTGGCCGGGATCGTCACCGGCGGCTGGGGACAGTTCATCTCCGTCACCACCGCCGAGCGGTGCGTGCTGGTGGTCTCGCTCGGTATGGCGGCCTTCGGCTTCTACCTCGGCATGGCGCACGGCGGCCTGTTCGGCTAGCCACAGAAGCCGGGGTACGGCCAGGCCGATCCCCCGGCATGCGCACGGCGCACAGGACGGCGCTCCCCCTCGGGAGAGCGCCGTTCGCGGTTCCCGCTCGGACAACCGGGCGAAGCTCTAGGGTTCCGTCAACGCGCCGCGCGTGACCCCACCGAAACGGACTATTCGGGCGATAAGGTCACAGAGTCCCACCAACCAGCCAAGGAGCATCCCGAGCATGAGCCTGCGCCTGCGGACGATCACCCGCGAAGAGCACCTGGACTTCCTGCGTGGCCGCCCGTCCGCCAGCCACATGCAGGTGCCCGCCTGGGGCGAGGTGAAGGCGGAGTGGCGCACCGAGTCGATCGGCTGGATCGACGAGGTCGGCCGGGTGGTCGGGGCCGGCCTGGTGCTCTACCGGCAACTGCCCAAGGTCAAGCGGTACCTGGCCTACCTGCCCGAGGGCCCGGTGATCGACTGGTTCGACCCGGACCTGGAGGGCTGGCTGCGCCCGATGCTGGCCCACCTGAAGGAGCAGGGCGCCTTCTCGGTGAAGATGGGCCCGCCGGTGGTGATCCGGCGCTGGGGGGCGACCGCCATCAAGGAGGCGATCGGCGGCGGCCAGGCCAAGCGGCTGCGCGACCTCGAGCCCGACTGGTACGAGCCGCGCGCCTTCGACCTGGCCGAGCGGCTGCGCCGCAGCGGCTGGCTGCAGGGCGAGGACGGCGGGGCCGGCTTCGGCGACGTGCAGCCGCGCTACGTCTTCCAGGTGCCACTGGCCAACCGCTCGCTGGACGACATCCAGCGCGGCTTCAACCAGCTGTGGCGGCGCAACATCAAGAAGGCCGAGAAGAGCGGGGTCGAGGTGGTCCAGGGCGACTACCAGGACCTGGCCGTCTTCCACCAGCTCTACCAGGTCACCGCCGAGCGGGACCGCTTCATCCCGCGCCCGCTGGGCTACTTCCAGCGGATGTGGCGGGCCCTGGAGGCCGAGGACCCGAACCGGATGCGGCTCTACCTGGCCTACCACGACGGCGAGCCGCTGGCCGCGACCACCATGCTGACGGTCGGCGACCACGTCTGGTACTCGTACGGCGCCTCCGCCGACCACAAGCGCGAGGTCAAGCCGTCCAACGCGATCCAGTGGCGGATGATGCGCGACGCCTACGCGCTCGGCGCCGGCGTCTACGACCTGCGCGGGATCAGCGACACGCTGGACGAGGACGACCCGTTGTTCGGCCTGATCCAGTTCAAGCTGGGCACCGGCGGCGACGCGGTGGAGTACCTGGGCGAGTGGGACTTCCCGCTGAACAAGCTGCTGCACAAGGCGCTGGACCTCTACATGTCGCGCCGCTGACGGCAGGGAGAGCTGATGACCCTTTCGCTGTACCTGGACACCGAACGCTGGCGGGCGCACCAGCGCGCCGTGCTGGCCGACTTCCCGGGCCTGGTGCCGGTGGCCAAGGGCAACGGCTACGGCCTGGGCAACCGGCGCCTCGCCGAGGAGGCCGCACTGCTGGGCACCGGGCTGCTGGCGGTGGGCACCGCCGAGGAGGCCGCCGAGGTGCTGGCCCACGGCTACCCGGGCCAGGTCCTGGTGCTCACCCCGTACCGGATCGGCGAACCCGCCCCCGCTCCCGCCCCGCCAGAGGACCGGGTGCTGCGCACCGCGGGCAGCCTGGAGGCGGTCCGGGCGCTGGCCGGGCGGCCCACCGTGGTGGAGTGCATGACCAGCATGCGCCGGCACGGCATCAGCCCCGCCGACCTGGTCCACCTGGCCGGGCCCGGGTCCCCGCACCGCTTCGCACTGCACCTGCCGCTGGACCGGCGGGCCGGGCGCGACCCGGTGGCCGAGGTGGACACCTGGGTGCGGGCGATCGGGGCGGCCGGCCTGACCCCGCGCACCGTCTTCCTCAGCCACCTGGGCGCCGCCGAGCTGGCCGAGCTGACGGTCCGCCACCCGGGCACCGCCTTCCGCTGCCGGATCGGCACCCGGCTCTGGCTCGGCGACGTGGGCGCACTGACGGCCGCGGCCACCGTGCTGGACGTGACGGCGGTGCGCCGCGGCGAGCGGTACGGCTACCGCCAGCACCGCGCACCGGGCCCCGGCCACCTGCTGGTGCTGAGCGGCGGCACGGCGCACGGCGTGGGCATGGAGGCGCCCAAGTACCTCCACGGCCTGCTGCCGCGGCTCAAGACGATCGCCCGGGCCGGCCTGGCCACCGTCAACCGCTCGCTCTCGCCCTACCAGTGGCAGGGCCGCCAGCTCTGGTTCGCCGAGCCCCCGCACATGCAGGTGAGCATCGTCTTCCTGCCCGCCGGTCCGAAGCCGCCGGCGGTCGGGGACGAGCTGACGGTGACGGTGCGGCACACCACCACCCGGTTCGACCGGGTGGTGGACCGTCAGACCGGGTCGGCGGCCGGCGCGGTGCCGGGCTCCCCGGCGGAGGCCCCGGCCCCGGCCGGCTCCGGCGACCCCGGCTCCGCGAGCTCCGCCGCCTGACCCGGCAGCTCCTCCTCGGGAGCCAGCCAGTGCGCCCCGGCCGCGTCCTGCGGGGCGAACGGCGCGTAGGTCGCCTCCTCGCGCAGCCGGCGGGCCGCGCCCAGCACGAACACGTCCTCGGCGGTGTCGAGCACCCCGCCGGACGGGTCGTCACTGCCGTCCCAGCGCACCGGGTCGCGGTCCGGGCGCAGGATGTCGCGCACCACCACGGCGCACAGGTAGAGCGTGCCGGCCAGGTGCAGCATGATCGCGAAGTGGTACCAGTCCTGCCCGATGCCGTGCTGCTTGCTGTCGCCGATGTACGCCAGGTAGGACCAGATGCCCAGGTAGTAGAGCACCTCGCAGGCCTGCCAGATCAGGAAGTCGCGCCAGCGCGGGCGGGCCAGCACGGCCAGCGGGATCAGCCAGAGCACGTACTGCGGCGAGTACACCTTGTTGGTCAGCACGAAGGCGGCCACCACCAGGAAGACCAGCTGGGCGTAGCGCGGCCGGCGCGGGGCGGTCAGCGCCAGCCAGCCGATCGCCAGGCAGGCCAGCACCAGCAGCACCGCGATCCAGGTGTTGAGGGTGGGCAGCGCCTGGTTGCGGTCCTGCATGAGGATCATCCAGAACGAGCCGAAGTCCTCCTTGCGGGTCTGGCTGAAGGTGTAGAAGGTGGACCAGCCGTCCCAGCTGGCGAGCATGATCGGCAGGTCGACCAGCAGCCAGGCCCCGGCCGCGGCGGCGGCCGCCTGGCCGAAGGCCCGCCAGCGGCCGGCCCGCCAGCAGAGCACCAGCAGCGGGCCGAGCAGCAGCAGCGGATAGAGCTTGGCGGCGGTGGCCAGGCCGATGAAGACCCCGGCCCAGACGGTGCGCTTGTTCGCCCAGGCGGCCATCGCCACCGCGGTCAGCGCGACCGCCAGCAGGTCCCAGTTGATGGTGGCGGTCAGCGCCAGCGCCGGGGCCAGCGCGAACAGCAGCGCGTCCCACGGGCGCCGGCGGTGGGTGCGGCTGAGCGCGATCGCGGTGACCACGGCGCAGATCAGCAGCATCCCGGCGTTGACGGCCCAGAACCAGCGCTCGCGGTCCTGGATCACGCCGGTGGTCGGGGTCAGCCAGCCGGCGATCTGCATGAAGCCGCCGGTGAGCACCGGGTACTCGAGGAACCTCATCTCCGCGGTGGGCTGCGGGATCATGTCGAGGTACGGGTGCAGCCCGGTGGAGAGCCCGCGCGCGGTGTACAGGTGCGGGATGTCGCTGTAACAGGCGTGCGTGTACTGCGCGGTGGCGCCGAAGAACCAACCGCTGGTGTAGCAGGGCAGCTTCTGGACCAGGCCCAGGCAGTACGTCAGCACCGTGGTCAGCGCCAGGAACCGGGCCGGCACCCACCAGGAGACCCCGAGCAGCGCCCGGCGCCCGGGCGGGCCTCCGAGCAGCTCGCTGCCGGCCGCCGCGACCGGGTCCTCGTCCGCGGGGACGACCACGGTGTTGGGCAACGGCCCCTCGGCCACGGCCGCCTCGGCGGCGGTCTCGTCTCGCGTGCTCGGCGTCATGGCGGACATACTGCCGCACGACCGCGACCGGCACGAGGACTGGTCCGCACCGAACCCGAAAAGCCCAGGGCCCCGCGGTGTCCGCGGGGCCCTGGGCTTGCGCTACGGGGTGGCCTGGCCGGTCGGGGGCTGGGTGTTGCCCCCGCCGCCCGGTTTGGTTCTGGTCGCGCTCGGCGTCGGACAGTCGATCAGCGGGATGCAGGAGCCGGTGGTGCCGCCACCGCCCGGGGACTTGGTCGAGCTCGGCTTGTCGGTGGGGCAGTCGCCCTGCGACAGGCAGCTCTGGGTGCTGCTCGGCCGGCTGCTGGGCGCATCGGTGGTCGGCGCGGTGGTCGGCGCCTGGGTGGTGGGCGCGGCGGTGGTCTCGGTGGCGGAGGCCGAGGCCGACGGCGAGGCCGTGCTCGGCGCGCCGGAGGCGTCGACCGCGCTGTTGACCGGGTCCGGGGTCGGGAAGTCCTTGACCGGAGTGCCGGCCATCGCGTCCTTCATGTAGGCGGCCCAGATCTCGGTCGGCAGGTCACCACCGTAGAAGCTGCTCTTGCCGCCGGTACCGCTCAGCGACTGCAGACCGGGGTGGTTCGGGTCCTCGCGGAACATGGTGACCGCGGTGGCCAGCTGCGGGGTGTACCCGTCGAACCAGGCCGAGGTGCCCTTGTCGGTGGTACCGGTCTTGCCGGCCACCGGGCGGCCGACGGCCTTGGCCTTGGTACCGGTACCGCTCTGCACCACGTCCTGCAGGACGCTGGTGATGTTGTCGGCCACCGCCTGGTCCAGCACCTGCTTGGGCTGCGCCTTGCCGACGCCGGCCACGGTCTTGCCGTTCTGCAGCAGCTTGGTCACCGCGTACATGTCGGTCTGCTGGCCGCGGGCCGCGAAGACCGAGTAGCCGGAGGCCATCTGGATCGCGCTCGGTGTCGAGGTACCGATCGCGAAGGCCGCGGTGCCCTGGTTGGCCACCGGCATCGAGGCCTTGTTCAGACCCATCGCCTCGGCCAGCTTGGCCACGTTCGGGCCGCCCACGTCCTCGCCGAGCTGGACGAAGGGGACGTTGAACGAGTTGATCATCGCCTTGCGCAGCGTCACGTAGCCCTGCGGGCCGTCCTCGTCGTTCTTCTGCTTGAAGACCGATCCGTCCGGGTTGGTGACCAGCGAGCCGTCCGGCTTGCGGATGGTGGACAGGTCGTCGGCGTTGTACCGGCTGTCCTCGTTGATCCGCATCGGCTTGCCGTCCGGTCCGGTCTGGGTCTGCACCCCGACCTGCATCGCGGTGGCCAGCACGTAGGGCTTGAAGGTCGAGCCGACCGGCACGCCGTTGGTGTCGGCGTTGTTGCTGTACTGGCCCTTCTCGATGCCCGGACCGCCGTAGATGGCCACCAGCGCCCCGTCACCCGGGACCACGGAGGCCGCGCCGACCTGCACGAACGTGTCGTACTTCGCCCGCTTGACCGGGTCCAGGTTCTGCTGGCTGATCTGGTCCACCGCGTGCGAGAGCTTGTCGACCTTGTCCTTCTGCAGCGTGGTGTAGATCTGGAAGCCGCCGTGGCCGAGCTTCGCGTCGGTGATGTCCGGGTCCTTGGCCTCGATGTACTTGTCGACCGTGTCGACGATGTAGCCGATCTGGCCGTTCAGGTTGCTGGACGGGGCCTGCTTTATCGGCTCCGGCAGTCCCGCCTTGAGGCACTGGTCCTTCTGGTCCGCGGTGATCGCCTTGGTCTTCACCATCTCGCCCAGGATCCACTCCCAGCGGCCGCTGGACGGGTCGCTCTGGGTGCCGAACATCCGGGTGTGGTTGGCCGCGTTGATCGAGGGGTCGTAGAGGCCGGCGCCCTTGAGCAGGCCGGCCAGCATCGCGCTCTGGCAGGGCGTCAGGTCCTTGGCCTCCACGCCGTAGTAGGCGTGCGCGGCGGCCTGGATGCCGGTGGAGTTGCGGCCGAACCAGCTGGTGTTGAGGTACCCCGCGAGGATCTCGTCCTTGGAGGTCTGCTGGTTGAGCTTCAGGGTGATGAAGAACTCCTTGAGCTTGCGGGTGACCGTCTGGTCCTGGCTCAGGTAGGCGTTCTTCACGTACTGCTGGGTGATGGTCGACCCGCCCTGGGTCGACTGGCCCGACGCCATGTTGTAGACGGCGCGGGCGATGCCCTTGGGGTCGATGCCGCTGTCGGTGCGGAAGGTCTGGTTCTCGGCCGCGATCACCGCGTCCTGCATCGACTTGTTGATGTCGCCGATCTGGACCACCTGGCGGTTGGTCTGACCGGTGCGGGTCATCTCCGAGCCGTCGGCCCAGTAGTAGATGTTGTTCTGGGCCGGCGCGATGTCCTTGAGCGTGGGCACCTTGGTCATCGCGTACGCGGTGCCGACCGCGGCCACGCCGCTGCCGAAGAAGATCAGGAAGAGCGAAAGCACCAGCTTCCAGGACGGGATCCAGCGGCGGAAGCCGGTCTTGCCCCAGCGCGGGTAGTCGATGAACTTCTTCTTGCCCGGCGGCTTGGCCCCGCCGGCCCCGCCGGCGCCACCGGCACCGCCGCGGCCCGGGCCCTGGCCGTCGCCCGCACCGCCGCCCCGCCGACCGCCACCGCCGCCGCCCTTCTGGGCCGCCCGGCGCAGCTCGGCCCGGGTCGGCCGGGGCTGCGCGGCGGTCTCCCGGGCGGCACCGGGCTGCCCGGGAGACCGCCGGGCGGCGCGCTCGCCGGGGTTGTAGTCGGGCGCCCCTTCCGGCGGAGTGCCGTAGGCATACGGGCGTTGGCCGTCCGGCCGCCCGGGGGGCTGCTCACCGCCGCCCCCTTGGGGCGATCGGCGCCGGTGTTCGCTCATAGTCCAGTAACTCCTAGGCCAGGCGGGACGCCTGCTCAGCAGGATCTGCTTGCAATGCCCGAACCGCCCTGGGCCGTGGAACGGCCGCTCCCCGGAGGTGGTCCTCGTGCACACGCGACAGCGTACGCAGCCCGAATGAGTGTCATATCCGGCATAACGGATCAATCCGTCACAAATGACCAGCAGATCATTACATGCCCGTTGCCAAGAACCCCCGGGTCGGACGCGGTCGGCGGCCCCGGACGGCGCCGGGCGAACCCTGGGTGACCGCGATCTGAATCCTTGTGATCACATTCACCCGTGCCCCCCTTGCCCGAATCGTGACCCGGGCCTATCGTTCTCGATATATCGAGTCGATACATCAGCGCGGCATAAGCTCGGCGGAGAACGAGAGGTGGGTGGAGTGAGCAGGCGTTCAGGAGTCCTGGAGTTTGCCGTCCTCGGCCTGCTGCACGACGCCCCGATGCACGGGTACGAGCTGCGCAAGCGGCTGAACATCCTGCTCGGGTCGTTCCGCGCCTTCTCCTACGGGACGCTGTACCCCTGCCTGAAGAGCCTGGTCGCCCAGGGCTTCCTGGTGGAGGACAACCCGGACACCGAGTACGTGCCGGCCACCGCACTGAACGGCAAGCGGTCGAAGATCGTCTACCGGCTCTCCGCGGAGGGCAAGCAGCGCTTCGAGGAGTTGCTCGCCGACTCCGGTCCCAACGCCTGGGAGGACGAGCACTTCGGGGTGCACTTCGCCTTCTTCGGCCAGACCGACCGGGCAGTGCGGATGCGGGTGCTGGAGGGCCGGCGCAGCCGGCTGGAGGAGCGGCTGGAGCGGATGCGCTCCTCGGTCTCCCGCACTCGCGAGCGGTTCGACGACTACACCCTCGAACTGCAGCGACACGGTCTCGAATCGGTCGAGCGCGAGGTGCGCTGGCTCAACGAGCTGATCGAGACCGAGCGGGCCAACCGGAGCGGCCGCACCGCGACCGGGCCCGCAACCCCACAGTCTTCGGACGGCCGTGGCCGCCAGGACGGGTCTCCCGAACCCGAACGGCCACCGTACGACCGCCCGGGGCGCTCCACCTAGGAGTGCCGCCACCGCGTGTTGCCCTTGCCACGCGGCGGATTTGGGCGCAGTGCGCCCGTCAGACAGTCACATTGAAGAGAGCAGGACGAGGAGCGCCGCACCACGGCGCGCCTCACGAGAACAGGGAGCAACCGGAATGGGTTCGGTTCGCGTAGCCATCGTCGGCGTGGGCAACTGCGCCGCCTCGCTGGTGCAGGGTGTCGAGTACTACAAGGACGCCGACCCGGCCGGCAAGGTCCCCGGGCTGATGCACGTCCAGTTCGGCGAGTACCACGTCCGTGACGTGGAGTTCGTCGCGGCCTTCGACGTCGACGCCAAGAAGGTCGGCTTCGACCTGGCCGACGCCATCGGCAGCAGCGAGAACAACACCATCAAGATCTGCGACGTGCCGCCGACCGGTGTCACCGTGCAGCGCGGTCACACCTACGACGGCCTCGGCAAGTACTACCGGGAGACCATCGAGGAGTCCGACGAGGCCCCGGTCGACATCGTCCAGATCCTCAAGGACCGCCAGGTCGACGTCCTGGTCTGCTACCTGCCGGTGGGTTCGGAGGACGCGGCCAAGTTCTACGCGCAGTGCGCCATCGACGCCAAGGTCGCGTTCGTCAACGCCCTGCCGGTCTTCATCGCCGGGACCAAGGAGTGGGCGGACAAGTTCACCGAGGCCGGCGTGCCGATCGTCGGTGACGACATCAAGTCCCAGGTGGGCGCGACCATCACGCACCGCGTGATGGCCAAGCTCTTCGAGGACCGCGGTGTCGTCCTCGAGCGCACCATGCAGCTGAACGTCGGCGGCAACATGGACTTCAAGAACATGCTCGAGCGCGAGCGCCTGGAGTCCAAGAAGATCTCCAAGACCCAGGCCGTCACCTCGCAGATCCGCGACCGCGAGCTGGGCGCCAAGAACGTCCACATCGGCCCGTCCGACTACGTCGCCTGGCTGGACGACCGCAAGTGGGCGTACGTCCGCCTCGAGGGCCGCGCCTTCGGTGACGTTCCGCTGAACCTGGAGTACAAGCTCGAGGTCTGGGACTCCCCGAACTCGGCCGGCGTGATCATCGACGCGGTGCGCGCGGCGAAGATCGCCAAGGACCGCGGCATCGGTGGCCCGATCCTCTCCGCGTCCTCCTACTTCATGAAGTCGCCGCCGGTGCAGTACTTCGACGACGAGGCCAAGGAGAACGTCGAGAAGTTCATCCGGGGCGAGGTCGAGCGCTGAGCACTGCGCTGACCGTTTGACGCTTCGTCATGCCGAGGGCCGATGTTTCACGTGAAACATCGGCCCTCGGCATGACACCCTGGGCAGGTGTCGATCACCCGACGGCCGGCCCCGGCCCCGCCCAGCCCCGCGAGCAGCCGTGCCGCGCTCGGCGAGCTGCTGCACACCCGGGACTTCCGGCGGCTGCTCGGTGCCCGGCTGCTCTCCCAGCTCTCCGATGGGGTCTTCCAGGTCTCGCTGGCCTCGTACGTGATCTTCTCCCCCGAACGGCAGTCCTCCCCCGCGGACATCGCCTCGATGCTCGCCGTGCTGCTGCTGCCGTTCTCGGTGGTCGGTCCGTTCGCCGGAGTGCTGCTGGACCGCTGGCGCCGCCGCCAGGTGCTCTACCTGGGCAACCTGACCCGGTTCGGCCTCGGCCTGGTGACCGCCGCGCTGCTGCTCGCCCGGGTCCCCGAGTGGCTCTTCTTCGCCTCGGCCCTACTGGTCACCGCGCTCAACCGGTTCATCCTGGCCGGCCTCTCCGCCGCACTGCCCCGGGTGGTCACCCCCGACCAACTGGTCACCGCCAACTCGCTCTCCCCCACCGCCGGCACCGTGGCGGCCGCGGCCGGCGGCGGGATCGGCTTCGTGTTCCACCAGATACTGCCGCCGGGCACCCGGGCCGACGCCGTGCTGGTCACCGTCGCCGCCGCGCTCTACCTGGCCGCCGCGCTGGCGGCCCGCCGGATGGACCCCGAACTGCTGGGCCCGGAGCACCACCCCGACCGGCCGGATCTGCGGTCCGCACTCGGCCAGGCCGGGCGCGCCCTGGCGGACGGAGTGCGCCACCTGGTCCGGGAGAGCCGCCCGGCCGTGGCGGCGCTCGCAGCGGTCACGGCGGCCCGGTTCTGCTACGGGATGCTGATCGTCACCGTGCTGATGCTCTCCCGGTACACCTTCAACGCGCCGGGTGACACCAAGGGCGGGCTGGCCACCCTGGGCACCGCGCTGCTCTTCTCGGCGGTGGGCTTCTTCCTGGCCGCCGTGATCAGCCCGTGGTTCTCCCGGCGGCTCGGGCTGGACGGCTGGATGGTGGCCTGCCTGGGCTCGGCGGCGGTCTTCGTCCCGGCGCTCGGGCTCTTCTTCTCGGTCTGGCTCACCATGGTCGCCGCGCTGCTGCTGGGCGTGGTCACCCAGGGCACCAAGATCTGCGCCGACACGATCGTGCAGCGCGAGGTGGAGGACGACTACCGCGGCCGGGTCTTCTCGCTCTACGACGTGCTGTTCAACGTGGGCTTCGTGGCCGCCGCCGGGGTGACCGCGCTGGTGCTGCCGCTGAGCGGGCGCTCGGCGGTGGTGGTGTTGGGCGTCTCGGCGATGTACGCGGGGACGGCCGCCCTCTACGCCCGCACCGCGCGCCGCTAAGGTACGGGAGCACGACGCGTCGTCCGTAAGGTACGGGAGCACGACGCCTCGTCCGTCGACTTGGGGAGAGTCCGCGTGACCAATCCGTACCAGCCGCCGGCCGACCCGGACCAGGACCAGCCGCCGGCCGACCCGAACGCGGTGCCGCCGCGGCCTACCGCGCCTCCGATGGCTGCGCCGCCACCGGTCTTCCCGAGTCAGTCGGCACCACCGGTCGAGGACACCCCGCCCGCGCCGCCCGTGCAGGACGCGGTTCCCGGGCAGGCCCCGCCGCCGGTCTTCGCGCCGCCGAGCACACCGCCGGGAACACCGGCCGTGCCGGCAGCGCCGGCAGCTGCGGGAGCGTCGGCTGCTCCGGGCGCACCTGTCGTGCCGGGCGCACCGCCCGTACCGCAGGGCCCGCCCGCGGCCGTGCTGCCGACCCAGCCGTACGGCTTCCCGCCCCAGCAGCCAGCCGCAGCGGCCGGCTACGGCTTCCCGCCCCAGCAGCCGCCCGCCCCGGCCGGCTACGGCTTCCCCCCGCAGCAGCCGGCCGCAGCGGGGTACGGCTTCCCGCCGCCGAACCCGTACCAGGCCCCGCCACCGCCCGGCCAGGGCTACGGCTTCGGCGCGCCGCCGCCCGGCTACGGTCAGCCGCAGCTGCTCGCCTGCCGGATCTGCGGCGGCGTCCCGGCCGCAGACGTCACCGTCCGCGGCCACCGCGGCCTGATCGTGCTGATGCGCTTCCTGCGCGCCCCGGGGCCGTACTGCTCGGTCTGCGGCACCGCCATGGTCCGCGACATGTCCGAGCAGACCCTGCTGCGCGGCTGGTGGAGCTACCTCTCCTCGCTCTTCACGCTGATCGCGCTGTTGCAGAACCGCGCGGCCTACCAGCGGCTGCGGCGACTGCCCCCGCCGCAGCCCGGCACCCACGGACCGCAGCTGAACCCGGGCCGCCCGCTGACCAAGCGCGGCGCGATCTGGATGCTGCTGCTGCCGGCGCTCTCGCTGGTGCTGGCGGTGACCCTGCTCGTGGTGGCGCTCGCCACCGCGGGCGACGCCCCGGTGGACACCAGCAACGACCGCCCGGTGGCCACCGCGAAGGCGGGCGACTGCCTCTACGACGCCAACGGCTCGCCCGGCTCCGACGACTCGGACGCCTCGGTCACCGTGGTGCCGTGCTCCGACAAGCGGGCCCACTTCCAGGTGCTCGCCCGGGTGGCCACCATGGAGGGCGGCTCCCAGGTCTGCGCGCGCTACCGCAACGCCAGCAAGTGGTTCTCGCACAAGGACGCCGGGTACAGCTTCGTGCTCTGCCTGGGTGCTCCGGGCAGCATCCCGCCGACCGGCAGCAACGGTGACAGCGGCAGCGACGGCACCGGCAGCGGTACCGGGTCGTCCACCTGACGGGTGGACAGGTGGACGGGCCGTCAGCTCTCGGAGCTGACGGCCCGTTCGCGTCAGCTGAGGTCGTCGATCAGCTCCTCCTCCACCCCCTCGTCGAGGGCCCGCAGCAGTGTCAGTCGGCGCCGGGCCGCGGTCCGCTGGTCGTCGTCCAGCACGATCCGCTCCAGACGGTCGACCCGGTCGGTCAGCGCGTCGACCTTCCGGCTGATGTGCGTCACGTCCTGCGCGACGGCGTTCAGCAGCGGGACCACGGCGGTGCCGATCACCTTGGTCACCACGCTCTCGGCGATCCGGGCCACGGCGGCGTCGATGCTGCCGGCCGACGCGCCGAGGAGGTTGTCCACAGGGGGTGCTCCCCAGTTGTCCACAGGCACCTGGCGGGCCTGCTCCTCGACGTTCAGCAGGTGGAACCGCACCTGACGTGCGACGTCGCTCTCCTTCAGCAGCATCGCCACGTTGAGCACGGTCCGCCGGGTGAACAGCGCGAGGGACTTGGCCCGGCTCTGGATCCGACTGACTTCCTTGAAGGAAGCCAGTCGCGCCCCGCTCAGCACGCCGTACCCGTTGGAGCTGAGCTCCGCCCGGTGGTCGTAGACCAGCGAGTGGATCGCCTGCACCGGGACCTCGAAGTACGCCGCGACCCCCTCCGTGGTCACGTGCACCCCGTCCGGCAGCAGGGTCAGCGCGCGGACCTTGTCCAGCACCTCGACCCGGTCGCCCACCCGGGCCCGCATCGTCGGGGACTCCAACAGCACTGCGTCGACGGTCATCGCCACCACTCTCCCTCCGGGGAGGAGACCCTCTCCTCACCCGGACAGAGCAACGCGCTGCTGATCGGCCAGTCACATGAACTGGTGAGTATCCGCACCTTCGGGCGATTTCGCTAAAGTGCCCTCACACAGTTGCAGATCATGGCAAGCAACGGCTCAGGCGCCCTGCTCGGCCCACCACTCCTTGAGCGCCGCGACCGCCGCCTCGTGCTCCATCGGCCCGTGCTCCAGCCGCAGCTCCAGCAGGTGCTTGTACGCCTTGCCGACCAGCGGACCGGGCTTGACCCCGAGCAGCTCCATGATCTGGTTGCCGTCCAGGGCCGGCCGGATCGCGTCCAGTTCCTCCTGCTCCTTCAGCCGGGCGATCCGCTCCTCCAGGCCGTCGTAGGTGCGGGCGAGGGTGGCGGCCTTCTTCCGGTTGCGCGTGGTGCAGTCCGAGCGGGTCAGCTTGTGCAGCCGCTCCAGCAGCGGGCCGGCGTCGGTGACGTAGCGGCGCACCGCGGAGTCGGTCCACTCGCCGCCGCCGTACCCGTGGAACCGCAGGTGCAGCTCGACCAGCCGGGAGACGTCGTCCACCAGCTCCTTGGAGTACTTGAGGTCCCGCATCCGCTTGCGGGTCATCTTCGCGCCGACCATCTCGTGGTGGTGGAAGGAGACCCGGCCGTCGGACTCGAACCGGCGGGTGCGCGGCTTGCCGATGTCGTGCAGCAGCGCGGCCAGCCGCAGCGACAGGTCGGGGCCGTCCTGCTCCAGGTCGATCGCCTGCTCCAGCACGGTCAGCGAGTGCTCGTAGACGTCCTTGTGCCGGTGGTGCTCGTCCTCGGTCAGCCGCAGCGCCGGCAGTTCGGGCAGCACGTGGCCGGCCAGACCGGTGTCCACCAGCAGCCGCAGGCCCTTCACCGGGTGCGCGGCCAGCAGCAGCTTGTTCAGCTCGGCCTGCACCCGCTCGGCGGAGACGATGGTGATCCGGTCGGCCATCGCGGTCATCGCCGCGACCACCTCGGGAGCCGGGTCGAAGTCCAGCTGGGCGGCGAACCGGGCGGCCCGCATCATCCGCAGCGGGTCGTCGGAGAAGGACTCCTCGGGGGTGGCGGGGGTGCGCAGCAGCCGGGCCTCCAGGTCGTCCAGCCCGTGGTGCGGGTCGACGAAGCCGCGCCCGGGCAGGTCGACCGCCATCGCGTTGACCGTGAAGTCGCGCCGGACCAGGTCCTGCTCGATGGTGTCGCCGTAGGTCACCTCGGGCTTGCGCGAGCTGCGGTCGTAGGCCTCGGACCGGTAGGTGGTGATCTCGATCAGGAAGCTGCCCTCGGTGCCGTCGGGCAGCGTCACGTTCTTGCGGGCACCCACGGTGCCAAACGCGATCCCCACGTCCCAGACGGCGTCGGCCCAGCCCTTGACCAGCTTGAGCACCTGCTTGGGCCGGGCGTCGGTGGTGAAGTCCAGGTCGTTGCCGAGCCGGCCGAGCATCGCGTCCCGCACTGAACCGCCGACCAGGGCCAGCCGGAAGCCGGCCTCCTGGAACCGCCGGGCGATCTCGTCCGCGACCGGGGAGACCCGCAGCAGCTCCTGCAGCCCCATGGTCTGGGCCTCGCTCAGCCCTGGCAGGGCGGTGGCGGCAGCGGCGGACGGTGCGGCGGTGGTGCTGGGCTCATTGGCGTTGGACACGGCACAAAGGGTACGTGGCCCGGCCCACCGACCGCCCCCGGCTTTTGCCGGGCCGCTTTGGCCAGGGCCGCAACACTGCGGGCCCGGCCGCGTCGTTACCATGCCGGTTGGGGAAACTGCGGGCACGGCGCGACGCGCCGCAGGTACGACGCGGCCCGACCGCAGTGACCCGACACATCCGACCAGCGGACCGCTGACCAGAACGGCGAGGACGAAGCGCGTGGGCGAGCCTGCACGGCACACCGAGGGTCCCGGTCGGGCGTACCCGGCCACCCGGCGGGGGCGGTCCCTGGTGCGGCGGCTGCCCGTACTGGCCGCGAGCGCCTTGGCGCTGCTCGGCGTGGTGACCGCAGCCGTCCCGCCGGCCCAGGCTGCTCCGGCCTTCGCCACCGTCTCGCCGGAGTACCCGGTCGCGGTCACCATCAAGTCGGTCAGCCAGTCGGGCTTCGGCACCGGCGACACCGTGCAGGTCAGCGGCACCGTGACCAACACCGGCCCGACCGCGCTGAAGGCCCCCACCGTCGGCCTTTCCTTCGGACGCGGCAACCAGCAGCTGGCCTACCGCAGCAGCATCACCCAGCTGCTCTCCCGCACCGATCCGGTCAGCTCCGACGGCACCAAGCTGCAGGGCGCCACCAGGACGCTCGGCGACCTGCCGGCCGGCGGCTCGGCCGCGTTCGATCCGATCAGCATCCCGCTGGGCGACCTCAAGCTGGACGGCAACGGGGTCTACGAGCTCGCCGTCGAGGTGCAGGCCGGCACCCCGGACGACGAGTCGGCCCACCCGGTCGGCATCGCCCGCACCGTGCTGCCGTACTTCCCGGAGCCGAACGGGGTGCAGCCGACCAAGGTCGCCACCCTCTGGCCGCTCACCCACGCCCCGGAGCTGGTCGCGCAGAGCAACTCGGACTCCGAGGACTCCCCGGTGCTGCGCGACGACAGCCTGGCCGCCGACCTGGCACCGGCCGGCCGTCTGGGCCAGCTGCTCAACCTGGGCAGCGACCTGCCCTCGGTGACCTGGGTGGTCGACCCGGAGCTGCTGGACGCGGTCTTCGCGATGACCAAGCCGTACCGGGTGCAGACCCCGGGCCACGGCGGCGCCCCGGCAAAGGACTCCAACACGGTGGCCGGCACCGGCCAGGCGGTGGCCACCGAGTGGCTGGCCAAGCTGCGCACCGCGGTGGCGAAGAACGGCGCCGAGGTGGTCAGCCTGCCCTACGGCGACCCCGACCTGGCCTCGATCGCGCACAACGCCAACGGCGTCGCCGGGCTGGAGACCGAGCTCGACCGGGCCCGGCTGGAGGGCCGGCTGACCGTCGAGGGCCGGCTGTCGGTCGACCCCAAGGACAGCGTGGGCTGGCCCTACCAGGGCGCGCTGGACCAGCCGACCGCGCAGGCCGCCCAGCAGCTCGGCGCGAGCGAGCTGCTGGTGAGCAGCGCGAGCGTGCCGGACCAGCTGTCCTACACGGCCAACGCCGCCCGCCAGCTGAGCACCGGTCAGACCGCGGTGGCGGCCGACAGCACCATCGCCAACCAACTGCAGTCCGACCTGACCACCGCGGACGCCAGGGCCCAGGCCACCCAGCGGCTGCTCGCCGAGACGCTGGCCGTCACCCTGCAGCGGACCACCCAGCAGCGCACCCTGCTGGTGATGCCGCCGCGCACGCTGACCACCGCCACCGCCCAGGTGCTGCACGACGCGCTGAAGACCGCGCAGAAGGCCGGTTGGACCGCCTGGGCCGGCCTGGACGAGGTGGCCAGGACCCCCGCCGACAAGGGCGCCGGCACTTCGATCGCCGAGCCCTACCCCGCCGACCTGCGCGGCTCGGAGCTGCCCGCCGCCACCTTCCAGTCGGTGGCCGCGATGCAGCACGACGTGGAGCTGATGGTCCGGATCCTCACCGTGCCGTCCCGGGTGAGCGCCCCGTTCGGGGCCTCGATGGCCCGCTCGGTCTCCACCGCCTGGCGCGGCGACCCGAGCGGTGCCGCCGGGTACCTGGCCAACAGCCAGGCCTACCTGACGCAGCTGAAGACCGCGGTGAGCATCCCGCCGAAGAGCAGCAGCCTGACGCTGGCCGGCGACTCCGGGCTGATCCAGGTCAGCGTCCGCAACGACCTGCACCAGCCGGTGGTCAACCTGGAGCTGCGGCTGACCTCCAGCCAGCCGAACCGGCTGCGGGTGACCAGCCAGCACTCGATCGAGCTGCCGGCCGGTCAGAGCACCTCGCCGCGGTTCCAGGCCCAGGCGGTGGGCAACGGCACCGTGGCGATGACCGCCCAGCTGTGGACGGTCGGGCCGGACGCGCAGAAGTACGGCGAAGCGGTGACCTTCAACGTGGAGGTCAGCCAGGTCCCCAGCGGCGTCTGGTGGGTGGTCGGGGCCGGCGCGCTGCTGGTGCTGGCGGCCGGCGTGCGGTTCGTGCTGGCCCGGCGCAAGCACGGCGGCCAGCCGCCGGAGGACCCGGACGCCCCGCTGGTCGACCCGCAGGCGCCGCCCCAGGCTGACGGCACCGAGGAGGCCGGGCACGGTGCCGAGGCGGCCGAGGAGACCCCGGGCGGGGTCGCCGAGCCCGGTGCGCCGCGGCCCGACGAGGCGGCGGCGCACCCTTAGGCCCCGCGTGGAAAGTCCGGATTCTGCCGCATGGTGATGAGACAGTAGGCCTCGACGAGGACCGAATCCGGACAGCGATGAGGTGGCATGAGCGAGCGCGGCGCCAACGAACCTGCGACCGAGGAGCCGGACTGGTACCTCAGCGACACCTACGCGCGGGATCCGTTCGCCGCCGACCCGTACGCGCCGCAGCAGGGCCCGGACCCGTACCGGGCGGCCGAGCCGACCGGGTCTGCCCCGGCTGCGGCCGACGCCGTCGCCGCACCCGTCATCGAGGAGGAGCCCGCCCTCCCCGGTGCGGAGCCCGGCCTCGCCCATGGATCGCCCGGACCCGCCGAGGAGGAGCCCGCCGAACTGCCCAGCCAGCAGTCGGAGGGCGCCGAGCCGCTGCAGGAGCCGGTGGTGCCGGCCTCCCGGTGGGCCCGGGCCGCGGCCGAGGGAGCCGAGGCACCCGCGGCGCCCGCCGAGGAGGAGCTGGGCACCGACTTCCTGGGCGTGGACGCGCTGCTCGGCCCGGCGGCCGGCGCGGTGGCCGCCGAGTCCGGCCGCCCGGCCGTTCCGGTGATCGAGTTCGACCCGCCGCTGCGTCCCGCCGAGACGGGCGCGCAGCCGCCCGCAGGGGGCCGACCGCGCCCCGCCGAGGGGGAACCGCCCGGGGAGCTCCCCGAGGACCCGCAGCCGCCCGCGCCGGGCGGCCGGCTGCCCGGCCTGCTGGGTTCCAGCGCGGTGATGGCGGCCGGCACCCTGGTCTCCCGGGCCACCGGCTTCCTGCGCACCATGGTGATCGCCGCCGCGATCGGCGTCGGCACCATGGGCGACTCCTACTCGGCCGCCAACACGCTGCCCACCCTGCTCTACATCCTGATCGGCGGCGGCGCGCTGAACGCGGTCTTCGTGCCGCAACTGGTGCGCAGCATGAAGCAGGACGGGGACGGCGGCACCGCCTACGCCAACCGGCTGCTCACCCTGGTGATGGCCGGCCTGGCCGGGGTCGCCTTCGTCGCGGTGCTGGCCGCCCCGCTGCTGGTCCAGCTGATCTCGCACTCGCTGATGTCCGACCCGGCCAGCGCCGACGCCACGGTCACGCTGGCCCGCTACTGCCTGCCGACCATCTTCTTCATGGGCGTCCACGTGGTGATGGGTCAGATCCTCAACGCCCGCGGCCGGTTCGGCGCGATGATGTGGACCCCGGTGCTCAACAACGTCGTGGTGATCTTCACCTTCGGCAGCTACCTCTGGGTCTTCGGCACCTTCCAGCACAGCCGGGTCACCCCCGAGACCATCTCCCCCGAGGGCCTGCGGCTGCTCGGCCTGGGCACCCTGCTGGGCCTGGCGGTGCAGGCGCTGTCGATGGTCCCGTACCTGCGGGCGGCCGGCTTCGCCTTCCGGCCGCGGTTCGACTGGCGCGGGCACGGCCTGGGCAAGGCGGCCCGGCTGGCCAAGTGGACCTTCCTGTTCGTGCTGGCCAACCAGGCGGGCTACCTGGTGGTCACCCAGCTGGCCACCGCGGCGGGCCGGGAGGCGGCCGCCGACGGCCACCTGGGGGTGGGCCTGGCGGCGTACTCCAACGCGCTGCTGATCTGGCAGCTGCCGATGGCGGTGGTCACCGTCTCGGTGATGAGCGCGGTGCTCCCCCGGCTCTCCCGGGCGGCGGCCGACGGGGACGCCGGTGCGGTGCGGGACGACCTCTCGTACGGGCTGCGCACCTCGGCGGTGGCGATCGTGCCGGCCGCCTTCCTCTTCCTGGTGCTCGGCCCGCAGATCGGCACCGCCATCTACGGGCTGGGCAACGGCGGCAGCGTGGCGCACAGCACCACCCAGGTCGGCTTCATGCTCTCCGCCTTCGCACTGGGCCTGATCCCCTACTCGGTGCAGTACGTGCTGCTGCGCGGCTTCTACGCCTACGAGGACACCCGTACCCCGTTCTCCAACACCGTCTGGGTGGCCGTCGCCCAGGCCGGCACCGCGATGCTCTGCTACCTGGTGCTGCCGGCCCAGTGGGCGGTCACCGGGATGGCGCTGGGCTACGGGGCGGCGTACGCGGTGGGCGTGGGGGTGGCGGTGCCCAAGCTCAAGCGGCGGATCGGCGGGCTGGACTCGGGCCGGATCGCCCGCACCTACGCCCGGCTGGCGATCGCCTGCCTGCCTGCCGCGCTGGCCGGTCTGCTGGTCGAGCTGGCACTGTCCGCCCTGCTCGGCGGCTGGCTCGGCAGCGTGCTCACCGTCCTGGTCGCCGGTACGGTGCAGCTGACGGTCTTCCTGGTGGTGGCCAAGCGGATGCGGATCGAGGAGTTGAACGGGATGATCGGTATGGTCCGTAGTCGGCTGGGACGCTGACCGGTCATCAGTTTGTCTACCGACTGAGCAGTTCGGGCGCCGCGGGAACCGAACGGCCTGAACAACGGTCGTACTCGGGGCGGAAGAGTGGGCACAATTGTCCCGAACGACCGGGTCACAAGGGGAGGCAGGACGACGGTGGCTGACCGCACCAGGGACCGCGCCGAGGCAGTCGTGCAGCTGCCGGCGGCCGAGGCGACGGGCGAGATCACCGCACCGCTCTCCGCCGCGGAGATCGCCGCCGAACTGGCCGGGTCGGTCGCTCCGGCGGCCGAACCCGAGCCGGCCGCCGAGACCGACCCGAAGGCTGCACCCGAGCCCGAGCCGAAGGCTGCCTCCGAGCCCGACCCGGAACCGGCCGCAGAGGCCTCGGGGGCCGCAGACGCGGCAGACGCCGCCGGCGAGGCGGACGGGCCGGCCGAGCAGGTGCCGGTACCGGAGCGGCACAGCGGCGACCGGATCGCCGACCGCTACCGGCTGGAGGAGTGCATCTCCCGCACCACCCAGTTCAGCAGCTGGCGCGCGGTGGACGAGACGCTGCGCCGGGCCGTCGGGGTGCACCTGCTGGCGGCCGGCAACCCGCGTGCCGACGGCGTGCTGGCGGCCGCCCGCTCGGCCGCGCTGCTCGGCGACCCCCGGTTCGTCCAGGTGCTGGACGCGGTCCGCGAGGGCGACCTGGTCTACGTGATCCGGGAGTGGCTGCCCGCCGCCACCGATCTGGCCACCCTGCTCTCCGACGGTCCGCTGGAGCCCTACGAGGCCTACCAGATGGTCCGTCAGGTCACCGACGCGGTCGCCGCCGCCCACGCCTCGGGCCGGTCCCACCTGCGGCTCACCCCCCGCTGCGTGCTGCGTACCGACACCGGCCAGTACCGGATCAACGGGGTGGCGGTGGATGCCGCACTGCGCGGTGCGGCCGACCCCGCGGACGCCACCGGCCCGGCCGCCGAACTGGCCGACACCCGGGCGATCGGCACCCTGCTCTACGCCGCCCTGACCCACCGCTGGCCGCATCCGCAGGACCGCTACGACCTGCGCGGCCTGCCCGCCGACGCCGGCCTGCTGCCCCCGGACCAGGTCCGCTCCGGGGTCCACCAGGGCCTGTCCGACCTCGCCGCCCGGACCCTGTGCGAGCCGCCGCCCGGCGAGCTCGCCCCGATCACCAGCCCGGCCGAACTGGCCAAGGAGATCGCGCTGCTGCCGCGGATCCGGCCGCCCCAGGCCGAGTCCGGCGCCGCCACGGACCGCTACCCCGCCCCGGGCCAGACGGTGCAGCGGGACCGGGTCGCCCGCCCCGGGCCGGCCTCCCGGCACACCCCGCCGCCGCCCGGCACCCGGCCTGCCCGCCCGCAGCCGCCGCGCCCGGCCCGGCGGCGCAGCCGCCGCCAGCTGGCCAAGCGGACGGCCCAGTGGACCGTCTCGGTGGTGCTGCTGGCCGCGATCGGCTACGGCTCCTGGCAGCTGGCCGGCAAGCTCGGCGAGAGCGGCCCGCCCACCGCACTGGGCACCTCCGGAGCCGGCCTGCCGCCGTCCAGCTCAGCCTCGGCCAAGCCGACCCCGCTGACGATCGCGAACCTCACCTCGTTCAACCCGTTCGGCGACCACCCGATGCACCCCGACCTGCTGGGGGCCGCCCACGACAACGACCCGAGCACCGCCTGGCAGACCGACGGCTACTTCGACGACCTGCCCACCATCGGCCACGGCACCGGCCTGCTGGTCGACCTCGGCGCGGCGCGGCCGGTCAGCTCGGTCAGCGTCCAGTTCCTCGGCGCCACCAGTGCCGAGCTGCGGGTGCCCACCGGCGCCGGGGACGGCACGCCGACCAAGTTCGAGGAGTTCGGCCAGCCGGTGGCCCACGGCAACGGCACCGACGTACAGCTGCAGCCCGGCTCCCCGGTCACCTCGCGCTACCTCTTGATCTGGCTGACCGGCCTCCCCAAGGATGGGACCGGCAGATACCGCGGCCAGGTGGCCGAGATCAAGGTGACCGGCTGACCCGTCGGACCGTGCGGTGTGGTCCGACGGCCCCGGAAGGTGTGGGCGGATGGCAGAACCGGCAGGACCAGGGGCACAGGCGCCCACCCCGACCGAGGGGCTCGGCGACGCCGAGCTGCTCGCCCGGCACGTGGCCGGTGACCCGACGGCCTTCGGCCTGCTGGTGCACCGGCACCGCGACCGGCTCTGGGCGATCGCGCTGCGCACCCTGGGCGACCGCGAGGAGGCCGCGGACGCACTGCAGGACGCGCTGATCTCGGCCCTGCGTTCGGCGGGCTCCTTCCAGGGCCGCTCGGCGGTCACCACCTGGCTGCACCGGATCGTGGTCAACGCCTGCCTGGACCGGGCCCGCCGGGCCGCCGTGCGCCGGGCCGGGTCGCTGGACGAGCAGCCGCAGGCGCTGGACACCCTGGTACCGGCGGCCGAGCCGGCCGAGAGCCTGGTGCTCCGCCAGGAGCTGCGCCGCGAGCTGGGCGCGGCGCTGGCCGAGCTGCCCGCGGACCAGCGCGCCGCCCTGGTACTGGTGGACATGCAGGGCTACTCGGTGGCCGAGGCGGCCGAGCTGCTGGGTGTTCCGGTGGGCACCGTGAAGAGCCGCTGCGCCCGCGGCCGGGCCCGGCTGCTGCCCCTGGTGCGCCACCTGCGGGGTCCGGGCGCCGACGATGTTTCACGTGAAACGCCGGCACCGGGAACGCCGACGCCGAGAACCTCGGCCCGGAGCACGGCCGCCGCCGGCGCGGTTTCACGTGAAACACCGTCGGGCGCACCACCACCACGGAACCGGAGAGCGGGCGGATCCGTCCCATCCGCAGCCGTCCCCGCGCCGGAGTCGAGCAAGGAAGGAGGTGCGATCGACCGATGACGAAGCACACCCCCGGAGCCACCGAGCCGGCCGCGGCGTCGCACCCCTCCGCCGAGCAGCTGGCCGACCTGGCCGAGCAGCTGCTGCCGGCCGCCGAGGCGGCCGAACTGGACACCCACCTGGCCGGGTGCGCCGAATGCGCGGACACCCTGGCCGCGCTGGACGAGCTGCGCCTGCTGCTGGGCCAGGACTGGGTCGGACCGATGCCGCCCGAGGTGGCGCTGCGGATCGACGCCGCGCTCGCCCTGGCCGCCACCGAGGCCCTCCCCGGGCCCGGAGCGCCCGGCACCCCGGCAACCGCCCCGCGCCCCGCCCCGGCCGCTCCCCCGGCCCGCCGCGACCGCGCCACCGGCCCGGCCGGCCGCTCCCGGGCCCGCCGCCGCGGCCTGCTGGTGTTCGCCGCCACCGCGGTGGCGGGACTCGGCCTGGTCTCGTCCGCGATGCTCGGCCTCTTCGCCGGCCACGACCAGGCGACCGGCTCGAGTGCCAGTGCCGCCCGCCCGGCCGACACCGGCGCGCCGGCCCTGCGGCCGGCCACCGGAACGCAGTTCAGTGCCGAGGACCTGCCGGCCCAGATCCACCAGTTGCTGGCCGGCTCCTCACCGGGCCCCGGCGCACAGCCGCACCTGAGCACCGCGCAGGGCCCCGACTCGGCCACCGGCGGCCCGCTGCCCCCGTTCTGCGTGCGCGAGTCGGTGGGCGAGCACCAGGACGAGTCACCGCTCACCGTGGCGCACGGCAGCTACGCCGGCGCGCCGGTGGACGCCTACGTCTACCGCAGCGCCGCGGACCGGCTGGACGTCTTCCTGGTCACCCCCGGCTGCACCACCTCCCCCGCCCCGGTGCTGCTGCGCCAGCAGGTCCCGGCGAGCTGACCCGGGCCGCCGCACGCCCCGTCAGCTCCGGGAACGCTGTCGGGGCGCCCGAGGGGTGGGCCGCGCTGCCCCTGCCGCAGGGAATGCGGGACACTGGGCAGTCGTTGACCAGGGCGGCGGCAAGGTCGCCGTCCTCCCCGCGTGGCGCGGGCCGCGATGCCAACCAGGAGATGCAGTGAGCGACGTCCGTAACGTGATCATCATCGGTTCCGGCCCGGCCGGCTACACGGCCGCGCTCTACACGGCGCGGGCCTCCCTCCAGCCGCTCGTCTTCGAGGGCGCGGTGACGGCGGGCGGTGCCCTGATGAACACCACCGAGGTCGAGAACTTCCCCGGCTTCCGGGACGGCATCATGGGCCCCGAGCTGATGGACAACATGCGCGCCCAGGCCGAGCGCTTCGGCGCCGAGCTGATCCCCGACGACGTGGTCGCGGTCGACCTCTCGGGTGACATCAAGACGGTCACCGACTCCGAGGGCACCGTGCACCGGGCCCGCGCCGTGATCATCACCACCGGCTCGCAGCACCGCAAGCTCGGCCTGCCCCGCGAGGACGCCCTGTCCGGCCGCGGCGTCTCCTGGTGCGCCACCTGCGACGGCTTCTTCTTCCGCGACCAGGACATCGCGGTGGTCGGCGGCGGCGACACCGCCCTGGAGGAGGCGACCTTCCTCTCCCGCTTCGCCAAGTCCGTCACCGTGGTGCACCGCCGCAGCGAGCTGCGCGCCTCCAAGGCGATGCAGGAGCGCGCCTTCGCCGACCCGAAGATCAGCTTCGCCTGGGACAGCGCGGTGGAGGAGATCCACGGCGACCCGAAGCTGACCGGCGTCACCCTGCGGGACACGAACACCGGGGAGCTGCGCGAGCTGCCGGTCACCGGCCTGTTCATCGCGATCGGCCACGACCCGCGCACCGAGCTGTTCAAGGGCCAGCTCGAGCTGGACGAGGAGGGCTACCTCAAGGTGGCGGCCCCCTCGACCCGGACCGGGATCCCCGGCGTCTTCGCCGCCGGCGACGTGGTCGACCACACCTACCGCCAGGCGATCACCGCCGCCGGCACCGGCTGCTCCGCCGCGCTGGACGCCGAGCGGTACCTGGCCCACCTGGCCCACGAGGCCGAGCAGGCCGCGGCCGCGGTCGCCGTCTGACCCGGACCCGCGGTCCGGCCGATCCGCAACCGGGGCGCGAAAGAAATCCGCACTCCCTGTTGTTGTGATCGTCTGAGCGACACTCTCCGCGACCTTAAGGAGCTCCCGTGGCCGGCGCCACCAAGACCGTGACCGACGCGACCTTCGACACCGAGGTCCTCAAGAGTGACAAGCCCGTGCTGGTGGACTTCTGGGCCACCTGGTGCGGCCCGTGCAAGCAGGTGGCCCCGGTCCTGGAGGCCATCGCCGAGGAGTACGAGGGCAAGCTGACCGTGGCCAAGGTCGACGTCGACCAGAACGCCGCCGTCGCCGCCCAGTACGGCGTGATCTCCATCCCGACGCTGAACGTCTACGTCAACGGCGAGTTGGTCAAGAGCATCGTCGGCGCCAAGCCGAAGGCCGCCCTGCTGCGCGACCTGGCGGAGTACCTCCCGTCGGCCGAGTAGGGCGCGACCGGGCATGACGAAGGGGCGGGCCCGCTCGGGCTCGCCCCTTCGTCATGCCCCACTGCCGCGGTGCGGCCGGGTGTGCTCAGAACGGCCGCAGCACCGGCTCCTGCCGCCCGCCGCCCAGCAGCAGCTCCAGCGCGCCCTCCCGCCAGGAGGCGGTGGAGCGTGCCTCCAACCGCAGCCGCGGGTACCGGTGGTGCGGGCGCACCGTCTTGAAGCCGACCGCCAGCAGGTGGTCGGCCGGCAGCAGGCAGCTCGGCCGCTCCAGCCCGGCCGCCCCGAACGCCTCGATCGCCCGGAAGCCGCGCTGCACCAGGTCCTTGGCCACCGTCTGCACCAACACCCGCCCCAGCCCCTGCCCCTGGAACTCCGGCAGCACCCGACTGGTCATCAGCTGGACCGCGTCCGGCGACACCGGGCTGGTCGGGAAGGACTGCGAGCGCGGCACGTAAGCCGGCGGCGCGTACAGCACGAAGCCGGCCGGCTGCTGGTCCACGTAGGCGATCCGCCCGCAGGAGCCCCACTCCAGCAGCACCGCCGAGATCCACCCCTCCTTCTCCTGCTCCGCCTTGCCCCCGTCCACCGCCTCCCGCCCGCGCACCGGGTCGAGCTCCCAGAAGACGCAGGAGCGGCAGGGCAGCGGCAGGTCCGCCAGGTTGTCCAGCGTCAGCGGGACGATCCTGCGACCCATCCGGCACACCTCCTCGTTCGGTTCCCCCGGGGGCCAGGCCCTACCGGACGTCTCCCCCGTACAACGAGAGTGGGTGCATGTTTCACGTGAAACATGCACCCACCACTTCCGTTCTCCCGACCGTTCGACCGCCTCAGCTCTGCGAGAGCCGCAGGCCGTCCTCCCCGGGGGCCAGGCTGTCCAGGATCCGGTTCAGGTCCTCCACCGAGGCGAACTCCAGGACCACCTTGCCCTTGCCCAGCTTCCCGTTGCGCTGCGAGACCTCGACCTTGACCCGGGTCTCGAAGCGGTCTGAGAGGCGACCCGCCAGATCGTTGAAGGCCGGCGAGATCAGTCGGCCAGCCTTGGGGCCGATCGGCCGCCGGGGCTTGTCCTCCTCTTCCTCCTTCATCAGCGCCACGATCTCCTCGGTGGAGCGCACCGAGAGACCCTCCGCGACGATCCGCTTGGCCAGCGCCTCCTGCCGCTCGGCGTCCGGCGCCCCGAGCAGCGCCCGGGCGTGGCCGGCCGACAGCACCCCGGCCGCCACCCGCGGCTGCACCGCGGGCGAGAGCTTGAGCAGCCGCAGCGTGTTGGAGACGTGCGTGCGGGAGCGGCCGATCCGGTCGGCCAACGCGTCGTGGGTGCACCCGAAGTCGCGCAGCAGCTGGTCGTAGGCGGCGGCCTCCTCCAGCGGGTTGAGCTCGGCCCGGTGCAGGTTCTCCAGCAGCGCGTCCAACAGCAGCTTGTCGTCCTCGGTGGCCCGGACGATCGCCGGGATCCGCTCCAGACCAGCCGCCCGGGAGGCCCGCCAGCGGCGCTCGCCCATGATCAGCTCGTACTGCTCCGGGCCGACCTGACGGACCACCACCGGCTGGAGCAGACCCACCTCCTTGATCGAGGTGACCAGCTCCTCCAGCTTGGCCTCGTCGAACACCTCCCGCGGCTGGCGCGGGTTGGGGGTGATCGCCTCCAGCGGCAGCTCGGCGAACCGCGCCCCGTCCACCGGAGCCAGCACCTGCTCGGTCACCGCCGCCTTCTCGGCGACCGTGCCGCGCCCGGGCGGCGGCAGCAGCGGCACCGCACTGGGCGACACCGCCGCGGCGCCGGCGGACGCCGGAGCCGGCCGGGTCGGCGCGGCGATGGCGGGCCCGACGGCCGCCGGCGAAGCGGCCGGCGGGATCAGCGCGCCCAGCCCCTTACCCAGTCCCCTGCGCCCACTCACCGATTGCCCTCCATCGTGCTCTGTTCTGCCACCGGCGACGCCTGCGCGCCGATGGTGTGGCGATGCTGGCCGACCGCGTCCAGCGCCTCGGCGGCGGCCTGGGTGGAAGCGGCCGGCCCGGCCTGGCCCACCGCGCGCAGTGCCAGCTCGCGGGCGGCCTCCAGGTAGGAGAGCGCCCCGGTCGAACCCGGGTCGTAGGTCAGCACGGTCTGCCCGTAGCTGGGCGCCTCGGAGACTCGGACCGAGCGCGGGATCGCGGTGCTCAGCACCTCGGTGGTGAAGTGGTTGCGCACTTCCTCCGCCACCTGCGAGGCCAGCCTGGTCCGCGCGTCGTACATGGTGAGCAGGATCGTCGACACGTGCAGCACCGGGTTCAGGTGGGCCCGGACCAGCTCGACGTTGCGCAGCAGCTGCCCCAGGCCCTCCAGTGCGTAGTACTCGCACTGGATCGGGATCAGCACCTCCTGGCCGGCCACCAGGGCGTTGACCGTCAGCAACCCCAGCGAGGGCGGACAGTCGATCAGGATGTAGTCCAGCGGCTGCTCGTAGGCCTGGATCGCGCGCTGCAGCCGGCCCTCCCGGGCCACCATGGAGACCAGCTCGATCTCGGCGCCCGCCAGGTCGATGGTGGCCGGGACGCAGAACAGCCCCTCCACCTCGACCACCGGCTGCACCACGTCGGCCAGCGGCTTGCCCTCCACCAGGACGTCGTAGATCGAGGGCACCTCGGCGTGGTGGTCGATGCCGAGGGCGGTGGAGGCGTTGCCCTGCGGATCGAGGTCGATCACCAGGACCCGCAGCCCGTGCATGGCCAGTGAGGCGGCCATGTTCACGGTGGTGGTGGTCTTGCCGACCCCACCCTTCTGGTTGGCCACCACGATCACCCGGGTCGCCGACGGCCTGGGCAGGCCCTCGCCCGCCCGTCCCAGCGCCTGGACCGCAGCCTGGGCGGCCCGCGCTATGGGGGTGTCATCGATCTGCTCGATGGTCTCCGACTCCTGCATGGGGGTCAGTGTTTCACGTGAAACCGGAGCGGCAACAGTCACCGCCTGGCTGCGGGCCAGGATGCCCGAGAGGAGGGAACGACGTTTCACGTGAAACACCATGCCCGCAATGTCGGAAATCTGACGGTGCGACACTCCGGGCGAAAGCAAGAGCCCCTGATCGCACACGGGCGACCAGGGGCTTTGTCGAAAACCGGGGATCAGCGGCGGCGGCGCCCACCGGCCCGGGTCTCGGCCGGGCGACCGCCCGAGCGCCCGGCCCGCGCCGCCTTGGCCCGCCGAGTTGCCGCCTTCACGCCACCGGGACTCTCCCCGGCCTTCACCTGGACCACCCGGGTCGCGGCGCCGAGCGCCCCCTCCCCCACCGGGATCACCGCCCACTCCACCGCGCCCAGCCGGGTCAGCGCGGACCGCGAGTCGGCCAGCTCCTGCTCGGCGGTGTCCCCCTTGAGCGCGAGCATCTGCCCGTACGGGCGCAGCAGCGGCATCCCCCAGCCGGCCAACCGGTCCAGCGGTGCCACCGCTCGGGCGGTGACGATCTGCACCGAGATCTTGCCGACCATCTCCTCGGCCCGGCCGCGCAGCACCGTGACGTTCTCCAGCCCGAGCTCGCGGACCACCTCCTCCAGGAAGGTGGTGCGCCGCAGCAGCGGCTCCAGCAGGGTCACCGAGACGTCCGGACGGGCCAGCGCCACCGGGATGCCCGGCAGCCCGGCCCCCGAGCCCACGTCGCACAGCGTGGCGTCGGGCGGCAGCAGTTCGGAGAGCACCGCGCAGTTCAGCACGTGCCGGTCCCACAGCCGCGGCACCTCCCGCGGCCCGATCAGACCGCGCTGCACACCTGCCGTCGCCAGCAGCTCCGCGTAGCGCTGCGCCGACGGGAACTGCTCCCCGAAGATCTCCCGCGCCGCTGCGGGGGCCTCGGCCAGCCCTGCCACGTCGTCGGGCTCCGCCGCACTCTCCGTCGCCATCTCAGCCTCTCCGCTCACCGAGTCCACCGACCCGCCCACCAGCACCGTTTCACGTGAAACATCCCCCCGCCATTCTCCGGACCCACCCGCCTCAGAACGGTGACCCCGCCCGCACCGACGTGCGAGCGGGGTCACCGTTCAGCAGGGAGTTCGGCTCGCCCGACCGCCGGTCAGCCGGCCAGGACGACGACGAAGCGCTGCGGCTCCTCGCCCTCCGACTCGCTGCGCAGCCCGGCGGCGGCCACCGCGTCGTGGACCACCTTGCGCTCGAACGGGGTCATCGGCCGCAGCTTGACCGGCTCGCCGGTCCGCCTGGCCTCCGCCGCCGCCTTGGCACCCAGCTCGGCGAGCTCGGACCGCTTGCGCGCCCGGAAGCCGGCGATGTCCAGCATCAGCCGGCTGCGCTCGCCGGTCTCCCGATGCACGGCCAGCCGGGTCAGCTCCTGGAGCGCCTCCAGCACCTCCCCGTCCTGGCCCACCAACCGCTGCAGCGAGCGGTCGTTGCCGTCACCCACGATGGACACCAGGGCCCGGTCGCCCTCCACGTCCATGTCGATGTCGCCGTCCAGGTCGGCGATGTCCAGCAGGCCTTCCAGGTAGTCGGCCGCGATATCCCCTTCCTGCTCCAGGCGAGCGAGCAGGGTGTCCGCGGACTCGTCGGCCGGGGCGGCCGGATCGGCGGTGGTGCCTTCCGTCACGGGAGGACTCCGTTTCTGGGAACTGGGGCCCACGGGTACGGGCCGAAATCGACGATCGTGAGGGGGTGCGGGCTAGGACTTCTTCTTCGGCCGCTGGCCGCCCTGCGGCCCTCGCTTGGCGCCGCCGCCCTGCTTGGTCGCCGGACGCTTCGCCGTACCGCCGGCGCCCTTGGCCGCTCCCTGACCGCTCGGCACCGCATCCTGCACCGAGTCGGCATCCGACTCCGCGGGCTCCACCTCGTCGGCCTCGTCGGCCCGCTCGGTGCCCGGCCTGGCCCCGGACTGCTGGCGCTGCGCCTTGGTCTGCTTGCGCGGCTGCTGGCGGCGCACCTGCACCGACTCCTCCACCGCACTGGCCGCCTGCTGCTGGGCCGCGGCCGTCTTGCCGCCGAGGAAGCCGAACATCCCGGTCTTGATCACCGTGCCGTCCGGGTTGAGCCGGCCGGCCGCCTTGAGCCGCACCTGCCGCTCGTCCCAGGCCTTGCTGCCCGGCGTCGGGTTGTTGCGGATCACGACCAGCTGCTGGCCCATCGACCAGACGTTGGTGGTCAGCCAGTAGACCAGCACACCGACCGGGAAGTTGACGCCCATGATGGCGAACATCACCGGGAACACGTACATCAGCATCTTCTGCTGCTGCATGAACGGCGTCTGGACCGACATGTCGACGTTCTTCGTCATCAGCTGGCGCTGGGTGATGAACTGCGACAGCGACATCATGACGATCATCACCGCGGTGACGATCTGCACGTTGAGGTCGTGGCTGCCCCAGAACTTCGCCGACAGCGGGGCGCCGAAGATGTGCGCCTGGTGCGCGCTGTCCAGCAGGCTGCCCTTGATGACACCGATCGGCTTGTGGTTGGCGACCGAGGAGAGGACACCGTAGAGGGCCGTGAAGAACGGCATCTGCACCAGGATCGGGAGACAGCTCGAGAAGGGGTTGGTGCCCGCCTCCTTGTAGAGCTTCATCATCTCTTCGGACTGGCGCTGCTTGTCGTTCTTGTAGCGCTCCTGGATGGCCTTCATCTTCGGCTGGATCGCCTGCATGGCCCGGGTCGAGTTGATCTGCTTCACGAAGAGCGGGATCAGACAGATCCGGATCACGACGACCATCGAGACAATGGCGAGGCCCCAGGCCCAGCCGCTGTTCGGATTGAAGATGTGGCTGTACAGCGAGTGGAACTGGACGATGATCCAGGACACCGCGGTGTACAGGGGGTTCAGGAAGGACCAGGTCACCGGTCAGACTCCTTGAGCATTGGGCTTGGTCGTCGGCTCCGGGAGCACGGCGCTACCGGTCCTGGACTGCACCAGGGCACGCAGCCGCTGATGCCAAACGGGACGCTTGCGCGGTGGTACGTGGTCCACTCCACCCGGGGACCAGGGGTTGCAGCGCAGGATGCGCCAGGCGGTCAGCGCACTGCCCTTCACCGCGCCGTGCGTGCGCACGGCTTCGTAGCCGTAGTGCGAACACGACGGGTAATAACGGCAGACCGGACCGAGCAGCGGACTGATGGTCCACTGGTAGAGCCTGATCAGCCCCATGAACAGGTACTTCATCGCCCTGATCCTGTCGGCCCTGAGCCGGCCTCGCTGGCCGGATCCGTCCGGAGCAACCGCTTGAGCGCGGCATCCAGGTCATGTGCCAGATCCGGGTACGAGGCCGTCGCCGCCGGTGGCAGCGCTCGTACCACTATCAGGCTACCTGCGGGCAACCGGGACATACGTTCGCGTACCAAGTGACGTAGACGACGCTTCACCAGGTTGCGGACGACCGCCGGACCGACCGCCTTGCTCACGACGAAACCCGCACGCGCCGAGGGAGTTCCCTCGGCGTCGTGCGGGTGGGAGTCGCTGTACCCGCCGCCCGGCTCCGCCTGCTCGTCCGCTCTTCGCAGATGGACGACCAGCAGGGGCCGGCCGGCTCGACGGCCGCGTTTCACCGCGGTCGCGAAGTCCTGGCGCCGCCGCAGCCGATTCTCGGAGGGCAGCACTGCAGACCCTGGACGCGGATCAGGCGGAGAGGCTCGCGCGGCCCTTGCCACGGCGGGCCGACAGGATGGCGCGGCCGGCACGGGTACGCATACGCAGCCGGAAGCCGTGGGTCTTGGCGCGACGGCGGTTGTTCGGCTGGAAGGTGCGCTTGCTCACTCGGGGGCTCCTGGGGTGAATCGTAGGATGACGGGTCGTGGCTTGGCCGTCACCGTGCGTCCGCGTGATCTCCCCTTCGTTCCTGGGAAATCCGACCCGGATCCCCAGGTCCGCTGGGGTCCGGGCAATCCACGGCGCCCGTGCTGCGCGCCTTATGTGAAGCGGGGTGACCCGCGGACATGCGGCAGCGGCCATCGACAACTCGACCTCGTTACGGTACGCGGACGGGCACCCGAGGGTCAAACCGGCACCCCAGGAGCCCGATGCCCACAGCCTGTGGACAACAACTTGAATCAGCTCTGCCCGCTGACTACCGTTGCAGGACTTGTCTGGTTTTGTTCATCCCCTCCTATCTGCGGGGGAACGAGAAAGCGTGCACCAGTGGCTGATGTCAACAGCGACCTCGTCCCCGCCTGGGCGAAGGTCGTCGAGCGGCTGGTCAACGACACCTCTGTGGGTGACAAGGACAAGGTCTGGGTGCAGCGCACCCAGCCGATGTGGATGATGCACGACACCGCACTGCTGGCCGCCCCGAACGAGTGGGCGAAGCAGGTGCTGGAGGGCCGGCTGCTGCCGCAGCTGACCGACGGGCTGAGCCAGCAGTTCGGCCGCCCGGTCCGGATCGCGGTGATGGTGGACGCCAACGCGGCGCCCCCGGGGCCGACCGCGCCCCAGCCGCCGGCTCCCGGCCCCGCTCCCGTCGAACCGGCGCAGCAGTCCCGCCCGGCCGACCAGCCCCAGCAGTCCCAGCAGTCGGCGGCCGAGTACGGTGAGCCGGACTACGGCTACGCCCGCCGCCCGGCCGACTACCCCGAGCCGCAGCCCTACCAGTCCTCGCAGCCGGCGCAGTCCTACGGCGACTACACCGGCTACCAGGAGCCGCGCGACTACGGCCGCCCCGAGGAACTCCCCCCGCCGCCCGCCTACCAGTACCGCGACTGGCAGCCCGCCCAGGAGCCCGCGCCGGGTGGCGGGCAGCCGCCGGCCGGCCGCCCCGGCGCCGAACCGGCCCAGGGCGACCTGTTCGGCGGCGCCTTCGACGCGACGACGGGGGAGCCGCGCCCGCGCGGCGGTCGCCAACTGCCCCCCGCCCGGCGCGACCTGCCGCCGGCCAGGCCCGGGGGCGGGGCCGACCCCGGCCGGTCCGGCCCGCCGAGCGCGCTGCCCGAGCGGGTCGGCGACCGCACCCCGGTACCCGGCGTGCCGGCCCCGCCCGGCGGCCCGGCGCCCGACCTCGGGCGCAAGGACGAGCCGGCCGCCCGGCTCAACCCCAAGTACCTCTTCGACACCTTCGTGATCGGCGCCAGCAACCGGTTCGCGCACGCGGCCGCCGTCGCGGTGGCCGAGGCCCCGGCCAAGGCGTACAACCCGCTCTTCATCTACGGCGAGTCCGGGCTGGGCAAGACCCACCTGCTGCACGCGATCGGGCACTACTCGCGCAGCCTCTTCCCGGGCACCCGGGTGCGGTACGTGAGCTCGGAGGAGTTCACCAACGAGTTCATCAACTCCATCCGGGACGGCAAGGCGGACGCGTTCCGCAAGCGGTACCGGGACATGGACATCCTGCTGGTCGACGACATCCAGTTCCTGGCGAGCAAGGAGTCGACCCAGGAGGAGTTCTTCCACACCTTCAACACGCTGCACAACGCGAACAAGCAGATCGTGCTCTCCTCGGACCGGCCGCCCAAGCTGCTGACCACCCTGGAGGACCGGCTGCGCAACCGCTTCGAGTGGGGCCTGATCACCGACGTCACCCCGCCGGAGCTGGAGACCCGGATCGCGATCCTGCGCAAGAAGGCGATCCAGGAGCGGCTCAACGCCCCCGCCGACGTGCTGGAGTTCATCGCCTCCCGGATCACCCGCAACATCCGCGAGCTGGAGGGCGCGCTGATCCGGGTGACCGCCTTCGCCAACCTGAACCGCTCGCCGGTCGACCTGGAGCTGGCCGGGATCGTCCTCAAGGACCTGATCCCGGGCGGCGACGAGGACGCCGGGCCGGAGATCACCGCGCAGGTCATCATGCAGCAGACCGCGGCCTACTTCGGCCTCACCGTCGAGGACCTGTGCGGCTCCTCGCGCAGCCGGGTGCTGGCGACGGCCCGTCAGATCGCCATGTACCTGTGCCGCGAGCTCACCGACCTCTCGCTGCCGAAGATCGGCGCCCAGTTCGGCGGCCGCGACCACACCACGGTGATGCACGCCGACCGCAAGATCCGCTCGCTGATGGCCGAGCGCCGCTCGCTCTACAACCAGGTCACCGAGCTCACCAACCGCATCAAGAGCTAGCCGCGGGAAGGCCGTTGAGGGCCCGTCACCACCCCGACCGGGGGTGGGGCGGGCCCTTCGCCGTTCCCGGGCCCCGCCGCGGCGGGCGGCCCACGGCCGGCGGTTGAGGCCGGCCCGCGGAGCGGGTCGGGGCCGGGTGGATCGGGTGTGTAGCGCAGGACGGGCCGGGGAAGGCTTCCCGCTGACGCTCCACCAGGGGCCGGGCTATTTCGCACATCTGAGCATCTATTCGAACGATGCCGCGCCGCCCGGCCGTTCTCCACAGGTTTCGGTGCTTTCTCCCGTCCACACCCTGGAGAGTTCGGAGTTATCCAGAATTCCTCCACAGGCAGCCGGACGCTACGCTCTTCGGCGCAGGTCAGACCCCTGTGGACTTGTGCACAACAGTTATCCACAGGGTGTGGACAGTTGGCGCCCCGTCAGCTGCCCCGGCTGGTTGTCCACCGGTCATCCCCAGGCTCGGGGCTGTTATCCCCAGCTTTTCCACAGCGGTATCCACTGTTCGACAACGGAAAGCCCCGGTTCATCAGCCGGTGTGAAAGGCGTCACGTGATGTTGCCCAGGGCCCCGTGGATAACCCGGCCCGTAGCTGGGGACGATGCTGGGGATAACCTGTGGATACTCAGCGTGCCCTGTAGATAACGCTCCGCTGTCCACAGCAGGGCCGAGTTATCCACCGGCTCGGTCCACACCCCTTGTGGACAAAAAACCTGGGTTGACCTGCGGAAACAAGGTTATCCACGGTATCCACAGGCCCTACTACTACCGCTACACCTAGAGACCAGTCGATGCGCTCAACAGCGGGGTGGGCCGAAATCTGTGGACAACCGGATCCCGACACCTGTTCGCCCCAGTTGCGCCCATCGGCCTCGGCTGTCGGCGGAGTGCGTCAGACTGTCCTCGGCACACCGCGACGGAGGTCCGTCGGGCCGGGTGCCCAGAAGCCAGCAAGCAGCACTGCACGAGCAGCAGCGACAGCAGGACCCAGGAGGCGGTGACCGGTGAAGTTCCGGGTGGAGCGTGACGTCCTCGCGGAGGCGGTGGCCTGGGCTGCCCGCAGCCTCCCGGCGCGGCCCTCGGTGCCGGTGCTGGCCGGCCTGCTGCTGACCGCCCAGGACGGCAGCCTGGCCCTGTCCGGCTTCGACTACGAGGTCTCGGCCCGGGTCGAGCTGGAGGCCGAGGTCGAGGAGTCGGGCACCGTGCTGGTCTCCGGCCGGCTGCTGAACGACATCTCGCGCAACCTGCCCAACCGGCCGGTCGAGATCTCCACCGACGGCCAGCGGGTCAGCGTGGTCTGCGGCAGCTCCCGGTTCACCCTGCCCACCCTCCCGGTGGACGAGTACCCGTCGCTGCCCCAGATGCCCAGCGCCACCGGCACGGTGGCTGGCGAGGTCTTCGCCACCGCCGTCAGCCAGGCCGCCGTGGCCGCGGGCCGGGACGACACGCTGCCGGTGCTGACCGGTGTCCGGGTCGAGATCGAGGGCGACCGGATCACCCTGGCCGCCACCGACCGCTACCGGTTCGCCGTGCGCGAGCTGCTCTGGAAGCCCGAGCAGCCGGACATCTCCGCGGTCGCCCTGGTCCCCGCCCGCACCCTGCAGGACATCGCCAAGTCCCTGGGCAGCGGCGACACCGTCTCGATCGCGCTCGCCTCCGGCGGCGCCGGCGAGGGCCTGATCGGCTTCGAGGGCGCCGGCCGTCGCACCACCACCCGGCTGCTGGAGGGCGAGTTCCCCAAGTTCCGCAGCCTCTTCCCCAAGTCCGAGGACTTCAGCGCGGTCGCCGCGGTGCAGACCCAGCCGTTCCTGGAGGCGCTCAAGCGCGTCTCGCTGGTGGCCGAGCGCAACACCCCGGTCCGGCTCAACTTCGAGCAGGGCGTGCTGACCCTGGAGGCCGGCTCCGGCGACGACGCCCAGGCCACCGAGCGGATCGACGCCGACCTCGAGGGCGACGACATCTCGATCGCCTTCAACCCCGGCTACCTGGAGGAGGGCCTCAAGGCGGTGGACGCCGCCTTCGCCCAGCTCTCGTTCACCACCCCGACCAAGCCCGCGCTGCTCTCCGGCAAGCCCGCGCTGGACGCCGAGGCGGACGAGGCCTACCAGTACCTGATCATGCCGGTCCGCCTCTCCGGCTGAGCCACCCGCCGGGCCCCGCCCGGACCTGACGCTCCCGGTGTCCACGCCATGCTCCACAGCCTGTGGACACCGGGCGCGGCGTAGGCTCTTGTGTCGCGGCAACGGCGCCGCCGTCAGGCACGACACCACAGGTAAGGACTTGTCATGGAGCTCGGCCTCATCGGTCTCGGCAAGATGGGCGGCAACATGCGCGAGCGCATCCGCCGCGCCGGCCACACCGTCATCGGCTACGACCGCAACCCTGACCTCGCCGACGTCTCCAGCCTCCAGGAGCTGGTCACCAAGCTCCAGGGGCCCCGGGTGGTCTGGGTGATGGTCCCGGCCGGCGCCCCCACCCAGGCGACCGTCGAGGAGCTGGCCGAGCTGCTCTCCCCCGGCGACATCGTGGTGGACGGCGGCAACTCGCGCTGGACCGACGACGAGAAGCACGCCGAGCTGCTGGCCGCCAAGGGCATCGGCTTCGTCGACTGCGGCGTCTCCGGCGGCGTCTGGGGTCTGCAGAACGGCTACGCGCTGATGTACGGCGGCGAGGCCGCGGACATCGCCCGGGTCCAGCCGATCTTCGACGCGCTGAAGCCGGAGGGCGAGTTCGGCGCGGTGCACGCCGGCAAGGCGGGCGCGGGCCACTTCGCCAAGATGGTCCACAACGGCATCGAGTACGCCATGATGCAGGCCTACGCCGAGGGCTGGGAGCTGCTCGAGGCGGTGGACAGCGTGACCGACGTCCGGGAGATCTTCCGCTCCTGGAAGGAGGGCACCGTGATCCGCTCCTGGCTGCTCGACCTGGCGGTCGACGCGCTGGACAAGGACGAGCACCTGGGCAAGCTCAAGGGCTACGCCGCCGACTCCGGCGAGGGCCGCTGGACCGTCGAGGCCGCGATCGACCACGCGGTGCCGCTGCCGGCCATCACCGCCTCGCTGTTCGCCCGGTTCGCCTCCCGGCAGGACGACTCCCCGCAGATGAAGATGATCGCCGCGCTGCGCAACGAGTTCGGCGGCCACGCGGTCGAGTCGAAGTAACCACCACTCAGAAGGCGGGCGCAGTACCTCCCCATGCATGTCGCGCACCTCTCGCTCGCCGACTTCCGCTCCTACGCCCGGGCCGAGGTTCCCCTCGACCCGGGCGTCACCGCGTTCGTGGGGCCCAACGGGCAGGGCAAGACCAACCTGGTCGAGGCGATCGGCTACCTGGCCACCCTGGGCAGCCACCGGGTGGCCACCGACGCCCCGCTGGTGCGCCAGGGCGCCGAGCGCGCGGTGGTCCGCGGTTCGGTCCAGGACCGCGGCCGGACCACCCTGGTCGAACTGGAGATCACCCCGGGCAAGGCCAACCGGGCCCGGATCAACCGCTCGGACAACGTCCGCCCGCGCGACGTGCTGGGCCTGCTGCGCACCGTGCTGTTCGCCCCCGAGGACCTGGCCCTGGTCAAGGGCGACCCGGGCGAGCGGCGGCGCTTCCTGGACGAGCTGCTGACCGCCCGGGCGCCCCGGCTGGCCGGGGTCCGCTCGGACTACGAGCGGGTGCTCAAGCAGCGCAACGCCCTGCTGAAGACCGCCGCGATGGCCCGCCGGGCCGGCGGCGGCAAGGGCGCCGACCTGTCCACCCTGGAGGTCTGGGACGGCCACCTGGCCCGGGCCGGCGCCGAGCTGACGGCCTTTCGGCTGCAGCTGGTGGCCGCCCTGCAGCCCCTGGTCGAGCAGGCCTACGAGCACCTGGCCCCGGGCGGCGGGCCGACCCGGCTGGAGTACCGCTCCTCCTTCGAGGGCGCGCTGCCGGGCAGCCGGGAGGAGGCCGAGAGCCAACTGCTGGAGGCGCTGCGCTCGGTGCGCAAGCAGGAGGTGGAGCGCGGGCTGACCCTGGTCGGCCCGCACCGGGACGAGCTCGGCCTGCTGCTGGGCCCGCTGCCCGCCAAGGGCTACGCCAGCCACGGCGAGTCCTGGTCCTTCGCGCTGGCGCTGCGGCTGGCCAGCTACGAGCTGCTGCGGGCCGACGGCGGCGAGCCGGTGCTGATCCTTGACGACGTCTTCGCCGAGCTGGACGCCAAGCGGCGCGACCAGCTGGCCGAGCTGGCGGCCGGCGGCGAGCAGGTGCTGGTCACCGCCGCGGTGCCGGAGGACGTGCCCAAGGCGCTGGCCGGGGTGCGGTACGCGGTCGGCGGCGGCGAGGTCACCCGGGTCGCGGGCTGATGGGCCGGGTGCTGTTGTGCCGGGTGCCGGGGAGCTCGGCGGGGGACGGCGTACTCTGGTGGGTCCGTCCACAGCCTGGGGATAAGAGATGAGCGACGAACAGCAGCTCTCGGGCGTCGACCTGGCCCGGGTCGCGCTGCGGGCGGCCAAGGAGCAGGCCCGCAGCCGCGGCGAGCAGGTCCGGGAGAAGCGCGAGGCGCGTCGGCACGGACTGCGCAGCGGGGCCCGGGCGGACGGCCGGGACCCGGTGCCGCTGGGGGCCGCGCTCAATCGTTTGATCACGGAGCGTGGCTGGGAGACGCCGGCCGCGGTGGCCGGCGTGATCGGCCGCTGGCCGCAGATCGTCGGCCCCGACATCAGTGCGCACTGCGTCCCGGAGCAGTTCGACGAGGCCGAGGCGGTGCTCACGGTGCGCTGCGACTCCACCGCCTGGGCCACTCAGTTGCGTTTGCTGGCAAGGCAGTTGGTGGCCCGGCTGAACCACGAGCTGGGGCACGGCACGGTGAAGGTGATCCGGGTGCTCGGTCCGGCCGCCCCGCAGCGCCGCTACGGCCGGCTGCGGGCTCCCGGCAGCCAGGGCCCGCGGGACACCTGGGGCTGAGCCGGAACCGGCTCCGACCCTTGACGGAGCGCGAACCTCCGGAACCGCTGACGGCCCTTGTGAGGCCGCTGAGCCCCCCAGGCGAGTATCGGGACATGTGCGGAGGGGATTCGGGGCGGTGAATCCGCCTTCAGGGCCTGCCAAAAGCCCATCTATGTCGGTCGTACCGGTAGACTGAGACGCAAATGCCGCTGCTTGCGGTAACTGAGTCGAAACGCCGTGGTCGCATGCCCTCCCCCACCGGGGTGGTGTGCGGCCCGCGCTGTGCCAGAGAGGGCGCTTCGTGGCCGATACCGGCGAGTCCAGCCAGTCCCCCGTCTCCACCGACCCGACCACCGGCAGGGCCTACGACGCCAGCGCCATCCAGGTGCTGGAGGGCCTCGACGCGGTCCGCAAGCGCCCCGGCATGTACATCGGTTCCACCGGTGAGCGCGGCCTGCACCACCTGGTGCAGGAGATCGTGGACAACTCCGTCGACGAGGCGTTGGCGGGGCACGCCGACACCATCGGCGTGACGATCCTGGCCGACGGCGGCGTGCGCGTGGTCGACAACGGCCGCGGCATCCCGGTCGGCATCATGCCGGGCCAGGACCGGCCCGCCGTCGAGGTCGTGCTGACCGTGCTGCACGCCGGCGGCAAGTTCGGCGGCGGCGGCTACGCGGTCTCCGGCGGTCTGCACGGCGTCGGCATCTCGGTGGTCAACGCGCTCTCCACCCGCCTGGCGGTGGAGATCCACACCGAGGGCCACCGGTGGACCCAGGACTACAAGATGGGCGCCCCGACCGCCGCGCTGGCCAAGCACGAGGCCACCGACCGGACCGGCACCAGCGTCACCTTCTGGGCCGACCCGGACATCTTCGAGACCACCGTCTACTCCTTCGAGACCCTCTCGCGCCGGTTCCAGGAGATGGCCTTCCTCAACAAGGGCCTGACCATCTCGCTGACCGACGAGCGGGCGGAGCACACCGACGACAAGGGCAAGCCGCTCTCCGTCACGTACCACTACGAGGGCGGCATCGCCGACTACGTGACGCACCTCAACTCCCGCAAGGGGGACGTGGTCCACCCGTCGGTGATCGACATCGAGGCGGAGGACAAGGAGAAGACGATCTCGGTGGAGATCGCCATGCAGTGGAACTCCTCGTACACCGAGAGTGTCTACTCCTTCGCCAACACCATCCACACGCACGGCGGCGGTACCCACGAGGAGGGCTTCCGGGCCGCGCTGACCGGCCTGGTCAACCGCTACGCGCGGGAGAAGAAGCTGCTCCGGGAGAAGGACGAGAACCTCTCCGGCGAGGACATCCGCGAGGGCCTGACCGCGATCATCTCGGTCAAGCTGGGCGAGCCGCAGTTCGAGGGCCAGACCAAGGACAAGCTCGGCAACACCGAGGCGAAGACCTTCGTCCAGCGGGTGGTGCACGAGCAGCTGAACGACTGGCTGGACCGCAACCCGAACGAGGCCGCGGACATCATCCGCAAGTCCATCACCGCGGCCACCGCGCGGATGGCGGCCCGCAAGGCGCGCGACCTGACCCGCCGCAAGGGCCTGCTGGAGAGCGCCTCGCTGCCGGGCAAGCTGAGCGACTGCCAGTCCAAGGACCCGGCCGAGTGCGAGATCTTCATCGTCGAGGGCGACTCGGCCGGCGGCTCGGCCAAGCAGGGCCGTGACCCGCGCGTCCAGGCGATCCTGCCGATCCGCGGCAAGATCCTGAACGTCGAGAAGGCCCGGGTCGACAAGGTGCTGCAGAACACCGAGGTCCAGGCGCTCATCTCGGCCTTCGGCTGCGGCATCCAGGAGGACTACGACGAGTCCAAGCTGCGGTACCACAAGATCGTCCTGATGGCCGACGCCGACGTCGACGGGCAGCACATCCGCACCCTGCTGCTGACCCTGCTCTTCCGCTTCATGCGGCCGCTGGTGGAGTCCGGATACGTGTACCTGGCGATGCCGCCGCTCTACAAGATCAAGTGGGGCAAGGACGACTTCGAGTACGTCTACTCCGACCGCGAGCGCGACGCCGTGATCGAGGCCGGGGTCGCGGCCGGGCGCCGGCTGCCCAAGGACGACGCGATCCAGCGCTTCAAGGGCCTGGGCGAGATGAACGCCGAGGAACTGCGGATCACCACCATGGACGCCGCGCACCGCCTGCTGCAGCAGATCACCCTGGAGGACGCGGCCCGGGCCGACGACCTCTTCTCGGTCCTGATGGGCGAGGACGTGGAGGCCCGCCGGTCCTTCATCCAGCGCAACGCCAAGGACGTCCGCTTCCTGGACGTGTGACGACCCCTCGTCAGCACATGTACCAGTCACGCGTGAAAGGAAACTGACCACCAGTGGTCGACGACAACCGTCCCGACGGCGAGCAGCCGGACGCCGGCTCCACCGACACCTTCGTCAGCCGGGTCGAGCCGATCGAGCTCGAGACCGAGATGCAGCGCTCCTACCTCGACTACGCGATGAGCGTGATCGTCAGCCGTGCGCTGCCCGAGGTCCGCGACGGCCTCAAGCCGGTGCACCGCCGGGTGCTGTACGCGATGTACGACGGCGGGTACCGGCCGGAGAAGGGCTACTACAAGTGCGCCCGCGTGGTCGGCGACGTGATGGGCAACTACCACCCGCACGGCGACACCTCCATCTACGACACCGTGGTGCGGCTGGCCCAGCCCTGGTCGCTGCGGCTACCGCTGGTCGACGGCAACGGCAACTTCGGCTCCCCGGGCAACGACCCGGCTGCGGCGATGCGCTACACCGAGTGCAAGATGGCGCCGCTCGCGATGGAGATGATGCGCGACATCGACGAGGAGACCGTCGACTTCGCCGCCAACTACGACGGCCGCTCGCAGGAGCCGACCGTCCTGCCCTCGCGCTTCCCCAACCTGCTGGTCAACGGCGCCACCGGGATCGCGGTCGGCATGGCCACCAACATCCCGCCGCACAACCTGCGCGAGGTGGCCTCCGGCGCGCTCTGGGCGCTGGAGCACCCGGACGCCTCCAACGAGGAGCTGCTGGAGGCGCTGATCGAGCGGATCAAGGGCCCGGACTTCCCGACCGGTGCACTGATCGTGGGCCGGCGCGGGATCGAGGAGGCCTACCGGACCGGCCGCGGCTCGATCACCATGCGCGCGGTGGTCGAGGTCGAGGAGATCCAGGGCCGCCAGTGCCTGGTGATCACCGAGCTGCCGTTCCAGGTCAACCCGGACAACCTGGCGCTGAAGATCGCCGACCTGGTCAAGGACGGCCGGGTGGCCGGCATCGCCGACGTGCGCGACGAGTCCTCCTCGCGCACCGGCCAGCGCCTGGTGATCGTGCTCAAGCGTGACGCGGTCGCCAAGGTGGTGCTGAACAACCTCTACAAGCACACCGACCTGCAGACCAACTTCGGTGCCAACATGCTGGCCCTGGTCGACGGGGTGCCGCGCACCCTGGCGCTGGACGCCTTCATCCGGCACTGGGTCAACCACCAGGTCGACGTGATCGTGCGCCGCACCCGGTTCCGGCTGCGCAAGGCCGAGGAGCGGGCGCACATCCTGCGCGCGCTGCTCAAGGCGCTGGACATGATCGACGCGGTGATCGCGCTGATCCGCGCCTCCGACTCGGCCGACGCCGCCCGCAGCGGCCTGATGGACCTGCTCACCATCGACGAGCTGCAGGCCAACGCGATCCTCGAGATGCAGCTGCGCCGGCTGGCCGCCCTGGAGCGGCAGCGGATCACCGACGAGCACGACGAGCTGCAGCGCAAGATCGACGAGTACAACGCGATCCTGGCCTCGCCGCCCCGGCAGCGGCAGATCATCTCCGAGGAGCTCACCGCGATCGTCGAGAAGTTCGGCGACGAGCGGCGCTCCACCCTGATCCCCTCGGACGGCGACCTGTCGATCGAGGACCTGATCGCGGAGGAGGACATCGTCGTCACGATCACCCGTGGCGGCTACGTCAAGCGGACCCGCTCCGACCTCTACCGCTCGCAGAAGCGCGGCGGCAAGGGGGTGCGCGGCGCCCAGCTCAAGCAGGACGACCTCGTGGACCACTTCTTCGTGACTACGACCCACAACTGGATCCTTTTCTTCACCAACAAGGGCCGGGTCTACCGGGCCAAGGGCTACGAGCTGCCGGACGCCGGCCGCGACGCCCGCGGCCAGCACGTGGCCAACCTGCTGGCCTTCCAGCCGGAGGAGCACATCACCCAGGTGATGGCGATCCGCACCTACGAGGACAAGCCCTACCTGGTGCTGGCCACCCGCGAGGGCCTGGTCAAGAAGTCGCACCTGAAGGACTACGACTCACCGCGCACGGGCGGGCTGATCGCGATCAACCTGCGCACCGACGAGAACGGCCGGGACGACGAGCTGATCGGCGCCGAGCTGGTCTCCGCCGAGGACGACCTGCTGCTGGTCTCCAAGAAGGCCCAGTCGATCCGGTTCACCGCCACCGACGAGGCGCTGCGCCCGATGAGCCGGGCCACCTCCGGCGTCAAGGGCATGGCCTTCCGCGAGGACGACGAGCTGCTGTCGATGAACGTGGTCCGCCCTGGCACCTTCGTCTTCACCGCGACCGACGGCGGCTACGCCAAGCGGACCCCGGTGGACGAGTACCGGGTGCAGGGCCGCGGCGGCTTCGGCACCAAGGCCGCGAAGATCGTCGAGGGCCGCGGTTCGCTGGTCGGCGCCCTGGTGGTCGAGGAGACCGACGAGATCATGGCGATCACGCTGTCGGGCGGCGTGATCCGGACCCGGGTTTCCGGAGTTCGTGAAACCGGACGTGACACCATGGGCGTCCAACTGATCAACCTCGGAAAGCGCGACGCGGTGGTGGGCATGGCCCGCAACGCGGAGGCGGAGGACGAGGAGGCGGTCGACGAGGGCACCGATGTGGCGGACGCCGCAGTGGACCCGTCCGACGCCGCTGACCAGGGCTGACGTACGTCCGGCAGCCGGTGCCCGGCCCGTTGGGGCCTGGCACCGGCTGCCCCGGTTTCGGGCTTCTCAGCTTGATGCCGCACAGTGGAGTGTCAACCGGGCCGCGGCCGCGACCCGGTGAGGAACTGCGGGAGGAACCAGAGTGAGTGGGACCACGGGTGCTGCGGGAGGTGCCGCACCGGGCGGTGCGCCGTACGGAGGGGTACCGCAGCCGCCTGCCGAGCACCCGGCTGCGTCCACCTCGCTGATGTCCGCGATGGACTCGACCGGCGGCTACGGCCAGCCGGCCCAGCCGCCGGTGCCCCCGCCGCCGGGCACTCCCCCGGCGGCCGGCTACTCGCAGCCGACCACCTACACCAAGGGGCAGCCCACGCCGCCGCGCGGCACCCGCACCGGGCCGGCCGGCCCTGGCGCGGCCACCGGCCCGGGCGCGCCGCGCCGGCCCGCGCAGCCCACCCCGGCTGCGGGCACCCCGGTCGGCGCCGCCGGCCGGATGCGCCGGGCCCGGCTGCGGATCACCCGGGCCGACCCGTGGTCGGTGATGAAGGTCAGCTTCCTGCTCTCGCTGGCCGTCGGGATCATCATGATCGTGGCCGCCGCGGTGCTGTGGACCACGCTGGACGCGATGGGTGTCTTCGACTCCATCGGCAAGACGCTCAAGGACGTCACCGGCTCCGGCGCCTCCGGCTCCGGCGGGGTCAACATCATGGACTACGTCGGCTTCGGCAAGGTACTCACCTTCACCGCGCTGATCGCGGTGGTGGACGTGGTGCTGCTGACCGCGCTGTCCACCCTGGCCGCCTTCATCTACAACGCGGCCGCGGGCTTCACCGGCGGGATCGAGCTGACCCTCACCGAGGAGGAGTGACCCCGGCCCACTGACGTGATGTCAGAAAGTACCCACGAGTTCTGCGGAACCCGGCATCAGCGGGCCCCTTCGGTTGTTTGATCGAAGGGGCCCGCTCCTGTCATTCGAGTGACAGCCGGTCCGGTCGCGGCGCGCCGCCGCTCCCGGGCCGCACGGTTGCGGATTGGCTGGAGCGGCCTGGCACGGCTACCGGCTCGGATCCCACTGGCTGCGCGGAGGTTCCCATGGCTCAGATCGCACCCCGGCTCGTCGGCGCGCTGGAGGAGTTGCTCGGCACTCGACTGCCGTTGCGCCTGCAGGCGTGGGACGGCAGTACCGCCGGGGCGCCGGACGCCCCGCTGCTGGTGCTGCGCAACCGCCGGGCGCTGCGGCGGCTGCTCTGGGCCCCGGGCGAGCTGGGTGCGGCCCGCGCCTACGTGGCCGGCGACCTGGACCTCGGCCCCGGCGAGGACCTCTACCGGGTGCTGGCCGCCGTCGCGCACTTCACCGAGTGCCCCGAGGTGCGCGCCCACCACCTGGGCCCCGCCGACCTGCTCGGGCCCGCCGGACGCCGCGCGCTCGCCGAACTGGCCCGGATCGGTGCGCTCGGCCCCAACCCCCCGCTGCCCCCGCAGGAGGCCCGCCCGCAGGGCCGGCTGCACAGTCGCACCCGGGACCGGGCCGCGATCAGCCACCACTACGACGTGGGCAACGAGTTCTACCGCCTGGTGCTCGGCCCCTCGATGGTCTACTCGTGCGCCTACTGGACCCCGCAGGGCCGCAGCCTGGAGGACGCCCAGGCCGCCAAGCTCGACCTGATCTGCCGCAAGCTGGGCCTGCGCCCCGAGATGCGCCTGCTGGACGTGGGCTGCGGCTGGGGCTCGCTGGTGCTGCACGCGGCCCAGCACCACGGGGTCCGGGCGGTCGGGGTGAGCATCTCCGCCGAGCAGGTGGCGCTGGCCCGCGAGCGGGTCGAGCAGGCCGGGCTGGCGGACCGGGTGGAGATCCGGCTGCAGGACTACCGGGAGGTCCAGGACGGGCCGTACGACGCGGTCTCCAGCGTCGGGATGGCCGAGCACGTCGGCGAGGAGCAGTACCGGGTCTACGCCGAGGGGCTGCACGCCCTGCTGGCCCCCGGCGGCCGGCTGCTCAACCACCAGATCGCCCGCCGCCCCGAGCGCCCCGGCGAGCCGCACGTGTCCAGCGCCTTCATCGACCGCTACGTCTTCCCGGACGGCGAGCTCTCCCCCGTCGGCAGCACCGTGTCCCGGCTCGAGGAGGCCGGCTTCGAGGTGCGCGACGTCGAGTCGCTGCGCGAGCACTACGCGCTGACCCTTCGTGAGTGGGTGGCCAACCTGGAGGCGAACTGGCCGCAGGCCGTCCGGCTGGTCGGCCGCGGCCGGGCCCGGGTCTGGCGGCTGTACATGGCCGCCTCGGCGCTCGCCTTCGAGGAGAACCGGATCGGCGTCAACCAGGTGCTGGCCGTGCGCCCCACCCCGCAGGGGGGCAGCCTGCTGCCCGCGACCCGCGAGCAGTGGCTGCTGGCGCGTGACGCGGACGGCTCCGGTGCCCCTGAGCTGCGCCTTGCGATCGGCGGGCCAGACGGGGTCGGGAGTATGGATTTGGGAGATCGGCCATCGGTCCGCTAATCTTTCAGTGCGGCAAGGGCCTATAGCTCAGACGGTTAGAGCGCTTCCCTGATAAGGAAGAGGCCACAGGTTCAAGTCCTGTTAGGCCCACCTGCGAGAGCGCCCCGGATGGTTCACCATCCGGGGCGTTTCTGTTTGGCGCGTCCGTCGCCGCCGGGCCGTTGGGCCTGCCGGGTGGTCCGCGTGGCGGGCGGCGGACCGTCAAAGCTGCTCCGGCTGCGGCAGGTTGGTCCGCTGTCGGCCGGTCTCGACCAGGACACGGGTGTGTATCATCGGCCGCAGGGCGGTTTGGCCGATCGACCGCCGGTTCATACGTGCACATCCGAGGGTTCGCCGCCCCGGGCCGATCGGTTCGGGACCCTTGCCGGCGAATCCCCCACTCCTGAGAAGGACGAGGTCCCGCGGTGAAGAAGCTCCTCCTGGTCGCCCTGGTCGCCCTCGGCGGCTTCTTTGTCTACCGTCAGGTGCAGGCCGACAAGGCCGAGCAGGACCTGTGGACCGAGGCGACCGACCCGATCCCGGCCGGCCGCTGACCCCCTCGGCCGGACGCTGACGGGAGGTCCGCCACGGGCCTCCCGGCGCCCGGCCGACACCGCTGCGCACGCCGCAGCGGCGGACCCGGTACGCTGTTCTTCCGACGGCGCCCGGTGTGCCGTCACGGGGCTTTAGCTCAGTTGGTAGAGCGCTGCCTTTGCAAGGCAGATGTCAGGAGTTCGAGTCTCCTAAGCTCCACAGCACGAACGGGACCCCGGACCAGTCACTGGTCCGGGGTCCCGTCGCATGCGCGGCCGGTGGCCGTAGGCGGGGCTAGTCGTCCTCCCGCTGCTCCTCCGCGGCCGGCTCGGTGGCCGGGCCGGTGCCGTTGAGCGGGGTGGTGGCGGCGGCGCTGCCCGGGGTGGTGGTATCCCGGCTCACCGGGTGGACCCGGTCGGGCGGGGTCTGCACCTCCGGCGGCTCGACCAGCCAGTCGGGCTCGCTGCTGCGGCGGCACCAGGCCCAGACCAGCACCCCGCTGCCGACCGCCAGGGTGCCGACTACCGCGAGGGCGGTGGCCAGCCGGGACCGGCGGGCGCGGCGGGCGTTGCGGGCGGCCAGCTTCTCGATCTCGGCCGCGCTGACGTGGCCGTGCAGCGCGGTGAAGGCGGCGGCGGAGCGGGCCTGGGCCTCCTGCACCACCGGCGCGGCGGCGGCGCGGGCGTCCTCCAGTGCGCCGGTCAGCCGGGGCAGTGCGTGGTCGGCCGAGAGCTTGGCGGCCAGCGCCGCCTCCTGGGCCCGGTGCACGGCCTTCAGGGTGCTCTGCTGGGTCCTGGGCGGCAGCGCGGCGAAGGCCTGCTCCACGTGCGGTGCCAGGTGCCTGGTGTACCCGACCCGGGCCGAGTGGGCGGCGTGCACGGTGCCTGCCTTGGCCTGCTCGGCCGCCGCCTCCAGTCGGGGCCCGAGCGCCTCCACGGCGGGGCCGAGGCGCTGGCGGGCCTCGGTGCCGTAGTGCGCGGCGGTCTCCTTGGCGGTGGCAGCGTAGGGCGCCAGCGTCTCCAGGGTCTTGCCGGCCGTCTCGCGTGCGGTATCCAAGCGGGTCACAGGGATCCTCCTCCTGGGGGCGTCCTTAGGCACTTATCCACCTGGTTCGAGATCATGCATCCCTAATTGTCCGTTCGCACCGCAGGCTGGGCCGTCTGCCAGCCGTCGTGTCGGGCCCGGGGTCGCGGCGTGCTGTGCGGGGCAGGTCACCGGCAGTAGCCTGGACGGTCCAGGGGCCCGGCTGGCGCCCCCGGCCCCTGTGCTGAGGAGAAGAGGCGCGTGATGGCCCAGGACCAGCCCGGAGGCGGCGAGCGCGCCACCCGGCCGCGGGTGCCCACCACCCCCTACGGCGGTCGGCTCACCGGTGACGGCGCGCTGGTCACCAAGGTGCTGATCGCCGCCAACGTGGTCGTCTTCCTGGCCGCCCACTACCTCTACCGGTCGATGGCGGGGGACGACTACCACGTCGGCAGCTGGGACATGTTCAGCGCGGTGGCCCCGGACGGCACCCGGTACGGCGTGGCCGCCGGGCCGGGCGGTTGGTACCGACTGCTGACCGGGATGTTCATGCACCAGGGCTGGGTCCACCTGGGCTCCAACATGCTCGCCCTGTGGTGGCTGGGGCCGGCGCTGGAGCGCGCGCTGGGCCGGCTGCGGTTCCTCGCGCTCTACCTGGTCAGCGGACTGGCCGGGAACGCCCTGGTGTTCCTGCTGAGCGGGGACGCGGCCCGCTCGGTGGGCGCCTCGGGGGCGGTCTTCGGGGTGTTCGGGGCCACCGCGGTGCTGCTGCGGGCGGCCCGGCAGCCGCTGGGCCCGGTGGTGGCGCTGATCGCCGTCAACCTGGTGATCACCTTCTCGGTGCCCGGGATCGACTGGCGGGCCCACGTCGGCGGGCTGGCGGCCGGGATGCTGACCGGGGCCGGCATGGTGCACGCGCCGCGGGCCAACCGGGACCTGGTGCAGGCCGGCACGGTGGTGCTGATGCTGGCGGTGGTGCTGGGCACCGTGCTGGTGGGGACGGCGCGGTTGGCCGGCTGAGCCGGCGGGGGTTTCGCACGGTTGTCCACAGTCTGCTGCGGACCGTGCACAGGCTGTGGGTCGGCGACGGGTCTACGCGTGTCCTGCTGCACTGTCCACGGCGGGGGACGCTGCAGGTGAGCGACTTGACGACAAGTTATCCACAGGGCGGGTCGACTTTTCCCCACTGTGGATAACCGTGTGGACAAGCTGATGGTATGACGGTGATGCAGGCGGGGGCGGGCCATGGGCAGCACGACGCACCGCCCCACCCGTGCTGCGGTGGGGCGGTGCGGAGGATCGCGGTCAGCGGTCCGTCACTTCCACTGGGTGGAGACGCCGAAGCCCGCGGCGATGAAGCCGAAGCCCACCAGGATGTTCCAGTTGCCCCAGCTCTGCACCGGCCAGCTGCCACTGGTCACGTAGTAGGTGACGATCCAGACCAGGCCGATCAGGAACAGGGCGAGCATCACCGGTGCCACCCAGGAGCGCCCAGAACTGATCTTGACCGCCGTCGCCGTGGCGGGCGGGGTGTAGTCGGACTTCTTGCGGAGTCGAGACTTCGGCACGAGGGGTTCTCCTGTCGATGCGCTGTGAGACCGCGCAGGGAGCAGCGGGCGGGTGGCTGTGGCGACCGGTCCTCCGTACGGGACGGACCTGGAAGGGTACTCCGCACATGCCACCGGCGTCCGTTAGCGTAGTGGCTCGCCGGGTCGGAAGGAGATAAGGGTACGGTGCCGAATTCCACGATTTCTGCGGCGCGCGACCCAGAGCCGGTGCCGAGCCGCCGCAGACCCACCCGAATTGTCGGACGTGCCCTGACCTGCACCGTCTTCGCACTGGCCGGCGTCCTCTTCTACGTCAGCGCGCACGCGGCCCGCGGCATCGACCTGCGCTCCGACAATTCACTGCTGCGGCTGAGCGACGTGATACAGCAGCGCAGCGACCAGAACCAGCAGACCCAGTCCGAGCTCTCCGACCTCCAGCAGAAGGCGGACCAGCTGGTCAAGCAGCAGGCCGGTACCCCGTCCGGCGGCGACCCGCTGGCCGCCCTGCGCGACCAGACCGGCCTGGACCCGCTGCAGGGCCCGGGCCTGACGGTGACCCTGAACGACGCCCCGCCCGGCGCCACCGCCAAGATCGCCGGGGTGCCCGAGCCCGGCGTCAACGACCTGGTGATCCACCAGCAGGACATCCAGGCCGTGGTCAACGCGCTCTGGCGGGGCGGCGCGGCCGGCGTCCAGGTGATGGACCAGCGGCTGATCTCCACCAGCGCGGTGCGCTGCGTCGGCAACACCCTGCTGCTCCAGGGCCGGGTCTACTCCCCGCCCTACGTGATCCGGGCGGTAGGCCGCACCGCCGACCTCAGGGCCGCGGTGGACGGGGACCCGTCGATCCACACCTACCTGCAGTACGTGGCGGCCTACGGGCTTGGCTGGAAGCTCCAGGAGAACGGCGAGCTGAACCTGCCCGGCTACACCGGCAGCACCGACCTGCACGCCGCCCAGGGCCAGTAGCCGGGCGCCCGGCGGTGGCACAGCGGCCGTCCGGGGAGCGGGAAAAGGCCCGCAGCCCCCGCCGGTCCCAGCTCGGCGGTCTACTCTGGTGCCGCAACGGGACCACCATCGAGGGAGCAGCATGTACAGCTGGATCTGGCGCCACCTGCCGGGGAACAGCCTGGTGCGGGCCGTCATCTCGCTGCTGCTGGTGATCGGCGCCGTGTACGTGCTGTTCCAGTACGTCTTCCCGTGGCTGGAACCGTTGCTCCCGTTCAGCGACGTCACAGTGGACAACGGCGGCGGCACCGGCTGAGCCCGCCCCCGACCGACCGCCCTGCTCCTTCGCACTCCCGGAGACAGCCCGTATGACCTCGCCCGCCGCCGCGCCGCGGATCCTCGTCGTGGACAACTACGACAGCTTCGTCTTCAACCTGGTCCAGTACCTCTACCAGCTCGGCGCCACCTGCGAGGTGGTCCGCAACGACGAGCTGACGGTGGACCAGGCCGCCCGGCGGGCCGGCGGCTCGGGCTACGACGGGGTGCTGCTCTCCCCCGGCCCCGGCACCCCCGAGGAGGCCGGGATCTGCGTGGAGATGGTCCGGCACTGCGCCGCGGCCGGGCTGCCGCTGTTCGGCGTCTGCCTGGGCCTGCAGTCCATCGCGGTGGCCTACGGCGCCGTGGTGGGCCGGGCGCCCGAGCTGCTGCACGGCAAGACCTCGCTGGTCACCCACGAGGACGGCGGCGTCTTCGCCGGCCTGCCCTCGCCGCTGACCGCCACCCGCTACCACTCGCTCGCGGTCGAGGAGCCCACCGTGCCGGCCGAGCTGCGGGTGACGGCGCGCACCGGGAGCGGCGTGATCATGGGCCTGCGCCACCGCGACCTGCCGGTGGAGGGCGTCCAGTTCCACCCGGAGTCGGTGCTCACCGAGGGCGGGCACCGGATGCTGGCCAACTGGCTCGCGGAGTGCGGCGACACCGGCGCGGTGGCGCGCTCGGCCGGGCTCGCCCCGGTGATCGGCCGGGGCTGAGGATGACCGCGGTCCGCCCGGAGGGGCGCCAGGACGACTGGTACCGGCCGGAGGAGCCGGACGGCTGGGGCGTCTACGAGCCCAGCGGCCCCGCCCCCGGCCACCCGGGCGGGCAGCAGCCGCCCGCCGAGCCCGCGGAGTACCCCTGGCTGGCCGACCAGACGCTGCAGCTGCGGGTGATCAGCGCGCCCGGGCAGCCGGGGGAGCCGGTGGTGACCGGCGGCCGGGCCGAGCGGCGGCGGGCCGCCCAGGGCCGGATGGCGGTGCGATCGGGCAACGGCCGGCGCCGGTCCGGCGGCCGGTCGGCGGCGGTGGTCCGGCCCAAGGAACCCAAACGGGTGATCGCCGCCCGGCTGATCGGCGAGCTGTGCATCACGCTCGGCCTGGTGATGCTGCTCTTCGTCTCGTACCAGCTCTGGTGGACCAACGTGCAGGCCGACGCCTCGGCCAACGGCACCCGCAACCAGCTGGAGCAGCAGTGGACCGCCCCGGTGGCGCCCGGCGGGCCCACCCCGGTGCCGGCCGGCACCTTCGCCCCCGGCCAGGGCTTCGCGATCCTGCACGTGCCCAAGATCGGCATCACCTACCCGATCGCCGAGGGCACCGACAAGCAGAAGGTGCTGGACCACGGCCTGGTCGGCCACTACACCGGCACCGCGATGCCCTCCGACGCGGCCGGCAACTTCGCGGTGGCCGCCCACCGCACCACCCACGGCCAGCCCTTCCGCCGGCTCGCCGAGCTGGCCCCGGGCGACAAGATCGTGGTGGAGACCGCCACCACCTACTTCACCTACGAGGTGGCCGGCGGCATCCCGGAGACCCCGCCGACCAACGTGACGGTGCTTCAGGCGGTGCCCAAGGGCTCGCCGTTCACCGGTCCGGGCCGGTACCTCACGATGACCACCTGTACACCCGAGTTCAGTGCCCGCGGTCGGTTGATCGTCTTTGGCAAACTGGTCGACGAGAGACCGAGGAGTCAGGGCCAGCCGCCCGCGCTGACCGGCTCCTGAGCCATCGTCAGGGCGGAGCCCCGGTGTGAGCAGAACTGTGTCCGGTCGTCGCCGCCGTCCCCCGTGGGCGGTGGCGCTCGGTCTCCTGGGGGAGTTGCTGGTCACCGCCGGGGTGCTGGTGGGACTGTTCACCGCCTACTCGCTGTGGTGGACCGACGTGCTGGCCGACCGTCAGGCCGGGCACCAGGCGGGCCGGCTGCGCCAGGACTGGACCGCTCCAGGCAGCGGCCCCACCGCCCCGGCCGGGCCGGGCTACCAGGCCGGCGACGGGCTCGGCTTCCTGCACGTGCCGGCCATGGGCAAGGACTACCAGGTGCTGATCAAGCTCGGCACCACCCCCGAGGTGCTCAACCAGGGCGTGGCCGGGGTCTACCAGGCGCCCTACACCAGCGCGATGCCCTGGGACCGGGCGGGCAACTTCGCGCTGGCCGCGCACCGCGACGGGCACGGCGCCAAGTTCCACGACCTGGACGCGGTCGGCAAGGGCGACGCGATCGTGGTGGAGACCCGGGACCGCTGGTACGTCTACCGGGTGGACGCCACCCTGGCGCAGACCGACAAGGAGGACGTGGGCGTGGTCGCCCCGGTCCCCGCCGAGGCCGGCTACACCGCGCCCGGCCGCTACATCACGCTGACCACCTGCACCCCGGTCTACACCTCACGGTTCCGGATGGCGGTCTGGGGCTCGCTGGTGCGGGTCGACGCGGTGGACGCGCAGCGGACCCCGCCGCCCGAGCTGCGCGCCGGGTGACGGGGTCCGCGGGGTCAGTGCCTACTGGCCGGTGGTGCCGCCGATCGGGGGGAAGCCGATGGTCCCGCCGGTCCCTTTGGTGTCGCCGGGCCGGGTGGTGATCTGGATGTTGGTGCTCGGGTCGATCAACTGGTTGGGACCGGGGTTGGTGATGACCACCACGGCCTTGTCGTCGCTGGGGCCGTTGAAGGTCCAGGCGGTGAACCCGGCCGACTTCAGGGCCGCCGTGGCGTCCTTGACCGTCCGGTTGCTCACGTCCGGCACCTGGGCCTTGGCCGGGGCCGCGTAGACCGTCAGGGTGATCTTGGCGCCCTTGGGCTGCTTCGAGTTGGCCGGCGGGTTCTGCGAGGCGACGGTGCCGACCGGCTTGCTCGGGTCGGTGGTGGGCGTGGTCTTCGAGGAGTCCACGGCGAAGCCGGCATCCTGCAGGGTCTGGGTGGCCACCTCGACGGTCTGGCCGACCACGCTCGGCACGCCGGACTTGTTCGGGCCCTGCGAGATGGTCAGGGTGACCGCGGTGCCCGGGTCGGCCTTGGTGCCGGCCGCCGGGTTCTGCGAGATCACCGAGTCCTGCGGCACCGTGTCGTCGCCCGCGTACTGCGGCGGGCCGACCGTGAAGCCCGCGTCCTGCAGCGCCTTGGTGGCGGCGGCGCTGGACTGCCCGGTCACCGAGGGCACCGGGCTCTGGCCCGGGCCGCTGGACAGCTGCACGGTGATGGTGCCGTTGTCGGGCATCTTGGCGCCGGCCGCCGGGTTCTGCTGGCAGACCTGGTCCTTGGGCACCGCGCCGCAGGGGATCGCCGCGCCCTTGGCCACGGTCAGCTTGGTGCTGGTGTTGTGCGCGGCCGAGACCGCGTCGTCGAAGCTGCGACCGGTCAGTGTGGGGGCGTTGATCTGGGTGCTGGCGGCGCCGTTGCCCTTGAACATGGCCGAGGCCACGAAGAACGATCCGACCAGCACCAGCACCGCCGCCACCGCCAGGATGATCCAGGAGGTGTTGCTCTTCTTCGGAGGCTCCTCGCGCCGGCGCGAGGAGCGCGGGCCCTCGTCGTAGCCGTCGTTGCCGCCGCCGGCCTGCGGGTCGTCGTAGCCTCCCGGGTAGCCCTGCTGACCGTAGCCCTGCTGGCCGACCTGCGGCAGCATCGCGGTCGGCGCGGAGCCGGCCGGCGGCATCAGGTTGGTCTGGCCGTAGGGGTCGTGCTGGGCCGGGTAGCCGTTCTGGTCGTAGCCGTAGCCGCCCATCCCGTAGGCGGCGGCCTGCTGGGCCGCGGCCACCGGCAGGCCGTCCAGGAAGCGCTCGATGTCGTCGCGCATCTCGTCGGCGCTCTGGTAGCGGTAGTCCCGCTCCTTGGCCAGCGCCTTGAGCACGATCGCGTCGACCTCGGGGCGCACCTCGGGGTCGTAGCTGGACGGCGGCGCCGCCTCCTCGCGCACGTGCTGGTAGGCCACCGCGACCGGCGAGTCGCCGACGAACGGCGGGCGCAGGGTGAGCAGCTCGTACAGCAGGCAGCCGGTGGAGTACAGGTCGGAGCGGGCGTCCACGGTCTCGCCCTTGGCCTGCTCGGGCGAGAGGTACTGGGCGGTGCCGATCACGGCCGAGGTCTGGGTCATCGTCATGCCGGCGTCGCCCATCGCGCGGGCGATGCCGAAGTCCATCACCTTGACGTTGCCCTGGCGGGTCAGCATCACGTTGGCGGGCTTGATGTCGCGGTGCACGATGCCGGCCCGGTGCGAGTACTCCAGCGCCTGCAGGATGCCGATGGTCATCTCCAGCGCGCGCTCCGGCAGCAGCCGGCGCCCGGAGTGCAGCAGCTCGCGCAGCGTCGAGCCCTCGACGTACTCCATCACGATGTACGGGATGGAGATGCCGTCGATGTAGTCCTCGCCGGTGTCGTACACGGCGACGATCGCGGGGTGGTTCAGCGAGGCGGCGGACTGCGCCTCGCGGCGGAAGCGGGCCTGGAACGACGGGTCGCGGGCCATGTCGGTCCGGAGCGTCTTCACGGCGACGGAACGGCCGAGCCGGGTGTCATGGGCGAGGTAGACCTCGGCCATGCCACCGCGTCCGAGGACGCCGCCGAGCTCGTACCTGCCGCCGAGGCGACGAGGCTCTTCCATAGTTCCGACCCTCTCCCTCACCGGGGGGTGAGGATGTGACGTAGGTGTCCCCGCACGTTTCTGTAGTGACGCTGCCCACGTCACAGGTGGTTCTGTGAGACAGGTCACGCCCACCCGGGCGGGTGCGACCGAGCCGCGGGTACACCCGCCGCTCGCGGATACGCTACCGGTCGCCGCCAGCACAACTCGACACGCCCGGCAGCTGAGACCAGACCGTATCCGTCAGCCAGTATCCGGCAATCCGGTCAGCCCAGTATCGGTCAGCGACCGATGACCGCCTGCATGATCTGCTTGGCGATCGGCGCCGCGATCGAGCCGCCGCTGATCTCGTCGGACTGGGCGGCGCCGTCCTCGACCACCACCGCAACCGCCACCGGGACGTCCTGGCCGACCTTGGCGTAGCTGACGAACCAGGCGAACGGCAGGCCCTTGTTGTCGGTGCCGTGCTGGGCGGTGCCGGTCTTGCCGCCGACCTCGACGCCGTTGATCCGCGCGTTGCGGCCGGTGCCGTTCTGCACCACGTCGACCATCATCTGCTGCAGCTTCTGCGCGGTGGCCGGGCTGACCGCCTGGGAGAGCTGGCTCTCGGTGTGCTTGGAGATCACCGTGCCGCTGCCGGAACGCTCCTCGTCGACCAGGTAGGGCTGCATCAGCTTGCCGTTGTCGGCGATCGCGGCCGCCACCATGGCCATCTGCAGCGGGGTCGCGGTGGTGTTGTGCTGGCCGATCGCGTCCATCGCGGTGCCGTCGGGGGTGGAGTCGGTGGGGAAGACGCTCTTCACCGAGCGGATCGGGGTGTCCACCGTGTTGTTGAACCCGAACTTCTCGGCCTGCGTCTGCAGCTTCTCCTTGCCCAGGTCGGCGCCGAGCTTGCCGTAGACGGTGTTGCAGGAGATGGTCAGCGCGTGCATCAGGGTGGCCTGGCCGCAGTCCTCCTGCGGGCTGTCGTTCTGCAGCTCGGTCGTGGTGCCGGGCAGGATGAAGTGGTCCGGGGTGTCGGTCTGGTCGTCCGGGCTCTGGTACTTGCCGGTCTCGAACGCGGTGGCCGCGGTGACCAGCTTGAAGGTGGAGCCCGGCGGGTAGGTCTGGCGCAGCGCGCGGTCCAGCATCGGCTGGTTCTGGTCGGAGTTCAGCGCGTTCCAGGCCGAGGAGTCGGTGAAGCCGGCGATCGTGCCCGGGTCGTAGGACGGGGTGCTGACCAGGGCCAGGATCGCGCCGGTGCGCGGGTCGATGGCCACCGCCGCGCCCTTCTTGCCGTTCAGCGCGCCGTAGGCCGCCTTCTGCACCGCGGGGTTGATCGTGGTGGCGACGTCGCCCCCCTGGCGCTGCTTGCCGGTCAGCTGGTCCACCGTGTTGCGGAAGAACAGCCGGTCGTCGGTGCCGGTGAGGATCCCGTTCTCCAGGTTCTCCAGCGCGTTCGAGCCGTAGACCTGGGAGGTGTAGCCGGTCACCGCGGCGTACAGCTGACCGTCGGTGTAGCCGCGCTTGTACTTGTACTGGTAGCCGCCGGTCAGGTCGGAGCGGGTCACCGGCTGGCCGCCGACCAGGATGTTGCCGCGCGGGTAGGAGTACTGGTCCATCAGCACCCGCCGGTTGTGCTGGTCCTTGGCCAGGCTGTCCGCCTCGACCACCTGGACCCAGTTGGTGCGCAGCAGCAGCGCGAACACCAGGATCATGCAGAAGACGGACACCCGTCGGATGGGCTTGTTCACGAGACGGGTCCCCTCCGGCGGCGTTCTGGGCGACAGTCATTCAACCGCACTGTCCCTCACGCCCGTGCCGCCCGGGTCGGTTCCCGGGCGGTCGGCCGGTCGGCAGGCGGTCGGTCAGGAGGCGGGCGGGCAGTTGGCGGCCAACCGCTGCTCGTCCTGGCTCAGCTGCGGCGGGGCCGGGTCCGGCGTCGTCGGGCTGGGCGAGGCGGAGGCGGAGGCGCCGGCGGACGGCTGGGCGCCGGCGGACGGGCCCGGGCTCGGTACCGCGGGGGAGGCGCCGACCCTGGGGGCGGCGTGGTACGCGGCGGCGGTGGCCGGGCCGGCGGTGCCGGGGAGCGCGGTGCCGCCCGTGTTCTGGCCGACCTTCGCGCAGACCGCGGCCTGCGCGGCGTAGTCCTTGACCCGCTGGTCGGCGCTGCCCAGGCTGTCCACCTTGATGGTGCCCTTGAGCTGCTGCTGCTGGTCCAGCGGGAGCAGCCGGGTCGGCACGTCGGTCTGCTGCTTCACCGAGGACAGGCTGACCCCGGCGACGTTCCGGTTGACCCCCTGGTAGACCGTCACCTTGCCGTCGCTGGCGCCCAGGTAGTACTGGCCCTGGGTCCACGACCAGCCGGCGTACGCGGCGCCGCCGATCAGGCCGAGCGCCACCACGCCGATCGCCGAGCGGCGGAACCAGCGGCGCTTGCGCGGGGGCTGCTCGGCCAGCGGGTACTCCTCGGTGCCCGGCTGCTCGGGCTCGGCGGGGGCGCCGTAGCCCTGCTGCTGCCCGTACTCCTCGCCGTACCCGGGTGACTCGTAGCCCTGGGCCGGGCCGAAGCCGGCGCCGGACTGGTCGTAGCCGGCCGCGGGGCCGAAGGCGCCCGGTGCCTGCTGCTGCGGGGCCGGGCGGCCCAGGCCCGCGGCGCGGCCGGCCGGGGTGTCGATGACCTGGTTGTCCACCGCGGTGCCGTGCGGACCCTCGGCCACGGCGCCGACCACCACCGGGGTGGTGGCGAACTGGCCGCTGAGGGTGTCGCTGGGGCCCACGTCGAGCACGTCGGCCACGACGCAGGTGATGTTGTCCGGGCCGCCGCCGCGCAGCGCCAGCTGGATCAGCTCCTGGATGGTCGACTCGGGGGCGTAGTAGCTCCCCAGCGTCTCCTCCAGGGTCTGGTGGCTGACCGGTCCGGACAGGCCGTCGGAGCAGATCAGGTACCGGTCGCCGGCCCGCACCTCGCGGATCGACAGGTCCGGCTCGACCTGGCCGCGCCCGTCCAGCGCCCGCATCAGCAGCGAGCGCTGCGGGTGGGTCTCGGCCTCCTCCGGGGTGATCCGGCCCTCGTCCACCAGGCGCTGGACCCAGGTGTGGTCCTGGGTGATCTGGGTCAGCACGCCCTCGCGCAGCAGGTAGGCGCGGGAGTCGCCGACGTGCACCAGGCCCATCCGCTCACCGGTCCACAGCAGCGCGGTGAGGGTGCAGCCCATGCCCTCCAGGTGCGGGTCGTGGTCGACCATCTGGCGCAGCCGCTCGTTGGCGTTCTGCACCGCGTCGTTCAGCAGGGTCAGCAGGTCGGCCTGGGGGTCGGCGTCGTCCAGGCCGATGATCGAACTGAGCGCCTCGGAGGAGGCGACCTCACCGGCCGCGGCGCCGCCCATGCCGTCGGCGACGGCCAGCAGACGGGGACCGGCGTACCCGGAGTCCTCGTTCCCCTCCCGGATCAGTCCCTTGTGGGACCCGGCGGCGAATCGCAGCACGAGGCTCATACGGTGTGTGCCCCCCTCAGGGCCGGTCGCCCGGACCCGGCAGCGTGCGTGCTGCCCTCCCGGCTGCTCATGGACGGGGTGCTGTCCCTCATGCGCCACTACTTCCGCAGTTCGATGACGGTCCTGCCGATACGGATCGGCACGCCGACCTGCAGCGGCGTCGGCTGTGTCAGCCGCTGACGCTCCAGATAGGTGCCGTTGGTGGAGCCTAGATCCTCCACGGTCCACTGCCCAGTCTGATCGGGGTAGATCCTGGCATGGCGCGAGGAGGCGTAGTCGTCATCGAGCACGATGGTGGAGTCGTGGGCCCGGCCCAGCGTGATCACCTGGCCCTGCAGTGCGACCGTGGTGCCGGCCAGCGCGCCCTCGACCACCACCAGCTGGGTCGGTGCCGTGCGGCGCCGGCTGCCCGGACCGGCGGGGGCGGCTGCCTCCCGGGTGCCCTGCTGCGGGCGGGCCGCGGCCGGTGCCGCGGTGGCCGCGGCGGTGGCGGCCGCACCCCGGCGGCCGGCCCGGACGGTGCCCTTGGCGCCGAACAGGTCGCTGCGGATCACCTGGACCGCGACGATCACGAACAGCCACAGCACGGCCAGGAAACCCAGCCGCATGACTGTCAGAGTCAGTTCGGACACCGCTGCTCGCCCTACCCCTCGACCTGTCGGTAGATGATCGTCGTGGAGCCCACGACGATCCGCGAGCCGTCGCGGAGCGTAGCGCGCTGGGTGTGCTGGCCGTCCACCACGATGCCGTTGGTGGAGCCCAGGTCGAGCACCATGGCGGGGTTGCCGGGGCGGATCTCGGCGTGCTTGCGGGACACCCCGGGGTCGTCGATCCGCACGTCGGCCTCGGTGGAGCGGCCCAGTACGCAGGCGTTGCCGGTGATCTGGTGCCGGGTGCCGTTCACCTCGATCCAGCGCCGGGTGCCCGCTCCGGTGCCGGAGCCGGGGAACGGGCGGACGTTGGAGCCCGGGCCGGCCTGCGGGGGGCTGCTGGGAACCGGGGCGGGCGCGGCGGGCGGCACGGGTGCGCCGGCGTACGTCGGCTGCGGGCTCTGCGACCACGGCGCGCCGGGGGCCGGCTCGGCGGCCGGCGGGCGGCCGAAGTTCGGCGGCGGGGCGGCCTGGTAGGCGGCCGGCTGCTCGGGCTGCTCGGTGGCCAGGGTGCGGCTGCGCACCCGGTACAGACCGGTGTCCAGGTCCTCGGCGCGCTCCAGGTTCACCTGCAGCGGCCCCAGGAAGCTGTAGCGCTGCGCCTCGGCGTACTCGAGCACCATGCCGGCCAGCTCCTGGCCGAGCTGCGCGGCGTACGGGCTGAGCCGCTCGTGGTCGTGCGGGCTCAGCTCGACGATGAAGTCGTTCGGCACCACCGTGCGCTCGCGGTTCCAGATGGTGGCGTTGTTGTCGCACTCGCGCTGCAGCGCGCCGGCGATCTCCACCGGCTGGACCTCGGACTTGAACACCTTGGCGAAGGTGCCGTTCACGAGACCCTCAAGCCGCTGTTCGAACTTCTTCAGGACTCCCACGGGGCAACCCCCTTCCAAGGGTTCTCGGGCTTGCGGTCCGGGCCCCAGGGCCCGATTGCGGTACTTCCGTACTGATCGTATCCACGCCGCGGCCATCTGTACGGTTCCCCGGCCACGACAGGTACCCCCGTCGCCCGCGCCTCACCCCTGGCTCACCCGTTCGTCCCTTCCCGGCCGCCCGGTCCCGCCGGCGGCCGGCGGCACCGCTGCGGTGGCGGTCCGCACGCAGCTGTGCAGGCCGGGGCGGGGAAGGGATTCGTAGGTTCCCCGAAGGCCGTGCTAATGTTTTCCACGTCGGAAGGGGCGCCCGAGAGGGAGCCGAAACCGGCCGAGTGAGAAGGACCCGGGTCCAAACCGGCCAACTCTCACCCGGACGATCGGCTAGCATCGACGACATCACCCAAATGCGCGGGTGGCGGAATAGGCAGACGCGCTGGATTCAGGTTCCAGTGCCCGAAAGGGCGTGGGGGTTCAACTCCCCCCTCGCGCACCAGTGAGGCCGGTCGGTCCGAAAGGACCGACCGGCCTCAGTGTTTTCCCCGGGCCGGTCGTTCTTCCCGAACCGGGCACGGGCAGGGGCGGGGGCTCAGGCTTCGCCGCGTTCCTCCTCCACGGTGTGCTCCAGGGCGATTCCGTGGCTGGCGGCCAGCCGGAGCAGGCCGGAGATCCGGCCCTGGCTGGCCTGCACCCCGTCCAGGTCGCCGTCGGCCCTGGCAGCTGCCAGGTCGTTGCGGGCCTGGGCCAGCTGGGCGCGCAGTTCCTCTTCGAACATGGCGGTCACCTCACCAGGATGGGCGCGGGTGGGCGATTCCTCAACCGTCCCGGCCCGGCGGCCCACTACTTCCGGTGACTGCGCTGGGCCATCCGGTGGCCGACCTGGCTGCGCAGCCGCTGGGTGAGCGAGGTGAAGCCGGCCGCCAGGAAGACCAGCGTGTAGGCGATCTGCAGCAGCACCACGACCCTGGCCGGCTGGCCGGTGGGAACGATGTCGCCGTAACCGACGGTGGCCATGGTCACCACGGTGAAGTAGAGCGCGTCTATCCGGGTGTGCAGGCCGTTGAACTCGCCCGGCTGGCGGGCCAGCGAGTAGTAGGTCGCGGCGAAGACGAAGACGGTCAGCGTGGAGACCCCGGAGATCACCAGAGCGGGGCGCCCGTGCGGCGACTGAAGCACGATCAGCCGGATCTGACTGAGCAGCAGCAGCGCCAGCAGGGTCAGCACCACGGCCAGGACGGTCCAGCTGAACTCGGGGTGCTCCGGGCCGAACACCCCGAGCGGCACCGTGAAGTAGGCCGTGCCCAGCAGCAGCGGACCGGCGGAGCACAGCAGCCAGAGCCAGAGCGCGGAGCGGTGCGGCGGGCGGACCATGAACCCCACCTTGGCCGGGGCCGGCCCGGTCGGCCCGCCGTGCTGGGCCGACGGGGGGACGGCGCCCGGTAGTTTGGGCGCCATGAAAGGCGCCGTGAGAGAGGCCGAGATCCTCGCCGTGGTCGCGCTCGGCGGCGTGCTCGGCGCGGAGGCGCGCTACGGGCTCGGACTGCTGTGGCCCACCCCGGTCGCGAGCTTCCCCTGGACCACGCTGCTGGTCAACGCGCTGGGCTGCCTGGTGATCGGCGTCTTCCTGGTGGCGATCACCGAGGGGCGCCCGGCCCACCGGCTGCTGCGCCCGTTCTTCGGCACCGGGGTGCTGGGCGGCTTCACCACCTTCTCCACCTACTGCCTGGACCTGCACCGACTCTTCGAGGCGCACCAGCCTGGCCTGGCCGTCGGCTACCTGGCCGGCACCCTGGCGGCCGCGCTGGGCGCGGTGGGGCTGGGCGCGGCCGGTACCCGGCGGCTGCTGGCCGTGAGGCGGGCGGGCGGTGCGGCGGCGTGAACGGAGCCCTGCTGGTGGCCGCGGGCGCCGCGGTGGGCGCGCCGCTGCGCTACCTGACGGACCGTGCGGTGCGGGCCCGGCGCGACCCGCTGCTGCCCTGGGGCACCTTCGCGGCCAACCTGCTGGGGTCGGCGGTGCTGGGTCTGGTGACCGGCGCGGTGCAGGCGCACGGGGCCTCGCCGCAGCTGCAACTGCTGGTCGGCACCGGCTTCTGCGGCGCGCTGACCACCTACTCGACCTTCAGCTACGAGACGCTGCGGCTGGCCGAGAGCGGGGCGCGCCGGTGGGCGGCGGTCAACGTGGCCGGCTCGCTGACGGCCGGTCTGGCGGCGGTGTACGCAGGGTGGGGACTGGCCGGCCTGATCGGCTGAGGCGGCTGCCCGGTACCCTCCCAGCACCCTGTCACAGGGTCAGCTCGCTCTCGATCCGGCGGGTGTGGTGGCGGGCCATGGCCAGGTTGGAGCGGGCCCGGTCCAGCACCAGGTACAGGAAGAGCCCCTGGCCGCCGGGGCCGGTGAGCGGACGGACCAGGTGGTACTGGTGGGTCAGCGTGGTGAGGATGTCCTCCATCCCCTCGTTGCGGCCCTGCAGCTCGACGGCCCGCGCGGTGGCCCGCACCACGTCGGTGCTGCCGGCCGCCGCCAGGGCCAGGTCGAGCTCGGCGGCATGGCCCATGGTGCCCAGTGCCATCCCGCTGCCCATGTCCACCAGCGCCGCACCGAGCGCGCCCTCGATGCTCAACGCCTCTTTCAGCGCGCTTTCGACCCCGGCCATCGCACCTCCACGAATGATCGTTCCGGACGGGTTCGAGAGTAGGCAGTGCAGCGGGGCGGATCATTGGCTGACCGGTATTGGCCGAACCTCGGCTGAGGCTGTTATCGGTGACGCTGATTCGGTGTCATCGGGACGACCAGGACTGATCGTTCTCGGTCTGATTCTGGATTCTTATGACGATTTGAGGGGAGGCCCGGTGACCGGGCGGCTGCGGTGGTGGCGGCGGGACGAGGCGGCGCGGGCGGCGGTGCTGGTGCTGCACGGCGGGCAGGAGGCCAACACCAGGACGGCGCGGCCCTGGCAGCCGGCCGCGCTGCGGATGCAGGGGTTCCGGTGGCCGCTGGCCCGGGCCACCGGGGGCGGGGCGGTGGCGCTGGGCACGGTCCGGTACCGCTACCGCGGCTGGAACGGCGAGCGGGCGGACCCGGCACAGGACGTGCGGGAAGCGCTGGACGAGCTGGCGGCGCAGCTGGGGCCGGTGCCGGTGGTGCTGCTGGGCCACTCGATGGGCGGACGGGCGGCGCTGCGGGCCGCGGGGCACCCGCGGGTGACCGCGGTGGTGGCGTTGGCGCCCTGGTGCCCGGGGGGCGACCCGTGCGGGCAGCTGGCCGGGCGCCGGCTGGTCACCCTGCACGGCGACCACGACCGGGTGACCGACCCGGCCGACACCGTGCGGTTCGCGGTCAGGGCCCGGGCCGCCGGGGCGGCGGTGGCCGGGATCACGGTGGCCGGGGGCGACCACGCGATGCTGCGCCGGGCCCGGGACTGGCAGCGCGCCGCCGCCGCGCTGGCCGCCGCGCTGCTGGACCTCGGCCCGCTGCCGGGGCCGGTGGCCGAGGCGCTGGCGCTGCCCGGCGCCGTCGCCCAAGCCGACGCCGCGGGGCTGGGGCTGCTGCTGCCGCGGGCCGGGGGCGGCTGGACACCGACCGGCTGAGCAGCCCGGGCCCCGGGAGGCGGCGGGCCGGTCCGGGAACGCGAACGGCCGGCCCCGCCGTGGTGGCGGGGCCGGTCGTCGAGCGGGAGGCTCAGTCGTTCACGCACACGTTGCCGAAGGCCGGGTTGAGAAGGCCCACCACGTTGACCGAGTTCCCGCAGATGTTGATCGGGATGTGGATCGGGACCTGGATGAGGTTGCCGGACAGCACGCCGGGCGAGCCGGCCGCGACACCCTCGGCAGTGGCATCGGCCGCGGCCGCACCCGCGCCGCCCAGCACCAGCGCGCCGGCGGCGACAGCCAGACCCAGAGCCCTGCGGAAGTCCTTCATGGGTGTACTCCATTCCTCGACGGGATCGCTCCTCGCGGAGTGACCGAGATCGCATGAGAACGCCTACGACCGATAGTGGCCGAAAGTGTTCCTTTGGTCACTCTTCGTCCTCGACTGCCCGGAGCGCGGTATCTCCACCCCGCGTCCGCCCCAAGTCACCCGCTCGGCGCAGCTACCGGGCCCGTGCGAGGGGAGCCTGGGGCCGCCCCGGCCGGACGGGCCCTAAGCCCGGCCCGGCCGGACCAGCCCGGCCCGGTGCGCGATCACCGCCGCCTGCACCCGGTTCGACGCGCCGAGCTTGCCCAGGATCGCGCTGATGTGGTCCTTCACCGTGCCGGTGCCCAGGAACAGCCGCTCGGCGATCTCCGCGTTGGCCAGCCCCTCGCCCAGCAGCGCCAGCACGTCCAGCTCCCGGCCGGTCAGCGTGCCGACCAGGGACAGTGCCCCGGCGTCCGGGCCGCCGCCCTCCACGTACCCGCCGATCACCGTGCGGGTGACCGCGGGCGAGAGCATGCTGCCGCCGGCCGCCAGGATCCGCACCGCGTGCACCAGCTGCTCCGGGGCGGTGTCCTTGAGCAGGAAGCCGGCCGCCCCGGCGCGCAGTGCGGTGCCGATGTACTCGTCGGTGTCGAAGGTGGTCAGCATCGAGACGGCCGGCGGCTCGGGCAGCTGGCGCAGCTGGCGCAGCACCGAGATGCCGTCCAGGTCGGGCATCCGCACGTCCAGCAGCACCACGTGCGGGCGCAGCCGCCGGACCAGCTCCAGCGCCTCGCCGCCGGAGCAGCTGCCGACCAGCTCCAGGTCGTCAGCCGAGCCGACGATCAGCCCCAGGCCCGAGCGGACCAGCAACTCGTCGTCGACCACCACTACCCGGATCGGGTCCATTGCTTCTCCTCAGTCACCCCCGTTGCCAAGAGCCTAGGGCTCCACCGGCCGCCACCCCCGCCGATCGGCGGGGTCGGAATCGGCGTTCCGGTTCACGCGCGGGTGGTACGGGCTGCGCCACGATTGATGACGCTCCACCAGGTGCGGATGCGCGCCTGGACCTGATCGTTTGGAATTGAGCCTGTGTCCACCACCAGCAAGCAGCCGCCCGAGGCCGCCCGGCCGCTGCCGGCCAAGCTCCGCTCAGTCGCGGCGCACGGCACGGTCTGGTACCTGCGGCTGATCGCGCTGCTCAACCTGGTGGCGGTGGTGGTCTCGCCGTTCCGCACCACGGTGCGCCACCACTCCGAGGGCGAGTACTTCACCCCGTACATGCTGACGCTGGGTCTGGCCACGGCGGTTCTCTCGCTCTTCCTCGCGGTGGCGATGCGCCGGCGCAAGCGGGCCGCCTGGATCTTCAACTTCGGCCTGGGCGGGCTGACCTTCCTGTTCTACGTGCTGGGCCTGGCCCTGCCGGGCGACAGCCACTACGACCGGCACGGCTTCAACTACGTCTCCACCGTGCTGACCGGCCTGTTCATGCTCTGCCTGGTGGTCGGGCGCAAGGAGTTCACCTCCAAGGGCGACCGGTCCAACTTCTGGACGGCGGTGGCCACCTTCTTCGGCGGGCTGCTCTTCGGCGGCCTGGTCGGCTCGGTGCTGGTGGAGATGTTCAACACGCTCTCCGGGGCCGGCTTCGGCGACCGGTTCCGGTACGCCGTCTTCCGCATGATCACGGTCACCCCCTCGGACCGGGTGCTGGACGTGATCAACGTGCCCAGCTGGGTGAACACCTTCATCAACGCGATGGGCGCGGTGCTCATCCTGCTGGTCATCTACGTGGCCTTCCGCAGCCCGCGCGGCAAGGAGCTGCTCACCCCCGAGGACGAGCAGAAGCTGCGCGAGCTGCTGGAGCGGCAGGGCGACCGGGACTCGCTGGGCTACTTCGCCACCCGCCGGGACAAGGCGGTGATCTTCTCGCCGACCGGCAAGGCGGCGGTCACCTACCGGGTGGTCGGCGGGGTCTCGCTGGCCTCCGGCGACCCGATCGGCGACCCGGAGGCCTGGCCCGGAGCGATCGAGCTCTGGCTGGCCGAGGCCCGCGAGCACGCCTGGGCCCCGGCGGTCACCGGCGCCTCCGAGGAGGCCGGGGTGATCTACGCCCGGCACGGCCTGGACGCGCTGGAGCTGGGCGACGAGGCGATCGTCGAGCTGGACGAGTTCTCGCTGGAGGGCCGGGCCATGCGGGTGGTCCGGCAGGCCTACAACCGGGTCAAGCGGGCCGGCTACACGGTCCGGATCCGCCGGCACGAGGCGATCCCCGAGGAGGAGATGGCCGAGCTGCTGGACAAGGCCGACCGGTGGCGCGACGGCCAGACCGAGCGCGGCTTCTCGATGGCGCTGGGCCGGCTGGGCGACCCGGCCGACGGGCGCTGCGTGATGCTCGAGTGCCACGACGCGGACGGCGAGCTGCGCGCCCTGCTGAGCTTCGTCCCCTGGGGCGACAAGGGCCTGTCGCTGGACCTGATGCGCCGTGACCGGGAGTCCGAGAACGGGCTGGTCGAGTTCATGGTGATCGAACTGCTGGAGAAGGGCGGCGAGGAAGTCCAGCTGGAACGGGTCTCGCTGAACTTCGCGATGTTCCGCTCGGTGTTCGAACGCGGTTCCCGGCTCGGTGCGGGGCCGGTGCTGCGGTTGTGGCGCGGGGTGCTGGGATTCTTCTCGCGCTGGTGGCAGATCGAATCGCTGTACCGGGCGAACGCGAAGTACCGGCCTATCTGGGAACCGCGTTACCTGCTCTTCGAGAAGAGCAGCGAAATCCCCCGGATCGGTATCGCCAACGCGCGGGCCGAGGGATTCATCACCGCGCCGAGTCTTCCCACGCTCTTCCGTCGCCGGCACCGGCGCCCGCCCGCTTCCGCGGCCGGTGCCCCGCTGCCGACGGCGGAAGGCGGCGGGGACGGGTAAACCTCCGCCGGGGGGCGGAGGGCGCCTGCGGGCGACCCCTAATGGCCGTACCAGTGCCTCGCCACCCCCTGGTCGCCCGGACGGACGACTGGGGCCGGGGTCTGCATAGGGTCGGCTCCCACTTGGGGATGACTCGGATATCGGTAGGCAGACCGAGTCGCGTGGTGCGGAAAATACCTACGCTGGAGAGAGAAGCGCGGGTCGGCTCCGGTGATCTTCGACCGGGCCCGGGAAATCCGGAAGCAGGACCGACGAGAGAGGTTGTCGTGGACCAGAGGACCCACCGGGGGGGCGAGCGACGAGGGGTGCTGGACCATGTCCAGCGCGCCGTGGTCGCCGAGTGGGGAATGCTGTACGTGACCGTCCGGGACCACGTGGCGCGCAAGAGGTTCGCGTCCGTTCCGTTGGCGTTCACGGCCACGTTCCTGATCCTCCTGTTCAGCATCGTCCAGCACCTGCCGGGCGGGGAGCGCTTCGTCAGCCAGGTCGGTGTGGTGCGTGCCGCGCTGCCGCTGGACCTCTCGCTGCTGCGCACCCCGCTCTCGCTCTACGTGCCCGCCCTGGACCTGCCGGTCTGGGGTGCGCTAGCCCAGGTCCTGCTGGTCTTCGGCGTGGCCGAGATCGTGCTGGGCCGCAAGATGACCCTGCTGGTCGCCTACGCCTGCACTCTGACCGGCACGCTGTTCGCCCGGGTCGGCGTGCAGCTCGGCCCGGAGCACCTGTTCGGCTTCCCGGCCTGGGTCGCGCACATCCGCGACACCGGGCCGTCGGCGGCCGTGGTGGCGCTGGCCGTGGTGATCGCCTGGCGGTCCAGGGCCTGGTTCACCGGCGGCGCGGTGGTCGCCGCCATGGTCGGCGAGGCCGTGGCACTGCCGAACCTGGCCGGCCTGGAGCACGTGGTGGCGCTGCTCACCGCGGTGCTGATCGCGGCCACCGGCGAGGTCTTCGGCAGCTACTGGCCGCGGGTGCTGGGCGGCGTCCGGGCGGCCCGGCTGCTGGCCACCGAGAGCCGTCAGCGGACCGCCTGAGGGGTCGGGCCCGGCTCAGGAGTAGTCGCGCGGCAGCGGCTGCTCGAACCAGACCACCTTGCCGACCGCCTTGCGGGCGGTGCCCCAGCGCTCGGCCAGCTTGCTGACCAGGTTGAGGCCCCGCCCGCTCTCGTCCATCGACTCGGCGGGCTCCAGCGAGGGCAGGTTGTGGTTGTCGTCGCTGACCTCCACCAGCAGCTTGTCCACCCGGATCAGCTGCAGCTGGACGTAGTCCCGGGCCACTCGCACCGCGTTCGTCACCAGCTCGCTGACCAGCAGCTCGGTGGTGTCGGACAGGGCGGTCAGCCGCCAGGCGGCCAGCTGCTCGCGCACCAGTGCGCGGGCCCGGTGGACCTCGGCGGTGTCCACCTCCAGGGTCCAGGTGGCGACCTCGGTCTCGGCGACCCCGTCGAAGCGGGCCACCAGCAGCGCCACGTCGTCCTTGCGGTCGTCCGAGTGCAGCCGGTCCAGCACCGTGTCGCAGGCCTCGTCCGGGGTGCGGCGCGGGTCGATCAGGTTGCCGCACAGCGCCGCCAGGCCCGCTCCTATGTCGCCGCCGCGCACCTCGACCAGCCCGTCGGTGCAGAGCACCAGCATCGAGCCGTCCTCGACGTGGATCGTCTTGGCCACGAACGGCACCCCGCCGACCCCGATCGGGGCGCCGGCCGGGATCTCCAGCAGCTCGCCGGTGCCGTCCGGGTGCACCAGCACCGGCGGCACGTGGCCGGCGCTGGCCAGCTCGCAGGTGCGGTTGATCGGGTCGTAGACCGCGTACAGGCAGGTGGCCAGGTGGTCGTCGCCGATCTTCTGGGCCAGGTTGTCCAGGTGGCGCAGCAGCTGGCCGGGCGGCAGGTCCAGCGCGGCCAGGGTCTGCATCGCGGTGCGGTAGCGGCCCATCGCGGCGGCCGAGTGCAGGCCGTGGCCCATCACGTCGCCGACCACCAGGGCCACCCGGCTGCCGGGCAGCTGGATCGCGTCGAACCAGTCGCCGCCGACCTCGGCACGGCGGTCGCCCGGCATGTAGCGGTGCGCGATCTGCACCCCGGGGATCCGCGGCGGGCGGGTCGGGATCATCGAGCGCTGCAGCGTGGTGGCGACCTTGGCCTCGGCCCGGTGCAGCCGGGCGTTGTCCAGCGAGAGCGCGGCCCGGGCGGCCAGCTCCATCAGGGTGGCTGCCTCCGACTCGTCGAACGCCGTCCGGTCGGGCAGCCGCAGCAGCTTCAGGATGCCCAGCACGGTGCCGCGCGCGGACAGCGGCAGCACCAGCATCGAGCGCCCGGAGACCACCGGTACCAGGCCCGGCCCGCCGCCCAGCGCCGCCGCGTAGTCCACCGCGATGTCGGTGGTGACCAGGGGCACCAGCACCGCCTGGTTGCGCTGCAGTGCCATCCCCGGCGGGGTGGAGCGCGGCATCGCCAGCAGCGCGCCCTCCTCCAGCACGTGCGCCCAGGCGGAGGACTCGGCGAAGCTGCGGGCCACCCGGCGCAGCATGGTGTCGTCGTCCGGCTGCTCCTCGGGCAGCTCGGCGTCCGAGATCAGCCGGTCCAGCAAGTCCACGCTGGCGAAGTCGGCGACCCGGGGGACCAGCACCTGGCACAGCTCGCGGGCGGTGGCGTCCAGGTCCAGCGTGGTGCCGACCTTGCCGCCCACCTCGTTCAGCAGGGCCAGTTGCTCGCCGCCCCGGTCGGCGGTCGGCGGCGGCGCGCTCGCGGTGGACGGCTCGGTGGTCGGCGGACGCCCCTGGCCGGGCTCGGCGTGGTCGGCCCGCTGCCCGGGCAGCGCCGAGGCCGCCGAGGGCGGCTGCTGGGTCGCGGCGGCCGGGCGCGGCTCCGGGACCACCCGCAGGCCGGCCGCGGCCACCCGCTGCTGCGGGGTCGGGTAGCGCCGGCCCAGGCCTGCGGCGAGCGCGGCCACCCCCGCGGTGGCCGGCGCGTTCGGCGGCGGGACCACCGGCAGCCGGGTGCTGGCGTCCATCCGCAGCGCGGGCGCACCGGCGGCGGCCACCTGGCGCAGCAGCGCACGCTGTCGGGCCGGGTCGAGCCGGCCCAGCAGCGGGGCCAGCGCGCCGGCCCCGCCCGGGGCGGTCGGGCCCAGGGCGGCCGAGATGCGGTGGAAGCTGCCCTGGGCGCCCTCGGCGGCGTACGGCAGCAGCCGGCGCCCGATCGCGATCCGCGGGCCGCGCATCCGCAGCGGGCGGGCGTCGGCGGCCAGCAGCAGCAGGCTGCGCCCGTCCGGCTCGACCAGCGGGTAGGCCCACCAGAGCACCGAGCGCGGCCGCTCCTCGCGGTCGGTCACCGGCATCAGGCCGGCCCAGGCGCCGCCGGCGGTCAGGTCGTCCAGGGTGTCGAAGGCGTCGCACCGCCGGGCGGTGGGCAGCAGCGGGTCGGTCGCCTGGCGCGGCTCCACGGCCGGCAGCAGGCCGCTGGCCGCCCGGCCCTGCACCGCCTCGGTGCGGTGGCCGAAGAGCTCCTCGGCGGTCCGGTTCCACCGCGCGATCCGGCCGTCGGGGTCGATCAGCACCGCGGCCAGGCGCACCATCGCGACCACGCCGGCCGGCTGCTCGGCCGGTTCGGCCGGCTCGCCCTGGGCGGTCGGCCCGCCGTGCGCCGCGGCCGCCACCGAACCCAGGGAACGGGGCAGCTCGGCCTGGGTGTCCGCTGTTGAGTTCGGGTCGTCCACCATGGGGTCCGTGTCGCTCCCGCCTGTCCGGCCGAGTCGGCCACCTGTGCGGCTGTCAGGTATCAGGTTCTCGCCAGTGCCGCTCCCAGCGAAGCACGGTCCGGTCGCCGACCGGTACCGAAACCGTCAGATTCCTCAGTATCAGTTGTGTGTCACCCAGCGTGCGCCCTGTTGCACGCCCTGTCCATCTCCTTCTTGGCCTGAAATCGTCGCACCTCTGGGATCACTCCTCCGGCGCACCGGGCCCGGGTTAGGCTCAGCTCCGGCCGTGCCCCGCCGGGGCCGCGGGGAAACCGACGAACGAGGACGAGCAGTGACCGCAGTCAGCCCGGTCCCGTGGACCGACCCCGAGCGGCAGCAGTGGGAGGAGCGGGTCGCCGCCACCGAACTGGCCTGGCTGACCCTGGACGTGGACGTGGCCACCCTGCGGGTGGAGATCGACAACTTCGCGCTGGTCCACCACGAGCTGCTCGGCCCGCTCTACGCCCGGCTGGACGAGCTGGAGGCGCTGGTCGCCGAGGCCCGAGCCGCCCGCTCCGGCGATCCCGAGGACCTGCGCCGGGCCCAGCAGGCCCGTCAGCTGGTGGACGAACTGCCGGACCTGGACGGGCTGCTCGACAGCGTGCGCCAGGCGGAGGCGATGACCGAGGCACCCGAACCGGTGCCGACCCCGCCCCGGGTCCGCGCGGGCAAGGAGGCCCAGCGGCTCTACCGCGAGCTGGCCCGCCGGGCGCACCCCGACCTGTCCACCGACCCGGCCGAGCAGCAGCGCCGCTCGGCGTTCATCGCCCGGGCCAACGAGGCCTACGGGCGCGGCGACACCGAGGCGCTGCGGGTGCTGAGCGAGGAGTGGTCCACCGCGCCCGAGAGCGCGCCGGCCCCGGACGCGGCGGAGCGCGGCGACTGGCTGGTGCAGCGGCTGGACTGGCTGACCGCGCGGATCGGCGAGCTGGCCGCCGAGCGGGTCCGCCTGGAGTCCACCGCGATGGGCGAGCTGCTGATGCTGGGCGGCGCCGACCCGGACGCGCTGCTGGCCGAGCTGGCCGAGCAGCTGCTGGCCCGGGCCGGCGCGCTGCAGACCGAGCTGTCCGGATTGCTCGGCTCGGCCCCGCCGGGCGCCGCGGCGGGTGACAATGGGCCCTCCGCGGGCCGTCACGCGTCCGCCCCCCGACGACAGGAGACTCCCGGCATGTTCCAGCAGATCCCCACCGCCGACGTGGCCGGCCTGCCCAGTGACGCGGTGCTGCTCGACGTGCGTGAGCAGGACGAGTGGGACGCCGGCCACGCCGAGGGCGCGCTGCACATCCCGATGAGCCAGTTCACCGCCCGTCTGGACGAGGTGCCCGACGGCCGGCTCTACGTGCTGTGCCGGGTCGGCGGGCGGTCCGCCCAGGTGGTCCAGTACCTGATCGGCCAGGGCCGCGAGGCGGTCAACGTGGACGGCGGGATGTTCGCCTGGGAGCAGTCCGGGCGCCCGCTGGTGAGCAGCTCGGGCGACCAGGCCTTCGTGCTCTGAGCCGGCCGGGTTAGGGGGACGGATGACTGCCACCGGGGGGGACCTGGAGGCACCGGCCGAGCCGCGGCACTGGTCGCGGCCGGCTCTGCTGGTGCTGACGGCCGCCGGGATGGCGCTGGTCACCGGCACCGTGGCGCTGCTGGCCGGCTGCTTCCTGCAGTCCGCGCCGCCCGGCCCGGTCACCCAGCGCTACCAGGCCAAGCTGAACGGCCTGGTGATGCCGGAGTTCGAGCAGAACTGGAAGCTCTTCGCGCCGGACCCGCTGCAGTTCAACATCGCGGTCCAGGCCCGGACCCGCACCGCCGGCGGGGACGGCGACTGGGTCGACCTGACGGCCGGTGACATCGCCGCGATCCGGCACAACCCGGTCCCCGGCCACGCCCAGCAGAACCTGCTGCGGCGGGCCTGGGACTTCTACGACAGCACTCACGACAGCGAACACGGTCCCACCGCCGGGCCGCGCAGCGAGCTGGCCGAGCAGTACCTCAAGCGGATCGCGCTGCAGCGGCTGGGCCGCACCGGGCCCGGCGGACCGGTCACCGCGGTCGAGCTGCGCTCGGCCACCGTGGCGATCACACCGCCGCCGTGGAGCGGCCAGCAGCAGAGCAGCCAGCAGAGCGGGCAGGTCCAGTACTCCGAGCTGCCCTGGTGGCCGGTCTCCGACACGGACTACCAGGGGTTGGCATGAGTGGTACCGCGCCGCAGCCGCAGACCGGCAGCCGGGCGGGCGAGGGCCTGCTGACAGGCATCCCGTCGCAGCCCGGCCCGCTGCGCGCCGAACCCGAGGCACCCGCCGCCGCGGGCCCGGCGCCCGCCGCACCGCGGCCGAGCGCGGGCGACCTGCTGGCCCGGGGGCTGGAGCTGTTCACCGGCCGCCCGCTGGCCCGCCACCAGGCGGCGGCGCTGCGGATCTGCTTCGCCCTGGTGGTGCTGCTGCAGCTGCTGCGCGAGTGGCCCGAACGCCGAGTGGTGTACGGCGACCGGAGCGCCTGGAGCCTGGACCTGGCCCGCCGGCTGACCGCCCAGGACCACGCCTTCTCGGTGCTGCTCTGGCAGGACGGGCGGTGGTGGTTCGAGGCCTGCTACGCGGTGGCGGTGCTGGCCGCGGTGCTGATGCTGCTCGGCTGGCGGACCAGGTTCAGCTCGGTGCTCTTCCTGCTCGCCGTCGTCTCGGTGCAGAACCGCAGCATCCTGGTCGGCGACGGCGGGGACAACATCGTCCACCTGATGGTGATCTACCTGGCCTTCACCCGGTGCGCCGAGGTCTGGTCGCTGGACGCCCGGCGCCGTGCGCGCGGCGGGTCGGCCGGTGCGCTGCCCGGGGTGCTGCTCTGGCTGCTCAGCGCCGCGGCGCTGACGGCGGCTCAGCTGACCGGCCGGCTGAGCTGGCGCAGCGGGGACTGGCCGCACCTGGGCTGGGCGGCGCTGCTGTGGACCATGTGGGCCGCGGCCGGCCTCTGGTACGCGACCGGGCGCTGGTGGCCGCGGGGCGAGCCGCGGGCGGTGCTGGACGCGCTGGGCAGCATGGTGCACCACTGCGCCATGGTGGTGATCGCCGCTCAGGTGCTGCTGGTGTACACCACGGCCGGCCTGTACAAGGTGCAGGGCTCGCGCTGGCAGGACGGCACCGCGCTCTACTACCCGCTGCACCTGGCCTACTTCACCCCCTGGCCGGCCCTGTCCGGACTGCTCGCCTCCAGCATGCTGCTGGTCTTCGCGCTCTCCTACGGCACCGTGCTGACCCAACTGGCCTTCCCGGTGGTGCTCTGGTCGCGCCGGGCGAAGAACGTGCTGCTGGTCCTGATGGTGGCCGAGCACGCGGGCATCGCGGTGCTGCTGGGCCTGCCGGTCTTCTCGCTGGCCATGGTGGCGGCGGACTCGGTCTTCCTGCCCACCGCCTTCCTGCTCTGGCTGGGCGCCCGGTCCCGCCCCGGGCGGCGGGCAGTGACCTAGAATGTCCGGTATGCCGTGGCTCGCCGCACTCCGTCACACCGGGCGGGCGGGGCTGCGGTTGGAGCGGGCGATCGGGGATCCGGTGCGGGCCGGGCGCGGTGCCGCGGCGGTGGCCCTGGTGGTCTTCCCGGTGCTGGGGCTGCTCGGCCCGGCCCAGGCCACCTCCGCGGCGATGGGCGCCTTCATCGCCGGCACCGCGACCTTCCAGCGCAGCTTCCGTCCGCGGCCCTCGCTGGCGCTGGCGGCCGGGATCGGACTGGGCGTCAGCACCTTCCTCGGCTATCTGGCGGTCGGCGTGCCCGGGCTCTTCCCGGTGCTGCTGGCCGCCTGGTGCTTCGCGGCCGGCCTGGCCTGGGCGCTCGGGCCGACCGCAGGAGTGGTGGCGGCCAACACGGTGACCGTGATGCTGGTGGTCGTCCAACTGCCCGTCAGCGTGCCCACCGCGGTGGGCCACGCGCTGCTGTGCGCGCTCGGCGGCGGGGCGCAGGCGCTGGTGATCACCCTGTTCCCGGTGAAGAACTGGGGCGCGCAGCGCGAGGCGCTGGCCGACGCCTACGCCGAACTGGCGGACTACGCCCGCCGGCTGCGCCACGACCCGCACGCCACCATCGACCCGGCCCCGCTGATGACCGCCCGGCACGCCGCCACCCTGACGCCCTGGCAGGCCCGGCGCCGGCCGCCCGAACTGCAGGGCCTGCGCACCATGGCCGAGCGGATCCGGCCCACCCTGGCTGCGGTGGCCGACCCCGAGCTCGGCGCGGCCGCCGAGGGGCCGGAGCGGGACCGGGCGCGCGAGCTGCTGGACGGGGCCGCCCAGTTGCTGGACGCGCTGGCCCGGGCGATCCGCACCGGCGAGCCGCTGGTCTACCCCAAGGCCGCGCCCGCCACGCTGGCCGCCCCGGGACAGGTGCTGCGCGGCCCGGCGCTGCGGGCGGCCCGGCGGCTGACCACGCTGCTCGGGCGGGCCACCTCGGCGCTGGACCCGGCGGTCGGCGAGTCCACCCTGGAGGTCCCGCTGCCCGGGGTGGACGGGGTGCTGCGCCGGCCCGGGCTGGCCCGGATGGCCCCGGTGGCCCTGCGCTCGGCCCGCCGGCAGCTGCGTACCGGCTCACCCGTGCTGCACCACGCGGTGCGGCTGTCCGGAGTGGTCACCGCGGCCTACCTGCTGGCCCGGCTGACCGGCCTGCACCACAGCTACTGGGCGGCGATGACCGCGGCGATGGTGATCCGGCCGGACTTCGGGCAGACCTTCAGCCGCGGCGTGGCCCGGGTGGCCGGGACCGTGGTCGGCGTGCTGGCGGCCACCGCGGTGGTGCTGGCCGTGGACCCGGGCGAGGTGCTCTCCTGCGCGCTGGCGGTGGTCTGCATCGGCGGTGCCTACCTGACCCTGCGCACCGGGTACGCGATGGCCACCACCTGCATCTCGGCGTACGTGGTGTTCCTGCTCTCGATCGACTCCGGCCACGTGGTGCAGACCGCCGGCGAGCGGATCCTGATGACCCTGCTGGGCGGGGCGGTGGCCCTGCTCGGGTACGCGCTCTTCCCCACCTGGGAGACGGCGCGGCTGCCGGAGCGCACGGCCGAGTGGATCACCGCGGTCGGCCGGTACGCGGGGGAGGTGCTGGCCGGGTACGGCGACCCGGCGGGGCAGGACCCGCGGGCGGTGCGGGCGGCGCTGCTGGACAGCCGGGAGGCGCGGGCGGCCTTCCTCCAGGCGCGCGAGCGGGCCGAGGCGGAGCCGGTGGGGCACTCGCCGCAGCTGAGCCGCAAGCAGCTGGGGCGGGTCCGGGAGGCGCTCGGCCACCTGTCCCGGATCTCGCTGCTGATGGAGGCCCACCTGCCGCCCCGTCAGGCCGAGCCGGTGCCGGGGGCGGTGGAGTTCGGGCAGCTGCTGGCCGAGGCGAGCGCGGCGGCCGGGGCGGCGGTGCTGACCGGGATGCCGGTGGACTTCCGCAAGGTCCGGCTGGCCCAGCAGGAGTGGGACCGGGAGCAGCGCCCGGCCACCGACCCGGAACTGGCCCTCACCCACCGCGCCCTGGACGACCAGCAGGACCTGGTCCGCACCGGCAGCCGGCTGCTGGTGACGGCCCTGACCGAGCTGGAGCGCGCGCTGCGCCGCCCGAAGGCCTGACGGCGCAGCGCGGGCCCGGCGCTCAGCGGCGCTGGGCGAGCCAGTGGTAGAGGGTCATGGCGACCGAGGTGGCGAGGTTGTAGCTGGAGACCTGCGGGCGCATCGGCAGGGCCAGCAGGGCGTCCGCGCCGGCCCGCAGGGCGGGGGAGACGCCGTGCCGCTCGGAGCCGAAGACCAGCAGCGCGTCGTCCGGCAGGGTGACCTCGCGCAGGTCGGTGCCCTCCGGGTCGAGCACGTAGCGCGGCCCGGCCGGCAGCCGGTCCGGGGCCAGCTGGGCCACCGCGGTGGCGAAGTGCAGCCCGGCACCGGCCCGCACCACGCCCGGGTGCCAGGGGTCCACGTCGCCCGTGGTGACCACTCCGGTGGCCCCCACCCCGGCGGCCAGCCGCACCACCGCCCCGGTGTTGCCGAGGTTGCGCGGGTTGTCCAGCACCACCACCGGGGCCGCCCGGTGCTCGGCCCGCAGCCGCGCCAGCACCGCCTCCTGGTCCGGGCGGACCGCGAGAGCGGCCACCTTGGTGGGGTGCAGCCGGGGCACCAGCTCGCGCAGGGCGGCGGCCGGTACCTCGACGGCGAGTGCGGTCACCTCGGCCGCCACGTCGGGGGCCAGCGCGGTGGCCAGCTCGGCCAGGCCCGCCGGGTCGGCGGTGAGCACCAGGCGCACGGTGCCGCCGAACCGCAGGGTGTGCTTGAGCGCGTGGAAGCCGTCGATCAGCAGGCTGTCCGACTGTCCGGCCGCCGCCCGCCAGTGCTCCAGGGCGAGCCGGGCGGCATCGTGGTCGGTCATCTCAGTAGTACTCCCGCATCAGCTCGGTGGCCCAGTGCGGTTGCGCGGTGCTGCCCAGCGGCCCGAACTCGGCCATCCACGGCTTGAGGTCGAGCACCGGGGTGCCGTCCACCGCGTCCAGCCCGCGCACCCGCAGCTCGGAGCCGTCCACCGCCAGCAGGCGGCAGCGCGAGACGCCCAGCCGGTTGGGGCGGTTCTTGCCGCGCTGGGCGAAGATGCCGACCTCGGGCCAGTCGGGGTTGCCGCGTGGGCGGCGGGCGGTGGTCTCGATCCGCTCCTCGGGCACCCGGTCGAAGTGGAAGACCACCTCCAGGTGGCTGAACGCGTCCAGGCCGCGCAGCGCCTCGGAGGTGTAGCGGTCCCGGTCCAGCCGGATCACGGCCTCGACCTGTCCCCAGTCGTCGTCGACGACCTCGGTGCGGCCGCCGCTCACCCACCCGATCGGGTGGAGGTCAATGGTGTTCGCCATGGAGCTGATCCTGCCTCACCAGCTCACCGGGTAGCGCACCGCGTGCTGGCCGGTCCGGCCGGGCAGCAGGCCGATCGCCACCAGCAGCACCGTGGCCAGTGCCAGCAGCGGCAGGAAGCGCACCGCCGGCGGGGCCTGCAGCACCACGATCACCGCGGTGGCGGCGGCCGGCGAGTGCGGGACCCGGGCCAGCAGCATCGCGCCCAGCGCGAGGCCGCCGGCCAAGGCGGCGCCCCACGGGCCGCGCCCGGTGACCGCCAGCACCGCGTAGCCGGTGACCGCGGACAGCAGTTGCCCGCCGACCAGGTTGCGCGGCTGCGAGATCGGCAGTGCGGGGGCGCCGTGCACCAGGGCGGCGCTGGCGGCCAGCGGCGGGGTCAGCAGCGGCGGGCGCAGGAACCCCCCCCCCCCCACCCCGCCGCCGCAGCGCCCCCCACCAGAAGGCGGCGGCCCCCCGGGCGGGCACCCGGTGGGTCCTCGGTGCCCGGGGCCCTCGGGGCTCCCGTTTTCCGGCCTGGGGAGGCGGACCGCCCCCCCCTCCCCCGCCCCC